>JAFAER010000124.1 GCA_023423895.1 Pseudomonadota bacterium
ATGTCGAACCGCGCCGGCGTCATCTCCGCATCGACGCGCCCAAACATCTCGCGCCCCCGCGCCACCGCACAGAGATGCGCGCGCTTCTGCAGAAACGCCATCGGATGCATTCCGCCCCGCCAAGGCATCCCGCATGCCGCCCCACGCCGCCCCGCCCCCTCCCCAAATCCAACCGTCCACTCGGTTTACCCCGGGGCCCAGGCCCCCCAAAATGCAGGCTTTTTCAGAGTCAGCAAGCTGACTCCGAAATTGGATGCATTTTGCGGCACCCGGCTCGGGGGTGGCCCGGGCCACTTTGGGCCTGGCACGGGGCCACCTGCCGAGCGGATGGGCAGCGCGCGATGGCGTGGGCGGCGGAGATGGTCCGGGCGCGAGGCACCTGCCGAGTAACGGTCGGCGCCGTGAGGTGTCGGCCGGCGGCGCTCGGCACTGGATGTCACGATCACTGTATGCGCTCGCGGCAAGGAGCCGGGCGTTGCTGGCTGCACGTTGGTGCCGGTGCGCGTAGCCGGATGGTGGCTGCGCGTGGTGCCGGTGCACGTTGGTGCCGGTGCGCGTCGCCGGATGGTGGTGGCTGCGTTTTGCGGGTGCGCGTCGCCGGATGGTGGTTGCGTTGTGCCAGTGCGCGTTGCACCGGTGCGCGTCGCCGGATGGTGGTTGCGTTGTGCCGTGCGCGTCGGTGGTTGCTGGTTGCTGGCTTCTGGTCTGCCGGTTGGCGGCGCCGCTAGTCGAGGCCGAGCATGCGCCAGTCGAGGGCGGCGACGCTGCGGTCGGACTTCTTGAACTCGATGGTGAGCCGTGTGCCGAACGCCTCGCCGGCGATTTGGAAGGGGACCGGCCGCGAGAACGTCATGCGGACTTCGCTCGCGAACCAGTCATGCATGCCGCGAAGCGGATGCTCACCGCGCCAGAGCTTCGGGATGTCATAGACCGCCGTGAGCGCCCTCTGGTCGTAGATGCGGACGTTGAGCCAGTCGAGGAGGCGCTCGGCGAAGGGGTAGGCTCTGAAGCCGTAGCCGAACTCCGGGCACGTGGCCGCGCCGGCCACGCTCGCCATGCCTTCGTAGAGGATGGTCCCTCGACGCGCGCCCTCGAGACGCTTCAAGCGGCGGCCTTCGTCGATCACGTAGACCTCATTGCCGAGGTTCTCGATGATGACGTGGGGCCGTCCGTGGAGGAGCGTCTTAGGGACGGTGCGCGTGAACATCGCCGTGACGTAGCCCCACACGCTCTTCGCGACGCGGCTCGACGGTGATTGCTCGAGCTGCTGTCGATAGTCCTCGAGGATCTGGGCGTCCCATCCGCAGCCGCCGAAGAACGTCAGCATCCCATCGCACTCGCAGAGCGCATAGCGACGCGTCGGGAGCGGGCCGTCGTGTCTTGCGAGCGCACGGACGCACATGTCGAGCTTGCGCGCTCCCAGCGCATGCGCCCACGCGTTGCCCGTGCCCAGTGGAAGCACGCCGATGACCGGGAATGGTTCACCCTTCGGCACGACACGGTCGAGAGCATTCAGGAGCGTCACGGCCGACCCGTCACCTCCCGCCGACAGGATGCAGCGAATCGCGTCGCCGTTCGTGCCGTTGGCGAGCACCGTGCGCAGCCAACCTTCGACCTCCTGGATGCTCCGGGTCAGTCGGACCGTCGCCCCGGGAAGCGCTCGCGCAATCTGCACCGCAATACGGCGGCCGCCTCGCTTCGCGTTGGCATTGACGAGGATATAGATGCCTTTGCCGGTCATTTCAGTCCTCGGTTCCCGGTGCTGATCGATCGTTGCTCTGCCAGCGGAACGCGCCGGGGACGACGTTGGCAAACGGAGAGGGGATCTTGCTGGGCCGGTCGTCTGACATCGGCGGCGCTGCTGGCGTGCACGGGCGTCGCGGGCGTGCACGGGACGACGTTGGAGACCGCGGACAGACGAGCGGCGGAGGCGGACGAGATGCGTCGCGCCCAATCGAAAGCGACAATCGGATCGTGACGGAGCATTTCCAGGTGACGGGGGCACTACGAGGTGACGGGGACGGCTCGACTACCTACCACGACGAAGCACTGCGGTGCGACGAAGCACGACGCATGACGGCGGCGACGACGCGACGATGGACGCGCGCGACGGAGGAGCGAGTACCGCGAGTGCAACGAAGCACGAGTGTGAGGGTGACCGCGGGGGCGGCACCGCAATGCGAGGAAGCACGAGGTGTGACGATGATCGTGGCGCGGCAACAATACGCGACGAAGCGCGAGGCGTGATGGTGGCGGTAGGACGGCACGCGATGCGAGGAAGCGCGAGGCCTGACGATGGCGGTAGGGCGGTACGCGACGCGAGAAGCGCGAGGTCCCGATAGTGAGCGCGGGGCCGCAGCGCGTTGTGCCAAAACGGAGTGAGCACTGTGATCCGACGAAGCACGAAAGGCGAGGTACGCGTGATGGACCGACGGCTGACGGCTGGACGGCGACTGACCCAGACCACGACCGAGTGAGCTCGCGCGACCGATGACGGCACGGCGATGTCGCCACGGCGATGTCGCCACGGCGATACCGGCACCGCGATGACGGGACGGCGATGACGGGACGGCGATGACGGGACGGTGATGACGGGACGGCGATGACGGGACGGTGATGACGGGACGGTGATGACGGGACGGCGATGACGGGACGGCGATGACGGGACGGCGATGACGGGACGGCGATGACGGGACGGTGATGACGGGACGGCGATGACGGGACGGCGATGACGGGACGGTGATGGCGGGACGGTGATGACGGGACGGCACGCCGATGAGGGGACGGCGATGACGGCACGCCGGCAATGGCCCCACGCGAGCGCTCAGAGGCCGCTCGCGATGGCACGGCGGACCTCGGCCGAGAGCGCGTCGCGCGCGGCTTTCTTTCCAAGCGGGGCGTAGCGGGCGGGATCGATCGCCGGGTGGATGGTGACGTACACCTCCTTGCCTGGTCTCGTCAGGATGCCCTTCGCGCGAAGAACGTCCCGCGTGCCGCGGATGCTGACGGGAAGGATCGGCGCGCCGGTCTCGAGCGCGAGGACGAACCCACCCTTCTTGAACGGAAGGAGCTCGCCGGTCGGACTGCGGGTGCCTTCGGGCGCGATCCAGATCGAGGTCCCTGTCGCCAGCTTTGCCTTGGCATCCTGCAAGCTCGCGATGGCGCGCTCGATGTTCTGACGATCGATCGAAATGAAGCCGGCCGCCTTGATCGCGCTCCCGAACACCGGGACGTCGAACAGTTCCTGCTTCGCTACCATCCGAATCGACGAGCCGAGCACGTAGTAGATGACCGCCACGTCGTAGTGCGACTGGTGGTTGCTCATCACGAGGTACGTCTGCGCGCCGTGGCCGAGCGAACCGGCCGGGATGTTCTCGCGGCCGTGGACGGAGATCATCATCTCGCTGTTCGCCACGACGCGCGTGGCCCACGACTCGAGCCGTGCGTCGCAGACCTGTCGGGTAACCTTGCCGCGGACGGCGTCCACGACCGTCGGCGCCGAGACATAGAGCGTCTCGTAGACGTTCCGAAGCGAGAGGAGGAGGGGCTTGCCGAGAGCCATTCTGCGTGGCGAGGAACGACCAGCGTATCCTCGTCCCGCGGAAAGCACGTGAAAAAGGCCGCATGGATGAGGGACCGCTCCAGCCGTGACGTGATCGAGCGGCCAGGACGGTCATGCTGACGCACGCAAACCGCGTGCTTGCAGGCGAGGGAAAGCCTCAATACCATCGCTTTGCCGCACTCTGACAAGCCGCGTTTCTCGAATGAATCAGCAGGCTTTCGAGGGCTTTTCCTCCCGGGATCAAGATGAGCGAAAGTACGATTCGTAGTGCCCTCGGCGTGCTGCAGGACGAGCCGGACAACGAGCAGGCTTGGAGCGATCTCCGCGCAGCGCTCGGCTACTCGGGCGACACCATCGACGCGGGCGACATGGGACGCGTCGAGCTCGCCGCGCTCCTCGAAGCTGCCCGTCGGGCGCACGAGATGCGGCGCGAGTACGAAGCGGTCGCCGCGCTCCTCGAGTTCGAGACCGCGCTTGCGACCGGCGATCGGCAGGCGGAGCTCGCCTTGGAGCTCGCGCGCCTGCGCGACGACGTCTTGCTCGACGACGCGGCAGCGCTCGCGACGTATCGGAGGGTTCTGACGCTTCGCCCCGGCGACGCCGAGACCGTCGAGGCGATCGAGAGAAGCGAAGTGAAGCGCGGGAAGTGGAAGGACCTCGCGCAGAAGTATTTCAGCGAGGCGAAAGGCGCGAGCGACCCGGCCTTCAAGAGCTCGTTGCTCGTGAGCGCGGCCGAGATCGCCTATCGCTACGCCCGTCCGGAGCTCGAGGCGCGCGCACGCGAAGAAGACGCGAAGAGGGACGAGGACGAGAGCGGGCCGAAGAGCAAGCGGAAGAACAAGAAGAAGGAGAAGGCCGCGAAGGAGGGGAAGGACCCGCGGCGCGACCTCCTCGAGAAGATCATCGGCTTGCTCCGCGACGCGCTGGCGTCCGACCCGAAGAACCGCCGTGCGGCGATCCTCGTCGAGAGGATCCTCCGAAGCGAAGAGCGCTGGGAAGAGCTCGCCACGATCCTCGACACGTTCGCGGCAGAGGCGACGGCGAAGGACGAGAAGCTGGCGGCCTACACGCGGCTCGCGCGCATCCTCGCCAAGAAGCTCGGCGCGAAGAACCGCGCCGTGGAGGCGTACGAGAAGGTCCTCGATCTGTCGCCAGGGCATCCCGAAGCCACACGGGCTCTCGTCGATCACTTCACCGAGGGCGAGATGTGGGATCACCTCGTGTCCCTCTACGAGGGGCAGCTCTCCGGCGGTGGCGCGCGGGCCGGGCAAGAGGTCGGGATCTATCTCCAGATCGCGATGGTGAACTGGCGGATGCGGAACAAGGCCGAGGCGGCAGAGCCGTACTTCGAGCGGCTCCGCAAGCACGAACCCGCCCACCCCGGGATGCTCGGATTCTTCCGCGAGTGGTGCACGAACAAGGGCGAACAGACGCGCCTCGTGCAGATCCTCACCGACGCGCAGCGCGCGATGCCCGACGGGCCGGAGCGCGCGAAGCTCGCTGCCGAGATCGCGCAGCTGGCCGAGGAAGGCGCGAACGCGCAGAAGGCCATCGAACAGTGGCGGGCGCTCCTGCGCTCGCAGCCGAACAACGTCGAGGCGCGCGAGGCGCTCAAGCGCCTCTATCGGTCGAGCGGCTCCTTCAACCACCTGGCCGATCTCCTTCGCTCGGAGCTCGAACGCGTCGCGCCCGACGACGGCGCCACACGACTGCCCGTGCTCCGCGAGATCGCGCAGATCTACCGCGAGAACATCAAGAGCGATTCGGCGCTCGTCACCGTGCTCTCGCAGATCATCGCGCTCGAGCCGAACGACGCTGACGCCATTCGCGAGCTCGCGCGCGTCTACGAGACGCTCGGACGTTGGCGCGATCTGCTCACGACGCAGATGCGCCTCGCGGAGCTAGAGCCGGACGACGGCGTGAAGGCGGAGCTCTACCGCGCCGCCGGGCGCCGGTGGCTGGAGCAATTCTCGAACGTGCAGAACGCGGTCGAGGCCTTCGAGAAGCTCCGCGAGGCCCGACGCGACGATCGCGAGGCCGTCGAGAAGCTCAAGGAGCTTTATGGCAAGCGTCGCGCGTACCGGCAGCTCTACGAGCTGTACGAGGACGAGGCGAAGCGCGCGAGCGGCACCGAGCGGCGTGCGATCTGGATCGAGATGGCGAAGATGGCCGCCGACCGACTCGATCGCGGCGCCGACGCCATGCGCCTCTACAAGATGATCCTCGCAGAGGATCCGGACGATTCCGCTGCCCTCGACGCGCTCGAGAAGCAGGCGGAACGCGACAAAGACTACGCGACCGTCTCCGAAGTCCTCGAGCGTCGGGTCGAGCTCGCCGGCGACGCTCCGTCGCGGCTCGCGATCCTGCAGAAGCTCGGGACCGTCTACTCGGACCGACTGCAGGACCACACGGGGGCGCTGCGCGTCTGGAGGCGCGTCCTCGATCTGAGCCCCGGACACGCGAAGGCGCTTCGCATCCTGCGCGAGAGCCATCTCGCGATGAACGACTTCGACGGTCTGACGGAGCTCTACGCTTCCACCAACGACTGGGAAGGCCTCGCCGAGGTCCTTTCCGGAACCGCGGATCGAACGAGCGACGTCCAGACCAAGATCGAGCTGTCGTTCCGCGTTGCCGAGATCTACGAGCAGCGCATCGGCCAGCCCGAGAGAGCGTTCCGCTCGTACGAGCGTGTTCTCTCCGTGAAGCCCGACGACAAGCGTGCCGCGAGCGCGCTGGTCCCGCTGTACGAGGGCGACGAGAAGTGGGCGCGTCTGCCGGCGCTCTACGAAGTCTTGATCACGCACGCCGCCGACGAAGGCGAACGACGTGCGCTCTACGAGAAGCTCGCGGAGGTCACCGGGCACCATCTGTCCGACAAAGCCGCCGCGTTCCGGTACGCGAGGAAGGCCTACGAGCTCGCGCCGACGGAGAAGGGCACGCTCGAAGCCCTGGAAGGATGGGCGCGTGCGTCGGGCGAATGGTCCGGGCTCGTCCAGGCCATCCAGGCGCGACTCGAGGCGATCGCCAACTCCGGAAGCTCCGGCGACGGCGACGAGAGCAGAGAGCTCCGCATGAAGCTCGCCGAGGTGTCGGCGGCGCACGCCGGCCGACCCGACGATGCCGTCGAGGCCTACAAGGAGCTCATCGACGCGAACCCCGACGACGAGGTCGCGATCGCCGGGCTCGAGCGCCTGCTGCGGTCGTCCCCCGATCGGCGGGACGATCTGCGCTGGCTCTTCCGGCTGCGCGTGAACCGCGCCGAGGGCCGCGCCGCGGTCCCCTTGCTCGCCGAATGGGCGCTGCTCGAAGAAGAGGCGTTCGCCGACACGACGAAGGCGGCCGAGATCTACAAGGAGCTGCTCGCGCTCGACCCGGAGCACGCCCGCTCGCTACGCGCGCTCGCACGGCTCCTGATCGCCGCTGGTGATGCCCAGGGCGCCGTCGCGATCCTCCTCCGCGAACGCGATCTCGAGCAGGGGCAGGCCCGCGTCGCACGCGAGCTCGAGATCGCTCGTCTCCAGCTCGGGTCGCTCAACAACCCGCGCGAAGCGCTCGCCGCGGCGAAGCGCGCTCTCGAGATCGCCCCGAACGCTCCGCAGGTCATCGCGCTCGTCGAAGAGCTCATGCCTCTGTCCGAGACGCGGAAGGACGCAGCCATCGTGCTCGAGGCGGCTTATGCGGCCGCGGGGCAATTCGACAAACAAGGCGAAGTGCTCGGCGTGATGATCGCGACGGCGCCGTCGAAGCAAGACCGGCTCGCGCTGCACCTTCGACTCGCTGCCGTGAAGCAGAACCTCGGCGACCGTCTCGGCGCGTTCGAGGTCCTCTCGAAGGCGGCGCTCGAATACCCGGTGGAGCTCGATCTCTGGGATCGACTCGCGGTCCTCGCGAACAAGACGGGCCGGACGCAGCAGTTCGTCGAGACGATCGCGCAGGCCGTCCCCGAGACCGGAGAGTCCGGGCTGCCGCCCCACATCGAGATGGATCTCGCGGAGCGTGCCGCAACGCTCTACGACGAGAACCTCGGCGAGATCGACCGCGCAACGCCCTATCTCGAGCGCATCCTCGCGCGCGATCCGGGCAACGACCGCGCGTTCCGGCGCCTGAAGCAGATCCTGACGACGCGTGAGCGCTGGAGGGATCTCGAGGCCCTCTACGAGCGGATGCTCTCCGCCACGGAGAGCCTCGAACGACGCGCCGAGCTTCTCGCGGAGGTGGCGATCGTCGCCGAGGAGATCACCGGGGACGCTCCGAAGGCGATCCACTACTACGAGCGCATCCTGGAGGTCGAGCCGGGACACGAGCAGGCGATCTTCGCCCTCGACAAGCTCTACGCCGCCCATGAACGGTGGCAGAACCTCGCCGATCTCCTTCGCCGTCGGATCGAGCTCGCAGGAAGCAGCGCCAGCGGACAGCTGAAGCTTCGGCTCGGCACGCTCCTCTTCGTGAAGCTCGCCGACCCGAAGAGCGCGCTCGATCATCTCGAGGAGGTGGTGCTCGCCGACCCGTCGAATCGCGAAGCCCGGGAGCTCGTCGAGAAGAGCCTGGCGCATCCGGATCTCCGTCAGCGCGCGGCGATCATCCTCGAAGGCGTCTACACGGAGCGCGAGGAGATCCGCGATCTCGTTCGCGTGCTCGAGATCCGCCTCGAGTTCGTCGGCGACGATGTCGAGCGACGCGAGCTGCTTCGTCGCGTTGCGGAGCTGCGCGACGAGCGCCTGACGGACGACGCGGGATCCTTCGAGACCTACGCGCGCCTCTTGCCGCTCTCGCCGGGCGACGTGGAGGCACGGCAGCGATATCTCGAGATCGGCGCGCGCCTCGGCAAGCTCGGAGAGGCCGCCGACGTCCTGATCGTCACCGCGAAGAACGCGGAGGCGCCACAGCCACGCGCCGAGATCCTCGGCGACGTCGCGCGCATCTACGAGTCCTCGGGGCAGGTGGACCGGTCGGAGGCCGTCCATCGTCAGGTCCTCGAGCTCGCGCCCGACGATCCGTCGATCGCGCTCCCCGCGGCGAGGGCGCTCGAGCGCATCTACGTCGCGAACGGCAAGCACCGCGAGCTCGCGGAGATGCTCCGCGTCCAGGTCCGGCTCGAGGAACAGGGCGAGCTCCGTCGTGAGCTCCGCGGGCGTCTTGCCCGCCTCGCCGAGAGCTCGCTGAACGACGATGGCGCCGCCATCGACGCGTGGAAGGAGCGTCTCGAAGACGATCCGGCCGACGACGAAGCGCTCGCAGCGCTCGACCGGCTCTACGAGCGGTCGGCCGACCATCGGAACCTCGTCGAGGTCCTGCGCACCCGCGAGCGGAATGCCGACGACGCCGAGAAGCGCAAGGAGCTGATGGAGCGCGCCGCGCGGACGCTCGAGACGCTCGGCGACGTCGAGGAGGCGATCCTCGCTTACCGCGCAGTGCTCGACGACTTCGGCGCCGACCGGAAGATCCTCGGCGCGCTCGCCGCCCTCTACGAGAAGGCGGAGCGGGCGCGGGATCTTTCCGAGACGCTCGAGGCCGACCTCGCGCTCGCGACCGAGCCGGAGGACCGTATCCAGCTCTTCACCCGGATGGGTCACGTCCGGCGCAAGAGCCTCGGTGAGATCGGGGACGCCATCGAGGCGTATCGGCAGGCGCTGACCATCGATCCGTCGACGGTGCCGGCGCGCGAGGCGCTCGAGGAGCTGCTGTCCGACGAAGGCGCCCGGGAAGAGGCCGCCGAGATCCTGCGGCCGCTCTACGAGGCGAGCGGCGCAGACGACAAGCTCGTTCGCGTCCTCGACATCCAGATCGAGCACGAGTCGAGCCTCGAGCCGCGGCTCGAGCTGCTCGCTCGCGCGGCGACCGTCTGCGAGGGGCCGCTGAACGACTCGGCCAAGGCCTTCGCGTACACGTCGCGGGGACTTCGCGAGGCCGCGGCGGAGCCGTCGGTCGACGAGTGGATCTCCCGCGCGGAGCGCTTGAGCAGCCTTCGGGCGTTCGTGCCGGGTGATTCTCCCGGCGGCACGGAGCGGACCGCCAGCTGGGCGGAGCTCGTCGAGCTGTATCGGTCGATCATCCCGGACATCCTCGACGAGGACAAGCAAGTGTCCGTGCTCCTCCGCGTCGCGGAGCTGGCACGCACGAAGCTCGCGGACGCCGCGCTCGCGAAGCAGTGCTACCGCCGCGCGCTCGAGCTGCGGCCCGAAGAGACGCGGGCGCTCGAGGCCCTCGAAGCGCTGCACGAAGAGGCGGGCGAGCACGAACACCTCATCGAGGTGTTGAAGCGGCGCGCGGAGATCGCCGCCGAACATTCGCCGGATCAGCAGCGTGCGCTGCTCTACAAGCAGGCGAAGATCTGCGACGGGGCGCTCTCCGACCGCGATCGCGCGATCGCGGTCTACGAGCAGATCCTCGAGCTCGGTCTCGACGAGCCTGCGGTCTCCGCGCTCGAGCGCCTGTACGCCGGCTCGTCGCGGTGGGGCGACCTGGTCGAGCTCCACGAGCGCGAGCTCGGTCTCGACGAGACGACGCCGGAGCGGCGCGCGATGCTCTACCACGCGCTCGGACGGATCTACGAGAAGGAGCTCTTGGAGCTCGAACGCGCCTTCGAAGCGTGGACCGAGGCGCTCCGCGTGGAGCCGACGCACGAAGCGACGGTGCAGTCGCTCGAAAACATCGTCGCGCAGCGAGCGACGGGTGACCGCGCGCACGCGGCTCGTGCGGCCGAGATGCTCGAGGGCGTCTACCTGACGCGGCTCGATTGGCGGAAGGTGATGGGCGCCGTCGAGGCACGCCTCGAGGGCAGCGAGGATCCGGACGAGCGGCGCGAGCTGCTTCGTCGCCTGGCGAAGCTGCACGAGGAGCAGGAGGAGAACTACCGCGCTGCGCTCGACGTGATGGCGAAGCTCCTCGCCGAAGACGTCACCGACGAGTCGACGTGGGCCGAGCTCGAGCGGCTCGCGCGCGTGGCCTCCGCCGAGGAGCGCCTCGCCGAGATCTACGCGACCGAGCTCGAGAAGGTCGCCGCCGACGAGCCGGCGACGGCCCGGCTCGCGTATCGCGCCGGCGAGCTGTTCGAGGGCCTCAGGCAGACCAATCGTGCGCTGCAGTTCTTCCGCAGGGCGTACGACTACGAGCCGGAGGAAGGCCAGCAGGCGTTCCACGCGATCGATCGACTGCTCGCGGGCGCAGGCCGACCGGCCGAACGCGTCGTTCTCTACCGCGACGCCCTCGAGTACCGCACGGACGTCGCCGACCGGGTCGCGACGCTCCACACGATCGCCAGGATCGAAGAGGCGGACGTCGGTGACGATGATGCCGCGATCGTCACGTTCCGGAACATTCTCGACGTCGACGAGACGGACGCGCCCGCGCTCGACGCGCTCGGCCGGCTGTACACCCGGCGCGAGAAGTGGTCGGATCTCGCCGACCTCCACCGCCGACGCGCCGAGCAGAGCGCGATGCCCGACGAGGAAGCGCGATGGCGCCTGCTGCTCGCGGACGTTCTCGATGCGAAGCTAGGTGACGCGTCGTCCGCGATCGACGAGCTCGAGACGGTGATCGGCCTCGTGTCGGCTCAGGCGAGCGAGGCCGGGCAATCGGCGGTCTCTGCGCTCGAGAGGATGCTCGCGCGCGAAGAGTACCGCCCTCGCATCGTCGAGCTTCTCGGTCCGATCTACGAGCAAGCGGACGACTGGCAGAAGCTCGTCGAAGTTGCGCGTCACCGTTACGCGATCGCAGCGAGCCCGAACGAGAAGGTCGCGGTCCTGCGCGACACGGCGAGGCTCCTCGAGGAGCGCGGGAACGACCTGAACCGCGCGTTCGACTGCGTGAAGGAGGGCTTCACGCTCGATCCGGACGACGGCGACACGCGCGAGGAGCTCGATCGTCTCGCGATCGCGACGTCCCGGTGGGACGACCTCGCCGACGCCTACGAGCAAGGGATCGAGAAGACCGATGGTATCGGCCGGCGCGAGCTCCTCGAGTCCCTGGCGAAGCTCCACGACAAGCGCCGCGACGATCCGCGTCAGGCGCTCGCCGCCTGGGAGCGGCTGTTCTCGTTCGACGAGTCGGATCCTCGGCCGCTCGACGAGATGGACCAGCTCGCGACGCTGCTCTCGGACTGGCCGACGCTCGTCCGTGTCCTTGCCAAGCGTGCCGAGCTGACGAACGACGACGAAGAGCGCGCGAGCCTCTGGCGCCGGATCGGCGAAGCTCGTCGCGACATGCTCGAAGACCCGCAAGGGGCGATCGACGCCTACGAGCGCGCCTTGGAGCTCGAGCCGGAGAGCGCCTGGACGCTCGACAACCTGATCCCGCTCTACGAGGAGCGCAATGATGCCGCGCGGCTCGTCGATCTCTATCGCCGTCGCGTGGAGCTCTGCGCCGAGTACGACGAGGAGTTGAAGTACCGGCTCTTGCTGGACGCGGCGAAGTGTTACGAGGTCGGCCTGCAGGATCGCCGCGAGGCGATCGTGCTCCTTGGCCAGGCGCTTGCGACGAAGCCGAACGATCCCGACGTCCTCGAGCGCCTCTCCACGCTCTACGAAGCGGAGAAGATGTGGCCCGAGCTGCTCGACAACCTGCGCGTGAAGCACGACCTCGCAGCAGACGCGGGCACGAAGACCGAGATCACGAAGCGTATCGGCCAGCTGCTCGCGAACGAGCTCGACGATCACCAGAAGGCCCTCGAGGCTTTCCGCGAGGTGCTCGCCGCCGGCTACGACGAGCAGGCCGCACGCGCCGTTCGACAGATCGGTGAGAGCCGCGACGAGCTCCGGCGCGAGGCCGCCGAGATCCTCGAACCGGTGCTCGCCGGGGCAGGGAAACACGACGAGCTCGCCGATGCGCTCGAGCTGCGCCTGCGGGCGGAGGCAGAGCCGCGCGAGCGTGCAACGACGCTGCGTACGATCGCCCGGGTGACGGAGGAGTCCCTGCGCGATCTCGCGCGCGCCGAAGGTGCCCTCCTGCGCGCGCTCGGGGAAGAGCCGCAGGACGCCGAGATCCACGCCGAGATCGAGCGCGTCGCCGCCCTCATCGGCGCTGACGGCTGGAGGCGTTATGCCGACGCTCTCGGCGAGCGGTCGGCGTCCATCTTCGACGCGAAGATCACCGCGGAGCTGTTCGTGCGTCTCGGCAAGATCGCCGAGAGTCATCTCTCCGATCTGCCACGCGCCGCAGAAGCCTACGCGCGCGCAGCAGAACAGGGGGGAGACAGCGCGGAGGTGCTCGTGGCGCTCGAGCGAGTGCAGGGTGGTCTCGGTGACACCCGTGCCCTCGTCGACGTCCTCGAGCGGCGGATCGCGATCGAGTCGGACCCGGGCGCGCAGGCGGACCTCTATCACCGCCTCGCGAGCCTGCAGATCGACGCTCTCGGCGACAAGGCCCAGGGGCTCGCGACGCTGCGGCTCGCCGTCGAACGCGTGCCCGACCACGCGCAGGCGCGCGAAGCGGTCGAGCGGCTTCTCTCCGACGATGCTCTGTTCGACGATGCTTTCGACACCCTCGAAGGCGTCTATCGCACGACGAATCGAGGTGAGGACCTCGCGCGTCTCTACGAGAGGCGCATCGATCGCGCCGACGGCGTCCGTGCGCGGACCCGTGCGCGGCTCGATCTCGCGCGCGTCCGCGAGAACGAGGCGAACGACGCGACCGGAGCGCAGCGGGCCGTCGAAGCGGCCGTCCTCGGCGATCCAACCGAGACGGACGCGCTCGTCGAGCTCGAGCGACTCGCGGAGAAGAACAACGCGTGGCGCGAGGCGGCGGACGCGCTGTCTCGTGCGCTCGAAGCGCAGGAGCGCACGACGGCGAGCGCATCGAGCTCCCCGGAGCTCTGGTCGCGACTCGGGGCGTGGCAGCGAGAGAAGGTCGGCGATGCGCGCGCCGCCGAAGAGGCGTTCTCGAAGGCGCTCGCGGCCGATCCGGAGAACATCGACCTCGTTCGCGCGCTTGAAGAGCTCCGCCGCGGGCCCGGCCGCGAACGCGATCGCGTCGCGACGCTGCGCCGCCTGGCAAAGCTCGAGGGCGAGCCGGAGCGCAAGCGCGAGCTCACGCGTGAGTCGGTGCAGCTCGCCGAGGGCACGCTCGGCGATGCGAAGCTGGCCGAAGAGGTGCTGCGCGAGCTCCTGGCCGAGAACGAGGCCGATGTCTGGGCGAACACGGAGCTCACGCGGCTTCGGGAGAGCTCCGGCGATCACGAAGAGGTCGTCGCTCTGCTGCTGAAGCGCGCCGAGCTCGAAGGCGACGGGGAGCAGGCGGTGTTCCTCCGGCACCGCGCGGCCGAGGTGGCGTCGGAGAAGCTCGGCGATCGAGATCGTGCGGTCGCGCTGTACGAGGAGATCCTCGAACAGGAGCGCGGCGACGCTCGTGCGCACGAGCGCCTTCGCGCGCTGTACGGCGAGCTCGGGAAGTTCAACGAGCTCGCGCGGCTCCTCTCGACGTTGATCGAGCTCGCGGAGTCACCCGAGGCGCGCTCGCTTCTTCGCGTCGATCTCGCGCGGTTGCAGCTCGAGAAGTTCGAGAGCCCCCGGGACGCGATCGACACGCTCCGCGCGATCCTCGACGAGGAGCCGGACCACGACGAGGCCGCGCGCCTCCTAGCCACGGTCTTCGAGAAGCAGGAGCAGCACGCCGAGCTCGCGGAGCTGCAGGCGAGCCTGGTCGAGCGCGCCCGCGCACGCGGTGACGCGGAGCTCGAGCTGTCGCGCATGGTGACGCTCGGCGAGATCCTCGAACAGCGCGTCAAGGATGCCCGGCGCGGGCTCGAGACCTACGACGCGATCTTGGAGCGTAGTCCGCACCACCGTGGGGCACTCGAGGCGGTCGCGCGTCTGGCCGAGGAGCGCGGGATCTGGGACAAGGCGCAACGCGCGCTCGCGAGCCTCCTCGAAACGGCGAGCGGCGTGCAAGCCGTCGAGACGTCGCTCCGTCTTGCGAACGCACGTAAGGAGCTGGGCGACGAGCAAGGTGTCGAGGATGCGCTGAAGCGGGCTCTCGAGGCCGATCCGGCCAACGTCGACGTCCGCGAGCGCCTCGGGCAGGTCTACGAACGAACGAAGAAGTGGGGCGACCTCGCCGACCTGCTCGTATCGAACGCGGACGTCATCGCGGCGGCATCCGCCCATCTCGGCAACGGTGATGCGACCGCGAGCCCGCCCGCGTCGCCCGCGGGGCGTTCTTCGAGCCCGCCGGGAGCCTCGATGGTCCCGCCGCCGCCACCACACGTGGCCGATCAGGTGAAGCTCCTCCGGCGTGCCGCGCAGATCCACCTGGAACAGCGCAACGCACCGGGTGATGCGGTGCCGGTGCTCGAACGCGTCACGAGCCTCGTGCCGCACGATCGCGAGCTTCTCCTGCTGCTCTGTGACGCCTACACGTCGTCGCAGCGCGAGCGCGAGGCGGCGACGGTGCTCGAGAGGATCATCGCTTCCTTCGGCAACAAGCGAACGAAGGAGCTCTCGCTCTACCACCACCGTCTCGGACGCGCGCTTGCGACGCTGGGTCAGAAGGACGTCGCGCTCACGCAGCTCGACATGGCCTTCAAGATCGATCCGGGCTCGATCGAGGTGCTTCGTGACCTCGGCGTTCTCGCGCTCGAGGTCAACGACCTCGAACGCGCGCAGAAGACGTTCCGCGCCCTGCTCCTCCAGCGGCTCGATGCGCAGAGCAGCATCTCGAAGGGCGAGGTCTTCTACTACCTCGGCGAGATCAGCATGAAGCAGGGCGACAAGGCCAAGGCGGTGCAGATGCTCGAGCGCGCCGTCGAGAACGACCCCAACCTCGCTCGCGCAAAGGCGATGCTCTCGGATCTGAAGAACTAGCCGCTCGCCCGCGGTATCCCAGAGCAGCGCAGCGTTCACCGTGAGAACCATCCGCGCCTTCCTCGGCTTGCTCCTCGGAGTCGTCGCGCGCGTGTGGCTTATGACGCTGCGTCTCGAGCTCCGTGTTCATCCGTCGCTCGAGGAGGCGCCCGCGTCCGGCCGCCCGTGGCTCCTCGCGTTCTTCCACGGCAAGCAATGGCCGCTGCTCGCCTGGGAGCGCCGCAGGGACACGGTCGTGATGGTGAGTCTCTCGAAGGACGGCGAGCTCCAGTCCCGCGCGCTGTCGCTCCTGGGCTTCACGGTCGTGCGAGGGTCGAGCTCACGAGGAGGTGCCCGCGGCCTCGCCGCCATCGTCCGGCGCCTGAAGGCCGGTGCGCACGACGCGGCGTTTGCCGTGGACGGCCCGCGTGGTCCTTACGGAGTGCCGAAGCCCGGCGTCGTCGTGGCCGCTCGAGCTGCGCGTGGCCTCGTCGTCCCGATGGGGAGCGCCGTGTCGGGTGCGAAGATCTTTGCGCGGGCGTGGGACCGCTTCGAGCTCGCATGGCCCTTCGCCCGCGTGTCCGTCGTCCTCGGACCTCCGCTGGAGCTCAGCGATGACCAGGAACGCGCGGTCGACGACCTGGCGACGGCCATCCGTTCCGCCAATGCGGACGCCGAGGCGATCTTGTCCGCCCGGTCTGCCGGCATGCTACCTTTTTCGAGGACTTTGCCCCCTCGTTCGAAGCGGTCACCGAACCCTTGAATGTTTCCCTGATGAGGTCGGTCCAACGCGATCGGGGCAGGCACCAGCTGCGTCGAGAACGTAGCCTCGTCCCTGGCCCTCGTTCCGTGGGGCCTGTCGCCACGTTCGCCCTTGCTTTTGCCCGCACCGGACGCGGGAGGAGAATTTCAGCATGAGCCGTGTCTCGAGTCTCGTCATTGGAATCGTCGGCCTTGGCCTCGCTGCCACGCTCGCGGGGTGCCAGGTGGAAGCGTCGATCAAGACCAAGACCCGCTACACGCTCGACGTGGCCAAAGACCCGGTCGAGTGGGACGGGCAGAAGCCGATCTCGATCAAGATCGAGGGTGTCGGCATCTCGGTGAACGGTGGTGTGTCCGTGACCACGGACCCGAACGCCACCTCCATCCGGGCGTCAGCGCGGCTGCTCGCGATGGCGTTCAGCGAGGAGAAGGAGAACGCCGACCTCTCGATCGCGGAGGCGAAGGAGACGTTCACGATCGCGAACGACTCCAGCGGGATCCGGATCGCCTGCGGTCACGGCGGCACGCATGGCAGCTCGAACGCGGGCGAGTCCGGGTGTGAGAAGGTCGACGTCGTCATCCCCGCGGGGGATGCATCGAAGCCCATCACCCTCCAGGTACTCTCGGGCAACGGAGAGGTCACGCTGCAGCTCGGCAACGCCACGCTGAAGGACCTCGGAACGAACGCCCACGGCACGACGAACGCCACGCTCCCGAACACGCAGGGCGCGAACGTCTCGCTCGTCGGCGAGGACGGCGCAGACATCGAGGTCAAGCTCCCGTCCGGCTTCGCGGCCGATCAGGTCATTCTCCAGGCCGACGCCGACAAGATCGACCTCGGCTCGTACACCGACATCAAGAACGGCGAGGGCGCAGGCGGCTACGGAACACCGGGCACCGGCCTCGCTTCGCTCAAGCTCACGTCGAAGGAGTTCGCGGGCAGCACGGGCGAGATCAAGCTCCGCTGACGACGAACGCTCAATCCTCGACATCGAGGATCGCCGCCGCGGCTTCATTGCCCGGCGGCGACGTTCGTCTCGGGCCTCGTCAGCGTCAGGCGCGCTTCTTCGCGATCGCGTCGATCTCGACGCGGGCGCCCTTCGGGAGGGCCGACACCTGGATGGTGGCGCGCGCCGGGGGCGCGGAGGTGAAACGCTTCGCGTACGTCGCGTTCACGGTCTGGAAGTCGCCGAGGTCGATGAGGTAGATGGTCGTCTTCACGACGTCGCCGAACGAACAGCCAGCGGCTTCCAGAACGGCGGCGAGGTTGTCGAGGACGCGCTCCGTCTGAACGGTGATGTCGCCCTGGACGAGCTCGCCCGTCTTCGGATCGATCGGGACCTGGCCGCTGAGGAAGACGAAGTCGCCCGCGTCGATCGCTTGCGAGTAGGGACCGATGGCTGCGGGAGCAGAGAGAGAGTTGACGGGCTTCATGGCCACGCACTCTAGTCGACGTTCGAGCGTCCGTGCCTAGCGCCGATCGCGCGCGCGGTCAGAGTGACTGGCGGCCGGCGAGGGCGCGGCCCATCGTGATCGGGTCGGCGTATTCGAGGTCGCCGCCATGCGGCACACCGCTCGCGATCCGCGTCATCTTCACGCCGGCCGGGGCGAGCTCCCGCTTCAAGAGGAGCGCGGTCGCCTCACCGTCGACGCTGGGCGGCGTCGCCACGATGACCTCGGCGACGCCCTCGTCGCGAATACGCGCCAAGAGCCGCGGCAACGGGAGCTCCTCGGGGCCGATCCCCTCGAGCGGGGAGAGGAGGCGGCCGAGCACGAAATAGCGGCCGCGCATCGCGCCGGTGCGCTCGATCGCATGGAGATCGTGAACGCGACCGACGATGCAGAGCAGCGTCCCATCACGCCGCTCGTCCTTGCAGATCGGGCACAGCGTCTCCGCTTCACCCGGGACGACGTCGGCGATGTTTCCGCATCGCGAGCACGGCCGGACCTCGTCGTGGAGTGTGGCGAGCTCGGCGCCGAGATCGCGTGCGACCTCGGCGTCCGTCGTCAGCAGATGGAGCACGTAGCGCTGCGCCGTCTTCTCTCCGACGCCGGGGAGGCGAGAGAGGAGCGAGACGAGCTTGCGGATCTTCGGGGACTGCATGACCGCCTACGTGGCCGAGGCTACGCCTACGAGAAGAAGAGGATTCACGGAAAGGGCACCGCTGGTGCGGAGCGCCTGTCTGCGCTCGCTGCGGTGAGGGCTGTCCGCGAGATCAGGTCATCCCGGGGATCTTCACTCCGCCGGTGACCTTCTCGAGCTCGGCCTCCATCGCCTTGTCGGCCTGCTCGAGGCCAGAGTTCACCGCGGCGACCACGCCGTCGAGCGCGAGCTCGATCCCTTCGTTCTTCAGGAACTCGGGATCGATGTCGATCTTCGAAAGCTTGCCGGCGTAGGTGACGGTCACCTTGACCTTGTCGCCGACCGACGTCGCTTCGATCTCCTTGTCGGCGAGCTCCTTCTTCTTGTCCTCCACCTTGCGCTGGAGGCGCGCCGCCTGGCGCATGAGCTCGTTCATTCCACCGCGAAACTGGGCCATCGTCTTATCTACTCCTCTCGAGCCGGGAGCTTCACGTCCTTCAGCTCGGCTCCCAATGCGCGAATCGCGTGCTGCACGAGAACATGGTTTTCGACCTCCGCGCGCGCTTCGATCAGCATCTGCTTTCTCTTTGCCGCGTCGAGGTAGGCGACGCTCGCGACCTTGCTGCCGCGTGCGGCACGCTCGAACGCGACCTCGGTGTTCTTGCCGAAGTAGGCGCGCGCTTCGGTCGTCAGGACCGTGCGCGCGTCCGTTTGTTCGGCGCGCACATCCTCGAACGACTCGTCTTCCATTCCGATGACGAGCTTGTCCGGCGTGATCGTCACCGGGATCCCGAGATCGAGCGTCGCCGCGACGGCGGGGTTCACCTTGCGCACCCGATCGATGAGCGCCCGCCAAGCAACGAGTGACTCGTCTTCCTTGTCGGCGGGCTTCGTCGCGGCCTTGGCCGTCGACGGCGGGATGGTGTCCGCGCGAGGGGTGGACGTGACCTCGAACGCCTCCGTGACCGGGGCGTTGCGCGCCGGCGACGGCTCGGCGGCGACGGGCTCCGCGAGCGCGAGCGAGCCGTTCGTCCGAGGCGCATCGTCGGGCGTTCGGACCGGCGTGGCGGTGACGACCGAGGCCGGCGGTCCCGCATGGGCGAGCGGTGCGGGGGCGAGAGCGAGGCCGCCCGACGACGGCGACGGTGGCGTGTGGACCGACGGCATCACCGAGGTCACCGAGGAGACGTGCGGCTCCGCGCGTGCGCCGCGTCCGCCCCCACCGCCGCCGCCGCCCGATCCGCCGCTGCCGCCACGTGTGGGAGGAGGCGGGGCTCCGGTCGCGAGGCGCTTCTCGAGCTCGCCCAGGCGGCTGAGCAGCTCGTCGAGCGGAAGGAGTGCGGGACGACGCGCGAGGCGGACGAGCGTCATCTCGAGGTTCGAGCGAACCTGGCCGCTCTTCACGATGTCGTCGAAGCCGCGCGAGAGGCCCGTGAAGATGCGGGTCAGGTCGTCGGCGTCGCTCTTCTGGGCGAGCGCGAGGACGTCGGCGACCTCTTCTTCCGCGAGATCGAGCAGCTCTCTCGCCTGATCGGGGGCGCATACCTTCGCGACGACGAGGTTGCGAACGTGGCGCATCAAGTCCTTCCAGAGGTGCACCATGTCGAAGCCCTGACGCGAGACGCGATCGAGGACGTCGAGCGCACCGCCGGCATCGCCCGACAGGACCGCGCTCGTCAGGGCTTGCAGGACCTCGCGGTCGGCAACGCCGAGGACCCGCGCGACGACGTCGGCCGTGATCTTCTCGGCGCCGTACGCGATGACCTGATCGAGCAGGCTCATCGCGTCGCGCATCGAGCCGGCGGCTTCGCGCGCGAGGACGTTGACCGCTGCGTCCTCGGCGTCGAGCTTCTCGAGGCCGATGACCTCCTTCAGCCGCGTGCCGATCTGCCGCGCGCTCACGAGCTTGAAGTCGTAGCGCTGGCAGCGGCTCAGGATGGTGACCGGAACCTTGTGCACCTCGGTCGTCGCGAAGATGAACTTCACGTGCGGGGGCGGCTCCTCGAGCGTCTTGAGGAACGCGTTCCACGCGTTGATCGAGAGCATGTGGACCTCGTCCACGATGTAGATCTTGAAGCGGTCGCGTGCGGGGCGGAATGCGAGCCCCTCTTGCAGGCGGCGGACGTCGTCGATGCCCGTGTAGCTCGCGGCGTCGATCTCCTGGACGTCCATGTCGACGCCCGCGGCGATCTCGGTGCACGCGGCGCAGACCTGGCAGGGCGTCGCCGTCGGTCCCGTCGCCTTACCGTCCGCGCCGAGGCAGTTCAGGCACTTGGCGAGGATGCGCGCGCTCGTCGTCTTGCCGACGCCTCGGACCCCGGTGAAGAGGAAGGCGTGGGCCACCCTGTCCTGCGCGATGGCATTCGCGAGCGTCTGGGCGACGTGCTCCTGACCGATGAGGTCGCCGAACGACTGCGGCCGGTACTTCCGGGCGAGGACGAGATACGACACGACGGCCGTCCTACCCCGATCCGGCGTGGGCGTCGACGGTCGCGGCGCGGCGGCCAACGACTGCGCGCGTTCTCGCGGCGCGCCTGAGCCTGGGCGGGGGCTCAGGCGCGCCGCGCTCGGGAGATGGCGGCCTGGACGTGCTCGCGCATGGCCGCCTTCGACGGCGCACGCATCCGTCCGTCGTGTCCCGGAAGCAGCCATTCGAACTCGAAGTCGAGCAGCTTGGCGAGCGAGCGTTTCTGCGCCTCCCAGGACCACCAGCACACGGAGCGGTACGCATGCAGCTCGTCGCCCGCCTCGCTCGCGAACAGGTGGTCACCGCTGAACAGCGCCAGGTCGCGGAAGAGCAGCGCTGCGCTGCCACGCGTGTGTCCTGGAACGGGGATGACGAGCAAGTCGTCGTCGAGCCGCGTCGGATCGTCGCCGTCGACCGTCAGCTCCACGTCGCGGGTGTCGCTCGTGAGGTCGCGGGCATGGATGATCCTCGTGCAGCCGAAGCGCTTCGCGATCTTCTGGTGGTCGGCGACGTCGTCGCGATGGGTGAGAAACATCCAGCGCACGCCGCCGAGCGCCTCCATCCGGTCGAGCAGCCGCGGAAGCGCGCGTGGCGAGTCGACGAGGATATTTCCTGTCGGCCGCCGCACGAGGTAGCTGCGCGCGCCGTATGAGCTCTCCGACGCGAAGCCGCAGAAGTGGATGCCTTCGCCGAGCGGCTCCGGAAAGGCATCGATCGCATCGACGACGGGCAGCTTCGAGCGAGAGCCGATCGAGCTCGTCGGGCAGGAGACGAGCGCCATCTTCGCCCGAAGCGTATCGGCTTCGCTTGCCGGTTGCCGTCCGACGACCGAAGCTCCGGCCCGGTCCGAGCGGTGGAACGATGCTGGCGCGATGCTCCGGCAGACGCCGCAGTCGATACACGACGAGTCGACGAAGAACTCGCCCTCGACGTTCTCCGGCAGTCGATCCGCGAGCCTGGCCATCCTCCAGATCTTGGCACCGGACGCGCCTTCGCGCGAACCGAACCGCGCCGGACCGCCGACTCGACCGTGCGCCCGCCGACGCGACGCGGGCTGGCGCGGGCTGGCGCGGGCTGGTGCGGACTCGCGCGGCAAACACGAGACAAAAAGCACGAGGCCCTCGGCCCGGCGTCCGAAGATCGCCGAGCGGAGAGCCTCTTGCGTCGTGAGGTCGATTCCCGAGCGCGCGGTTCACACGCCGCGCGTCACGCGTGGTGAGAGCCTCGAGCGCGTCAGCCGGTAGCCTTCTTCAGCTCGGTGACGAGCTCCGGCACGGCCGTGAAGAGGTCGGCCACGAGGCCGTAGTCTGCGACCTGGAAGATCGGAGCGTCGGGATCCTTGTTGATCGCGACGATCGTCTTCGAGCCCTTCATGCCGGCGAGGTGCTGGATCGCGCCCGAGATGCCGATCGCGAAGTACAGGCGGGGTGCGACGACGCGGCCGGTCTGGCCGACCTGGAGCTCCGCCGGAGCGTAGCCCGCGTCACACGCCGCGCGGCTCGCGCCGACGGCGGCGCCGAGGAGGCTGGCGAGCGGATCGAGCACTTCGGCGAACTTCTCCTTGAGCGCACGGCCGCCGGAGACGATGACGCGCGCTTCGCCGAGGTCCGGACGCTCGCTCTTGGCGGCGTCGAGGCCGAGGAACTGCACGCGCTCGGCCGCTGCGTCGGGAGCAGCCGCCGCGACGTCTTCGAGCGGCGAGCTGCCGCCAGACGGCTCCGCGGCGCTGAACTCCGACTGGCGGACGCTCACGACCTGGACCGGCGTGTTCACCGTGCAGGTCGCGTACGCGTTGCCGGCGAAGACCGGGCGCTTGTAGACGAGCTTGCCGCCTTCGTCCTTCACGCCGCTGATGTCCGGGGCGTACCCGGCGCCGAGCTTGCCGGCGACGCGCGGGGCCACGTCCTTGCCGAACGAGCTGGCGGTGATGGCGATGACGTCGAAGCCGTTCTTGGCGACGGCTGCGATCGTCGGCGCGAAGCGCTCGGCGATCGGGTTGGCGAGCGAAGAGTCGTCGCACACGAGGACCTTCTGCGCGCCGAAGCCGGTGACCTCGGCCGCGGCGGCCTTTGCGCCCTGACCGAGCACGAGGATCGAGAACGTTCCGCCTGCGTTGCGAGCGAACGTGATGGCCGAGTGCGTGGACTTACGCACCTTGCCTTCGAGCATTTCGGCGATGACGAGGATGTTGGGCATGATCGCTTCCTTGGCTCAGAGGGCTTTGGCTTCGTTCTTCAGCTTTTCGACGAGCTCGGCCACGGTCTTCACCTTGATGCCGGCCTTGCGGGCGGGCGGGAGCTCGAAGCCCGTGTACGTGATCTTGAGCGCGGCATCGCTCACGAGATCTGCGAGCTTCACCTCTGCGAGCGGCTTCTTCTTCGCGGCCATGATCGCCATGAGCGCGGCGAAGCGGACGCCCTCCGGGTACTTGTGCGCGGGCGAGTGCTTCGATGCGACGCTCGTCGGAGCGACGATCCGAAGGTCGACCGTGACGACCGCGGGCAGGGTGACGCGGAGGTTGATCGTTCCGCCGTCGACCTCACGGCCGATCACGAGGGCCTTGTCGTCCTCGCTCTTGATCGAGCCGGCGAAGGTCGCCTGCGGCCAACCGAGGTATTCGGCGAGGAGCTGGCCGACCTGGTTCGAGTCGCCGTCGACGGCCTGCTTGCCGGCGAGGACGAGATCCGGCTTCTCCTTCTCGACGAGCGCCTTGAGGGCGCGCGCGACGACGTCGCCGTCGAGCTGGTCGTCGGTCGCGTCGATGCGGATCGCGCGGTCGGCGCCGGTCGCGAGGGCGCCGCGGAGGGTGGTCTCCGTCTCCTTCGGTCCGAACGTCACGACGACGACCTCACCGAGGCGCGCCTTCGGGTTCGCCCCGTTCTCGGTCAACCGGAGCGCCGTCTCGACGGCGTACTCGTCGAACGGGTTCGGCTTCCACTCGAGACCGGTCGTCTCGAGCTTGCCGGCATTGACCTTCACCTTGTTGGCGTTGTCGGGATCTGCAACGCGCTTGAGCGGAACGAGGATTTTCATGAGCCCTCAGAGTGAATGGCGATTCAGTCGAGGGCATTTAAGGGACCGCAGCGCCAAGTGTCAACCCAGCCCCACGTGTCACGTGTGTGCGGCGCCCGCGCGCATCGTTTGCGCGCCGTGACGCCGCCGGACGCAGGGTGTTAGAGATCAGCGGTGACTCCTGCCGCTGCCCTCGTTCTCGTCGCTGCGGCGCACGCTGCGGCCGAAGGAGAGGCGCGAGTCGACGTGCCGTCGCCGGCGACGGCCACGAGCCCAGCCGCAGCTGCGCCCCCCGACATCGTCGTCCCGGCCCTTCACGGCCTCGCGCTGATGACCTTGATGCGCGCGACCGAGACGGTGCTCTGGCCCGATCCGTTCGCGCGCCCGCAGCACTTCGGCGCCCACTACGAAGAGGCGTTCACGAAGCCGCCCATCCTCGACACCCGCCAGCCGTTCATGCGGTGGGATTCCGACCCGCTGTTCGTCAACGTCGTCGGCCATGGGCTCTTCGGCAGTGAGCTCTACCTTCGCGCGCGTCAGTGCCGGCTCGGTTGGGGAGGTGCTCTGGCGTTCGCCGCGGCGACCTCGGCCGTTTGGGAGTACGCCTTCGAGGCGAACGGCGTGCGGCCGTCGGCCCAAGATCTCGTTTACACGCCGCTGATGGGCCTCGCTCTCGGGGAGGCGCGCTACGCGTTGCATCGTGCTGCGAGGCACCTCGCGTCGCCGGTCGCCCGCGGCGTCGTGCGCGCTGCGCTCGACCCTTTCGGAGAGCTCGAACGAGCCGCCGGCACCGATTGCTGAGCCGATCGCGCGCCACCGGCTTTCGCGGCGGTGGTAGAAGGGATCATGCCTCTGACCTGCGATTTCCTCGTGATCGGCAGCGGAATTGCCGGTCTCTCGTTCGCCCTCGAGGCGGCCGAGCACGGCGACGTCATCATCGCCACGAAGCGCGCGCGCGAGGAGTCGAACACGAAGTACGCGCAGGGGGGGATCGCGGCGGTCCTCGACGCGAGCGACTCGTTCGAGGCCCACGTGAAGGACACGATCGTCGCCGGCGCCGGGCTGAATCACGTCCGGGCCGTGGAGCTGACGGTGAAGGACGCGCCCGCGCGGATCGACATGTTGCGCAAGGTCGGCGCCAAGTTCGATCGCGCCCCGATCGTCGCCCACACCGACGATTCGAGCCCGAGCCTCGGGAGCGCGGCCGAGCACGACCTCGACCTTCACCTCGAGGGGGGCCACAGCGCCCGCCGCATCGTCCATGCGGGCGACATGACCGGCAAGGAGGTCGAGCGCGCGCTCGTCGAGGCCGTCAACGCGAACCCCAAGATCCGCGTGCTCGAAGAGCACATGGCCGTCGACCTCATCACGCTCGCGAAGTACGGCGGGCCGGAGGTCTGCGCGGGCGCCTACGTGCTCGACGTCGTCCGCGGGAAGGTCGAGACCATCCTTGCGCGCGCGACGGTCCTGGCGACCGGCGGGGCAGGGAAGGTCTACCTCTACACGACCAATCCGGACGTCGCGACGGGGGACGGCATCGCGATGGCTTTCCGCGCAGGCGCGGAGGTCGCGAACATGGAGTTCTACCAGTTCCATCCGACGTGCCTGTTCCATCCGCAGGCGAAGGACTTCCTCATCTCGGAGGCGCTCCGTGGAGAGGGCGCGATTCTGCGGCGCCGCGACGGCTCGCCCTTCATGAAGGAGTACGACTCGCGCGCCGAGCTCGCGCCACGCGACATCGTTGCGCGTGCGATCGACCACGAGATGAAGCGAAGCGGCGCCGAGCACGTGCTGCTCGACATCACGCACAAGGATCCGACGTTCATCAAGGAGCACTTCCCCGGCATCTACGCGCAGTGCATGCGCTACGGGATCGACATCACGCGCGAGCCGATCCCGGTCGTTCCCGCGGCCCACTACCTATGCGGCGGGATCACGACAGACCTCGACGGACGCACGACGATCCCGGGGCTCTGGGCGATCGGCGAGTGCGCGCACACCGGGCTGCACGGAGCGAACCGGCTCGCTTCGAACTCGCTGCTCGAGGGCGCCGTCTTCGCCCACCGCGCGGCGATGGCGCTCGCGAACATCGAGCGATCGAAGCCCTGGCCGCAGGTCCCCGACTGGGACGTCGGCGAAGCCGTGCCCAGCGACGAGGCCGTCGTCATCACGCAGAACTGGGACGAGCTCCGCCGGCTGATGTGGAACTACGTCGGTATCGTGCGATCGGACAAGCGCCTCCGCCGCGCCGCGCGGCGGATCGCGCTCCTGCAGGAGGAGATCGCCGAGTACTACTGGAAGTACTTCGTCACGCGCGACCTCCTCGAGCTCCGCAACATCGCTACGGTCGCCCAGCTCATCGTCGAATGCGCGGCGGCGCGCCGCGAGAGCCGCGGATTGCATTTCACGATCGACCATCGCGATACCGACCCCAAGATGGCTCGTGACATGGTGATCAAGCGCGGAGTCCCTGCACACCTGGGCCAGCCCCAGGACGATCGGTGAGGCGTGGATAACTTTCCTCACTCCAGCGACCCGAGAGAGCGGCCGATGTCGTTCGCGTCGGCGGCCGTGTGGACGATCGTCGCGCTGTTCCTGGACCTGTTCTTCATCGGCCTCACCGAGGCCGGTCGCGAAGGCGCGTTCTTCGACCTCGTCTCGCGGACGGGGTGTGAAGCGCTCGCGTATTCGATCGTGTTCTTCGGGATCCTGCGCCTCCACGAGCCGAACACGTCGATCCGGCACGTGCTCGCGCTCCGGGCGCCGTCCGTGCTCGCGATCCTGCTCGCGCTCGCGGTCGGAGCTGCGCTCTCGCTCCCGTCCGAGTGGCTCGATCAGGCGCTCGACGCGCGCTTCCCGCGACCGCCCGAGGAGAAGGAGACGCTCGAGCGCATCCTGTCGATCTCGACCGTCGGAAAGCGCGTCACGCTCGTCCTCACGCTGGTCCTGCTCCAGCCCGCGTTCGACGAGCTGTTCTATCGCGGCGTGCTCTTCACCCCGCTCCGGCGAGGGCACCGGGCCGAGACGGTCATCGTTGCGACGGCGGCGTTCGAGACGCTGGGCAGCCTCAGCCCGCGCGCCATGATCTCGCTGCTCGCGAGCACGCTGGTCTTCGCGTGGATCCGCGGCGCGACGGGAAGCATCTTCCCCTCGGTGCTCGCCCGGATGGCCTACTACGGCGTCGCAGTCGTCCCGATGGCTCTCGGCCGCGAGCCGCCGAAGCCGACGGCGCGCTGGCTGCTCGTGAGCTCGGCCGTTGGTGTGGCGAGCTTGCTGGGGCTCTTCTTTCTCAGCCGTCACAACGCGCGCGCCCTCGACGCGAAGCTCGAAGACGGCGAGTGAGCGGCTTGCGCCTCCCCCGAACGTGACCACGGGTCTCGACGGGGCAGGGAGGTATGTCCCGTCGTGACGCTCCGGCGCACGTCGTCGCGCGACGATCTGCGGTCCTCCGGCTCCGCGACAGAGCGCGACGGTGCGGCACCTTGATTGCAGACCCGCGCACAACGAACAAGGAGCCCTTTCGATGCGTATCTTCGTGAAGCACGGTGCACTTGCGGTCGCGGTTGCCGCTGCCACACTCGCGCTCGGGTGTGCTGACAGCCAGCGTCAGGTCCGCGACCCCGCGTCTGCGGACCCGCAGCCGCAGAGCGCGTTCAACGATCCGACCGTCCAGCCCGCCAACGATCCGATCGCCAACAACCACAACGCGCCGCGCCAGCCGCTCACGGATCCCGAACCGCAGCGTTCGACGCTCGACACGCCGACCCCGCAGACGCCGCTGCTGACTGGCCACGAGCCTCAAAAGCCGTTCTACGGTCCCGGGACCACGCCGCCGGAGAGCCAGGTCCTCGCCAAGACCGAGAAGCCGCTCTCCGATGCCGAGGTCGTCGGGGTGACGGCCGCGGCGAACGACGGCGAGGTCCAGATGGCCGAGCTCGCGATCAAGAAGGCGAACGCGCCCGACGTGAAGCAGTTCGCCGGGATGATGAAGAGCCATCACCAGAACGCGCTGCAGAAGGGCAAGACGCTGCAGAGCAAGACGAAGCTCGAGGCGGCCGAGAGCGAAGTCACCGCTTACCTCAAGGCGGACACCGACAAGACGGTGAAGGAGCTGCGCGACAAGGACGGCAAGGCCTTCGACCGCGCATACATGGACGCGCAGGTGAAGGCACACAAGGACGTGCTCACCGTCATCGACAATCGCCTCATCCCGAGCTCGAACAACGGCGAGGTCAAGTCGATGCTCATCGAGATGCGCCGCTCGGTCGCCGACCATCTCGTGAAGGCGGAGAACATCCAGAAGAAGATGGACCCGACCGCCGCCGCATCACACGACTCGTCGAAGGTCGGCATCGGTGTGCCTGAGCCGAAGGAGAAGACCGATCAGCCGGCGGGCAAGCACCAGAATCAGACGAAGGCGCGCACGCCCAGCTCGGGCGCGGAGACCAAACCGGTCGAGAAGCGCTGACGCTTTTCGTGTTGCTTGGCGGGGGACAGCGGCGCTGACGACACCATGCTCGTCGACGTCTCGCTGCCCTCGTCAGGCATCCCACGCGGCGGCCAGCCTGCGAGCGAGTCGTCTCGAGCGGCGCTTCAGGTGGTGTACAGCGGCTCGATCAGCGCGAAGTTCACGCCGGGCGAGAGGCGGTAGCGAGTCTTTCCGTGCTCGCCCGCGTCGCGGACGCGTTCGATGGCGGTGGGGTCGCCGAGAAGGTCACGGACGCGGGAAATGAGCACGCGGACGCGGTGCTCGGCGTCGGCCGATTCGGGACCAGGGCCGCCGGCGGCACGAAGAATCTCCTCGGCGGAGAGGCCTTCGCGTGCACGGCGGAGGAGCTGGACGACGAGCGGTTCGAGTGCGCGTCGGCGCTCGAGCGAGACCTCGCGCCCTTCGATCCGGAGCTGGTGAGTGATCGTGTCGACGATGAGGGTCGAGCCCTCCGTCGCCGTCGACATCTCCGAGGAGCGAACGCGGCTCACGCCTTGCGGCGTCGTCACGTAGATGAGCGTCTCGCCCTCGGGCAGCATGTCGAACTCGGACGAGTCGTCCGCGCCGAAGCTGGTGCCGCCCATCGCGGGCAGGCTCGGGAAAGAGCCGCGGCCAGAGGGTGGGGGGATGCTCGGGAAGGAGCCGCGCGGCGGCGGGATGCTGTTCCCGCGCGACGGAGGCGGGATGCTCGGCGGTGCAACGCCGTTTGCCAGCACCGAGAGGATCTTCTCGGCGTAGCGAACGACGCGGCTGTCGCCGCTCTTCAGCGCCATCTGCCAGAGCATGGCGCTCGCCTGACGGTCGGGGAACACCCAGCCGTGGCGATCGCCCGAGAGCGCCGCGCGTTCGACGGCGACACGTGCGGTCTCCTGATCGCCGAGGGCCAGCGCGCAGCGCGCAATGACCAGGTTCAGCGAGCCGGTGACGAAGGCGTCGGGAAGCCGCTCGGCGTTCGGGAGCGCCGCGTCGAGAGCTTCCTTGTGCTGTCCGCACGCCTCGAGGGTGCGCGAACGGGTAGCGACGAGATCCTGCTCGTCGATCGCGTCGACCTGGAAGAGGTCGGCGCGGAGCTTGTCCGTCTTCGTCAGCCACTGCTTCGCCGCTTGCGCGCGACCGAGCATCGCGAGAGCGAGCGTGCGGTGACCGGCGAGCTGGTAGCGGAGCGTCGGCTGCTCGAGCTCGCCGAGCGCGGCATGCGCGTCGTCGAGGGCCTGGAGCGCCGCCACGGGTCGATCGGATGCGATCTCGACGATGGCGAGAACGTCGTAGGCGTCGGCGTGACGCCAGCCCGCCGCAATTTCGCCGGCGATCTGGCAGGCCGTCCCCGCGTTGTTCCGGGCGTCGTCGAACTGACCGATCGACCCGAGCGCGATGGCGAGGTTGCCGTGCGCACGCATGCCTGCGAGCCCACGTGCAGCCGAGCGCTGGAGCGCGTTCGAGTAGTGCTTCGCCGCCGTACGCGGGTCGGCGAGGCGCATCGCGAGATGCCCGAGCGACATCGACACGGCAACGCGCCAGGCGCCGTCTTCGAGGCGCTCGGCCACGTGCTCGGCGAGGCGCAGGGCGGCCTGGGCCTGCTGCACGCGGTTGAGCCGGAGCTCGAGCTGCGCGCTCGTGAGATGCATGTCGAGCTGCTCGCGCAGACCGGTGCCGCGCGACGCAACCGCGAGCGCCCGTGAGGCCTGCCGAAGCTCGGCCTCGGCGTGGTCTGCCCGACCGTCGATCGTGCAGAGGATCGCCCGTTCGATCGCGAGGCGCGCGGTGTCGAGCGGGTTCCACGACGACGGTGAGCTCGGAAGCGATGCCGCGAGCTCGCGTGCCCGATCGACGCGACCGGTCTCTCGGTACGCGCGGAGCAAGCGAACCGCGAGCGCAGGGTCGAGGCGCGCTCGACCGCTGAGCATCTGCTCGGTCCACGTCACGAGGAACTGAGCTTCGTCCGCGGCCGCCAGCCGATCGAGAAGCTGAGTGACGGCATGCATCGGTACGCCATCCATTCCAGGAGGCGCAGAGAGGCGGCCATCACCCATTCCCGACGGCGGAATGCCGGTCCGGGTGGAAGGCGGAGGGATGCTTCCCCGCGTGGAGGGCGGGGGAACACTCGCACGCGACGAGGTCGACGGCGGTGGCTGCGTTCGCCCCTGTTGTGACTGGGGAGAAGGCGTTGCCGGCGGCGGACCCGACGGGGGAGGAATGGTGGGCAGGAAGGCGCGGCGCGCCATGCGAGGATCATACCCATACGCGTCTCAGAAAGGCCAGTCCTGAAACGCTCTGTGACGAAGAAGTTTGTCGCGGCCTCCCGATCCTTAGCGACGACGCTCGCGACGCGAAAGACCCTGCGAAAGCGGCTCCGCGAGCGTCGGCCGTCGCGCGCCGACGACGCTCGCGTTCAACGCTACCGATGAGGCTGGATGGCCGACCGATCGTGCTACTGTCCGCGCGCCATGCAACATGCCGCGCCGGATCCCTCGCCCGCCGCGCTTCCCGCGGCCGTTGCCGCGGACGATCTCGTTCGGGCGTTGCGCCCGGATGACGGCGTGGAAGCCTCGTTTCGCCCTGCGCTCGACGTCGGAGCTTCGCTGTACCGTCACATGGTACGTGCGCGGGTCGTCTCCGCACGGATGGTGGCCCTCCAGCGCGGCGAGCGCATCGGCTTCCACACGTCTTGTATCGGCGAAGAAGCCGCGATCGTCGGCGCGGTCCTCGCGATGCGCGAGACGGACTGGATCTTTCCTGGCGCGCGAGAGTGGTACGCCGCGCTCGCGCGCGCACTCCCGCTCGAGACGTACGTTCATCATGCCTTCGGCTCGGCGAAAGACCCGGCAAAGGGCCACGCAGCGCCGGATCACGCGCCCGCACGCGCGGTCCACGTCGTTCCGCCGAGCGGCGTGATCGGCGCGCACTTGCCACAGGCCGTCGGCGCGGCGTGGGCGGCGAAGATCAAGAAAGAGAACGTCGCGACGCTCGCGCTGTTCGGCGCAGAGGTGGCCGAGGGCGGCGACTTCCACAACGCGCTCAACTTCGCCGGCGTGCTCAAGGCGCCGGTCGTCTTCGTGTGCCGTGCGACGCCCGGCAAGCGTGTCGCCGACCGCGCCGTGGCTTACGGCATCGCCAGCGCACGGGTCGACGGCGCGGATGCGCTCGCCGTGCTCACCGTCGTGAAGGCGGCGCTCGCGCGGGCGGTGGAAGGAAAGGGGCCCACGCTCGTCGAGGTCGTCTCTCCGACGCTCTCGAAGCTCGCCGCGCTCGAGGATGCTGCGCTCGCGAGCGGCGACGTCCTCGACCTCGGCGCGGACGACCCGCTGACGCGGCTCCGGCGCGTGCTCGCGCGCGAAAAGCGGATCGAGCTCGGCGCGCAGGAGACCATCGCGCACGACGTCGGCATCGAGCTCGACGCGGCCATCGAAGCCGCCGAGCGCGCCGGTGCGCCCGCGCCGGCGACGATCTTCGAGGACGTGTACGCGAGCGTACCGGCCCATCTCCGTTCCCACGCCGACCTCGAGGCGCAGAAGCCGCGGAGTGGAGGCGAGTCTTCAGGGAGTGGCTCGCGCCGCGATGGGGCGCGCTCCGCTCAGAAAGCAGGAGGCTAGACCGACGTGGCTCAGATGAACCTCGTTCAGGCGATCAACGATGCCTTGAAGCTCGAGATGAAGCGCGACCCGCGAGTGGTCGTGCTCGGCGAAGACGTGGGCAGGGTCGGCGGCGTCTTCCGCGTGACGCAGGGGCTCTGGGACGAGTTCGGCGACGATCGCGTCGTCGACACGCCGCTCTCGGAGGGAGGCATCCTCGGAACGGCGATCGGCATGGCGCTCTACGGGCTCCTGCCCGTGCCGGAGATCCAGTTCGCCGACTTCATCTACCCCGGCTACGACCAGATCGTCTCCGAGCTCGCGAAGATGCGCTGGCGCTCGGGCGGTGAGTATTCCGCGAAGATGGTCGTGCGTACGCCGGTCGGCGGCGGCATTCGCGGCGGCCTCTACCACTCGCAGTCGCCCGAGTCGCTCTTCATCCACGTGGCGGGCCTCAAGGTCGTCTGTCCCGCAAACCCGTACGACGCGAAGGGGCTTCTCCTCGCATCCCTCCGCGATCCGGATCCCGTGCTCTTCTTCGAGCCGAAGCGCATCTATCGCGCAGCGCGGGGCGACGTGCCCGAAGGCGACTACACGGTCGAGCTCGGCAAAGCGAAGGTCGTGCGCGAAGCTCAGCCGGGCAAGCCAGCCGTCACCGTGCTGGCGTGGGGCGCGATGCTGTACGAGGCCGTTGCCGCCGCGGAGAAGGCCGCCGAAGCCGGCGTCGAGTGCGAGATCCTCGACCTCCGAACGCTCTGGCCCGTGGACATCGACACCATCGCCGCGAGCGTCGAGAAGACCGGCCGCGTCGTCATCGTGCACGAGGCTCCGAAGACGTGTGGCTTCGGGGCCGAGCTCGTCGCTCTGATCAACGAACGGTGCTTTCTGTCGCTCGAGGCACCGCCGGTTCGCGTGGCCGGGTTCGACACACCCTTCCCGTACACGCTCGAGATGGATTACTTGCCTCTTGCTCACCGGATCCTTCCGGCGATCGTCGAGACGGCGAACTACTGAGAGGCGAGGAGAGAAGCGAGATGGCGCGCTGGGAATTCAAGCTGCCGGACATCGGCGAAGGCGTCACCGAAGGCGAGATCGTCGCATGGCACATCAAGCCGGGTGACGTTGTGAAAGAAGACGCTCCGATGGTCGAGGTCATGACCGACAAGGCGACGGTCATGATCACGTCGCCTCGGGCCGGGAAGATCCTCGAGACGCACGGCAACATCGGGACCGTCGTCCACGTGCACGGCGTGCTCGTCGTGTTCGAGGTCGGCGCCGAAGCAGGCGCCGAGGTCGCTCCCGCGGCGGCGGCGCACACGAATGGCGCGAACGGCAACGGAGCCGCGACGTCGAAGAGCGAGCCGGCCGCCACGGCCGTCGGCGACATCAAGGAGAACCTCCCGGGTCTGTCGGCGGCGCCCGCCACGATGGCGCGCGGCACGATGGCGCGCGGAGCGGGAAGTGCTGGCGGCGCTCTGCAGGGCTACTTCAACGAGAAGACCCTCGCGACGCCGGCGACGCGCAAGCTCGCGCGCGACATGAACGTCGATCTTCGCTCCGTGCCGCCGACGGGGCCCCAGGGACGCGTCACGAAGACGGACGTCGAGACGTTCGCGCGTGCACCCGCGCCCACGCCCGCACCGCAGGCCGAGGCCCCGCGTGCCGAAGCGCCCGCGCCGGCCGCCGCGCCGGCCCACCCGCCCGTGAAGATCTCCGCTCCCTCGGCGGCGCAATCGGCGCTCGAGGAGCGGGTTCCGTTCGCCGGTATGCGCCGCAAGATCTCGCAGCGCATGTCCCAGTCGAAGCACACGGCGGCGCACTTCACGTTCGTCGAGGAGTGCGACGTCGGCAAGCTCAAGGCCCTCCGCGCCCGCATGAAGCCGCGCGCCGAGGCGCAGGGCGTGAAGCTCACGTTCCTTCCGTTCATCGTGAAGGCCGTGGTCGCCGGGCTGAAGAAGCACGCGATCCTGAACAGCGCGCTCGACGAGACGACCAACGAGCTCGTCTATCGCAAGTACTACAACATCGGCATGGCCGCCTCGACGGACGCGGGGCTCATGGTCCCCGTCATCAAGGACGCCGACCGCAAGAGCTTGATCGACATCGCACGCGACATCGAGCGGCTCGCCAACGACGCCAAGAGCGGCAAGGCGAAGGTGGAGGACCTCCAGGGCTCGACCTTCACCATCACGTCGCTCGGCGCGGACGGCGGCCTCTTCGCGACGCCGATCATCAACTTCCCCGAGGTCGGCATCCTCGGCGTGCACCAGATCAAGCAGAAGCCGGTCGTGCGCGACGGACAGATCGTCATCGGCGAGGTGATGCTCCTGTCGCTCTCGTTCGACCACCGCATCGTCGACGGTCACGTCGGGGCGGCATTCGCCTACGACGTCATCCGCTGGCTCGAAGATCCCGAGAAGCTCTTCCTCGAGATGGCGTGAAGCCACTGCGCCGGCGTGGCATGGCATCCTGGTAGGAGCCGCCGGCGCAGAAGCTGATACGCTCGACGGCATGCGGGGCCGAGCGAGGTCACGACCCGTCGTCCTGCGCAAGGCGCTGAAGCTCGCGGCTGCGTTCGTCACGTGGGCTTCGACGGCGCTCGGCGACGAGCCGCAGCCGTCCGCCGAGCGCATCAAGGCGGCGGCCGAGGAGTTCGACCGCGGTCGCCGGGCGTACCTCGCCAAAGATTTCGAGCAGGCGGCGGGGCACTTCGAGAACGCCTTTCGAGACGCCCCGAGCAAGGAGACGTTGAGGCTCGCGATCCGCGCACGACGCGATGCGAAGCAGCTCGCCCGCGCCGCGACCCTCGCGGCTGTCGCGCAGCAGCGGTACGCGACCGACGCGCCGACCGCGCAGCTCGCAAAAGAGACGCTCGCGGAGGCCTCGCCCGCGCTCTCCGAGTACGTCGTCCGCTGCGCGTCGCCGTGCACGATCGCGGCCGACCATCGCGTCGTCTCGCAGTCGGACGGGCTCGAGCATCGCATCTTCCTGGAGCCCGGCGCGCACGATCTCGGAGTGAGCTTCCAGCAAGGCGGCTCCAGCGAACGAAACGTCGAGGCAAAAAGAGGCGCGTCGACGACCCTCGTATTCGAGCCTCCGCCTCCGCCGGCGCAGCCGACGCCGGCCGTCGAGGCACCGCCGGTACCGGTGAAGGTGAAGGGGCGAGAGAAACCGCTCGGACCCTCGCTATTCTTCGTCGGCGCGGGCCTGACCGTCGCCGCCGGCGCGGCCACGATCGTCTCCGGGATCGCGACGCAGAACGATCCTGGTCCGGACGCCGTGCGGCGTGAATGTGTTGGCCGGGGTGTTTCGTGCCCGCTCTACCAACAGGGGCAAGACGCCGAGACGCGGACCAACATCCTGCTTGGCGTGACGCTCGGCGCAGCCGTCGTCACCGGCGTCGTCGGGTTGCTCTTCACCCAATGGTCGAGCTCGGGGACGACCGCGGCGCCTGTACGGAAGAGGTCGACGGGCCCAGAGCTCGCCCTTTCGCCCCTCGGCGTCGGAGCGCGCTTCTAGGCCGCGCTTCCTTCCGGTTCACGACAGCAAGCCCTGCCTCGCGAGCGCGGGCAAAGGGTGGTTTACTCCTTCTGGGGATGCCGAAGCTCCTCGAAACCGACGCTGAAGGCGAGCGGCTCGATCGCTTCGAGCTGGTCGCGGAGCTCGCGAGCGGCGGGATGGCGACGGTGTATCTCGCGCGTCTGTCCGGTGTCGCCGGCTTCCAGCGTCTGGTGGCCATCAAGCGGCTGCACCCGCACCTCGCGAAGGAGCCGGAGTTCATCGAGATGTTCCTCGACGAGGCCCGGCTCGCCGCGCGTATCCACCACCCGAACGTCGTTCCGATCCAGGAGGTCGGCGAGAGCAAGAGCGGCTACTACCTCGTCATGGACTACGTCGAGGGCGACACCCTCGCACGGCTCCTGGCGCGCGCCGCGCAGTCGAAGCTGGAGGTCCCGTGGAGTGTGACCGTCCGCATCATCCTCGACACGCTTGCCGGCCTCCACGCAGCGCACGAGCTCACCGACGATCTCGGTCAGCCGCTCGCAATCGTGCATCGCGATGTCTCGCCGCAGAACATCCTCGTCGGCTCCGACGGGATCGCGCGCATCACCGACTTCGGTGTTGCGCGTGCTGCCTCGCGGCTCTCGACGACGCGCTCGGGCCAGCTCAAGGGCAAGCTCGCCTACATGGCGCCGGAGCAGGCCCGCGGCGAGTCGATCGACCGACGCGCCGACGTCTTCTCCTGCGGCATCGTCCTGTGGGAAGCGCTCGCGCTGCGCCGCTTGTTCAAAGGCGACGGCGAGGCCGCGACGCTCAACCGCGTGCTCTACGACGCGATCGTCCCGCCGAGCGCCCATCGCCCCGAGGTTCCGCCGCTGCTCGAGCAAGTCTGTATGAAGGCACTGGAGCGGGACGCGAGCCAGCGCTTCGACTCGGCGGAGGCGTTCGCAGACGAGCTCGAACGCGTCGCCCGCCGCCTGTCGTGCGTCGGCTCCGTCCGCGACGTCGCCACCTGTCTCGAGCAGGTGTTCGGCGCCGACCTGTCCCAACAGCGTGAGGCGGTTCGCGCCTGGCTTGCGCGGAGCGAGCCGAGCGAAGGGCCGCGGCGACGTTCGAGCTTCCCCGAATCCGTTCAGACGCGTGTGGAAGGCGCCGGCAACAGGACACCGACGGAGCGGTCCGGTGCGCGGAGCGACCCCGGGACCACGGCGGGCGGCGCGCGGGTCGATCGACGAGCCGTCACGACCACGACCACGACCGAGCCCGCGGCGCCCGAGAAGGTGTCCAGTGTCTCGTCGGCCGTGCTCGACGTGCACGATGCGGACGCACCGCTCGCGACCGAGGCTCCCCGTCGCCCGCCTGGACGCGCCCTGGGCATCGCCGCGGCCGTCGCGCTCGTGGCCGCCGCTCTCGGTTGGGGCGCGTCGCGCCTCGGTGCGTCCGCGCCTCCGGCGGCCAGCCCACCGCCGCCGGTCGAGAGCCATGCGGCTGTCCCCCCGGCGATCTCGACCGAGCCTGCAGCGACGAACAGCGCACCGAGCGCGGCCGTCGTCGCCGCGCCGACCACGAACGCAAGCGCGAGCAGCGCGACGATGGCCGGCGGCACCGCGATTGCCCGGCCCGGCATCAAACGTTCGCCTCCAAGGTCGCCGACGCCGAAGACGCCTCCAGCGACGACCGCCACGGCGATCCCCGACGACCTCTCGAAGAACCCGTATCGGTGACCCGGACCATCGCAACATCGATCGCCGCCGCCGCGATCTTCACGGCGTGTGCAGGAGCTACCGGACGACCGCAGCTCGAGCCGCGTTACGTCGCCGTCCACAACGCGATGGCGGCCATGGGGCTTGCGCAGGTCGGTCCAATCCACCAAGGCTCGCTCGCCGAAGGGCGCGACGTTCGCTTCGCGCTCGACCTTCCCGCGCAGTGCGCGACCATCGTCGCCATCGGCGGCGCGGGCGTTCACGACCTCGACGTCGCTCTCCTCGACGCCGACGACAAGCCGGTCGCTCGCGACAGCACCGCGGATGCGCAGGCGGCCGTCCGCGCGTGTCTGGAGCGGGGCGGCCGGTTCACGCTGCTCGTTCGCATGGCGCGCGGCGCCGGAGACTTCGTCGCCGCGTCGTGGACCGGCGGTGAAGGCTTGATGTCGGCGAACGCGAACGCGAACGCAGACGCATCCGCAGCATCGAGCGCGGCCGGAGGCTCGGGCACCTGCGAGGCGCCGCTGCCGCTCGTCGTCGGCGTGTCTGCGGGGAGCACCCGCCGAGGCGAGGCCGAGAACGCGGGGAGCTGCGGTAACTCCGAGTCGAAGGAGGTCGTCTACAAGCTCGAGGTCACGCGGAGGCAACGCGTGACGATCGACGTCGACCCGAGCTTCGACTCCGTCCTCTACCTGCGCAAGGACGACTGCGCCGACACGGACGCCGAGGTCGCGTGCAACGACGATGTCGCGTCCGGCACGAAGCGCAACTCGTCGACGCGCGGCTCGAGGATCGACGAGGTGCTCGAGCCGGGGACGTATTACGCGTTCGTCGACGGCTACAACAACGAGGTCGGCAGCTACCGGATGAACGCCCAGGTGACCGATGTCCCGTCGCTCGCCGACGCATGCCAGAAGGCGCGCCCGCTCGTCTCACGTACGACGGGAACGCTCTCGGACGCATTCGACTACACCCACGGCATCTGCGATCTCGGCAAGGGGCCCGAGGCGCTGCACCGGATCGACGTCCCGCAACGCGCACGCGTCCGTGTCGTGCTCCGCTCCGACGAATTCTCCCCGGTGGTACACGTCCGGAGCGCGTGTCTCGATGATCACAGCGAGCTCGGCTGCACCGACGGCGGCGCGAAAGCCGAGGAGGCGACCTTCGTGTCGGTCCTCGAGCCTGGCAGCTACACGGTCTTCGCCGATACGGCCGACAAGACGGCGCGCGGACAATACGCGATCGAGGCGGACCTGACCCCCGAGAGCGGCGGTGGTGTGCGTGGGGACGCGTGTGGTGACGCGATCCCGATCGTTCCGAACGAGAAGCTGATCGAGGGCGACACGTTCGATGCCAGGGACGACATCACCGGCCGCTGCACCGCCAACGGAGCCCCGGATGTCGCGTACCGCTTCGAGCTCACGCGCCGTTCGCGCGTGACCGCGCGTTTCACGGCAGAGGAAGGCGAGCACGCGTTCGTGCTCGCGCGCAGCTGTACGGATCGCTCGAGCGAGATCGCGTGCGCGTCGAGCATCGACGAGGTGCTGCCGCCTGGTATCTACTCGCTCGCCGTCGACGGGATAGGGAAGGCGCCGTTCGGCCGGTTTGCGTTCCAGTTGAAGGCGAAGGACGTGTCTGCCCAGGAGTCCGCGTGCCGCGCACCGCCTCCGCTGGTCCTAGGACAGACGATCACCGGAACGACGGTGGGCGCAGGCGATCGCTTCACTGCGTCGTGTGCGGGTCGCGAGGACATGCAAGCGAGCGCCGACCGCGTCTACAAGCTCACGCTTGCGACGCGCACGCATCTGCAGCTCACGCTTTCCACCCCGAACCACGACGGGGTCCTCGCGATCAGGAAGAGTTGCCTCGACCCGCCGCAGATGAAGTCCGCGCGAACGGCAGAGGCCGCATGCAACAACGACGGCCCCGACAACCGGCACTCGAAGATCGATACGACCCTCGACCCGGGCACGTACTACGTCGTCGTCGACGGGCACCAGGGCAAGAACGAAGGCGCCTTCACCCTCGAGTCGAAGGTGTTGAAGTAGCCGGAACGGCTCAGCTCAGACGCGCTTCTTCGCGTAGCCGTACGCGGTGTACGCCGCGACCAGATGGCAGACCCAGCCGAGCAGCCCGCCCGAGCCGATCCAGAATCCGGGGGTGATGATGAGCCAGAAGATCCCGCGCAGCCACGCGCCGTTGTAGATCTGGCCGACACCCGGGACGATGAGGGAGAGAACTGCGGCAATGCCAGGGTCGTTGCGGGACTTGCTCACGGGGCCAAAAGGTGTGGCCGCTTCGGCCGGGGCGCAAGCCTCCCGTGTCGCACGGCTACAGAACGACCTCCTCGCCTGGTATGCGGCATGCCGGCGCGATCTTCCATGGCGGAGGACGCGCGATCCCTGGGCCATCTGGGTCAGCGAGATCATGCTGCAACAGACGCGGGTGGACACGGTCATGCCGTACTTCGAGCGCTTCATGGCTCGGTTTCCGACCCCGCTCGCGCTCGCCGAGGCTCCGGAAGACCAGGTGCTCTCCGCGTGGAGCGGCCTCGGCTATTACCGCCGCGCTCGGATGCTCCACGCGGGCGCCCGCGTCGTCGCGGAGCGCTTCGAGATGCCGCGCACCCGCGAAGGGCTCCTGGACCTGCCCGGGATAGGTCGGTACACGGCCGGCGCGATCGCGAGCATCGCGTTCGAGGAGCGCGTCGGCCTCGTCGACGGCAACGTCGCGCGGGTGCTGGCGCGCCTCTTCGTCATCGACGACGACATGCGACGCGCCGGCATGAAACGCGCCGAGCAGCTCGCGGAGGAGCTCGTGCCGGCGCACGCGCCCGGCGACTGGAACCAAGCGCTCATGGAGCTCGGCGCGACGATCTGTACGCCGCGGTCGCCGTCGTGCGATCGCTGTCCCGTCGCGTCGTCGTGCCTTGCGCGGGCCGAAGGGCGCGTCGGCGAGCTCCCTGTTCTCGCCGAGAAGGTGAAGCCGAAACCGCAGCAAGTGCAGGCGCTCGTGGCGCGCACGGCCGACGGCCGTGTGCTGCTCGCGCGGAGGCGCTCGGCTGGGCTGTTCGGCGGTCTGTGGGAGCCACCGTGCCTCGACGGCGACGATTCGGCGCGCGCGGATCTGCTCGGCCGGTTCGGTGTCGACTCGACGACCCTCGCAGGTCGTGTGACGCACGTCCTGTCGCACCGTCGTCTGACCGTCGACGTCCATGCTGGTGTCCTCGCGAAGGTGCCGGTTCGGCCGAAGCTGCCCGATGTGTACGAGGCCGCGCGTGCGTTCGACGAGGCCGGGCTCGCTGAGCTGGGCGTCTCGACGCTCGCGCGCAAGATCCTCGAGGTGGGTGCCCGACCTCAGGGTGGCGCAGCGAAGGCTCGAGCGACGCCGAGCGGCTCGAAGAGCCGGAAGCGCCGCTGACGTTCCCGCGTCGCCAGTGCCGGGGTTGCGACGTCCCAATCCCCTATGCCGGCCTTGGCGGCGTAAGGACGAGGTAGACGGCGCGCGAAATCACGTCGATCATGTTCCTCGTGCTCGCGGCCGAACGGCGAGGGAAAGGGAAGCAGCGATGAGACCTTCCGTCCCCGACGCAGACGAGAGCGAGATCGACGCCGGATCAGGATCGGAGCCGGGACCGGATTCCGAGCGCGAGTCGACCATGTTGCGCGCCGCGCTCGCCGCGGACGTCGCGGTTCGATCGAGCGCGGCCTCCCTCGACGAGGGAGAAGGCCGGGCGCGCGTCCTCGTCGCCGATGACGACGCGGCGACGCTCGAGCTGATCGCATCGACGCTGCGGGCGAGCGGCTACGAGGTCGAGACGGCGGCTGACGGGCAGGCGGCCGTCGAGCGCGTGGCGCGAGGCGGCATCGACGTCGTGTTGCTCGATGCCGTCATGCCTCGGCTGAGCGGCGTCGATGCCTGCCGGACCATTCGCGGCCTTCAGAACGACTTCGTCCCCGTTGCGCTCGTCTTCGCGAAGACGGATCCGAAGAGCCGCATAGACGCGCTCAGGATCGGCGTAGACGGCTACGTGTGCAAACCGTTCGAGCAGACCGAGCTGCTCGTCTGCGTCTCGTCGGCGCTCCGCATCAAGCGCGCTCACGATCGGATGAAGGCGACGCGCGAGCGGCTCGACCGTCTTCGCCGTTACGACGCGCTGACGGACGCATACTCCTTCATGTATCTGCACGAGCGCCTCGATGCAGAGTTCACCAGGGCCGAACGGCACTCGGAGCCGCTGGCGTGCTGCATCCTCGACATCGATCGCTTGAAGGTCCACAACGAGCGCGGCGGGCGTTCGCTGGGAGACGCGGTGCTCCGGGGCGTGGCCGAGGTGATCAAGGGATCGATCCGGGACTCGGATGCCGTCGCGCGATACGGCGGCGACGAGTTCTTCGTGATGCTCCCGGCTACCCACTTCGCGGGGTCGCTCGTCGTCGCGTCACGTATCTGGCGCGACGTCGCGGCGCGGGCGTTCACGGCCCCCGCGGTGAGCGGCGAGGTCGGCGTGACGGCGTCGGTCGGCGTAGCGCTCTTTCCGAGTCGCGATGTTCGCACCAAGGAGGGCCTCCTCGGCGCCCTCGAATCCGCACTGCTCGAGGCGAAGCGCAGAGGCGGAAACCGGCTGTGCGTCTTCCAGCAAGAAGGCTTCATCTACACCCCGAGCGGTGAGGACCGAGGCTGAGCCGCGGATCTCGCCGCGCCGCGGCGTCGTGCCGCCGCCCTGGAGCGGGACGGGATGCGGCAATCCGGCGCGTTGTGAACCGAGCCGGCAAACCCGACGATAGGTGGCTCCTCGTGCATGGAACGGTGGCCGACGGCGTTCGCAGATGACGTAGGCTCGCGCGACCTGGCGCTCGTCTCCGACGTAGCGATGGCGCTCGCCGAGACGGCGGATCTCGCTCCGGCGCTCGAGCAGTGCGTGTGTGCGGTCGTCGATCGACTCGACGCCGCGTTCGCCCGGATCTGGACCGTCGATCCGACCGGCGAATGGCTCGAGCTTCGCGCGAGCGCCGGCGCTCATGAGCACCTCGACGGCCCACACGCGCGCGTCCGCGTCGGCGAGCTGAAGGTCGGCCGCATCGCAGCAGAGCGCCTACCGCACGTCACGAACGACGTGCTCGGCGATCCGCAGATTCACGACCACGAGTGGGCCCGACGCGAAGGGCTCGTCGCGTTCGCGGGATACCCGCTCACGGTGGCCGAGCGGCTCGTCGGAGTCCTCGCGCTCTTCGCTCGACGGCCGCTGCAATCCGATACCCACGCCGCCCTCGGCAGCATCGCACGCGCGATTGCCGTCCGCGTCGATCGTGCTCGGACGGAAACCAAGCTCGTCGCCGCCGAGGTTCGGCTGAGCGCGCTCGCTGCCGAGGATCGAGTCGCACGGACGATCGCGGACAACGCGACGATGGCCCTGTTCGTCATGGACCACCGGCAACACTGCACGTTCATGAATCGGGCGGCAGAGGCGCTGACGGGCTTCACCTTGGAAGAGGTGCGTGTGCGGAACGTGCCGCTCCACGACATCATCCACTACCTGCATCCGGACGGACGGCCGTATCCGATGTCGGACTGCCCGATCGATCGCGCCCTCCCGACACGCGCTCGTGAGACGGGGGAGGACGTCTTCGTCCACCGCGACGGCCACTTTTACTCGGTGGCCTTCACGGCGAGCCCGCTCACCACGAACGGTGTAGCGGTCGGAACGGTGATCGAGGTCCGCGACACCACGGCGGAGAAGCGCGCCGAAGAGGTGGCGGCGCTCCTCGTGCACGCGAGCACGGCGCTCGCGTCGACGCTCGACTATCGGCGCACCGTCCCGGAGGTCCTCGCGCGGATGGTCCCCTTGCTCGGTGGCTGGGTCGGGGTGTGGGTTGGCCACGACGCATCGGAATCGAAGCTGCTCGCGGAGGCTCACGATGGCTTCGGTACGGCGATGCTCGACGAACGGCCGCCGGACCTCGAGACGCGCGCGATCCCGGCGATCCCAGAATGCGAGGAGCTCGGAATCACGTCATGGCTCGTCGTTCCGCTCACGGCCCACGGGCGACCCCTCGGCCGCCTCGCGCTCGCGCGAGCTCGCGGGGGGCGGCGCGATCCTACGGACCGCGCGACCGTCGAGGAGATCGCGCGTCGGATCGGGATCGCCATCGACAACACGCGCCTGTTCGAGCTGAGTCAGGAAGAGCGCCGCCGCGCGGAGGAGGCGAGCCGAGCGAAAGACGAGCTGCTCGCGGTCACGAGTCACGAGCTTAGGACGCCGCTCAACGCGATCCTCGGATGGGCGCGGCTTCTGCGCTCCGGCATTCTCGACGAGACGAAACATGCACGTGCGCTCGAGACGATCGAGCGCAACGCGCGCGCTCAAGTTCACCTCGTCGAAGACCTGCTGGACGTGAGCCGGGCCCTGTCTGGCCGCCTGCGGCTCGATCGCGTCGCGGTCGACGTGGGGCAGGTCGTCCTTGCGGCCATCGACGTCGTGCGGCCGGCGGCGATCGCCAAAGGCGTGCGGCTCGAGCAGCTCGGGTCAGCCGCGGCCATCGTCAGAGGGGACGCGGATCGCCTCCAGCAGGTGGTCTGGAACCTCCTGTCGAATGCGGTGAAGTTCACGCCGAAAGGCGGACGCGTCGACGTGAGCGTCACCCACGACGCCGACCACGTCGAGATCGTGGTGCGCGACGACGGGCAAGGGATCGGCGTCGAGTTCACGACGAGGATCTTCGAGCCGTTCCGACAGGAGGATTCGAGCGTCACGCGCACGCACGGCGGGCTCGGCCTCGGGCTTGCGATCGTGGAACACCTCGTGGAGCTCCACGGCGGTACCGTTCGAGCCGAGAGCGCCGGCCCGGGCAAGGGAGCGAGCTTCTTCGTCCGCCTTCCGCGAGCGCCGGAGCACACGAGCGCGGTGATGCGCCCGCCGGCCGCTCCGGAAGGGGAGTGCGTGACCGAGGCAGCATCGATCCCCGGCGCGAAGCTCGAAGGCGTCCGCGTTCTCGTCGTCGACGACGAGCCCGACGCTGTCGACCTCGTACGCTCCATCCTCGAGCAGCAAGGCGCAAGGGTGACGACGACGACGTCTGCCCACGAAGCGCTAGCCCGTTTCGAGGCGGAGGTACCGGACATCGTCGTCTCGGACCTTGGCATGCCGGGCGAGTCGGGCTTCGGGCTCATCCGCAGGATCCGCGTGCGGACGCCGGACGACGGCGGCCGGGTACCCGCCATCGCGCTGACGGCTTATGCATCCGTGAGCGACCGGACGCGGGCGCTGCAGGAGGGCTTCACGTCTCACGTCGCGAAGCCGACGGAGCCCGCAGAGCTCGTCGCGGTCGTCTCCGCCATCCTCCTCACGAGCAAACAGTCGGCGGCCCCGTCGGGCTGATCGGCCGGAACTTGCTCGCAAAACGCGGGCGACGGGTGTGGCCGATCGACCGCACCCCGGACATCTCTGTCATGTTGGTCTCGTCGCGGTGGTTTGGTAGTGTCGCCGCGGTCGTATGGCTGGGCGCCGCACTCGCTGGTGGGTTCTCCTCTGCTGCGGGAGCACGATTGCTCTCGCGGCGCCCGCCGCGCATGCCGGTCCGTTCGACCTCGACGACGACGACGAGTCGAAGCCGGAGGGCCCGGTCTCCCCGGAGTCGTTCGTCCCTCCGGCGCCGATCGCGACCATCAAGACGCATGCGTACTCCCTCCAGGAGTGCTTGCTCCTGGCCGAGCGGAACGCCCCGCAGCTCTGGGCGGCGCGGGCCCGACTCGCCGCCGTGCATGGGCAGCTCGAGGAGGCGCGTTGGACGCCGTACTCGTACTGGAGCATGAACTCGACGTTCGGGTACCTGCCGCCCATCGGCGGTACGCCGTTCTACAACGCGTCGCCGTACACGGCGCTCTATCAAGGGTTCGGCGAGGGCTGGCAGCCGGCGTTCAGCTTGAACGTCCGCGGCACGGTCCCGATCTACACGTTCGGCAAGATCGAGTCGGTGAAGAAGGCCGCCGAGAGCCGCGTCCGCGTCAACGAGTGGGATCTCGAGAAGCAGCGCCAGCAGATCCGGATGGACGTCCGGCGCGCGTACTTCGGCCTGATGCTCGCGCGCGACATGCAGTACATCGCGAACGACGTCCTCGGTAAGCTCAACAAGGCGATCGACAGCATCAACGCGAAGCTCGAGAAGGGCGATCAGACCGTCGAGGACGTCGATCGCCTCCGGCTCGAGTACAACCGCGACGAGATCTACGCCCGCGTCGCAGAGGCGAAGAAGGGCGAGGCGTTTGCGATCGCGGCGCTGCGTTTCCTGACGGGCGTCCAGACGTCGTTCGACATCCCGGACGAGCCGCTCAAGCGGCCGAACACGAGCGTTGGGCCGGTCGTCCGCTATCTCACAGCTGCGCGTCTCTTCCGTGCCGACGTGAACATGGCGCGCGCCGGCGTTCAGGCACGCAAGGCGTGGCTCGAGTTCCGGCGGGCGGAGATGTTCCCGAACATCGGCCTCGGTCTCAATGCGCACTACTCGGTGGCGCCGAGCGCCGATCAGCAGCGTGCCGCGTGGATCCCCGATCCCTTCAACCGCTTCGGCGCCTCGTTCGGCTTCGGTGTCGAGTGGGGCCTCGACCTCCTTCCGAAACACGCGCGTGTGATGCAGGCGGAGTCGGAGCTCGAGGAGGCGCGCGCCATGGAGCGGCTCGCCCTCGGCGGCGTCGGAGTCGAGGTCGAGAACGCGTACGCCGCCGTCGTCGAAGCGAAGACGCGCGAGGAGAACTACGACAAGGCGGAGCACCGCTCGAAGCGTTGGATCTCGATCACGCAGGACGCGATCGATCTCGGCACGAAGGACGAGCGCTTCCTCATCGAGCCGCTCCGCGCGTTCGTCTTCGCGCGCGCGAATCACGCGCAGTCGCTGATGGACCTGCACGTGACGCTGTCGGAGCTCGCCCGCGTCACCGGCTGGGACGCGATCGCTCCCGGGACCTGAGCGCCGCTCAGGAGGCGCAGCAGGCTCACCAGGCTCACCAGGGACAGCTCGCGAGGGCGAGGATCGCGAGGACCCGCGCCTTGACGAGCTCGAACTCGCGCAGCGCGAGCTGGATCTCGGCCTCGCGCAGCGCCTGGGCAGCGGTCACGAGCTCCAGGCTCGTGCCGCGGCCTTCCAGATACGCCGTCCGCGTCAGCCGGTCGTTCTCGAGGGCGAGATCGCGGGTCTGCGCCGCAACGCGCCGGCGGTCGTCAGCGACGCTCACGCCACGCTGCGCCTGGGTCACCTGAACCGCGGCTTGCCGGCGCAATGCTTCGAGACGCTGTCCGGCGATGACCTCCTGCGCGCGGGTCTGACGGAGGTTGCCGTACCGGATCCCGCCGTCCCAGATGGGAACGGTGAGCACGGCCTGGACGTTCCACGTCGTGTTGGGCGCCGCGCCCGTGTCCACCGTCGTCGTCCCCACCGACGAGCGTACGTCGACCGTCGGCGCGAACTGGAGCTTGGCGTCGTTGACCTGCCGTCGCGCGACCTCGGTGCTCTCGCGGAGCGCGGCGACGTCCGGACGATCGTCGACCGTCGCTGCGGGCTTGCACGATGCTCGAGCGCTCGCCTCGATGCCGTTGAGATCCACGTTCGGCGGGACGCCGACCTGCTCCGGGAGCCCGAGCGCGAGACCGAGCGCTTCGCGAGACTGGCGGAGCGACTCGTCGCCGGCGACGAGCGTGGCCCGGGCCGTCTCGACGTCCTGCCGCGCGCGGACGACGTCGAGGCCCGTGCCGCTGCCGAGCGTGCTCCGGCGGATCGCGAGCTCGAGGCGCGTCAACGCATTGCGGAGGCCGAGTCGATTGAGCTCTGCGACGCGCTCGGCGGTGACGACACCGACGATGGCGTTCGCCACGTTGAGCGCGATCTGCCGCTTCGTGTCCTCGAGCGTGAGATGAGCGACGTTCTCGTTCCGTTCCGCGGTACCGATGGCATACCAGGACCGAAGCGCCAGGACGGGCTGGCTCGCGACGAGCGAACCCGTCACGAAGTCCGGGAAGGGGGTGTTCACCGGGCGAAACGTCAGCCCCTCGCCGGCGCGCGTCGGCTGGAGCGTCTGGTTCGTGATGATGTTGTGGGTGTACGTCCCGGTCCCGTTGACCGTAGGCAGTGCGCCCGCGAGCGCGATGCGCGTCTGCGCTTCGGCGCGCGCGATCTCCTGCGCCGCGATCCGCAGATCGGTCGACCGGGCGCGCACGTGCTTGAGCGCCTCTTCCCAGTTGCCGACCTCGACGTTCGGACGCGCCACCGGCGCGAGCATCGGGTCGTTCACCTCCGGTGCGGGAGGTAGCTGCCCGGTCGGTGCTGGTGTTGCTGGCGTCGTCGGGGACGTCCCCGGTTGCGCAGGCACTGCGGTGCCCGGCGCCGGCTGGGCGCCTACCGCGCGGGCGACGAGAAGAGACGTGACGACGAGCAGAGCGGAGGAGAGATGTGTTCGTCGCATGCGGGGCCCTTGTCCTAACACGGCATGGTCTTCCAAACTCCGCTGCCGGGCCGCGCATTCCGACGAAGCGTCGGGTGCGAGCACAAGCTGAGCTGAGCTCGTCTCCACTCGTCGTCCAGCGAGGGCTCTTAATTTCGCCGTCTTCGTCCGGCCGTAGCGTCAGCGCCGAGTCGTCGCATATCGGGCGTCGCCGCGGATGATGTCGAGCTTCGCGCGGAGCTCGGCGAAGCGGCCGCGGAGATGGGCGACGCCAACGCGGAACGGCGCGGCGACCTCGGCCTGTGAAAGCGGGACGTGATCGATGTAGACGATCGCGTAGGCGACGGCGGCGGCGAGGCCAGCGACGTCCTGTTCGGGAGCAGGCGACGCTGTGCTCGACGGCGCTTCCGGCCCCGCTCCGTCGCCAGGGGTGATCCGGGCGACGTTGTCCGTCCCGTTGGCGGACGCGACCGCTCGGGTGGTGGCAGGCTTTCTTCGCGGGGGCGGAAGCGCGTCTCTTGCGAGCGCAAGGGCTTGCTCTCGCTGGCGCGGGTCGAGCGGGAGATGCGAGAGGCCGCGCGCGAGCACCCGGGCGAGGCGCTTCGGGGTGGCGCTCGGCGGACGACGCTTCGTCCGCGCGGGCTCGCCGTCACGCCGAGAACGGGAAGGCGCGCCCTGGTCGAGCCACCGCAAGAGAGCGTCGAGCTCGCGCGAGCCGACCCGCCCTCGAGCACGCTCGAGGATGGCGCGGGCCTCGTCGATGCGTCCGGCACGGCCGAGCGCATGGGCGTACGACGCGACGATCTCCGAGTTGTCGCCCTTCGCCTGGTACGCGAGGCGCAGCCAGTCGAGCGCGCGCCGCGGCTCGCCGAGCGCGACGTCGAGCAGATGGCCGAGATTGTGCGCGTACCACGGGTTCGCCGGCGCGCAGGCGATGGCCTTCTTGTACGCCGAAGCGGCGCAGCGGTAGTTCCCGAGGAGCGTCTGGCAGAACGCCAGAACGGCCCACGCGCGGTCATCGTCCGACCGGTGAGCGAGCGCGCGCCGCACATAGAGCGCCGCACGCCAAGGGTCGCGCTCGACGAGCAGCTCAGCCAGCTTCTGGTGAGCGAAGGCGGCATCATCGCTCGAAGGCGGCGCAATGCGCGCGAGTCGCGCGAGCCGCGGCAGCACATCCGCCGGGTCGAACGCGCCGCGTAGGGCTCGCTCGATTTCGAGGCGCAGGCTCTGCGTCGCGGCCGGATCCATGATTCGAGATTAGGGTGTAGCGAGCGACCAGGCACCCTGCAACGAATCGTGCAGCCACAGCATGATTTCGCTTGCGCGACCCCTGTTCGGCTGCAACGGCCTTCGTCGGCGTCCGCGTCTCCATCCGCGGTACGCACGCGCGTCGTCGACCGCGACTCCGAACGGTCGGCTCGTCACCTTCGGCGGCGCTGAGACTCGCCTCAGCGAAGCGAGATGATCCGTTGCTGCGCGAGCTCGGAGAGGATGCGGAGCGTGTCGAGCTCGGGCATGCCGCTCACGTCGATGATCATCTCGAGGCTCGAAACGCCGTCGACGAGGGAAAGAACGAACCCGGCCTTGTGATCGATCGAAAGCCAGCGGAGCTGATCGCGCGGGACCATCACGACCGGCACGCGGTCGAGTGGCCCGATCCGTGCGGCGTACATCTGGCGGAGCACGGTCCGGCACGTCTCCGCGACCGTCTTGGCGCCGATGTTGTCCGGCGTGCCCCGGAGGATCTCCTCGGCGATCTCGAGAGCGCCGCTGTAGTCGCCGAGCTCGACCCGATCGTTCATCTCGCGGTCGCGAGGCTTTGCGGGCTCCTTCGCCGGCTCGCTCTTGCCTCCGCTCCGCTCCGCGAGCTCGCCGGTGATCGGAAGGGGCCTCCTCACCGTATCGGCGGCGTGCTCGTCCTCGTCCTCGTGCTCGAAACCGAGCTGCGGTGGCCGGTCGTGCGCGATCTCGATGAAAGGATCTTCGCTCGGACCGTCGGCCGGCGGCGGACGCGTCTCGAGCTCGAGGTCCGCCCATTCGGGATCGTCGGGGGTCGGCCTCGTCAGGACGGGGTTGCCGTGCCGCTTCTGACCGCCGATCGCCTTCCGCGGATCTTCTCCCGGCTTCGCCGTCGGACGGGCCGGGGGCAGGTTGGACGGGATCCGGGCGTTGGCGAGCGACAGCGTGCTCGTCGGCGTCTTCTTGCGCGGCGATCGTCCAGAAGGCCGCGACGCCTGCGCGGCGGCCGCCTGCCGCTCCGTGCCGACCGGAGGCGTTGCGTGCGTGTGCGGATCGGACTTCACCGCAGGCATCGGCGCCGGCGACGGCTTGAGGATGTCCCGCGCGAACGCGATCGGATCGAACGGCGGGCTGACGGTCGGCCGGTCGTTCTCCTCCGCGTCGTCCGCGGAACGTCGATCCTTGTCCGCCTCGCCCCCCGGCTTTTCGGGTTCGTCCGGCACGTATCCGGTCCTCGATGAAACAGCCCCAACAACGAGACGTGAGCAGCCGTTGCTCACGGTCTCAGGTCATCCGTCATGTCTTCGCCACGACGCCCTTGAACATACGGTGCGTGCGCGTGAGCCCTTCGATCTGCTCCTTCACGGCCGACGCGTCCTTGCGCTCGATTGCCGCACGCGCCTTCTCGACGATCGCGCGGGCCTTCTCGATCGCATCGCGGCCGAAGTCACTCGACGCGACGATCTGCTGCACCTGCGGGAACAGCTTCTCGATCTCGGCGATGAGCTTCTCGGCCTCCTGCTTGGCGGCCTCGAACTCCTCGGACGTGCGGCGGTCGACGAGGTCGTCCTTCGCGTTGTCCATCATCGTCTTGATCTCTTCGCGCGTCA
>JAFAER010000135.1 GCA_023423895.1 Pseudomonadota bacterium
CCAGCGCGAGCCGTCGTCGTCCTCGAAGAACGTCGCGTCGATCACGCCCCTCGCGTCCTGGACGAGCGGCGCGCCCTTGTCCGTCCACGGCCCGGTCAGCGCGGGCGCCGAGGCGACACCGATCGAGAGCACGTCGTTTCCGTTGACGCTCGTGTAGTAGGCGAGGAACGTGTTGCCGGCGCGGTGCAGCTCCGGCGCCCAGTTGCGCCGGCCATTGTCGGCCCACGCAGGCTTCCCGCCTGGAAGGATCGACGCGTTGGCGTTCTCCCACCGAACGAGATCACGCGACCTCCGGATCGGTAAACTGCCGCCCGTGCAGGCGGCGTAGAACATCCCGTCGACGCCGAGCACCCCGGGATCGGGGCAGTCGAACGGGATGACGGGGTTCGCGAACGGCGGTCGCGGGCCGACGAGGCCGCTCGGCTCGCCTGTCGTCGTGAAACGGTCGGCCGGGATCACCTCCTCGGGCAGTGCGTCGCCTGCCGACCAGGAGAGCCGGATCGACGCCTCGAGATCGGCCTCGAAGTAGTCGACGCGGATCGAGACCGGCTCGTCCTTCACGAGCTCCACCTCCGCGGTGTGCCGCTCGACGAAGTGCGCGCGCCAGTCATCGAGTACGAGCTTGCCGTCGATCCAGAGCCGGACGCCGTCGTCGGCGTCGATCGCGAAGGTCGTCTTGCCCGTCACCGCCGGCGTGAGCGTGCCGGTCCATCGTGCGGAGAAGCGGTCTTTGCCGATGCCGGGCGCCGGCGGGTCCGCCTTCCAGTCGTGGTCGAGCGTGGGCTCGATACGCTCCACGAGCTTGTCGTGATAGCCGTCGAAGTACTCCGCATGAAGGCCGGGCAGCGGCTCGGACACGGGCTCGCCCGCGTCGGCGCTGGGAGACCTGTCGTCGTCGCCGTCATCGCGGTCGCGAAGCGCATCGCCGCCACTCGACGATGCTCCTTCGAATGAAGCCGATCCCGCCGTGGCTTCTGCGCATGCGCCGACGATCGAGCCGGCTCCGATCGCGATTGCGGTCGCGAAAGTCCTGAAGATGCCGAGGTGCACGATCGAGAGATGTCACGAAGCACAAGCGCGCGCCACGTCGGGATTTTTCCCGTGACCGCGGACTGCCCAGCGGGCTGCGCGTGGTGCGCGAGCGGCCGCGCGGTTCGCGATGCTCGGTGCGCGACGTGCGTCGCGTCGACGAGGTACCGGCGCAGTCCTTTGTCCTGGCGTCATGCTCGTCACGCTGGTCGCCACGTCGGCTACTACGAGCCGTATGCGACCAGCCACGAGGCTCTCGATCGGGATCGAACGCTGATCGAGGAGGTGCGGAACGCGGCGCGTTCGCTCGTCCGCGCGACGCGCGACGTCCGCAGCGGCGAGGCGAAGTGCCCAGAGCGTGGCCTCTCACGACCGCGCCCGAAGTGACCGCCGCCCTGAACCCCGCTTCGTCGGGCGTCACTCGTCCGAAGGCGGTGCGCTCGAGCGTGAGCTGAACACGGCGTCGGCGGCGAGGCCGGCGAGCAGGTCGATGAAGCGCGGCGCGAGCTCGCGCGCGAGCACCTCCTCGACGGCCTCGGCGCTGTCGCATTCGAGCGCCTGCTCCGCGATCGCCTCGGCCTCGGCGACGCTCAGGCGGCGGATCGCCTCCTTGATCTCCGGGATGGCCGCGGCCTCCATCGAGAGGTCGCGCAGACCGAGACCGACGAGGAGGCAGGCGGCGAGGGGATCGGACGCCATGGCACCGCAGAGGGACACCGGGCGCCCCTGCTTCTTGCCGACGTCGGTGACGGTCTTGATGAGCCTGAGGATCGCCGGATTGAACGGCGATGCCTGAGCGGCAAGCGACTGGCTCGCGCGGTCGATCGCGAGCGCGTACTGGACGAGGTCGTTCGTGCCGAGGCTGAAGAAGTCCGACTCGCGCGCGAAGACGTCGGCCATGACGGCCGCCGCCGGGACCTCGATCATCATGCCAAGTGGGATGTGCTCCTCGAACGAGAGGCCGCGCGCCTTCACGTGCTCCACGGCCTGTGCGAGGAGGCGCTTCACCTCGCGCATCTCGTGCACGCTCGCGACCATCGGCACCATGATGCGGACGTCGCCGTGCGCGCTCGCGCGGACCATCGCGCGGAGCTGCGTGAGGAACACCTCGGGTTGCTTCAGCGCGAGGCGTACCGCGCGGAGGCCGAGCGCGGGGTTCATCTCCGCGGGCATCTGGAAGGTGCTTGCGAACTTGTCCCCGCCGATGTCGAACGTGCGGAGGGTGACCGGCTGCGGGCTCACCGCCTCGACGATCGCGCGATAGACCTCGTACTGCTCGTCCTCTCCGGGCTGCGTCGTCCGGTCGATGTAGAGGAACTCGGTGCGGTAGAGGCCGATGCCCTGAGCGCCGTGGTCGACCGCGAGGATTGCCTCTGCAGGCAGCTCGACGTTCGCCTTCAGCGCCACGGGGACGCCGTCGGCCGTGACGCAGGGCTTGTGGCGCGCCGAGAGGAGGCGGCGCGCGAAGGCGAGGTGCTGCTCCGAGCGCATCCGCGCGTCGCGGATCGACTGCTCCGTCGGATGTACCGTGACGAGGCCAGTGAGGCCGTCGACGACGAGCATGTCGCCCGTGCGGATCTGCGCGAGCGCATCGGCGACGCCGACGACCGCCGGGATCTCGAGCGCACGCGCCATGATTGACGTGTGGCTCGTGCGCGTTCCGACGCAGGTGACGAAGGCGAGCGCGGGCTCGCGCACCATGCTCGCCGTGTCGGCAGGAGAGAGATCGCGCGCGACGACGATCATCGGTTCGTCGAGGCGAACCGCATGTTGTGCAGTCTCGCCGACGAGGGCGCGCAGGAGTCGGTCACAGACGAACTCGACGTCGTGGCGCCGCTCGAGGATGTACGCGTCGCCTTCGGCCGACTCGGGCGGGCCGAACATGGCGACGATCTCTTCGCTCGCTTCGGAGACGGCCCACTCGGCGCACTTCTTGTCGTGGCGGATCTTCCGCTCGACGCGCTCGTGCAGCGTCGGGTCGGCCAGCATCATCTCGTACGCCTCGAGGATCGGCGACGCGTCGTGCATCGCCTTCGGCATACGGTTGCTGACCTCGCGCAGCGTCTGCTTCGCGTCGTGCACGGCCTGCTTGACGCGATCGAGCTCTTGCTGGATGTGCGCGCTCGGAACGTGCCGCCGCACGAACGAGGCGCGAAGATCGCCGAGCACGAGGGCAGGTCCGACCGCGACGCCCGGCGATCCGGCGATGCCTTTGAGGACGTGAGCCTCCTGGCGCTCGAGCTCCGTCGAGCTCGGCGGGACCGAAGGAATGCGGTCTTTGGAGTCGCTCGCCAGGATGCGTCCGGAGCCGGTCGCTTCGCGCACGGAGGCACCGGAGCTCGGTGATGAGGGCGCGGGTGCGGGGACAGGCGTCCCCGCACGGGCCGGTGGGCCCTTGCCGCTCACCTTCATCTCGGGCGGCTTCATGTCCGGGGGCGGAGCGGGACCGCTCTTACGGGCTGCCATCAGCTCGGCTCCCCGAAGCGATCGGCGATCAGCTTGCCAATGGCCTCGACACATTCCTGGGCGCGCTGCCCGTTCGCCGTCACCTCGACGACCGTGCCCTTCGAGCCGCAGAGCAAGAGGACGCCCATGACGCTCTTCGCGTTGGCGTTCTGACCGCCGTGCGACACGACCACGTCGCAGGGGAAGCGCGCCGCGAGCTGCACGAGCTTCGTTGCGGCGCGCGCGTGCAGGCCGAGGTCGTTGACGATGGTGAACTGGGCGGTCGCGCGTTCGCTCACGGCATGCTCCTCGGCGGGGAAGAGGGGAACCGTGCAGGGGGCTCGTTGCGGGCGACGTCCCGATGCACCACCGCTACTTCGATGCGCGGATGGAGCAGTCCGTCGCTCGGCGAGGCGCCCATGCCGGGCTCGGATGCCGGCGGGTGCAAAGTGGCGTCGAGCGCAGCGGCGACGTGATCGGCGAGTACGACGCTCCGGTGCATCCCCCCGGTGCATCCGAAGGCGATGGTAAGATAGCTTTTGCCCTCTTGCTCGTACTTCGGCACCACATATCGAAGTAGGTCGAGGGTCCGCTCGAGGAACTCGGTCGTCTCCGGGAGGCCGAGGACGAAGTCCTTCACGGGCTGCTCGGTGCCCGGGACCCGTTTCAGCTCCGGGACGAAGTAGGGGTTCTTCAAGAAGCGGACATCGAAGACGAGGTCCGCGTCCGCCGGCGTCCCGTACTTGAACCCGAAGGAGAGGACGCGGATCGCCATGCGCTCGCTCGTCCCCGACGCGGGGCCGAAATGCGCGATGACCTGGCGGCGAAGGTCGTGCACCCCCAGCGACGTCGTGTCGATGACGCGCGTTGCCCGGGCGCGGAGCGGCGAGAGGCGTTCGCGCTCGACCGTGACCCCTTCGAGCACGGAGGAGGCGTGCGTGAGGGAGCCCGAGGTCGCGAGCGCGTGCGGCCGGCGGGTCTCGCTGAAACGACGCAGGATCGTCTCGTCGGACGCGTCCAGGAAGAGGACCGAGAGATCACGCCGCCCGCCGTCTTCCAGCTGAGAGAGCACTCGACCGACCTGCCCCAGGAACACGCGCACGCGGACGTCCATTCCCAGCGCGACGCGCGTCATGCCACCGCGCTCGCACAGGGCGACGGCGTCGGGGGCGAGCACGGTCGGGAGGTTGTCGATGCAGAAGAAGCCGAGGTCTTCGAGCGCGCGCAGCGCCGTCGTTCGGCCGGCGCCGGAGAGGCCCGTCACGACGACGACCATCGGCCGGCGCGCGGAGGACGAGGGGACGGGCGCGGGCGTCATCCCTGTCTGGGACCCCATCGAGGAGGAGTCGCTCATTCGCTGCCTCCCTTCGGACGGAAGGCCGGGATCCAGGCGGAGCTCTCGGTGCCGCTGTAGGGCTTCGTCGTCGGGAGCTGTCGCTCCGAGTCGTTCCAGCGAGGGTCCGGGTGCGCGACGCTGCTGTTCGGCGGAGGCGGCGTCGGCGCCTTCGCGCTCACCGGAGCGCTGACGACGCTCTCGGGCTGATCGTCGATCGCCATCTCCTGCGCGATCGCGACGTTCTCCTCGAGGCGGGCGAGGAGCTCGCGCGCACTGTGCTTGCCGGCGCGGCGGAGCAGCTCGTTGCGGGCCGCCATTTCGAGCATCGCGCCCATGTCGCGGCCGGGGCGGACCGGAACGGTCACGAGCCGGATCGGCGTGCTCAGGATGTTGTAGTGCTCGTCATCGACGCCGAGCCGGTCGTACTCCTTCGACTCGTCCCACTCGTCGAGGCGGACGATCATGTCGATGCGCTTCCGCTCGCGAACGGCGGTGACGCCGAAGAGGTCCTTGATGTTCAAGAGGCCGAGACCACGCACTTCGACGTGGTGACGCAGGACGTCCGCGGGCGCGCCGAAGACCATCCCCGGCGGACGCCACTCGCACCGGACGACGTCGTCCGCCACGAGGCGATGCCCCCGGAGCACGAGCTCGACGGCGCATTCGCTCTTGCCGATCCCGCTCTTCCCGAGGAGGAGCAGCCCGATGCCGAACACGTCCACGAGCACACCGTGGAGCGACGTCGAGGGAGCGAGCTTCTCGTCGAGGAGCGCGTGGAGCGCGTTGATGGTGCGGCTCGACCGCGCTTCGCTCATGAAGAGCGGCGTGCCGGTCGCCTCTGCCGCTTGAACGATCGCTCGAGGAGCTTCGTCGCGCCGCGTGAGCACGACGCACGACAGCCCCAGTGAAAAGAAGCCGCGCGCCGCCTCGCCGCGTTGGTCTGGCGCGAGCGTCTCGAGGTACGAGAGCTCGGTCTCGCCGAGGACCTGGACGCGCGTCGGCACGACGCCGTAGAAGTGCCCCGCGAGGGCGAGCCCGCTCTTCTGCACGCGAGGGTGGCGGATGGGCCGCCCGAGCCCGCTCTCGCCCGCAAGGCGCGTGAGCTTCACACCCAGCCGCGCATCGGCGATGAGCTCCGCCACGGTCACGTCGGCCATCGGCGGCGGAGCCGATCTCGCCGGCGGAGACGAGCCCTCGCTGGTCACGTCGCCCCCTTCTTCTCCGATCTGTCGTCGAGGTCCTTGCCAGCCGCCGCCGATGGCGGCGGGAGCTCTCGCGAGCTCGGGCCGCCCTCTTCGACGCGGATGAGCTCGAAGACGCCGAGCTCGTCTCTGGAGCCCACGAGCCGTGCGCGGAACTCTTTGTTGCGCAGCAGGCGCGAGACGCGCGCGAGCGTCTTGAGGTGCTCGCCTGTCGCACGCTTCGGCGTGATGACTCCGAACAAGATGGTGACGTTGGCGTCGTCGATGGCCTGGAAGTCCACGCCTTCGGGGACGATGAGGAGCGCGGCCACTTGCTCCGACAGCTGCGGGAGGGCGCCGTGCGGGATTGCGACGCCCTCGCCGATGCCGGTGCTCTGCAGCTGTTCGCGTTCGAGCAGCGCGCGCTCGATGTCCGCGATCGACACACCGTCACGCTCGCCGAGCAGCTGGGCGAGCATGGCAATGGCCTTCTCCTTGTCGAAAGCCTCGCCGTTCGGGCGCTTGATGCCGACGCGCTCCGGCGAGAGTAGGTCGGTGAGACGCATGATCGATGTCGAGTGACTCAAGGGGCTCCCCATGGGCTCATGGGGAACGGGGAGGGGCCCCCATGGGATTCATGGGGAACGGGGAGGGGCCCCCATGGGATTCATGGGGGGACGGGGAGGTTCCCGACGGCCCTCGTGAGGACTCGTGGGGAACGGGGCCGAGCCCACGCGCTCGACGACCGGTGTGCGTGGGCTCGTTCGGGTGAGTGGTCTGAGCTCTGCTCGTTGCTGGTTCGGACTTCCTATGCGGAAGCGACCCTTACTCCTCCCGGTCGTCCGGGAGTAGGTGATCCGACGCGCGCTCGGCGCCCTTCTTCTTGTGGGTCGCGTGGCCGTCGCGGATCTGCCGTTCGAGCTTGTCGATCACCTTGTCGATCGACGCGTACATGTCTTCGCTCTCTTCGTGCGCGTGATAGTGCTGCCCCCCAGACTGGAGATCCACCTCCACCATGTGGTTCGTTTTCTGGCAGCTCAACGTCACCTGTCCATGCAGAGGCTGTCGCAGGAATTTCTGAAGCTTGGAGACCTTCTCGGTCGCGTAACCCTTGACCGCATCCGTTGCGTCCATCTGTCGGAAGGTGATGGAGATGTTCATGCGCGTCGCTCCCTTTTGATCGCTCTTGCTTGGCGCTCACGATAGGTCACATCGCCCCGTTTCTCGTTCGTTGGGGCGGAAAGCGTTCGACAAAATCCTCCGGTGCACGGCTGGCTCACAGCGTCTTCGGAGAGTGTATCCCCGGCCGGGGCCGGCAAGCTAATGGGAAAGGCGGACGGCGTCGTCGTTCGGTCGCGCCGTCGCTCCTCGCGGACGGACCTGCCGGAGCACCCGGGAAGAGGGATGCCCTCCGGCTCGGACGAGCCAAGCCCGATCGAAGCGCCGACACCGATCCTTGGACCATCGAACGCGACGGTTCCTTCCGCCAGGTCGAGCCAGCTCGACGTCATGTCTGCGGACTCCCGCCCCCGCGACGTTCCGCCACCGCGGAACCCACACGCCACGCCGGCCCCCAGAACGACGCGAGCCCCGCGGCGCGATGCTGCGGGGCTCGGTCGTCCGATGGACTGCGCGTGAAAGGCGCTCGAAAGGCGCGGCGGAACCGCGCCGCGCGTCAGAAGAGCTTCTTGCGCTTGCTCGAGGCGAGGATGCCCAGCATCTCGCGGTACTTCGCGACCGTGCGCCGGGCGATCTGGATGCCGTCCTGCTTGGCGAGGATCTCGACGATCGCCTGATCGCTCAGCGGGTTCTGCTTGTCCTCGCCGTCGATGATCTTTCTGATGGCCTGCTTCACGCTCTCGGAGGCGATGTCCTCCTCGGCAACGCGTCGGATCGACGAGTTGAAGAAGTACTTCAGCTCGAAGAGGCCCTGCGGCGTGTGAACGTACTTGTTCGTCGTCACACGGCTGATCGTCGATTCGTGCATGCCGACCGACTCGGCGACATCACGAAGGATCATCGGCTTGAGGTGGGCGACGCCACGCTCGAAGAACTCGCGCTGCTTCTCGACGATGCACTCGGTGACGCGGATGATCGTCTTGCGGCGCTGCTCGATGGCGCGGATGAGCCACTGCGCGTTCCGGAGCTTCTCGCCGATGAACTCCTTCGCGTTCGGATCTTTGAGGAGCTGCTTCGTCAGAGCTTCGTTGATGTAGAGGCGCTGCACGCCGCGGTCGTTGTCGCTGACGATGAACTTGTCGCCTTCCTTGACGACGTACACGTCCGGCGTGATCGCGATCTGCTTCTCGTCCGTGTCGGTGAAGTTTCGAGCCGGGCGGCTCTCGAGCTTCTGGATCTCCTTGACCGACTCGTACACGTCTTCGATCGGCACCTTCAGGTCGCGCGCGATCGCCTGGTAGTTGTGCTTTTCCAGGTTGTGCAGGTGCTTGTCGAGGATCTGGATGTCGAGGTCCTCGTAGCCGAACACCTCGGCCTGAACGAGGAGGCACTCTCGGAGATCGCGGGCGCACACGCCGACGGGATCGAATTCCTGCATCATTCGCAGGACCTCCGGCGCGTCCTCCGGATCGAGCCCGGATTCGCTCGCGAGCTCCTCGATCGTGAGATCAGGCGTACGCGTCCCGTCGGGGCGCTCGACGCCTTTGAGATCGAGGAAGCCCTGATCGTCGAGATTGCCGAGAACGAGCTCCGCGAAGCGCTTCTCGGCATCCGTCATGTCGCTCATCTGGATCTGCCACCGCAGATGGTCGACGAGCGATGCGCCCTTCGTGAGGTTCTGCTCGATCGGCGGCAGCTCCTCGAACCCGCCTCGGTTCGCCGGAAGCGGCTGCTGCAGGGTGCGGTTCTCGAGGAACTGCTCCCAGTCGATCTCGTTGACCTGCTTGCTCTCCGTCTTCTGCGCTTCCCCCGACTCCATGCGCTTGCGGTCATCGAGCATGTCGATGCGGCGTTCGCCCTGCTCGATCGACGTCGTCTGGATGTTCTCGGCCGACGTCTCCGCCTGCCGCGGACGCGGCTCGAAGTCCTCGTCCGCGAGGACGGGATTGGCGTCGCACTCCTTCCGGATTTCCTCGATGAGCTCCAGGCGCGAGAGCTGCAGCAGGCGGATGGCCTGCTGGAGCTGCGGAGTCATGACGAGCTGCTGGCTGAGCTTTAGCTGTTGTTTGATTTCCATCGGGTTCTTCTGGCGGAGAGAGTCTCCACAGAGTTTGGGCTGACCGGATGCACCCAGGGCGCTGCAGGGGTCGCGTAGTTCCGCCAGAAAAAGCTTACACGCCGAACTCGGTCACGGAAGCGAAAACAATGCCAGCGGGGAAATTTGCCTCCTTTGCCTCTCGTTCTAGCTCGTTCGGTCGCTTCGCTCGCTTGTCCTTCTAGCTCGTTCGGTCGCTTCGCTCCCTCTCTCGCTTTTGCTCTCGCTCTCGCGTCTGGCTGGGCTCTCGCGTTCGTCGCTACAGCCTTCTAGCTCGATCGTTCGCTTCGCTCGCTTGTCCTTCTAGCTCGTTCGGTCGCTTCGCTCCCTCCTCGCTTTCGCTCTCGCTGGGCTCTCGCGTTCGTCGCTTGTCCTTCTAGCTCGTTCGTTCGCTTCGCTCGCTTGTGCTTCTAGCTCGATCGTTCGCTTCGCTCGCTTGTCCTTCTCGCTCGATCGGTCGCTTCGCTCGCTTGTCCTTCCAGCTCGATCGGTCGCTTCGCTCCCTCTCTCGCTCTACCGGCCGGGTCGGACGCTTCGCTCTCGCTCTCGCTCTCGCGTCAGGCTGCGCTTTTGCGAGCGGCTGTGCGCTTGCGGACGCGTTCGACGAGTGGCGGCGGCTTTGGCGCGAGGCGTGATGTGCGAGGCGCGAGTGGCGGGCGTCACGCGGAGTGCGCGATGGATTCGTCGGCCTCTTCGAGGGGCATCGGGGGAGGGAAGCGGCTTTCGTTGGCTGCGATGTGCACGTCGACGTCGAGGACGTAGCCGCGACGTCGGCGGACGAGGAGACCCCGGAGGCCGAGGCGACGGAGCGAGTGCACCGCCGTGTAGACGCGCATCGCGGCCGCCGCTGCGGTCGCGCGCTCACCCGGCCAACCCGCTTCGAAAGCCGCCGTCACCGGGAGGACCGCGCCCGGGTTGCGGAGCCTCATGTCGCCGAGCGCGAGGAGGAGACGGCGCAGAGGTATCCGCGTCTCGATGATGACCGGGGGTAGATCGCCGACCTGGAACCATTCAGCCCCCGCGGCGATGACGAGTCGAGGCGCAGGAAGATCACGAAGTCGAAACGGCTGCATCACGGTTACCCATCCCTTCCGTGACCTCCTGCTGCAGCCGCTATGCCGTCGGAGAATGTGCGATATGGGCGACTTCTGAAACGTAAAGCATCATTCGTTGTCGATCACCCCCCGTATACGACGGTGATCCACGTGGACGCGGATCACCCTCACGACGCTCTCTTCGGGCCGGCAAACACGGTCGCTCATGCGGGCTCGAGGGCCTGCGTCAGGTCCTCGGGGACGGCGGCGGGAGAGAGCGCGCCCAGCTTCCGAGATAGCGGCCGACGACGAGCGGGTGCTCGCGGAAGGCCTCGGGCTCGGCCTCCGCGGCGATCTCGCCGTCGAGCAGCAGCACGGCACGGGTGCAGACGCGCAGCGCCTCCTCCACGTGATGGTCGGCGAGCAGCACGCAGACGCCGTCCTCGCGCGCGAGCGACCGGAGCATGTCCCCGAGCCGGCTTGCTTGTTGCGGATCGACGCCGGCGAAGGGCTCGTCGCAGATGAGGACCTTGGGCGGACGCGTGAGCGCCCGGGCGAGCTCGAGCCGTCGGCGTTCGCCCCCCGACAGCTCTCCCGCGCGAACGTCCATCCGGTCATCGAGCGCGACGCGGCGCGCAAGCTCCTCGATCGCCTTCTTCATCGTCGCTGCGTCCGCCTTGGGATGGACCACGCGGTGATACGAGACGAGGTTGTCGCGGATCGACAGGTCCCAGAGGACGCTCGGCGTCTGCGGGACGTAGGACAGGCCACGGCGCGCCCGGGCCCAGAGCGGCAGGCGGCTGACGTCTTCGGCGAAGAGCTCCACGTGCCCGCTCGAGATCTCGACCTCGCCGACGAGCGCGCGGAAGAGCGTCGACTTTCCCGCGCCCGAGGGGCCGAGGATGCCGAGCACCTCGCCGCTCGTCGCGGACAGCTCCACGCCGCGAAGGATGACCTTGTCGCCGCGCGTCACCCGGACCTTCGCCGCGTGGATCGCCGGGGCCGGGGCAGCTTCGGCTGAGCTCACGGCTTCGGGACGGGGATCGAGCCCTTGATCTGCGTCGCCGTCACGCGTGCGGTCGCGAGCTCGATGGTCGCTTTCTCGGCCTGGATCCACCCTTGGCCGCGCGAGAGCTTCACGCCTCCGCGCATCTCGAGCGTCTGCTTGACCATGTCGAGCTCGACCTCGGGCGCCTCGCCGTGAACGCCGCGGACGTCCGCGACGACGCCGCCGGACCCTTTGGCCCAGCGAACGTGAGGGGTCGCGTCGAACTTGAGGTCGAAGCGCGGGCAACGAACGGTCATGTCGCCCTTCGAGAGGACCACCTTGCCCGTCAGGACGGCGGTGCCGGCGGCCACATCGACTTCGAGCGTATCGGCCTGGACGCTCACGTCGCCTTTGGCCACGTCGAGGAGCGGGTCGGCCGTGACGCTCGGGGCGAACGTCGTCGCGGGCAGCACGAAGCACACGACGGCCGTTGCTCGCAGCAGCCATCGACGTGAGGTGGCCGAGCGGCGCGTCATCACGCGAGTCACGCGTGAATCCTACCGCGCTCCTGCGCGCGGACGCTACGCCGATGAGCGGGGCGCAACGTCGGCGGTCGCAGCAGGCTGGGCTTCGAGCGCGCGCAACACGGCCTCGAGCTCCGCGACGCGGCCCTCGGCGCGGCCTCGTTCGGGCGGCGCAGCGGCGAGCTCGAGGAGGTGCTCGACGAGCGAGGCGATCGCGCTCCGCGTGAGCGGCAGGAGGGCCTCGGCGCGCCCGTTCGCGGCGGCGAATGTCCTCACGGCCGCGTGGACGACCGGCATCAGGTCGTCCGGCGCTGCGCCCTCGACGTCCACACCGTTCTGACCGCGCGCGATCGACGCGAGCACCCGCGCGAGCGGCGTGGCGAGCCGCGAGACCGCGCGATCGACACGATAGCGGACGAGCACCGGGTCGTTCTCGACCTGTTGTCGGTCCCGACCGGTGATGACGACCTCGAGATCGCGCTTCCAGTCCGCGGCCGCTCCTCCGAGCGCGCCGGCGACGACCTGCGCGGCCTCGTCCGCCTCGCGTTCGAGGTTGGCGGCGCGGAGGGCGAGCTCCTGCGCCCGGGCGCGGGCCGCTTCGATGCGCGCGCTCTCCTCTTCCGCATGTTCACGTGCGCGCTCGAGCATGAGCGTGACGACGCGCGCCGCGCGCCGGCGGAGCCCCCGTTCCTTCAGCTCGTCGCTCCGGCCGACGATCTGTTCGTCGAGCAGCTTCTGCACGTCGTTCCATCCCGAACGCGCGAGTGCTCCTTCGTCGCCGAGCTTCCCCTGCAGCGCGAGTCGAGCGGACAGCGCGACCGGCGAGGCCCACGACGTGAGGCCGGTCTCCGCGAGCGACTCGCCGACCGTCGTCATGACCTTCTCGAGGTCCTCCGGCTTGAGGCGATCGGCCTTGTTGACGAGGATCTGGACCGGCAAGCTCGTCGTCTTCGCTTCGTCGAGGATCCGCCGCTCCGTCTGCTTCAGCGGCTGGCCCGCGTCGAGCAGCCAGATCGCGGCGTCGGCCTCCTCGAACGCGGAGCGCGCGGCTTCGGTGTGCCGCGTGTCGGGCGCGTTGAAGCCCGGCGTGTCGAGGATCTCGACGCGGGTGAGGGAGGGGATCGGCTGGAGGATCTCGACCCGCTTGACGTATTCGTTGTCCGCGCCCTTGAGCGCAGCGCGGAGCTCGCTCGACGGGACGATGCGCTCTTTGACGCCGCTCGGCACGTCGGCGTCGTACTGGATGCGCGCGAACGGGTCGGGTGCGTACCGGAGATGATGAAGCGTCGCCGTCGTCGGAAGAACGCCCGTGGGCGCGATGTCTGCCCCGATGACGGCGTTGATGAACGTGCTCTTGCCCGCGTTGAACTCACCCACGATCGCGACGCGCACCGGGCGCGATCGTTCGACGGCGAGCTCGGCGACCTTCGCCGTCGCGTCGAGCGCGTGGAGCGCACGTGCATGTCGATCGAGCCGCGTCAGGATCTTCGTCCAGTCGCTCGGCGCCCCTGACGTCGGGATCCAGGTCGAGAGCGCCCGCGCCCGCGCAGCGTCCGCCCACACGCGAGGACGCGTGGTCGTGATCTCGGAGAGCTCGTCGAGGATCGCGGACGCCTCGCCCGGATCGCGGAGCCGCGCGGGCGAGGGGAGGAGTCGCGCGTCCTTCGCGATCGGGTCGGCCTTCGCGGCGTCGCCGAGGGCGCCGAGGGCCACCGCGAGCGACGCGTGATCCTGGTCCTCGAGCGCCGCGTCGAGCAGCGGACGCGCAGCGGAGGCGTCTCCGCTGCGGACCGCGCTCACGAGCGCCGTCCGAGCTTCGTCACGGCGTCCTTCCGCGCGCGCGAAGGCGGCTCGCCAGCGTGCGAGCTCCGACTGCCCACGTCCGTCGACGACGACGCGGATCTTGCTGCGCGTGGTCTCGTCCGTCGGCAGCCAAGCGAGCGCGGAGGCGAGGGCCTCGCTGGCTCCCGGCGCCTCGAGCACCATGGCCCGCAGGAGCAGCGGGAACGCGGCGGTGTCGCCGCCGATCGCGAGCGCGCGCCCGCGCAGGAGGGCGGCGCGGCCGTCGGTGGGGTCGGCCTCGAGGCTGTCGAGGACCGCACGCGTGCCGGCGAGATCGTTCTGGAGGAGCCGAGCCTCCGCGCGGCGGAGCTGCACGTCCGCGTCCTTGGTGACCCCGAGGCGCTCGAGCCAGAGCTCGGCGCGTGCACCGTCGCCGTTCGCGAGATCGAGGTCGGCGAGCCAGAGCAACGTCTCGCGTCTCGCCTCGCTCCCGGCCTCGGCGACGGCGAGCGCACGCAGGAACGCATCGCGCGTCTCGTCGAGCGGGCTCCCGACGCGCTCGCGGGCACGGCCGAGGCGAACCCAGACCTCGGCGCGGGAAGCGACGCGTCCGGCGAGCTCCTCGAGCGTGAGCGCGAGCTCGGCGTCGAGGCGCGCGGCCTCACACGCGTCGGCGAGCAGCGCGAGCCCGAGCGGCGAATGAGGGACGCGCTGGAGCATGGCCTTCGCCGCGCGGCGGGCCGTCATCGCGTCGCCGCGGGCCAACGCTTCTTCGCCGTCGCGGAGGTAGCCCTCGACGCCTGCAAGCACGACCTCGACACGACCGAACCAGCCAGCGATGGTCTCCGCGAGACGCATGCGTCCTGTGTATCACGCAGTGCGTACGAAGCGCGTTCCGTCGACACGGAGACGGGCGCGGAAGCGCTCACTCACTCAGGTGCGCGACCTCGTCACACGTCCTCGCGCTCGAGCAGGCCTCTCAGGACGTCGGGCTCGACACGGAGGACGAGCACCTTCTCGCGATCGACGATCACGAAGCCGGGCGGCGAGCCCTTCGGCTTCCGGAGGTAGCGGCGGTCGGTGTACTGGACGTCGACCACCTTCTCCTCACGTGCGTCGGAGAAGTGTGCAGCGAGATGGGCGGCGTCGACGAGGTCCGGACCGCTGCATGTCTGTCCCTTGTCGAGCTGCACGATCACGTGCGCGCCGGTGCGCTCCTTCGCGTGGAGCCAGAGGTCGTGCGGGCGGGCCACGTGGAGCGTCAGCGTGTCGTTGTCCGCGCCGCCCTTGCCGACGAGCAGCTTCCGCCCGCTCCGCGCGAAAAACGTGCGGTACGGGGTGCGCTCGCGCGTCGCGGGCTTCGCCTTTGCGGCGCTGCCGGATGACGCACCGGCCGGCAGGACGACGTCGCGAGGTGCGGCGCGCTTGGCCTGCTGGAGGACTTCTTCCAGGGCGACGAGTGAGCTCGTTCCGCCGAGTGTGTCGAGCGCGCCACGCACGGCTGCGAGCTGCTTGTCGGCCTGCCCGAGCCGGTCTTCCGCGATGCGCGCGCCGAGCCGAAGGCGCTTCGCTCGCTTGAACATCGCCGCGACCTGGTCCTTCGCGCTCTTGGACGGATCGAGCGGGATCTCCAGCGGAACGGCCTCGCCCGTCGACCAATCGGTGACCACGAGCTTCTTCGCGCCGCGCGGGGCTTTCGCCGCCTCGGCGATGAGCCATTGCGCCTGGGACGCGATCCGGTCGGCCTGTGCGATCTTGTCGAGGTCACCGCGGATCGCCTCGCGACGTCGCTCGATGCGCTGGGCGGCGCGCTCGAGCAGCCGCATGATCTCCGTGCGTCGCGCCTCGAAGGCGTCGGCCGCGATCGCCTGGGCGATCGCGAGCCCCCGCTGCTCGAGCTCGGCTCGCTCTTCGTCGGACAGCGCGACGAACGGCGCAGCCGAGCCGGGCCGATCGTCGGTGACGACGACGCGGCCGCCCTCGGCGCGGATGACGCGCGCCGAGCCATGCTGGTCGATGAACGCCTCGTTCGGTCCGAGCGCGACGACGCGCGCGCCGGCGAGCGCATCCTCACGAGCCCGCTGCCGCACCGCGCCAGGTGGGAGCTTTCCTCCCCAGACCTCGCGCCGCGCTTCGGTCGTGACGAGCGCCGCGCCCGACGGCCCGGAGCGCGCCGCGCCGACGATCACGAGCGACGTCCGCCCCGGAACACGCACCTTGAGCACGACGACGCGCTCGGCGCACGCGGCCTCTTGAACGAGCGCGCTCGGGGATCGCTCGTCCTCGAGCTGCGGCTGCTGACTTGCGCCCTCGTCCACGGCGCGATGGTAGTCCGCTTCTGGAACGCCCTGCCAGCCGGACTCGAGCGCGGCCGTTCGGTGCGCGCCGCCATCGAGCTCGAGCGTCGGCACGCCCGCGGGTTCTTCCCCGTTGGAGCGGCGCTCGTCGCTCGTCGCTCGTCGCCCGTCGCTCGTCGCCCCGAGCCCGGAACCACGCGGTCGGTATCGGGATCGGGACCGACCTGGCGCGGAGTGAACGAAGTCCCTGCCTGGATCGCGAGCACGCCATGGCGCGAGGCGACCGCATGGGCGTAACCTTCGATGAGCACGTGAAGGCTCGCCACTCGTATCCCTCCGGACAGACGAGCGCCTCGAGAGTGAAGGCGCTTCTGTCCTGTCTCGAAGCGGAGAAGGGGACCGCGGCCGGTGAGGCTTGGCTGTCGAAGATCCGGCTCGCGCGCGGCGACCTCGAGGACGAGACGCGGCTTCTCCCGCTCGCAGCGCTCCATGCAGCGCTCGGCGCGTTCGTCGAGGAGCTCTCGGCTGCCGGCCTCGAGCGCGTGGCTCCGTGGCTCGCGGCCCGCGACAATCTCGGCGTCTGGGCTCGCGTGTTGCGTGGGACGCACGCTCCCGAGGAAGCCTTCGCGCGGATCGAGTCGTCGGACAGCGAGCATGGTCGCACCACGCGCTGGGAGAAGATCCAGGCGCACCCGGGCTACTGGCGAGGACGCGTTCGCATCGGTCACGATCCGAAGCTCGAGGAAGACGGGCTCCTCGTGCGGATCCGCGAGATCGAGCTCTCGGTGATCCCGACGCTGTTCGGGTACCCGCGCGGTCACGTGGTCCTCCGCGAGAAGAAGGACGACGCGCAGGAGTTCGAGGTCCGGTGGTCGCTCCCGACTCCGACACGGGGCGTGACCGTAGGCGCGATCGCCGGCGCCGCCGCCGGGGCTGCAGCGCTCGCGGCACATCCGGGGACAGCGTCGACGCTCGCAGCGCTGCTCGTCCCCGTGGCCGGCGCGGCCGCGGGGTTGCTGTGGACGCGCGACAAGGTGCGGCGCATCGAGAGCGCAGCACAGTCGATGCGTGTCAGCGCGCTCGAGCGAAGCCTCGCGCTCCGCGAGACCGAGACGCGCGCCGGGGCAGGCGAGATCGAGGGCTCGGTCGTCGCCGGGCAGTACCGGATCGGCGAGCGGATGGGATCGGGCGCGAGCGGCGTCATCTACGAAGCGACGCGCATCACGGACGGCCTTCCGGTCGCGATCAAGCTGCTCCGAGCCGCAACTGCGCACGACGTGACGGCGTCGGACCGGCTCCGCCGCGAGTCGGAGGCGCTCGGCCTCTCTTGGCACCCGAACGTCGTCGAGGTGATCGACCACGGGCATCTACCCGACGGCACCTCGTACCTCGTGATGGAGCTGCTCCAGGGCGAGATGCTCGCGACGCGGCTCAAGTACCGCGTCCGGCTTCCTGCTCGAGAAGTGCTGCCGATCGCCAAGCAGGTCGCCGAGGCGCTCGTTGCCATCCACGCGGCCGGCGTCGTGCATCGCGACCTCAAGCCGTCGAACATCTACCTGGTCCCGGACGACGAGGCCGAGAACGACGAGCGTGTGAAGGTCTTCGACTTCGGCATCGCGCGCGTCGAATGGGAAGAGATGCGCATCACGAACATGGGCGCCCCGCTCGGGACGCCCGGTTACATGTCACCCGAGCAAGAGAGCGGGCTCGAGATCGATCACCGGAGCGACATCTATGCGGCAGGCGCCGTCGTCTACGAGTGCCTCGTCGGCGAGCCTCCACCGGTCTCGGCGAACGACCTTTGGAAGCCGGGCACGCGGCCACCGAGCTCGTTCGCGATGCGCCTCGCCGAGCAGAACCTGCGGACGGACTCTGGCGTCCAGCCGGCGTCGCGGCGGATGCCGAGCGTCGCACCGGCAGCCCTCGGCGCGGTCGAGCCCGGCCCGGTGGACGCGCCGCCCGAGCTCCGCGCCGTCGTCGAGCGGGCGCTCGCGAAGCGGGCCGAAGATCGATTCCAGGATGCCCGTTCGCTGCTCACTGCGCTGCGTGCGCTCGACCGCTCCGAGTCGTTGCGCCCGAAGGCCGCCGAAAAGTCCTGAAGAGTCCTGAAGAGTCCTGAGCCGGCCGCGATCAGCGCTTCGACTTCGACCAGGGGCGCTTGACCGTCGTCGCAGGCGCGGGCCTGCCATGCGGCCGCGGCCGCGGTCCCGAGGCAGACTTGGCGCCGAACGCGACCTCGACGTCGGTCGTCGCTCCGGCAGGATCCGTCGTGGCCGTGGCGGTGCGGCCGTCCGTGGACGTCACGACGATGCGAAGCGGACGATCGCGCTCGGCTTCCTCGAGGTCGACGCTGATCGACGGCGCAGGCACGATCGCGTCGACGAGTCGACCATCGACGCGGACCGAGGCGATCGGCCCGTTCGCCCTGACGTGCACCTGCCGTCCGTCATCCGCAGCATGCGTGGCGGCGGACGGAGCGCCGCCGCTCGCGTTCTTGGCGGAGACGGGCTCCGGCGCATCGGCAGCGCCCGGCGATCCGGCGGCCACGACGGCCATCGCGGCTTGGGCGCTCGCCCCGGGGGCAGACGGGTCTTCCTTGGTCTTCCCCGACACGGCGACGAGCACGAGGATGAACCCGATCAGTCCGCCGCCGATTCCGGCGAAGAGCGAGATCTTCTGCGTCGTCCACGGCGGCGTGACCAGCGGCTTCAGCGCGAGGAGACGGCGCCGAAGGGCGACTCCGGTCGAAGGCAACCCAGCGATCGCTCGGTCTTCGGCTGGCTCGGCTGGCTCGGCTGGCTCGGCTGGCTCGGATGGTGTGTCGTGCCCCGCGGGCTCGAGCGCGAGCGGCGAACGGAACACGTGTGGCTCGTCTTCGACCGGCGCAGCGGTTGGCAGCCCGAGGATGTCGTCGTTCGCGCGGTCCGCCGGCGCACCGCCAGCGGCGATGGCGATCCGCAGGTCGGACGCGCCGTCGTCGATCGCTGGCGGCATGTCCGGGAGCGAGTCGAGCGGCGCGCGCTTCGTCGGCATCGGCCCGGCCATTCCGATGAGCGTGCGGACGTCGGGCGCCGACGGGGGACGCTTGCGATCCGCCTGCGCCCGGCGGACCTCCTCGAAGCGTGTCTTGCGCTCGACGAGCCTCGGACCGGCGGCCTGCGCCACGTGAGCCGCGACGTCGTTCGGAGTCGCGAGGAGACCCGCGGCTTCGGCGGCATTGCCGAGCGCGATCGCGAGGTCGAGCGCCGTCGCGGTGCGGGCTTCACGATCTGGACGGAGCGCCTGGTCGACGATCTCGTCGAGCGCGGCCGGGACGTCGCTGGCGAGGCTCGATACGCGCGGAGGATGCGCCGAAGCGCCTTCGCTCTCGCCGAGCATCTGCCCGGTGAGCGCCTCCCACGCGATGACGCCGGCGGCCCAGACGTCGGCGCGTCGGTCGCCGGTCGCGCCTTCTGGCGGAAGATGGGGCTGCGATGCGCCAATGGGCTGGCCGCCCGCGCCGTGCGCCGCGGCGAAGCCGAACCCGGTCACACGCGCGACGCCGTCGGTCCCGACGAGAATGCTCCGCGCGGAGAAGTCGCCGTGGACGATCCCGAGCGGCGCTCCCGACTCGTCGACGAGGTCGTGCGCCGCGTGGAGCCCTCGAAGCGCATCGACGAGGATGCGGATCGCGACGGCCTTCGGGAGCGTCGTACCCGACTCGCGCGCGCTCCGGCGCAGCCCCGCGAGGCTGTCTCCCGGCACGTAGTCCATGACGACGAACGGTCCGTTGTCGTCTCGGGCGGCCTCGAACGTCCTCACGACGTTTGCGTTACGCAGCCGGCAGAGCGGCTTGACCTTCGCCAGGTACGCGGACGCGAAGGCCCGATCGGTCGCGAGTGGGGACCGGATGAGCTCGACCGCGACGTAGGTCGCGACATCGGGGCTGCGCGCGAGAAACACGCTCGAGAGCGTGCCGTTCGCGATCGGCAGGAGGATCTCGTACGCCCCCACGCGATGGGGGTTCGGCGCGTCGTCGTCGCCCATCGCAGGGATCTTACGCGACCGCGCGGAGGAAGGCCCAGCTCGATGGGGACGAGCGCGACCGAACGGGCGATCACGGAGGATCACCGGCAGATCGCGGGCGGCAGCAACGAACCTGGAATTGTGAAGAAGGCGTCGGCGAGCTTCGTCGAACGTGGCGTCTGCTCCGAAAAGCCGTCTCTGGTAGATATCGAGCGTGGCGAAGCTTTCTCTCTTCCATGGTTTGGCGCGCGTCGCGCGTTCGTGTGCGACCGCCGCGATCCTCGTTGGCGTCCCCCTCGTCGCGGGCGCGTGCCGGACGTCCACGCAGGCCTCGACGTCCCCGCCGCCGCAGCAACCAGGCTATTACCCCTATCCGCAGCAGCAGCAGCCGTACGGGTACCCGCAGCAGCAACAGCAGCCACCATACTACCCGTCCCAGCAACAACCGCAGCAGCCGCAAGCGCAGCCGCAGGCCGCACGTCCGCTCCTGCAGCCGCTGATCGGCATCGCCGCGCAGCAGCAGGAAGTGGCGAACATCCTCGCCGAGCTCATCAACGCGCTCTCCTCCCAGAACCAGGCCCTCGTCCGCGGGATCCCGCTCACGTTCGACCCCACGACCGAGGTGAACGCCTTTGCGGGCTGTGACGAGCAGGGTGCGCCCTTCCTAGCGGCGACGGCGGGGATGCTCGAAGCCGTCGACGCGATCGCACAGACGAAGGCGACCGACGAGCTGTTCGGGACGCAGACCTACGAGCAGTACACGGCCGCAGTCCTCCCGCAGATGGTGAAGAGCGACAAGGCGCGCGCGGCGCTTCCCGCCGGGATCATCCCGACGAACCTCGGCCCTGATCCCCGCCGCTGGTCACGTGCACGCGAGCTGTTCGACGACATCATCGCGTTCACGTTCGGGCACGAGCTCGCGCACCACTATCTCGGACACACCGGCTGCGCGAAAGGACAGGCGATGGGCAATGCCCCCGATCCTGCCCGTCTCGGACGGCTGCTCTCCGTCGTTCCGATCTTCAACCAGGCGGGCGAGGCGGCGTCCGACTCGGCGGGTTGCGTGAATGCGCTCGATGCGGGCCGCAGGCGGCGCCCGCAGTACGAGTGGTCGGACACCGGCGGCGTGCTGCTCCTCGATTTCTTCGCGCGGATCGAGCGCGCAGGCGGGGGTGGCGGACCGCTCAGCCTGCTCAACCCGGTCCAGTTCCTGCGCACGCACCCGAACCCGCTCGCGCGCATTCCGATCGTGCAGACGGTTGCGCGCACGTGGCGGGCACAACACCCGGGCTGAGCGCTGATCAGAGACCAGGCGTGGTGCTGCGCGGCGCGCGGCCCTTCGGCAGCCCGAGATCCTGCTCTTCCTCGACTGCGGGGATGAGTAGGACCGGGATGTCGAACCCGTGCACGAGCTTTTCGGCCGGCGATCGGAAGAGCCCTCGAAAGGTCGTGGCGGCGACGACCAGCGTGGCATCCCAGCTTCGCGCTTGGTCACGAATGTCGTCGATCGGTTTGACGTCGGTGCTCGCTCTGACCTCGACGGTGTCCGCGTAGGCAGGCGCGACATTCTCGAGGAAGCGGCGGAGCCGATCCCGTGCTCCTCGGACGAGATCGCCCGGCGTCGTGGTGGCTCCGAGCCCAGCGAGGAACTCGTCACCGCCTGACTCCTCGATCAGTTGGAAGATGCACACGTCCGAGCCGAAGGCTCGTTTCAGCTGAAGGGCCGCGCCGACGGCGAGATGAGACGACGGCGAGAAGTCGATCGGAACGAAGACGCGCGCGAAGAGCTCGATCGCTTGGTCGATGATCGGGGCAGTGCCCGGAGTGCTGACTTGCATGGCCGTCCTTGGAGCCACACGTGTTGCAACACGCGCACCCGCATCGAGCGTCGCTCGTGGGGCCTCCTGAGGTCGCCCTACGAGACGACGGGGAGCGAGCGGCGCGAGGTGAGCACTTCGTTGTGGCTACCCGTCCGGTAGCCCGCGAGGTCGAGCGTCACGTACGTGAAGCCGAGTCGCTTGCCGGCCGCGACGATCGCGTCCCTCGCGTCGAACGCCTTCAGCATCTCGTCGCGGCCGATCTCGATGCGCGCGATGGCCGTCTCCTTGACGGCAATGGGCGACTCGGTCGACGACGCGTGCCAGCGCACGCGCGCTTGGCGGATGCCGAGCTTGTGGATCTCGTCTTCGAGGGATCCGATCTGAGCCAGGCGCTCGCGTGTGACACGGGTCCCGTAGGGGAGGCGGCTCGAGAGGCACGCGGCGGCCGGCTTGTCCCAGATGCCGAGCCCGATGGCCTGCGAGAGCGCGCGCACGTCGGCCTTGGTGAGGCCCGCCTCGACGAGCGGGCTGCGTGCGCCCGCTTCCTTCGCGGCTTCGAGGCCGGGGCGGTAGTCGCCGAGATCGTCGAGGTTGGTGCCGTTCGCGACGTGGGCGACCTTCCAATCCGACTGCTTCTTCGTGCTCAACCGATAGAGCTCGCTCTTGCAGTGGAAGCAGCGATCGACGTCGTTCTTCGCGTAGGCCTCGTCTTCGATCTCGTGCGATTCGACGAGCTCGTGGCGCGCGCCGATTCCGCGGGCGATCGAGACCGCGTCCTCGAGCTCGAACGAGGCGAGGCTCGGGCTTACCGCCGTCATTCCGATGCACTTGTCACCGAGCACGAGGTGCGCAACGGCAAGGACGAACGCGCTGTCGATCCCTCCCGAGTAGCAAACGAGCACGGAGCCCATCTCTTCGAAGATGGTGACGAGGCGCGCCAGGCGCGGATCGTCGGTCAGCCGAAGGCCGTCGGGAGGAGCATCCACGTCGGGGTATCTAGCGCGGGCGGATCCCCCCGTCACGAACGAGCGGTCGGCGAGCGGCATCGACAGGCTTCAGCAACGTGGGGAGGGCCCGCGCGGTCGAGCTCGCGTCGTGCTTCTGCGGCGCTACATGAGAGGAAGGAACGGAGGCCGAGCCGAGGTCACGACAGAGAGCGCACGGAAGAGCCTTCGCAGAAGTCAGCGAACTGAAAGGCGTTCCTCGGGGCACCTTGCACAGCGGACCGGGTACTGTTACTTTGTTCAGTATGTCGGCGCTGGCCTCCCTCAATCTCGACGCAACGGCGCTTGCACGCCTGGGCGTCCTCCAGGGAACCGAGGCGCTCCTTCCTGCACGGTCGGTCCTCGCGCTGGGCTGGCCGGAGCTCGAAGACGCGCTCCCCGATCACGGCCTACCCCGTGGCGTCGTCGAGCTCGCCTCGTTGCCACGTCTGCACGGCAAGGCATCGTCGAGCGCGCTGCGAAGCTGCCCGGAGTCGATGCGGGGCGGTACGACCACGATCGCGATCGCAGCGATGCGCGCGTTGCACGCTTCGCAAGCAGAAGCATGGTGCGCGTGGATCACCCCAGCGCATCCGGAGGTGCCGTCGCTGTATGCGCCCGCGCTCGCACAGGCAGGGGTGGATCTCGAACGGCTCCTCGTCGTACGTCCACCTCCTCAGGCGCTCGCGCGGACGGCCGTGAAGATCGCATCGTCGGGAGCATGCGCGCTCGTCGTCATCGACGTTCCTCACCGTCACGATCTCGGCGGCCCGAAGACGGCGTCGAAGCGTACCGTCGGCCGTCGCGTTCTCGAGGCTGCCCCGACGCACGACGCCGGCGCGGTGGTCGTGCGCAAGCTCGCCCTCGCGGCCGAGGAGAACGGGACGACGTCACTCCTGCTCACGAGCGCGCTGGCGCCTCGAGCGGTGCCGTGGCCGGTCGCGATGCGCCTCGAGGTCGAGCGGCGCCCCGATTCACTCTCGATTCGTGTCACGAAGGACCGTCGCGGCCAGGGCTCGTCGCAGCAGGTCGTGCGCCTGTTCGATCCGACGCAGGACACCTTCTCCCTGAACACCTCGAACATCCGCAGAACGGGCTGAGAAGAGGTCATGCGAGTCTGTGCAGTGAGCCTGCCGGAGCTGCGGATCGAGCTCGTGCGAGAGGAGCTCGATGCTGCGAGCGCGAGCCTGCCCCTCGCGGTCGTCGTCGCGCCACCTCCGATGACGGAGACGAAGCTCCTCGGCAACACGCGCCTGTCGGTCGTCTCGCGCGAGGCCCGTGCGCTCGGCGTCTTGCCCGGGCAGACGATCGCGCAGGCGCGCGCTCGGGCCGGCGATCTGGCCGTGCGCGTCGTCCGTCCGGACGCCGTCCGCGACGTCCTCGCGCGCCTCGCGGAGGTCGGGCTCGCCTTCGGGGCCACGGTGTCGTTCGGCATGGAAGGGGAGGCGAGTAGCGCCGGGACGAAGACGTCTGCCAAGTCGGCCAACACGAACGCGGCCGCAACGTCGACGCAGCGGCCCTCGTTCGGTGATGTCGTGTGGATCGACGTCACGGGCTGCGCCCATCTGCACGCTCCGCACGCCTCGACGTCGATCTTCGACGGCGAGACGATCCTCGCCTCGCGCCTCGCAGGGGTGATCGCGTCGCTCGGGCACACGTGCTCCGTCGCGATCGCCGACGGGCCGCGTGTCGCCGCCATGCTCGCGCGCGCGGCTGCGGAGTCCGCTGCCCGCGCTGCTGCCGCGTCGTCGCGTCGCCGAGGAAGCAGCGCGCTACCGGAGCTCGAGCCGATCGTCGTGCGTCCTGGCGAGAACGCGCGGGCGCTCGCGTCGCTGCCGGCTTCTTCGCTGCCGATTCCGCCCGAAGACGTCCGCTGGCTCGCGAAGATCGGCGTCCGCACGATCGAGGAGATGCGTGCGCTGCCGCGTGCAGGCCTCGGCACGCGCCTCGGCGCGCGCGCGCGTGACGTCCTCGCGTTGCTCGACGGCGACGATCGCGCGCCGCTCGCCCCCTACGTTCCACCGGAGGTTCCAGAGGAAGAGGCCGAGCTCGAGTACGGCATCGAAGGCACCCAGGCGCTCACGTTCGTCGCGAAGACGCTCACCGACCGCCTGTCGGCGAGGCTGCAGGGGCGCGCGGTAGCGGCCGGGCGCCTCGAGCTCGAGCTCCATCTCGACGCCGCGATGTTGCGTGAGGGCGCGACGCGGATTGCGGCGCTCCCCGACACGGCCGTCGCGCGGAACGACGGTTCGTCCAACCAGGTCGCCAAGACCGAGAGCGGCGACGCGCGAGAGCGAAGCGTGGGCGAGGGCGGCGGTGACCAAGGCTCACGCAGCGCCTCCACCGAGCTCGTGGCGCTCGACCTCCCCGCGGCGCTCTCGACGGCGAGCGATCTCCTCGCCGCGCTCCGCCCGAAGATCGAGCGGCTCGTGCTGGCCGCTCCCGTCCTCGGCGCGAAGCTCCGGGCGCCGGTGCTCGTCCACAAGCGTGCAGCGGCGCTGTCGCTCTTCGACCCGCAGCCGAAGGCCGAGCGTGCGCTGCCTCGCCTCGTCGCCGAGCTCGTGTCGGATCTCGGCCCGGATGCCGTGTCCTCGCTCGTCCTCGGCGACAGCTGGGTGCCCGAGGACCGCTCGAAGCTCGTGACATTCGGGACGAAGGACGCCCGGTCTACTCCGAAGAAGAAGAAGAACCGGCGCATGCTCTCGAGCGTGCCGGAGCCCACGCGGCTGCTCGCAGAGCCGCGTCCGATAGGCCGCGACGGTGTTCGCATCCTGCGTCACCTGTCGCGCGTCGAGGCGCTCGAATGGTGGAAGACGATCCCCGGCGCTTCTCACCGAAGGAGCGCGGTCGACTACGTCCAGGCCTGGACGGACGACGGCGCGGCATGGGTCGAGATCGACCGCACGAGCGGCGCGATGCGCGTACGCGGATGGTTCGACTGAAGGCGGTGGGAGCGACATGTCTTCCCGGATCCGCATCGACCCCTCGACCCGCATGCCTCTCGAAGGAGAAGGCTCGGTCAACGACGTCACGGAGCAGCTCGCTGCGCTCCGTCGCACGATCGAATCCCGCCCGAGTCGTTACGTCGAGCTCTCCGCGCGAACGAGCTTCAGCTTCCTCTCGGGCGCGACACCTCCCGAATACATGGTCTTTCGGGCCGCAGAGCTCGGCTACGACGCCATCGCGATCACCGATCGTGACGGCCTCTACGGGATCGTCCGCGCCTGCGAGGAGGCCGCGAAACACGACATCCGCGTCATCGTCGGCTGCGAGCTGACGCTCGAGCAAGAAGGCCTCGAGGGCGTCCCCGAAGTCCCGGGCAAGCCGACGACGCTCACCGTCCTCGTCGAAGATCACGCGGGGTACACGAACCTCTGCAAGATCCTCACGGAGAGCCACAGGCGCCACCCGAAGTCGGTGCCCACGAAGCGGACGGACGATCTCGACGAGGAGGACCTGCCGCGGAACACCTTTGCGGGCGTCCCGCTCGCGTTCGTGTGCGCGCACAGCGAAGGGCTCTGGGCGCTCGCCGACGCCGCGCTGTTCACCGAGAGCGCGGGGCCCATGTTGGTTCGCGCGTTCGGCTCTCGTCTTTCGATTGCGGTGCACCTCCACAAGGACGGCGAGGACCGCGCCCGCGTCGCCCGCGTCGAGACGGCGGCGCGGACGTTCGGCGTCGCGATCTGCGCGACCAACCGCGTGCTTTATGCACGTCCGTGCGACAAGCCCTTGCTCGACGTCCTCTACTGCATCCGGGAGGGCAAGACGCTCGACGAGGCAGGGCGCGACCTCACGCCGAACGCCGAGGCTCACCTCAAGAGTGACGAAGAGATCTCGCGCCTGTTTTCGCTGCATCCCGAGTGGATCGCGCGTTCGCGCTTCATCGCCGATCGCTGTCGGTTCTCGATGAAGGAGCTCGCCTACCGCTTTCCGTACGAGATCACGGATCTCGTGCATCGCGACTTCGCACGCGCCGACGGTGCGAGCACCGAGACCGCGCAGGACGCGCTCCGCCGGCTCACGTACGAAGGCGCGCATGTCCGGTACGGCGAGGCCATCCCTCCGAAGGTGGCGGCCCAGATCGAGAAGGAGCTCGCGCTCATCGACAAGCTCGAGGTCGCGCCGTACTTCCTCAGCGTCCGTGCGGTCGTCGACATGGCGCGCCGACGCGACATCCTCTGTCAGGGCCGTGGGAGCGCCGCGAACAGCGCGGTTTGTTACTGCCTCGGGATCACGGCGGTCGATCCGGCGCGCTCGAACATGCTCTTCGAGCGTTTCCTCTCGGCGGAGCGCCGGGAGCCTCCCGACATCGACGTCGACTTCGAGCACGAGCGTCGCGAGGAGGTGATCCAGGAGATCTACGAGACGTATGGCCGGGACCGCGCGGCGATGGTCTGCGAGGTCATCTCGTACCGCGCGAAGAGCGCGCTTCGCGAGGTCGGCAAGGTCTTCGGGTTCTCTCTGGAGCAGGTCGATCGGCTCGCCGGTGTCGTGTCGTGGTGGGACGGCGTCGGCGCGGTGAGCGAGTCGCGGCTTCGCGCGATCGGCTTTTCGGCCGACGACCCTCGTGTCCGCCAGACGCTGGTGATGGCGAAGTCCATCCAGGGCTTCCCGCGCCACCTGTCGATTCACGTCGGCGGCTTCGTTCTTTCGGCGACACCGCTGATGCACGTCGCGCCGATCGAGCCGGCGACGATGGACGCGCGCACGATCATTCCCTGGGACAAGGACGACATCGACACGCTCGGCTTCTTCAAGATCGACGTGCTCGGGCTCGGGATGCTCACCGCGATCCGCAAATGTCTCGATCTCGTGCGCGACGTCGCACGTCAGTCCGTCATCGAAGAAGGTGCTCCTTCGAGCCCCGGTGCGCTCCCGTCGGGGTCGCCGTCGAATTCCATCCTCGAGGTTCCGGCTCGTGGTTCCGTGCTCCGTTCTCCTGCAGAGAAGAGCCCGGCCGCGTCCGAGACTGTCCCAGCCGTCTCTGCGCTCCCGGGCATGAAGCCTGGAGCCACGAGCCGGAATCTCGATTTCGATGGGGCTTTGCCCCAAACCCCACCCCGCTCCGCGGCGTTGCAAGCAACACCGCGCCCCGCAGAGCGGCAAGATGCTTATGCGTTGGCGGAGGTTGTTTCCGGGACCGCGATCGAGCGGCTTGCTCGCATCCCCGCCGAAGATCCGGAGGTCTACGACGCGCTCTGCAACGCGGACACCGTCGGCGTCTTCCAGATCGAGAGCCGCGCGCAGATGTCGATGCTTCCGCGGCTCCGTCCGCGCACGTTCTACGATCTCGTGATCGAGGTCGCGATCGTGCGGCCCGGTCCGATCCAGGGCGGCATGGTGCATCCATACCTCCGGCGGCGCACCGGCGAGGAGAAGGCGACGCCTCCACATCCGTTGCTGCAGCCGATCCTCGAACGCACGCTCGGCGTACCGCTCTTTCAGGAGCAGGTGATGCAGATCGCGATCGTCGGCGCTGGCTATTCGGGCGGCGAGGCCGATCGGCTACGGCGCGACATGGCAGCGTGGCGGAAAACCGGCTCGCTCGAGAAACACCGCGATCGGCTGATGATGGGCTTTCGTGAGCGCGGCATCCCGGAAGAGTTCGGCGAGCGCCTCTATCAGCAGATTCACGGCTTCGCAGAGTACGGCTTCCCGGAGAGCCACTCGGCGAGCTTCGCGCTCCTCGTGTACGCGAGCTCGTGGCTGAAGGTGCACTATCCCGCAGAGCTCGCGGCTGCGCTGATCAACAGCCAGCCGATGGGGTTCTATTCGCCGTCGACGATCCTCCAGGACGCGCAGCGCCACGGCGTCGAGCTCCTGCCGCTCGACGTCAACGCGAGCCGCTGGGATTGTGCGTGCGTGCGCCGCGGTAGGACGGCGAAGGCGGCCCGACGAACGGCACCGCAAGGTGCGCCAGCGCCTTCGTCGCGTGGGCTGCGCGGCGAACGAGAAGGCCAGAGAGAAGACCAGAGCGAACGAGAAGGAAGGAGCACTGCGATTCGTCTCGGGCTCCGGCTGGTCTCGGGGCTCGGCGAAGATGCCGGCCGGCGCATCGAACGCGCGCGGAGCGAGCGCGCGTTCTCGAGCGTCGATGACGTCGTCGCGCGTGCGCGCCTCGACAAGAAGCAGGCAATGGCGCTCGCGGAGTCGGGGGCGCTCGACCACCTGGCATCGAATGCCGGTGACGGAAGCGCCCGCCGCGCCGCGATCTGGCACGTCGTCGCGCCTCGAGCGACGGACCTGTTCGAGGGAACGAGCTCCGGCGAGCGCGCCCCGAAGCTCGCGCCGATGACGCGGGCCGAGCAGCTCGTGCTCGACTACGAGCGCACGGGCGTGTCGGTCGCGGACCATCCGCTGAAGCTGCTCCGCAAGTCGCTTCCGAAGCGCTTCAAGACATCGCGAGACGTGATGAGCCTCCGCTCGGGCACGCGCGTCAGCGCCGCGGGGCTCGTGACGTGCCGCCAGCGGCCGGGGACGGCCAGCGGTGTCGTGTTCATCACGATGGAGGACGAGCACGGCTTCATGAACCTCGTCGTCTGGTCGAAGGTGTTCGAGCAGTTCCACCACGTGGCCACCACGGCGCGCCTGCTCGTCGTCCACGGCCGCATCGAGCGCAGCGACGATCCGAAGGGCCTCCGTCCGCCCGACCCGAACGCGCCGCAGAGCGTCGTCTACGTGATCGCCGATCGACTCGAGCTGCTCGACGAGAAGATGCCGAAACTCGCGAGCATGAGCCGCGACTTCCACTGAGGGCGGGCGGCGGGGCGAGCATCGCCGACTGCCCATCTACCCCCCGAACATGAGGCAGCTATCGCACGGAATCGGCATTCGGCGACCAGGCTCTGCGGACGACCGAGACCTTGGGTATGATGGCGCGCCTTGCCCGCGAGCATGCCTGCCACACCGGCGCGTGATGCCCAGAGGACCCTCGAGCTCCTCCTGCAACTGACCGCGCAGCTGACGGACGACCGCCCCCTCGAGGACTTTCTCAAGGCGGTCACCGACGCGACGCTCGAGATGTTCTCCGCCGGCCATGCGAGCGTCCGCCTGCTCGACAACACGCGCACGATGCTCCTCTGCGGGGCTCGTTCGGGCGCGGGCGAGCATGATCGGCCGATGGTTCTTCGTCGAGGGGAGGGGATCCTCGGCTGGGTCGTCGACCATGGAGAGGCGACGCGCATCGACGACGTCGGCGCGGACGCGCGCTGGCTGCACGGTAGGACGCAGGGGTTCCTCGTGCGATCGATCATGGCCGAGCCGCTGTGGTCGAGCGGCGAGGTCATCGGCGTGCTCGCAGTGACCTCGCCGAGGGAGCGAGCGTTCACGGACGACGACCAGCTCATGCTCCGCCTGCTCGCGAACTGCTCGGCGCCGCCGATCGAACGCGCCCGCCTGCGGCGACTCGCGATGTTCGACGACATCACGATGGCGTTCAATCACCGCTATCTCGTGCCGCGCGTCGTCGAGGAGATGGAGCGTTCCAGCAGGGGCGGCGGCGAGCTGTCGCTACTCTACATGGACCTCGATCACTTCAAATCCGTCAATGACCGGTTCGGTCATGCGGTCGGCGACGTCGTCCTCCGGATGTTCGCCGATCGAGTGCGCAAGGTCGTGCGCCGCGTCGACATCCTCGTCCGGCGCGGCGGCGAAGAGTTCGTGCTCGTGATGCCGACGACGGACGCGACGCAAGCGCTCTCCACGGGCATCCGCATCCAGCAGACGCTCGCCACGGAGGACCTGGAGATCGAAGGCGGGCTCCGGCTGAAGCAAACCGTCTCGATTGGCATCGCGACGTGGGCGCAGCACGAGACACCGGAGCAGCTCGAGCGACGCGCCGACGAGGCCATGTACGAGGCGAAGCGCCTCGGCCGAAACCGAGTCGTCGTGGCCGCCCTTCCGACGGGGGCGTGACCGCGCCGTTCCGAGCGTGCTATCGACGAAGCATGCCCTTCGACAAGGTCCTCGTCTGCAATCGCGGTGAGATCGCCCGTCGTGTCATCCGCACGTGCAAGCGGCTCGGCATCGCCACCGTCGCGGTCCATTCGGAAGCCGACGCGGACGCGCCGCACGTCCGCGATGCCGATGAGGCCTTTCTCGTCGGACCGGCGCCCGCGAAGGACTCGTACCTGAACGTCGACGCCATCCTCGCGGCAGTGAAGAAGACCGGGGCGAAGGCGGTGCATCCGGGCTACGGCTTCTTGAGCGAGAAGTCCGCCTTCGCCCGCGCCGTCACGGAGGCAGGAGCCGTCTTCGTCGGACCTTCGCCGGACACGCTCGATGCCTTCGGCGACAAGATGAAGGCGCGGCATGTCGCGCTCTCGGCCGGGACGAGCCCGGTGCCGGGCACCGACGCGCCGATCGCCATCGACACCCCGGAAGGTGTCGCGCACGCGAAGGAGGTTGCTGCGAGCGTCGGCTACCCGATCGTCGTCAAAGCGGTCGGCGGCGGCGGCGGCATCGGGATGCAGGTCGTCAGTGAGGAGGCCGGGCTCGAGCGCGCGCTCAAGTCGTGTTCCGATCGCGGCAAGGCGAGCTTCGCCGATCCGCGCGTGTACCTCGAGCGCTACGTCGCGCAGCCGCGGCACATCGAGGTGCAGGTCTTCTGCGATACGCACGGACAGGCCTTCGCGCTCGGCGAACGCGAGTGCAGCGTGCAGCGGCGTCACCAGAAGATCATCGAGGAGTCGCCGTCGCCGGCATCGTTCTTCGCTGGTGCGGACGGCGAGAATCGGCGCGCCGACCTCTACGCCGCCGCTCTCCGTGTCGTCACGCACGTCGGCTACGTCGGCGCGGGCACCTGCGAGTTCATCGCCGACGACCAGGGCAATCTGTTCTTCCTCGAGGTGAACGCCCGTCTGCAGGTCGAACATCCCGTGACGGAGATGGTGACGGGCCTCGACCTCGTCGAGCTCCAGCTGCGCGTCGCCGCCGGCGAGAAGCTCCCGGATCTGTCGCAGGTCACGCGCTCCGGTCACGCGCTCGAGGCCCGGGTCTACGCCGAGGATCCGAGCAAGGGGTTCATCCCGAAGCCGGGGCCGATCGACGAGCTCGTCTGGGCATCGGGCGCCGGTGAGGTCCAATCGCGGACGCTCCGGGTCGAGTCCGGCGTGGCGGCTGGAAGCAAGATCACGCCGTACTACGACCCGATGATCGCGAAGGTCGTCGCCTGGGGTGAGACGCGCGACGCCGCCATCGCCGAGCTCGATCGAGCGCTCGAGGGAACGACGATCGCGCCCGCGACGACGAACCTCTCGTTCCTCCGCAAGGTCCTCGGCTCGGAGGAATTCCGCGCCGGCGCCTATGACACGAGGTTTGCCGAGATCCTGGCGAAGCGCGCCTGATCCGCAGCGCTGTCACCCGAACGGGGGGAAGGGCCCTACATTGCCGGCGCGCGATGGCCGGGCTACGACGAGCTTCGTGGGCTCCTTCTACGTCTACGAAGAAGCGGGCAATCATCGCGGACCGATCACGCTCGACGCGCTCGTCCGCGAGATCCGCGCGAAGCGCGTCGGCAGCGATGTCCGAGTCGCCCCGGAGCGCTGGTTCGAGGCGCCCGGCGCCTCGGGCTGGCAACCCGCGGACGAGGTCCCGGAGATCAAAGAGGCTCTGGCGGCGAAGAGCGCCGGCGATCTGCGTCTCGTCGAGGGGGCGTTCAAGGCCAACCGCCTCGGGACCCCCGAGTTCGGCGCGACCGTGATGATGGTCGGCTCCGTGCGGCGCGAGAAGGACGAGCCCTGAGGAGGGCTACGGAGCTCGCTCCTGGGGGGTCCGCGGCGCCCGCTCCGCGATGGTGGCCGTCAGATCGGGTCGTAACAGTCGTAGTTCCGCATCGAGCGGATACGCCCGTCATCGATGTCGAGGAAGAAGGCGAAGCGGCCCGACAGGACGTCCCCGGGCTTCTTGCTCGCGATCGCGATCGCGAGCTCGCCTCGCCAGATCATCTCGATCGCCACGTGCCTGCCGGCGGCGACGAGGTTCACGATCTCGTAGCGCTGGCTGCGGAGCACCTTCTGCCCCTTCTCGGCGCCTTCGAGGATCGCGGCCAGGTCACGGCGTACGCCCTCCGGGAAGAGCCGGTTCGGCAGCTCGAGTTGCTCGACGTCGTCGTGGAGGAAAGCGCGAAGGCGCTCTCCAGTCGCGCCGCTCTCGACGGCCTCGACGAAACGACGGGCGAACGCGGCGTTGTCCGATGCTTGCTGGGAGCTGGTCATCATGGCGGGCCGTTCTTCTAGGGCTCGCTGTACCGTCGGACCAGGCCTCGGCTGCGATCAGCCGTGGGTAACGGGCGTGAGCGCAGGCTCGCCGCGGAGCACCCGGAGCACGTTCGCCGCGGCCGTGGAGGCCATCGCCTCGCGCGTCGGACGGTCGGCGCTGCCGATGTGGGGCGCGAGGACGGCGTTCTCGCGCGCGAGCAAGGCAGGATGCACACGCGGCTCTGCCTCGAAGACGTCGAGCCCCGCAGCCGCGAGCGGACCGTGCTCGAGCGCGTGGGCGAGCGCAGCCTCGTCGACGATGGGCCCGCGCGCCGTGTTGACGAGGATCGAGCCGGGGCGCATCCGCGCGAGACGGGCGGCGTCGAACAGGTGCCGCGTCTCCGGCGTGAGGGGAACGTGGATGGAAATCGCGTCCGACGTCGCGCAGAGGTCGTCGAGAGAAGGCACGTACGTGGCACCGAGCGCGCGCTCGATCCCTTCGGGCTCGCGCTTTCGCTGCGTGTACCCGACATGCATGCCGAAGCCGCGGGCACGGCGCGCGACGGCCTTGCCGATCCGACCAAAGCCGACGATCCCGAGCTTCATGCCGTGGACGCGCGTGCCGAGGTGGAACGTCGGCGTCCACTTCTCCCAGCGCCCCGCGCGGACGAGACGGTCTCCTTCGGTGATGCGCCGGGCCGCGTCGATGAGGAGCCCGAAGGCGACGTCCGCGGTCGCCTCGGTGAGCACGTCCGGGGTGTTGGTGACGATGATGTTCCGCGCCGAACATGCGGCGACGTCGATGTTGTCGACGCCGACGGCGACGTTGGCGACGACGGCCAGCCGCGGGGCGCGTGCGAGCAGGGCGTCGTCGATGCGGTCCGTGATCAGCGAGACGATGCCACGGATGCGGTCGGCCGACCGAGCGAAGGCCTCCGACGCGACGCCGCCTTCGTCCTGCACGACCTCGAAGGACTCTGCGAGCACATCGAGGGCATCGCCGAGCAACGTTCCGCTGACGAAGACGGTGTCCATCGACGAGTATGCTTCCGCTCAGTCGGCGTCGAACGGCACGACGTCGGTCGACGCGAGGTCCGGGATCTTCTTCTGGACGGCTTCGAGCGTCTCGGACGCCGTGCCGACCACGATGATGACCACGTCCTTCGCCGACAGGCGCGTGGAGGCGGATGCGTTGGCGGCCTCGAGCGTGACCTCGCGCACGTGATCGACGTAGCGGGTGTGGTAGTCGGCCGGCAATTCGAGCAGCTCCGTCTCGATCGCCTGCCCGAGGCGCTTCGGCGCGGTGTCGACCTCGAACGCGTACGAGCGGACCAGGTAGTTCTTGATGAACGCGAGCTCTTTCTTCGTGATGCCCTTCTCGACGAAGTCCTCGAGGAGCTTCAGCTCGAGCTCGACGCACGGCGCGCAGTCGTTGACGCCGGGCGCCGCGGACATCGTGAAGGCGTGTCGGCGGCGCTCGATCGAGAGCCGCGCGCTCGTGCCGTACGACCATCCGCGCTTGCTGCGGATCTCGCGCATCATCCGGGAGGTGAACGTGCCGCCGAGGACGGCCGTCGCCGTCACGAGAGGGAAGTGATCGTCGTCGTGCGGCCACGTGCCGAGGCTGCCAATCAACGTCTGTGTCTGCGTCCGCTCGGGCTTGTCGACGAAGACGAGCCGCCGTCCCGTCCGCTTCTCCGGCTCGGGCGGTTTCATCGCGGACCGCGGGCCGTTCCGGATCGCCGCGGTGAGCGTCGACGCCAGGCGCTTGGCCTCGTCGTCCGTGATCGCGCCGGCGAAGCCGATGACGACGTCGCCTCGCACGAAATGGCGCTCGTACGCCGCGATGACGTCGTCGCGCTCGATGGTGGCGATCGTCGACGCGCGGCCTGCGGCGGAGCGCGAATACGGGTGCCCGGCGAACAGGGTCCGGCGGAAGGCCAGGTTGGCGAGCGCCCGATCGCTGTCGCGCGACTCGACGAGCTCCGCTGCCGATTCGCGCTTCAGTCGAGCGATCTCGTCTGCGTCGAACGTCGGCTTTCCGAGGATTCGGGCGACGAGATCGATGAAGGGCTCGACGTTCCGTCGGATCACCTGGCCGTGAAAGCTCACGGTGGACGGGCCGACGTCGAGGGCGAGCTCGGCGCCGAGTCGATCGATCGTCGCCTCGATCTGTTGCGCAGTCATCCCGTCGGCGCCGCGACGGAGCATGCGCGCGGCGAAGCGGCAGATTCCGTCCTTGCCTTCCGGGTCCACGATCGCGCCGCTGCGAACGGACACGACCATCGAGACGAGGGGAACCGCGGAGGAGCTCTCCACGAATCCAACCGCACCGCCGTCGAGCTCGAACCTGGTTGTCACGCGCTTGCCTCCGCCGAGACCGGCGCCGCTTCCGTATCTGGTTCAGGAAGCACACGAATGATGGTGCGAGCGTCCACGAAGTACCGTCGGGCCGCCGTCCGGATCTCACCGGCCGTGACGCGCCGGTAGCGTTCGAGACGCCGAAACGCCGCCGCAGGGTCGCCGAGGACGGTATCGTAGAAGCCGATTTGCTCGGCCTTGCCGCTCGTGGTCTCGAGCGACTGGAGCAGCCCGAGCTCGAGCCGCGCCTTGGCGCGATCGAGCTCTTCGGCGTCGACGAGCTCCGTGCGGACGCGTTCGAGCTGTGCGTCGAGCGCCTCGAGGACGGGCGTCGAAGCGACACCGGGACGAGCCGTGAAGTAGAGCTCGTAGAGGCCGGGGTCACGGAACGTCGAGACCCATCCGCGGACCTCGGTGCACGCTTCGCGCTCCGTGACGAGGTCGCGATAGATGCGGGACGCGCGGCCGCCGAAGAGGATCTCGTTGAGGACGACGCACGCCTCGTGATCGGCGTCGCCGAGCGCGGGGCCGCGGTAGCCGACGAGGAGCTTCTCGCTCGGGGTCGGCTTGTGGAGCGTGAGCTCGCGGAGATCGAGCTGCGGAGGCTCCGGCTGGGTGTCCTCTTCGGGGATCTCCGACGAAGGGATGGCTCCGTAGGCGTCGCGGATCTTCGTGAGGACGTCCTTCTCGGCGACGTCACCGACGACGACCACGGTCGCGTTGTTGGGCGCGTAATACGTCCTGTAGAACGCGACGCAGTCCTCCGGCGTGAAGTTCTCGATGTCCGTCATCCAGCCGATCGTCGGCCAGTGGTACGGGTGGCGCGTGAACGCCGTCTTGTAGAGGATCTCGTTCGCCGTCCCCTCGACGTCGTCGTCGACGCGCATGCGGCGTTCGTTCGCGACGACCTCTTTCTCGCTCGCGACCTGCGGCTCGCGAAGAACGAGGCGCGCCATGCGTTCGCTCTCGAGCTTCACGGCGAGCTGGAAGCGGTCCTTGGGGAGGGACTCGTAGTAGTAGGTCCAGTCGAGCCACGTCGCGGCGTTCGACTCCGCGCCGTTCTCCTCGAGCTTTCGATCGAACTCGCCCGCGGCGAGGCCCTCCGTCTCGTTGAACATGAGATGCTCGAAGAGGTGCGCGAGCCCCGTCTTTCCAGGCTTCTCGTGGCGGGAGCCGACGCGAAACCACGTGAAATAGCTGACGACCGGGGCGCTCTTGTCGACGAGCAGCAGCAGGCGGAGGCCGTTGCCGAGCCGGAAACGGAGTACGCG
>JAFAER010000149.1 GCA_023423895.1 Pseudomonadota bacterium
GAAATGCAGCTCGATCAATGCGCGCAGCTGCGCATCGTTTTGCGCCTGCTCGATCGTCACCGGCTGCACGCGGACTCCAAACGAGTCTTGGCCGCGGCCCGCCGTTCTGATCAGGGAAAGTGCACCACGAGCCCGCCGCGGACGTGGAAAAGGAAAGGAGCCGGCCGATACAGGAAGAAGTCGGGGTCCACGTAGAACTCCGGGCGGGTCAACGCGAGCGCGGCTCCCGTCTCGAGCTCGAGAGCAAGCGCCGAGTCGAGAGCGATCGATGCCCGTCCGAGCACATGGGCGGCGAGCCAGAGGTGTGTGTCGTCGCGCGGCCGGTCGGCGACGACGGCCTTGCCTGCAAGCGACCCGCCCTCCATCGCGACGCACGGCGATACGGAGAAGGTGCCTCGGCCGCGTGGTGTGCAGACGTCGAGCCGAGCCGTCGACCACGTGAACTGGCCCGCAGGTCCACGACCGTTCTGGACGACGCCGCTCTCGCCGCGGGCCAGGTTCAGCCGGACCGCAACGTCGCGCTCCACCTGAAGCGAAAGCGGCGTGGTCAAGACAGCGCCGACGCCGCTCGAGGCCGCGACGTCGGCGCCGGCTCCGACCGACCAGCGCCATCCGCGCTTCTCCGGCGTTGCCGGCGCGTCCTCGACCGGCGGGGCCGGCAGCGTGTCTTCGACGACCGCCGGTTCGTGCGATGGCTCGATCTCGGACGGCTTCGCCGGCGGTTCGGCGGGCGCGAGGGGCTGCGCGCCGGGTTGGAGCACGAGCACGGTCACGATCGCGAGCGCCTCGATGGCCTCGCTGCACGTCGCGCCGGAGATCGTCCGCGGCTCCGAGCCTTCGATCGCGATCCGCCCCGTGCTTCCCTTCGCGGAGCGCACGATCTCGACGGAGACGTGGCGCCCCGGCTCTCCCGTCGTGGCAGGGCGAACGAGCTGCGAGCGTGAAGCGATCGCCGACCAGAAGGCGTCGACGTCGGGACACGAGGCATGTGCCTTCCACTCGAGACGGAGCGGCTCCGCGCGGGCGTCCCCGAGCGCAAGCAGCCCGACCAGCCAGGCAACCGGCAACGCCCGCATGCCGGCCTTCTATTGCATCGAGGCTGGCTGCAGGCAAAGCCTAGTGACCGGAGCGCATGGACCGACGCGGGGCCCGGTCGGGATGGCGTCGCGGAGATCCAGCCGTCGAGTTCGCATACGATGCGCGCACGTGACGCTGACGCCGATCTCTCTCCGCCGAGCATGCCTCTTCGGGGCGACGAGCGCCTCGTTCATCCTCGGCGGGGCGACATCGGCGGCCGCGGGGGAAGGTAAGCCGGAGGCGATCCACCTTCGGTTCGACGTCGACGCGGCCCTCGTGAGGGAGTGCCCCGACGAGAGCCGGTTCACCGAGCTGCTCTTCTCGGAGCGTCCGCGTCTCTCGCTTGCGTCCGACGGCACGGCCGCGCGGACGTTCGATGTTCGCATTCGAAGAGCGCCGAGCGGCGGCGTGACCGGAGAGGTCGGCGTCGTCGACATTGACGGGGTGATTCACACGCGGAGCATCCGATCCCGCGATTGCCGGACGCTCGTCCGCGCCCTCGCTATCGTCGCGGCTGTCGCGAGTGACGTCGTTCCAGACACGGATGAGCCGGCGGTCGCCGAGACGACTCCTGGCCCGAAGCCGTCCCGTCCCGCACGGGTGGCGTCTTCGACCACGGCACCGAGTCAGGCTCGGGGCGTACGCGCAGGCCTTCCGTCACCGTCGCTACCGCCTCCGCTGCGGCTCAACGTCGGCGCTGGTTCCGAGCTCGTCTTCGGTACCCTCCCGCGCTCGGTCATGGGCTATCGCGCCTACGTCGACGGCCTGCGGTCGTTCGGGTCCATCGACGGGGTGCTCCGGATCTCGTTCGCGTTCGCGCGAGCTCAGCTCCCCGACACGACCCGACTCAACGTGTTCGTCCAGACGTGGACCAGTCGTATCGAGGGGTGCGCAGCTCGCCGTCTCGCGACGCCGTTCTCGATCGAGGCTTGCGTCGGCATCACTGGGGGCGCCTTTCACTCGTACAGCGCTGGTATCGCAGGAGCTCGTGACGACATCCGGCCATGGCTCACGCTGGGCGCTGGTCTTCGGACGCGGTGGCTTCTCGGGTCAGCGATCTTTGCCGAGCTCTTCGGAAACGCGAGCTACGTGCCTACCGTGTACGACACCGTCGCGCGCGACGATTCCGGCGCGAGCCACGTGGTCCCGCGGGCGGTCGGCGAAATCGGCATCGGCCTCGGACATTCATTCGTCGTCCCGTGATCAAGTTCGTGAGCACCGACATTCTAGAGGGTGCCCACGCTTGCGACAGCGGCTGACGTGACCACCGGCGAGCTTGGCTGCCCCGATCGCGCCCGTCTGAAGTCCGCAGTCGTCGCGTACTACGACTTCGTCTGGCGTGTCCTTCGCCGTCTCGGGCTGTCCCAAGACGAGGCAGACGACACGACCCAGGAAGTGTTCGCCGTGCTCGCATCGAAGATCGCGGCGGTCGGCCCGGGGGCGGAGAAGAGCTACCTCTTTCACACCGCGAGTCGCGTGGCTGCGAACGTCCGCCGTCGGCGCTCACGCTTGCCGGCGCCGGTGAGCGAGGGGGAGCTCGATGCTCACCCCGATCCTCGTCCGACGCCCGAGACGGTCCTCGACACGAACGAGCGCTGGCGCCTGCTCGACGCGCTGCTCTCGAGGCTACCCGACGAGCCCCGCGAGGTCTTCATTCTCGTCGAGCTCGAGACGACGACGCTCGCGGAGGCGGCCGCGATCCTTGCGATCCCGCAAGGCACGGTGGCCTCCCGGCTCCGTCGCGCACGAACGCAGCTTCTCGCATGGATGCAGGACCCCTCTTCGGAGGCGAGGAGAAACGAGCCATGAGCCGGCACGCCCACGACCTCGACGCCCTCATCCGTTCTGCGCGAGCGGAGCGGCCTGCCAATCGATGGGAGAAGCAGCAAACCCTCTTCCGGCGATTCGGCCTGGGCGGTGGAGCGGCGTTGCTCGTGACACGTCTCGCGCAGGCGTTCGATCCGCTCGTCCGCGCGCCACGGCTCACGCTCGGCGTCGTCGGGCTTGCCGCGGCGACGACTGTCGCGGGACTCGTGTTCTCCTCTACGCCCAACCGCGTGGAAAGTGACCATCGGGAAGAAGTCGTGGCTCCCCACGCAGTGAGTCCCGCTCCGATCGCCGTCGAGCAACCGTCCGCACCTGCCGAGCCGCCGATCCCCACGATGTCGGTCACCGCGCTGCCGGCGGTCCCGCAGCGAGTACAGGCTCCACCTCCCACTGCGCGCTCATCATCAGGCGCGACGCCTCATGAAGAGGAGGAGGACGACCTCGCGAAGGAAGCGGCAAGCCTCTCGCGCATCCGAGTGCGGCTCGCTGCCGGCGACTTCTCGAGCGCCCTTGCGGGCGTGCGCGAACATCGGGCTGCGTTTCGGCGGGGCCTCCTCGAGCAGGAGGTGTCGGTCGTCGAGCTCGAGGCGCACCAGGGGCTCGGCAACGACGCGACCGCGTGTTCTCTGGGCCGAGCTTTCCTCGAGGCTCATCCGAGCTCCGCACACCGGAAGCGGGTCATGAACCTCATGCGCTCCTGCAACCCGTGACCTCGAATCGGGACCTCACGACATGATGAAACGCATTGTCGGTTCGACGCTCAGCGCCGCGGCTCTCGTGGCGCTCATCGCCTGCCAGAGGGAGACCGTCGAGTTCGGACCGTCGCCGTCCACCGAGCCGTCCTCCTTCGCGAGCACGCAGGACAGCGGGGCGAGCGATGCCTCGGAGGCCGGCCTCACCTCGTATTGCCCGTCCAACGAATGCCCTGCCGGACGGACCACGTGTCCGAGCTCGCGCTTCTTGTGCGATGTGAACCTGCTCGCGGATCGCGAGAACTGCGGTGAGTGCGGTAATCGTTGCTCGGACCTTTCGTCCGGACCATCGAACTACGAGTGCATCGAGGGGCGCTGCGCGCTCACGTGCGACCCAGTCATGTTCGGGCGCCTCGATTGTGACGGAATTCCGGACAACGGCTGTGAGGCGAGGATTGACTCGAATGAAAACTGCGGCGGGTGCGGGATCGAGTGCGCGCCCGACAAGCCGTGTATCAAGCTGGGGGCGACCTACAAATGTGGTTGCTCGGGGGAGAAAATTGCCTGCGACGACGGATTTGGAAATCAAAAGTGCGTAGATCCGAAAACGGATGACAACCATTGCGGTGGGTGTGGTGTCGCCTGCGATCCTGCGAGCGGTGAGGGGTCACTGCCTCTGAACGCGCGGTTCGGGTGCGTTGGTGGACAGTGCGGGCGCGTCAAGTGTGAGGCTGACTTTCTCGATTGCGACAGCGACCTCTCCGAGGAGGGGTCCAACGGCTGTGAGTCGAGCGCGTGGTCGCGCGACTCCTGCGGTATGTGCAACAACGCATGCGATGCCGGGCAGGAGTGCCATGGTAACCAGTTGATGCAGCCCATTTGTGCGTGCCCGGCTGGGCAGACCTACTGTCCAGTCTTTTGTATGGACCTCGGTGATGTCCGAAGGTGCATGATTGGTATATGCGCCGACCTTGCTGCCGACGCCAACAATTGCGGTGCGTGCTTCCACAATTGTCGTGACACCAATACGAGCAGTGAGGTTTGCAGCTATGGTGTCTGCGAGAGCCACTGCATCAAGGGTCGAGCCGACTGCAACGGAAACCTGAGCGACGGTTGCGAGGTTGACGTCGACCATGATCCCAACAATTGCGGCGCATGTGGGACGCGTTGCGACGCCGTGTCCGGCCAGGCTTGTGTGGGAGGGCGATGCGTTGTCGAGCCCTGCGGTCCGACCGAGGGTGACGGAGGGTTGGCGCGATGAACAAGCGATGGGTTCCGCTCGTCGCGGCGATCACGGCGTGCGCGTCGACGGAGGTCCTTGGCACCAGCGGTGGCTCTCCGGACGCTCCTCTCGGAGCGTCCGATGCGGGCTCGCCCCTCGATTCCGCGCCGCCGGAGATCGATGCGGGGCCGTGCGAAGACTGCGAGTATTTCCCCGAGGTCTGCGCCGCGGGCATGTTCTGTCCGAGCGGCCCGTTCGATCCGGGGCTGCCCGGGGGCGCCTTCGACCCGCGCACGCTGATCGTCACCGTCCGCGGTCGTTCGGCGAGCGACGTCTGGGTCGCCGGCGCGCTCGGGGCGGTCGCCCACTTCGATGGAACGTCCTGGCGACGGTCGGACCTCGGCGCATCGGAGACGTTGCGCGGGCTCTGGCTCCGCGAGTCCTCGGAGATCGCCATCGGCCTCGCCGACACGGCGTTTCTCGAGCAGCACGTCTACGCGCACGGTCCGGGAGCTCCGGATGGAGGCGCGCCTCCGTCGCCCGCCGGGTGGTCGCGGTTCACGCCGCCGTTGCCGGCCGACATGTTTCCTGACGTCGTATCCGCATGGGCAGCGCCCGGCGCCGAGTCGAGCTGGATTGCGATAGAGAGCGTCTTCAACACGAAGGAGAGCGGCGTTCTGCGCCTGCGCCAGACCTCACCGTCCGGGTTCGAGGTCCAACCCGGGCCAGCCAGTCCGTGTTGGCCCGGCTGCAACGAGATGAAGGCCGTTCACGGCGCATCGGCCGATGACATCTGGGCCGTGGGCGCGGGAGGCACGACGCTCCGCATCACCGAGGCGGAGAGCGAAGCGCCGAGCGTCAAGATCTACAACAGCCTCACGTGGAACAGCCTCAACGGCGTCTGGGCGGCGTCCGAGTCCGAGGCGTGGACCGTGGGGGCAAACGGGACAATCCGGCACTTCACGGGCCAGTCTCGCGACTGGGACATCGTCGAGGAGGTCCCGACGAACGAACACCTGAACGCCGTCTGGGGAGCCTCCGACTCCGACATCTGGGCCGTGGGCGACAGAGGCGTGGTGCTCCACTACGACGGCAAGACATGGTCGCGGGTGAAGGTCGCGGGGCTCGGCGCAGGCCGGCCCAAGCTCACGAGCGTCTGGGCCGCCGGACCGGAGCACGTCTGGATCGGCGGGCTCGGCGTCGTTCTTTCCTTGAGAGGCGCGCCATGAAGAGCTCGATCCTCGTCGCATGCGGAGCAGCGGTGACGCTCGCTGCCGGTGCTTGCGCCACATCCGTGGACGAAGAAGCGACCGCGCCCGAGCCGAAGAGCGAGGTCCAGGTTCCCGACGCAGCAGCGCCCGTCGTCGAGGCTGGAGCCGAAGCGTCCGCTGATGGACCGATGTGCAGCGACGCCGGTTGGTGCGAGACGCAACTTCCCGACGTGGACCTCGCCATGGTCGACCTCTGGCCTCTCCCAGGACGCGCTTTCGCCATCGCGCAGAGCCCGACGATTGGGATCAAGATCCTCGAGTGGAACGACGAGGACGCGCAATGGAGATACATCGACGACGCCACGCAGAACGCGGTCGACGTCGGGACGTTCGCTGGAAGGATATGGGCGCCGAACGCCGACGAGGTCTACTTCGGCGTTGGGCCAGGCTATGTGTATCGCGGAACACGCCCGGTCGCGCCCGCGACCGCCTGGTCGTGGACGCGTCGACAGCTGGTCGACAACGGTAAGGCGGGGAGCCAGCCGAATCCCATTCACGCGCAGGCGGGGGGGCGCCGCTACCCGGCGCTTGGCGTGTGGGGGACGAGCAGCAGCGACGTCTACGCGTGGTTCAAGAACACCGTCTTTCGTTTGAAGAGCACGGGCAGCGGCGTTGCGGAGTGGATACCGGAATACGTCGCGGACGATCCCGCGACGGATCCCGAGCCCGATGCCGGCGGCGTCGCCCTGACCGATGATCTCTACTTCGTGAGCGCTGCAGGGACGAGCCCGGACGACCTCTGGTTCTCCGGAGCACGGACGCAATCCGGCGGGGCATGCGCGCTCGTCGTCCGAAAGACGGCGGCCGGATATCGGCGGGTGGCCGATGGGATAGCTTCGGCGGACGGGTGCGCGTCGAAAGCGGGAGCTCTGATGATCGGCGGCGCCGAAGGATGGCTCACGGATCTGCATGCCGTAGGACCAGGCCGGCTCGTCGGCCTCAAGGGCGCTCGTGATCCCGTGAAGCTCTCCGTCGACGGAGAGGGGTACTCCGTCGAGATCCGTCCAATCGAGGCATCCTCTCTCGGCCTCTCGTCGCCGCTCTTCACCTCCCTCTGGGCCGACTCGAGCTCGCTCTGGCTGACCACCACGCGCGTCGTTCTCCGCGGCGCGGACGTATGGACCGGAGGCGAATACGCGATCTCGACGCTTGCGCTGAAGGGCGCGCCGGTCGGACGCGATCTCGCGCAGGTCCGAGGCACCACCATCAACAACCTATGGGCGATCGGTGACCGATATGCGTTCCACAAGACGAGTCCCTGAGCCCCGGTCAGCGGTCGACCGTGTCCGCCGCGTGCCGGCCAGCAGGCCGGAGCCTCGCCGTTCGATCCAAAGTCCCATCCGATCCGGCCGGACCGTCAGCGCCGTCATTGCGTGTGCGGCGCTTGCGAGCGCCGCGGCGAGCTGCTCGAGCGAGGGCGAAGCCAGCGGTATCGACGCCGTCGACTCCGGTGCGGACGCATCCGCGACCCATGATGCCGCGACCTCCGACGCGGGCGCCGCCGACGCCTCGCCAACGTTCCCGGACGCCGCGTTCGACGGAGGTCCGCTGCCGATCGTCTGCGCGTCGTCTTCGTGCGCCACCTCGCTCGTGACCACGTATTCGGCGCGTCAGCAGGAAGGGTATTGCGCGCTGCTGCAGGACCGCACGGTGGCGTGCTGGGGAGGAAACGCCAACGGGCAGCTCGGCCGTGGCGACGGCGCGCCGACGGCGGGGAGCACGGCTGCCGAGCGCGTCGTCGGTCTCTCGGATGTCGTTCAGCTCGCGAACACGTGTGCAGTGGACGCGACCGGCTCTGCATGGTGCTGGGGAAGGGGCGCGTACCTTCGGGATGACGGCGACCCGGGTGCGATCACGACGGAGACGACACCGGTGAAGCTCCCGCTCCCGCCGGCAACCAGCGTGAGCGTCGGAAGCATCGAGGGCGCGGTCGGGTGTGCCGTGTTGGTCGACGGCCGCGTCGTCTGCTGGGGCTACAACGGAGATGCCCAGATCGCCTCCTTCGAGATCGCGTCTGCATGGACGATGCTTCCCCCGACGGAGGTCGTCATGCCCCCCGGCGCGCCGATGCGGAGCGTGACCGTGGGTGAGGCAGCGTTCGTCGTCCGCGCGGACGGGACGACCTGGAGCTGGGGACGAAACCCGCCTCTCGGGCGCGTTTCATCGCTCTCGCCGGACCCGCTGCCGGGTGAGATTTCCATCCATCAAGTCGCGTCGCTGGACGTCGCGGTTGGCAGGGCGTGCGCCACGCTTGCGGGGACCGGCTACTGCTGGGGAAGGACCTGGACCTTCGACGGCCAGCTCGATCACGCACTTCCACGTGCGGTGGTGGCGCCAGAGCCGCTCGTGCACATCGCCACCTCGATGCTCGCTCGCGAGTACCGATGGTGCGCGGTCGGCGCGTCGGGCGACGTGTACTGCTGGGGCTCGAACGCGATCGGGCAGGCAGGGGACGGGACGAAGGAACATGCGTACTACACGGTTCGAGTGAAAGGACTTCCCGCTCCCGCTGCTCAGGTGAAGACGACTCCCACGAGCACGTGTGCACTGTTGACGAACGGTAAGGTCTATTGCTGGGGCTCGAACGCGTACGGGCAGCTCGGCAGCGGGATGTTCAAGGTCCCGAGTCTCGTACCGCAGGAAGTGGTTTTGCCATGAGCCGAATGGTCGTCTCTCAGGGTGCAGTCGTCGTAGCTCTCGGGCTCTCGCTCTCCGCCGCAGCGATGGGAGCCTGCGGCGACGATCGGAGCGGATTCGAGAATCGCGAAACGAAATTCGAGCTCGACGCGGCCGTGGATGCTCCGGTGGACTGCAAGCGCCAGTGCTCCCTCGATCGGCGCTCGATCGTCGATAGCTGTACGGGTCAGGTCGTCGAGGCGTGCCCGGAGACGCTCGCGTGTGGCGCAGGCGCGTGCATCGAACCATGCGAGGCGGCAGCGGCAGACCGGAGCTCGGACGGCTGCGAGTTCTATTTTCAGCCCCCGCTCTTCGACAGCATATTTCCGCGCAACTGTTATGCGGTGTTCGTGGTCAACACATCGCTGCAGCCCGCAACGCTCGAGCTCGAGCTCGAGGGCCAGCCGCTCGATCTATCGAGGTCGACGTTTCGGACGATGCCTGGGGCCGCCGAGTTGATCCGGCACGAGGGCGCGCTCCCGCCGGGCGAGAGCGCGATTCTTTTCGTGACCGATCACGATCCGAGTCAGCCCGTGCCGTCCCCGCCGTTCGGTGGGCCCGACAACCGCGTGGCTTGCCCTGCTGTGGTGCTGCCTGCCACGTATGTCGATACGGTGCCGAGGCGAACCGGGTTGGGCAGCGCGTTCCACCTCAAGACGAACGTGCCGGTAGGGACAACGACCATCTACCCGTTCGGTGGAGCGGATTCGTACCTGCCCACGGCGACGCTCCTCCTGCCCGTGCCGACGTGGGGGAACGAGCACATGATCATCAACGGATGGCAAACGGCGTCCGGCGGCCTCCCGGCCGCGCAGATCGTCGCCTCGGAGGACGATACGAAGGTGACCATCCTTCCGAAGCACGCCATCCAGGACGGAAACGGGGTCAAGGGGGGCCAGGCGGGCTCGCCGCTCGAGTACCGGCTGTCCAAAGGCCAGTTCATCCAGCTCGTGCAGGGCGAAGAGCTGACCGGCAGCATCGTCTCCTCCGACAAGCCCACGACCGTCATCGGCGGCAACAGCTGTGCGTGGGTCACGCCGTCGGGCACCGGTGACATCCTGGCTCAACAGATCCCCGCCTACGAGCAGTGGGGCTCGGAGTACGTGGGCGTCGGCTATCGTCCGCGGCTCGGCAACGAGCACGAGCCCATGTTCTATCGCGTCGTCGCGGCGCGGGATGGAACGCAGCTCGACTACGATCCGGCCGTTCCGGCCGGCGCTCCCGTGACGCTGTCCGCTGGCGAATCCGCGATCTTCGAGTCCGGGACGGGGGATCCGTTCGTCGTCCGCACGCAGGGCGCCGATCATCCCATCTACCTCGCCGCGTACATGACCGGCAGTGGCGACTACAACTACGCGGGCGACCCGGAGTTCGTGAACGTCGTTCCGTCGAAGCAATATCTGAACGCATACAGCTTCTACGCCGACACGACGTACGACGAGACCTCGCTGGTCGTCGTGAGAGCGAAGACCAACGACTCTTTCGAGGACGTATGGCTCGAGTGTGCAGGCGTGCTTACCGGGTGGAAACCGGTCGGCACGCGCGGCCAATACGAGTGGCTCCGCGTCGACCTCCAGCGCGGGGGCGGGCCGGGCGACACCTTCGGCGCGAGCGTCTGTCAGGTCGGCCTACAGCGCATGAACAGCAAAGGCGCGTTCACTGCCACGTTGTGGGGCTGGGCGTATACGGCCAGCTACGCCTATCCCGGCGGGATGGCCCAGCGGAAGCTCGTCGACGTGCCGCTCGCTCCGATCAAGTGACACCGGGCGAGGGCGATCCGGGAAGCGCCGCTTCGGAGCGTCAGCCGACCCGGTCGACGACCTCGACGCTCGCGGGCAGATCCGAAGGGCGATCGAAGTCGTCGAGCACGCTCCGGTCGTCGAGCTCGAGCCGGGCCCGTCGCGGACCGAGCTCCCGGAGCACGTCGCGGAGCGAGGGCGTGCTGTCCGGCGCGTCGTCACTTCCAGCGCGTACGGCGTGCGCCAGACGCACGATGACCTCGCGGCGGCAGAGGACCGGGTGGCCGCCGCGGCCACGGTAGGTCGGCGTCACGGCGAGCAGCGGAGGGACCAGCGCCGCGTGGAGGGCGCGAAGGAGCGGCGTCGCGGGCGGCATCATGTCGACGGGCACGATCAGTACTCGGTCCACGCATCGAGGACCGCCCGATAAGGACGCGCAGTCCTCTCCGGGCTCGAGGAAGCCGGGGAGCGCACGTGCGCCCGCGAGGAGCGACTCCGACGGCGAGCCCGTCCGGGCGGCGACGACGCGGATGTTCGGCTGCCAGCGATCGAGCTTGCTCTCGAGACTCGCGGCGACCTCCGGCCGAAGGACGACGACCACCGGCGAGCAACCCTGGTGGACGAGCCGCTCGACGTGCCGTTCGAGAAGCGTCTTGTCGTCCAGCATGAGCAGCGCCTTCGCCACCCCCATGCGATGCCCTTGCCCGGCGGCGAGGACGATCGCCGCCACGCTCGGCTTTCGGTTCGCGTGGTCGACCGAGGCTGAGGCTCCCATCTCTTCACACGGCCAGCGATCGAACGAGCGGCAGATCGCGGACGCGCGTCCCCGTCAGCGCGAAGACCGCATTCGCGAGCGCAGGAGCGACCGGCGGCACGCCTGGCTCTCCGACGCCCCCCGGCGGTGCGGTGCTCTTCATGACCTCCACGTGGATCGCGCGAGGCGCCTCGTTCATGCGCAGCAGACGATAATCCCGGAAGTTGCTCTGCTCCGTCGCGCCGTTCTTCATCGTGATCTCGCCGTAGAGCGCGTGCGAGAGCCCGAAGATCACCGCGCCTTCGAGCTGCGCGCGGACGCGGTCGAGGTTCACGATCGTCCCCGCGTCGGCGCAGATCCAGCACTCGTCGGCGTGGACGCGGCCGTTCGGCGTCCGCACCGCCGACACGACGACGGCGACGTACGCGAGGAAGCTCCGATGAACCGCGATCCCGAGCGAGCGCCGGTTCTTCTGCCGATCGCGCCATCCGGACATCGCCGCGACGCGCTCGAGGACGGCGCAGTGCCGAGCGGTGTCGATGGGATGTTCGTCGAGCGACTGGCCGTAGTTGGGCAGCTTCTCCACGCCGAGCTCGGCTGTCGTCACGACCCGAGGCGGCCCGAGCAGCTCGAGCCGCATGTCGAGCGGGTCCTTCTCGAGCGAATGTGCGATCTCGTCGACGAAGCTCTGGACGGCGAACGCGTGGTAGATGTTCGCGACCGATCGGAGCCATCCGATGCGCGTATGCGCGTGGGCCTCGCAGCTCTCTGCTCGGACGTTGGGGATCGCGAGCGGCACGTCGAGGACGCCTTGCTGGAGCTCGCCGAGCCCGGCGGACGTGGCACCGCTGAACGTGGACCCGATCGGTGGGAACGCCGTCCGATGACGCCATGCGACGACCTCGCCCGCGTCGTCCACGCCCGCGACGAGCTCCTGGGTGCTGACGGAGTGGTAGTAGTCGTGGCGGACGTCATCCTCACGCGTCCACTGCAGCCGGACGGGCGCCTTCATCTCGCGCGATACGAGCGCGGCTTCGACGACGTAGTCGGGCTTCGACTTGCGACCGAAGCCGCCGCCGAGGAACGTGACGTGTACGGTGACGTCATTCGGGTCGAGCCCGAGGATGGCCGCCACCTCCCCTTGCGCGTCCTGCGGGTTCTGCGTCGACGCCCAGATCTCGCACTTCTTGCCTTCGACTTTCGCCACCGCGCACGGCGGTTCCATCGGCGCGTGCGCGAGGTGGGGCACGTGATACACCGCCGCGACGCGACGCTTCGACTTCTGGAGCGCAGCCTCGACGTCGCCGCGGTTACGCCACGTGCGCACGGGTGAACGGAGTGAGCGGACGAGCTCCTCCCGGTACGAGGTCGAGTCGTAGGAGCGGTTGTCGCCCGGATCCCAGGTCACCTCGAGCGCCGCACGACCGCGCAACGCGGCCCACGTGTTGTCGGCGACGACGGCGATGCCGCCGAGCGGACGAAACCCGAACGGCCGCTTCCCCGCAGGCAGCTCGATCACGCGCTTGACTCCGGGGACCGCGAGCGCCTTCTTCGCATCGTACGCCGTCGCTCGGCCGCCGGGGACGGGCGAGCGCGCGATGACCGCGGTGAGCATCCCAGGGAGCTTCACGTCGGCGCCGAACACCGCGCGCCCCGTCACGAGATCGGGGCCGTCGAGGAGCGGCAGCTCCTTTCCGACGTGCTTCAGACGTGATGCCGGACGAAGGACGATCGACTTCGGGTCGGGTAGCGGCAGCTTCGAGGCGTCGATCGCGAGCTCGCCGAAGCGGAAGTGCCTGCCCGTCGGCTCGTGGTACACGGCTCCGTCCCGCGTGTCGCACGTCTTCTCCGGCACGCGCCATCGCTTTGCGGCGGCGCTCACGAGCATCGTGCGCGCGACTGCGCCGACGCGCCGTAGCTCGTCGTAGAAGCCGCGGACGCTGTGCGAGCCGTCGGTGTTCTGATCGCCGAGCGCGACGTTGCCGTCGCCCTGCACGATCTTCACGCGCGCCATGTCGGCGCCGAGCTCGTCGGCGATGAGCACGGGCAGAGAGCTGCGGACGCCCTGGCCCATCTCGGAGCGCGCGCACACGATCGAGACGACGTCGTCGGGGGACACGTGGACGAAGAGGTTCGGCCGCAGTCCTTCGCCCGCCGAGGCGGCGGCGTTCTTGGCGGCCGTGTCGGTCGACGGCGGCATCTTCGGGTCGTCGCCGCGAGCATCGCGCGTGAACCCGAGCGCGAGCCCGGCGGTCGCGAGGCCGAGGCCCGCAAGGAATGATCGCCGGACGAGCAAGACGCTGCCCGCGTGGCGTTGCGCCTTCGAGCCGGTCATTCGCTACCAGCCGCCTTCTGGACCGCCGCCCGGATCCGCAGGTACGTCCCGCATCGACAGAGATTGCCGGCGAGCGACTGATCGATCTCGGCGGCGGACGGCTTCGGCTTCTTCGCGAGGAGCGCGGCGGCGGTCATGATCTGTCCGGACTGGCAGAACCCGCACTGCGGAACGCCGAGCTCGACCCACGCGCGCTGCAGCGGATGCGAGCCGTCGGGGGAGAGTCCCTCGATCGTCGTGATGCTCTTTCCTTCGGCCCGTCGGATCGGCGTCACGCAGGCGCGCACCGCCTCGCCGTCGAGGTGCACGACGCACGCGCCGCAAAGCGCTTGTCCGCAGCCGTATTTGGTCCCCGTGAGGCCGAGCACGTCACGTATCGCCCACAAGATCGGCATCTCGGGATCGACGTCGAGCACGTGATCCTGCCCGTTGACGCGAACGCGGACGCTCATCGACGAATCTCCACCGGAGGGCACACGGCTCCGTCCTTCATCCATGCTTCCATCAGCGCACCGAACGCCGCCTGCGAGCCCGGCGCAGGCTCGCGCCCGTGGCCCGGCGCCCAACCCCAGCCGACGAGCCGATCGTGCGCGGAGTGCTCGACGATCTCCGCGAGGCTCTTGCCGCCGTTGCGCGCGGGATCCTTGAGCTGCTCGCAGAGCGCGTGCTGCGTGCGACCTTCCCACGTCATCGAACGCGGAGCGAGATGCCAGCCAGGTGCGCCGGGGACACGTGCGAGCTCGAGGTTGTGGTCCTGATGACAGGAGGTGCACTCGAGCCCGGGAACGCCCTTGTCGTCGGCGCCCCGAGCGACGGGCGGATCGTGGACGAAGCCGCGATCGCCTTGCAGCGGCGAGTCTCCCGCGGGGTGGCAGTTCACGCATCGCGGATGCAGCATCACGCGTGACGCCTCTGCGAAGAGCGCCGCCGAGCGCTCTTTCGGGTCGGTGATGCTCGCGAAGTCCGACGGAGCGCGGAGCGTGCTGCCCGCGCGCGGCGCTTGCACCGGCGCAGGCGAGCCTCCCGTCGCTCCGCCGCATCCGAGCCCGAGAGCGAGCGCCGTCCCGAGCCATTGCAACGTCCTCGTACCGATCGCCGTCACGCCTCTCCGTTTCCTGCACCGCATGCGAACGATGCGGGGCAGACGTTAGGCGCGCGCCGCTCGACGGCGCAAATCGAACGGTGCAGAAGCGCGAGCAGGCGCGACATGAAGCTCGAGTGCGCGACGGATGGGCGATCGCGGGACGCATTGCGCACTTCGGAACACATGCCTTGTCCAGGCTCGGCCGGATTGCTCTCTCCTCGAGCATCGGCGAGGGCGGTGACGCTGACGAGCGGTGGATCGTCGGCCTCGACCGACATCGACGGACGACGCGGTCAGGCGTCTTATGCTGCCTGCGGCCTTCGTGTAGGCTCCGCCCGCGATGTGGGTGGATCGCAAGCGTTCGTGGATCGAGATGGTCGCGCTCGGGGGCTTCGCGCTGCCGCACATCTGGCTGCGCACGATCATCATCACGGCGATCAGCATCGTCGTGACGCTCATCTACGAGGAGGTGCCGCAGCTTCACTACTCGCTGACGGCGACTCCCTTCACGCTCGTGGGGCTGCCGCTCGGCATCTTCCTCGGCTTCCGGAACAACACGGCCTACGACCGCTTCTGGGAAGGCCGCAAGCTGTGGGGCTCGCTCGTCAACACGTCGCGGTCGATCACGCGTCAGATCCTCACCTTGATCGAGCCGCAGCCCGATGCGCTGCAAGGTCCGGAGACCGCGGAGGAGATCCGGAAGTTCGAGACGCGTTTCGTCCACCTCGTCATCGGCTACGGGCACGCGCTCCGGCATCATCTGCGTGACACTTCGCCGTTCGAGATGCTCGGGCACATCATCGGCGAGGACGAGACGGCGCAGCTCCGCGGTAACGAAAACGTCCCCTACGCCCTGCTCCAGCGGATGGGCGAGCTCCTCGTCGAGGCGCGCCGCAAGAAGTGGATCCACGTGATGCACGTCCCGGTGCTCGAGGCATCCTTGACGGCGTTCACGGACATCCAGGGCGGGTGCGAGCGCATCAAGTCGACGCCGATCCCGTACTCGTACACGGTGCTGATGCACCGGATCGTCGCGTTCTACTGCGCGCTCTTGCCGTTCGGCTTGATGGACTCGATCAAGTGGGCGACGCCGTTCGTCGTGCTGGCAATCTCGTATTGCTTCCTCGGCCTCGACGCGATCGGCGACGAGCTCGAGCAGCCGTTCGGCGTCGACATCAACGATCTGCCGCTGAAGGGCATCTCGCGCACCATCGAGCGCAACCTCCGCGAGCGCCTCGGCGAGAAGGTCCCGCCGCCGCTCGAGGCGGAGCGCGGCGTCCTCACCTGAGCGCGCCGACGTCGTCGGCGGGGGCGTCCCTCTCGAAAACCGCCATGTCCCGCCATGTCTGGCGTCGTTCGACCAGAAAGGATAATGGGATAGGGTCGTGGCCTTCGTTTCACCTTCTCTCTCCCCGCCGTCGACAGAGGCCAGCGAGGACAAGCTCGCCGAGCTGGTTCGCCGCTCTTTCGGCTCCGATCTGACTCTCGCCGCGATGCCTGGCGGTGCGTCGACGCGTCGCTACTTCCGCCTGACCCTTCCGGAAGGGAAGACTGCGGTCGCGATGTTCGTCCCGGAAGGGGGGCGCCCGGAGGAGGTGCAGAAGGCGCATGCGCCCGACAGCGCACGCTGGCCCTTCCTCGAGGTGCGCGACCTGCTCGCCGAGCACGGCGTCGACGTCCCCGACATCCTCGCGGAAGACACGGCGCACGGCTGGCTCGTCATCGAGGATCTCGGCGACGAGACGCTCGCCAACTGGCTTTTGAAGCACCCGGAGGATCGCGAGTCGCTCTATCGCAAGGCCGTGTGCGATCTCGCGCGTGCGCAGAACGAGCTCGCAGCGTTGCCGGAAGGTTCCGTCGTCGCGAGCCGCACCTTCGATTTCGAGCTGCTGCGCTGGGAGATCGAACACTTCAAGGAGTGGGGACTCGACGCTCGCCAGAAGCCGCTCGCCGGCGACGACGTTCCGAAGTGGAACCGCATCGCGGATCGCCTCGCGCGCCGGGTGGCCGACCTGCCGAGCGGCTTCGTCCATCGCGACTACCAGTCGCGCAACATCATGGTCGTCCCCGACCGCTCCGCCCCGCGCCCGACCGTGAGGCTCGTCTGGATCGACTTCCAGGACGCGCTGCTCGGCCCGCGCGTCTACGATCTCGTCGCGCTCCTCAACGACAGCTACCAGGAGTTCGATCGGGCATTCGTCGAAGCGCGCCTCGCAGATTATGCCGACGCCGCGGCGCTCTCGCGCGGCTTCAGCAAGGAGAGCCGGACGCGCCTGCTCGACGAGTTCGATCTGGTGACCGTGCAGCGAAAGCTGAAGGACGCGGGGCGGTTCGTCTTCATCGACCGGCAGAAGGGCAACCCGTCGTTCCTCAGGTTCGTCACGCCGACGATCAAGAAGGTCGGCGGCGCGCTCGCGCGGCTCGCCCCGCATGATCCGGACATGGCGGAGCTGCGCGAGATCTTGAAGCGCACGCTCGGCGACGAGCTCGAATAGAGCGTTCCGCTCAGGCGACCTCCTCCTCGCGCAGCTCGAGCCTCTGCGCCATGAAAATGCCGCTGATCGGCCGGCGGGCGCTGGGCTCGCCGCTTTCGGCCGGCTCGAAGCGTGGCGCAGACGGAGGCGAGCCTTCGCGGATGCAGGGCGTCTCCGGATCGAGCATCCAGCCGGCGCCCGTCGTCACGATCGCGTTCTCGAGGCCGAGCTGCCGGAGTCGGCAGAGCGCGACCCGCAGGCGATTCATCGCTGCCTCGTGATCGGCCGGATCGTCGGGCCAACCGGCGGCGATCAGCTCGGACGCCGGGATGGCCTCGCCCGGGCGAGTGATGCGACAGTCGACGAGCGCAGCGACGAGCTTTCGCAACGTCGGTCGTCGCGCGAGATCGATGTGCTTGCCACCAGGGGTGACGAGCCACCGACCGTGCGCCGGAGCGCTGACCGCGCCGCTGGCGCCCGCGAGCCACCGTCCGACCGAGCTCTTGAGCATCTCGAGGCCGGTGACGACCTCCTCGGGAGCGGCGCCGTGCGCTTGGATTGCGGCAGCCACGGCCTCGAACGCATCGTCGATGTCGACCATGCGGTCAGAAAGAGCACGATTCGTGCCCGCTGCGCTCCGCACACGATCAGCGCGAACACGCGAACAGGTGGACCCCGCGGGAGTGATCGGGCCGATCCTCCTGAGGGGATGTCGAATCAACGCGCTTGCGGGCTGTAGCCCGCTTCTGGCGCGTGTGTCGCAGCGCTGCGGAGGGGGGAGACCGATCCGTCCCCGAAGGGGGGACAGCGAACGTGACGTTCCATGGCAACTGATGACGGGTCGCGGCCGACATCCTTCCCACTCCCATGGCAAAGCTCGATCCCAGCCCCATCCGCAGGTTCCTCGTCGCTCTCGCGCTCTCTGGCGTCGTTGCCGTCCCGACCCAGGGCTGCGATTCTGATCCCGAGACGGCGGCGCCGCGCGATGAGATCGAGGCCGTCCCGTTCGCATCGACGAAGATGCTCTCCGCCGAAGACCTCGCGTCGCTCGAGCCGGATGCCGGCGACGGGCGTCTCGTGTTCCGTCAGGCGCCGAAGAGCCTCGACGGAGCCCGGCGCGGTACCGTCATCGTCGGCGGACCGTCGGCCTCGTCGCCGAACGGCCTGCTCCGCGTCGTGATCGATACAGAGCGCAGCGGCGAGACGCTGTCGCTCCGCACGGCAATCGCTCCGCCACAGCTCGCGTTTCGCAAGCTCCATGCGCGCGTCGCGCGCCCTGTCTCGCTCGATGACGGACCGCTCGTCACGCACGAGGTGTCGAGCCCGCTCGGGATCGGAGGCACGTCGGAGCGCAAGGTGCCCGTGAACGTCGTGCTGTTCGACGGCGACGGGGACACGAGCACGACGAACGACCAGCTCCGCATCGAAGGATCGTTCTCGGGTGCCGTTGCGTACGACCTGTCGCTCGATGTCGATTGGGGCGACATCTTCGATCTCCCTGCGGCGGTCGCAGCGTGCGTCGAGAGCCTCGCCGGCGTGTTCGTCGGGGAGACGCCGAGCTGCGCGCTCGAAGATCTGCTCCCGGAGGTGAAGCTGGCGTTCACCGTCGATCCCAGCGTCGCTTCCGAGCTCCGCATCGTCGGCCAAGCCTCGCTCGCATTCGAGAAGGAGTTCGAGATTGCCACCGTGCATCTCCCGCCGCTCATCCTTCCGCCTCTCGTCTTCGTTCCGACGCTCGACATCATCGCGAGCGTCGAGGGCGGAGCGAGCGCGTCTTTCCGCGCCGGGGTGAGCGGAGAGGTCGTGCTCACGAGCTCGGCGAGCATCTCGTCGCGCACCGCTGGGCGTCCGGTCGTGTCGCTGCCGAAGGTGAAGGAAACCCGCTTCGACGTCATCGAACCGGAGGTGGGCTTGCATGCCCACGCGACGGCGACCGCAGGCGTGCGTCTCGGGATGTCGCTCTATGGCGTTGCCGGTCCCTACGCCACCGCAGAGGCGTCGCTCGCGCTCGTGGCTGATCCGGCGCGGTCTCCGTGCTGGGAGCTTCGGAGCGGCATCTCGAGTCGGCTCGGTGCACGCATCACGAGCCCGAGCTTGCCGGTGCTCGGTCACGTGACGCTGCTCGACTGGAGCTCACCTCGCTTCCAGCCGCTCGACGTCGTCGTCGCGAGTGGTGCGTGCAAGGACCCGCCTCCAGGTGCGTCGCACCTTCCTCCCGGCAGCGGGCCCGACGCCGCCGCGCTCCGGTCTCCTGCCTTCGAGCCCTGGTCCACGCTGCATCACGAAATCGCCTCGGAGACCGCTGCGGGCGTGGGGCCCGCGTCGACGGGGATCGTCTTCTCCGATCTCTCGCGTGCGATCGACGGCCGTTGGCTCGTCGCCGGAAGCGACGCGCGCGCGCTCATCAAGATCGACGACCGCGGCGCCCGGATCTGGGCCGCGCGTTATCTCGCCGAAAGCGACGCGCCGCTCCGCGTCGTTCGGACGGTCCCTACCCGAGACGCGGCGATCGCCGTGCTGGCTGCTGCGGATTCCGGAAGCTCGTTCGAGCTCCTTCGGGTCGGGCAGGGCGGTGGGGTTGCTTTCCGGAGGTCCTATTCGTTCGACGTCGACGCTTGCACGACGCCCGCGCCACGGCTGCTGGCGAACGACGGAGCGAGCGGAGCGGGGACGGGCTTCCTCGTCGCTGGCGAGTGCCTGGCGCAGGGAAGCGCGTTCGTGGTGCATGTCGACGGCTCGGGCGGCGTCCTCGGAGCGTCCATGTGGCGCCATCCCGAGGGCGCTGCCGCTGGTATCTCGCCAACGGCGATCACACGGACGGGGCCTGCGTCCGAGCTCGTGCTCGTTGGTGACGTTCGGGGCGCGTCGGGTGATGGAATGTTCGTCGCTCGGCTCGACGACGGCGGGGGGATCCGCACGTCGAGCAGCTACATCGCGTGCGACACGGCGTTCAATCTCTCGCCGACGACGGTCACAGCCGCCGCGTCGAACGGGATCACCGTCGCGGGCGGGAGCCATGGCCAGAGCCGCGCGTTCGTCGCCAGGATCCACGAAGACGGAGGCGTCGGGTTCGTCACGTATCCCGGCATGACGGACGGCAGTGGCGCCGTCTTCGTCGCGAGCGACATCGCGGAGCTCCCGACGACGGGGTTCGTGATGGTAGCGTCGTCCGTGGAGCGGACGGGCGATGGCGCGGAGGCGGTCCCGGCCGTCGCGCTCGTCGGACTCGACGCCGCCGGACGTGCGACGTGGCTGAAGCGGCATACACCCGACGCGACGCGGCCGTCTTCGTTCGGAGCGCTCCGACTCACGACCGACGGCGGTGCGATGGTCGCGGCGCTCGCTTCCGGCGACGGCGCTGCGGGGGCGGCGTGGACGATGAAGGCATACGCGAAGGACGGCGGGCTCGGCGCTGCGCCCGTCGTCACGTCGACGCGCCCGGTCGACGACGGCCCTGCATGTGCCGTTCACCGATCGTCGTTCGCGCCGAACGTCGCCGCGCTCGGGGTGATCGCCGAGACGCGCGCCGTCCGCGTGCAGAAACAATGACGTGGAGCTCGTAGCAGGGCGACGCGACGCCCTCGCCTCGACCCGACGAACCTGTCGCGACCGCGTGTCCCCAAGGGGTCCGAGTTCCGTGATAGTGTGACGGCCCTCCTCGATGCAGCCGAGCGCACGGAGGGCCGAGCACGTGATCGACAATCGCAGAGGCGGAGGAGCTTCGGCGCGGACCGTCGAGGTCCATCCGCACGGAGTCGCTTTCCTCGATCGTCGCGGCGGTCCGGACGAGGTCCTGCCGCTATGGGTCGGCGCCATGCACTACTGGCGCCACGCGCCCGAGCAGTGGGGCCCGTGCCTCGACGCGATGAAGGCAATGGGCCTCCGCATCGTCGACACGTACATCCCGTGGGGCGTTCACGAAACGGCTCAGGGGACGTTCGACTTCGGTGAGAGCTTTGCTCGTCTCGACGTTGCACGGTTCATGCGGCTCTGCGCGGAGCGGGGGCTCTACGTCGTGGCGCGTCCAGGGCCGCACATCAACGCGGAGCTCACGTGGTTCGGCCTGCCCGAGCGCGTGGTCTGGGACCGCGACTGCCAGGCGCGGACCCCGCGCGACAACCCCGTCATCCTGCCTATCGTCCCGACGGCGTTCCCGGTCCCGAGCTACGCGAGCGACGCCTTCCACGACGAGACCGCGCTGTGGTTCGAGGCGGTCGGCCGCGTGCTGGCGCCGCTGCAATACCCGAACGGGCCGATCGTGATGTGGCAGATCGACAACGAGGGCGCGCTCTACTTTCGCGACGGGCCCTACGATCAGGACTACCACCCCGACGCGATCCGCCTGTTTCGCTCGTTCTTGCGCGAGAAGTACACGAGCGTCTCGGCGCTGCGCGAGGGGTGGGCGGAGCCGAGTGTCACCTTCGCGACCGCTGCCCCGCCGCAGCGCTTCGACGCGAAGACGGCGGACGATCTTCCGCGGCACATGGACTGGATGGAGTTTCACGAGCACCTCCTCGCCGAGGCGATGGCGCGCTTCGCGAAGGCGCTCGAGAACGCGGGCTGCGCGGCGGTGCCGACGATGCACAACCTGCCGCTCGGAGAGGCCGCCACGGCGCTCAACCCTGGGCGCATCGGGCGCGTCGTCGACCTCGTCGGCCTTGACTACTACCATCCCGCGAACCCGAAGCATCACATGACGATCCTCCGGCGCACCGGCGAGCTCGCCGCGCGCTGCGAGGGCGCGAGCGTCCCGGCATACGGCGCGGAGGTCGGCGCAGGCTTCCCACCGTTCTTCGCGCCGCTCGACGACAAGGACTCGCTCTACACGCTCATCTCGGCGCTCGCGTACGGCCTCCGCGGGTTCAACCTCTACATGGCCGTCGATCGCGATCGGTGGGTCGGCGCGCCGATCGACGAGCACGGGCTGCCCCGCCGTCTGGCGGACGACTACCACGCGCTCATCGAGGCGCTCGATCGCGTCGGCTTCCACACGCTCCGCCGTCGCGTTCCCGTCCGTCTCGTCGTCCCGCGTGCGCTCCGGCGCCTGTCGCGTGCGATGCATGCGTTCGGCCCCGTGACCCCGGCGTTCTTCAACATCACTGGTGGCGGTCCGCTCGAGAGCTGCTTCGAGGACGAGCTCGGTCTCAGCGGCGCCGTCGAAGGTGACGCGTCGTCCGATCACCAGAGTGCCGAAAAGTCGTTCGCGCCGTCGGCGCCGATCGCAGGCGAGTCGTTCGTGCGTGCATTCGAGCGTGCGCTGCTCGCGCGCGGTGTCCCGTTCGCCTATGCGGGCGGAGAGTCGCTCAACGAATCGATCGAGGGCGCTTCGTGGATCGTGTGCACGACAGCGGGTGGTTTGAAGCGCGACGTGCTCGACACGCTGCGCGATGCCCAGGCACGTGGCGTAGCCGTGACGATCGGCCCGACCGTTCCCCTTCGTGACGGATCGATGCGCCTGCTGGAGAGGCCGCACGACGTGCGCGGTCTCGAGGTCGAGCCGCTCGAGGATCCGGCGCGCGCCGATGCGCTCGTCGCGCGTTTCGTCGAGAGCCTCGGCCTGCCCTCGTTCCCGTGCGATCCGCCGACGGTCTTCGTCACCGTGCACGAGGACGCAGAAGGGACTCCGCGCGTGGCGTTCGTCATGAACCCGGAGCCGGAGGCGGTGCTCGCGACGGTGGGGCTCGGTCCCGAGGCTCGCGCCATCGTCGATCTGCTCCCGCACACCCGCGAGCCGGCCCGCATCGAGTCGCAGGCCGGCGGGTTCGTCATCGAGGTGCCCGCGCGTACCGCGCGGATGTTCGCGATCGAGCTCGACTAGTTGCAGCCGGGGGGGCGCGCCCTGCGAGGAACCGTCAGAACGCGTATCGGAGCGAGGCGCCGCCATCGATCGCGAGAGGCGTATCCGTACCTGCTCCGAGCTTCGCGAATCCCTGAGCGGTACGGATGCCGGTGTTCAGGCCGAGCGCGAAATGCCGATCGATCTGGAACCACTCGACGCCCAGACGAGCGCCGAGATAGACGCCGAGCGACTCGGCCTCTCGGAAGCCGAGGTTCCCGAGCGCGCGCGTCGCGATGTCGGCCTTCATCATCCCGAACCCACCTTGCGCGTAGACCCCGACGCGATCGGTGAACCGGATCGTGAAACGCGCGCCGCCGCCGAAGCCGAAGATCGGGAACGCGCGCGTGTTCGGCGGCGACTGACGGTTCGACGTATCCGTGAAGGCGAGCTCGCCTTCGCCGTAGAGCATGAACCACTTGAGCAGCTCGTAACCGAGCTGCACGTGCATCCACGGTCCGGGCGGCGCGATCTTTCCGAACTCGCCGAGGAAGCCGATCGCTCCGACCGATGCGTCGAGCACCAGCGTCTTCTCGTAGGGGCGCGGGGGCGGCGCCTCCGGCGGGGGCGCAGTGATGTCGTCGGCGGTCGTGTTCGCGCCCTTCGTGTCGCTGGTCAGATCGACCTGCGCGGCGGCCGGAGCGGATGGCTCCGCGGACGGGGACCGTGCGGGTTCGTCGGCGCGAGCGAGCGGGGCGATCGACAGCAGCGCCGTGCAGGCGCACGCGGCGACGAACGGAGCCCTCATCCGAGCCGACGATATCATCAGCGGAAGTTCTGGACGCTCCAGATCGCGCCGCGCGACGTGACGAACACACCGCAGGCGACCTTCTTGTATTTCGTCGTCGCCATGGCGTCGTGATGCCCGCCGCCCGGGCCCTCGGCCCACATCATCGCGAGACATTTCGGGATGCCCTCTTCCGCCGGACCGGGCGTCCCAGGACACTCGTTCTGAGCGAGCTCACCGCAGCGCGGGAAGGCGCCGTGCGCACGATTCGTCTCGGCGTCGCTCTTCGCTTCGCTGTCCGCGCAGGCTTCGCCGTCGGTCCAGCGCTCGAGCGGTGCGAGCCCATCACGCTTGCGGTACTCGTTGATCGTGCTCCAGCACAGCTCGTGCGCCGTCGAGCCCGTACCGACGACCTCGGTCTCGCCGGAGCCCGACGACGACGCGGAGCTACTCGCGCCGGAGCTTCCCCCACGCCTCAGCGTTCCGGTTCCGGTCAGCGAATCGGTGTCGTCGCCACACGATGCCAGGAGCATGGCGACGCCGACCGCAGCCGGGAGCCGGAGACGCGAGGTGGCCCGCATTCTCCGAAGGTAACGCCTTTCTCACCCGCCGAGGAGCGTCCGTCGCGCGAGCCCGCGCGGCGGAGGACGCCAAGTAGGATGAAGCGGGCAGGTGCCCGAGATTGCTCGGGCCTACTTCAGCAGCCAGCCGAAGAGCATGTGCTTCGTCGTCTGTCGCGATACGTCCGCGATCGAGTCGACGAGCGGGATCTCCTTCGGGCAGACCTCGACGCAGTTCTGCGCCTTGCCGCAGCCGTCGACGCCTCCGGGGCCCATCACGGCCTCGAGGCGCTCGGGCGCGTGCATCTTCCCGCTGGGGTGCAGGTTGAACAGGCGAACCTGGTTGATCGCCGCCGGACCGATGAAGTCCGAGTGGTCGCCGACCTGAGGGCACGCCTCCATGCAGCAGCCGCAGGTCATGCAGCGCGAGAGCGGATAGGCCGTCTCCTGGTTCTCGGGCGCCTGGCGCGGACCGGGGCCGAGCTCGTGGGAGCCGTCGAGGTGGATCCACGCCTTGACCTTCTTCAGGTCGTTGAACATGCGCGAGCGGTCGACGATGAGGTCACGCACGAGCGGGAACTTCGTCATCGGCTGGATCGTGATCGTGCCGCCGTCGGGGCTGACCTTGTCGACGAGCGCGGAGCACGCCTGCCGGACCTTGCCGTTGATGATCATCGTGCACGCGCCGCAGACCTCTTCGAGGCAGCACGAGTCCCAGACCACCGGGGCGACGTTCTTTCCGTCGGCCGTCGTCGGTGACTTCTGGATCTCCATCAGCGCGCTGATGACGTTCATCTGCGGGTGCCACGCGACGTCGAACTCCTCCCAGCGGCGGGAGTTCGTCTCGCTGGGGCCGTCCTGCCGCAGAATCTTGAGCTTTACTGTGCGCTTGTCTGGCATCGCAGGTCGCATAATGGTGAAAGCGGCGCGTCGAGACAAGCGCAGAAGCGCGCTAATGTGGGCCGGCCGGTGCCGGCGACGCCGCGGGATCCAGCGTTTCACGCCGGGCGCTCCAGGAAACCGCGAGCAGTAGAGCTAGGAACGCGGCGCCCGCGACGACGTCGAAGGCCGCCGTCCATCCGGCGCGCTTCGAGACGCTCCCGAGGACCAGCGCGGCCAGGCTGGCGCCGACGTACCCCACGGCGTCGACGAGCCCGGCGGCCGTCGCCGCGCCCTGGCTCGGTGCTCCGGCGTGGGCGGCTGGTGATTTGCTCGTCTCCGTGGCCGCGCTGGCGTCGGCGGCCACGTCGAGCGACACCGCTCCTGCGAGCAAGGAATAAGGCCCGAGCAGGAAGAGCCCACAAGCCGCGACGCCCGCCGTCGCGATGACGGGCGAGCTCACGCCGGCATGGGCGAGGCCGAGCGTGCAGGCGACGAGGAGCGCCAGCGAGACTGTCATCACGGGGGCTCGTCGCCCCGGCCCGAGCGCGTCGGAGATGCGCCCCGTGACGACCGAGCCGATGATCCCGGCGATGCCGAAGAACGCGCTCTTCGCGATCGAGGTCGACGTCGGAGACGAAGCGTTCGCGGCGACGCTGACCTCGTAGAGAAAGCGTGGCGTCCACGTCATGAACCCGGCCCGGACGAACGTGAGCAGGAACGACAGCGCCGTCGCGAACCAGAGCGCGCGCTGCCGCGCGAGCTGCCGCACGACCTCGGCGAAGGGGCGGGACGAGCGTCGCTCCTCGTGTGGCGCGCCGGATCCCTTGCGCGCAGGACCACCGGGCAGAGCTGCGCGGACGACGAACGCGACGGCGATCACGACGAGCGGATTGACGACAAAGAGCGCCCGCCAGCCGGCACCGAGATGGACGATGCCTGCGGAGAGCACGAGCGCGAGGACGTTGCCGACGTCGTAGCTCGTCGACAGGATCCCCATGACGGTGCCGCGGCGTTCGGCGCCGTACGTGGCACCGACGACGTCGACGAGGCCGCCCCATCCGCCGGCCTGGACGAAGCGGTTTGCGACGACGAGCACGCCGATGACGACGAGCCCCGTGGACGGACCGAATCGGCGGGGCGCATCGGACGCCGCTATGGTCAGCGAGACGCACGCCGTACCGAGGAGCGCGCCGACGAGCACGGGCTTGCCGCCGAGCATGTCGGCGAGCGGACCGAAGACGAGCTTGCCGACGGCATACGCGCCGAGCGCGATGGCCATCACGATGCCGATCTGCTCGTTGTCGTACCCGTGCTCGATGGAGAGCAGGTTCAGCGCCGGCTCGACGTTCGCGCGACAGAGATAGAACGCGGCGTACCCGACGAGGAGGAGCGGCAGCACGCGGCGTGGTGGCGAGGAGGTCTCCGCGATGGGGCCGCCGCCCGACATTCGTGGAGCATAAACCCGATGCGCGGGACGCCCAGCAACATCTGGGCGACGACGTCGAGGAGGCGGGCCGTCCTGCGATCGGGGTCGCATCGCGTGTGGGCTGCAACGAACGCCACGTTGGGACGCGCGCGCAGGAGCCCCGCCTCCGAGAGCCGTCGTGAACGTCGCCGCCGGCCGCGATCGTCTGGCGCGGTCGCTTTTCATGGAGTTGCGGCGCGTTACAAGCTGCGATCGAGCGGATCATTCCCGATCCGCGGCGGTCGGCGAACGGAGACGCGTTCGGAGCATCGAGCGTCGCGGACGCGATGTTACGGCGACGTCGCCGCGTGCGAGCGCTTCGCTGTCGAATCGACGCTGCGTGGCGGAAGGAGTCGGTGCCATGCGTAACCTCTTCGTCGTCGTGCTGCTCTCGTCGCTCGGGTCGGTCGGGCTCGCTGCCTGCGGCGAACCGAACCAGGAAGCGAAGAGCGCCGCAGATCCTTGGTCCGACTTCAAGGGAACCTATTCGGCCTCGGGCCCGAAGGACGAGACCTCGGAGGACGGCGAGCCGGCGAAGAAGGAGGCCAAGGGCAAGCCCGCCTCTGCGCATCACGAGACTGCCGAGGACGGTGCTTCTTCACGGAAGAAGGGGCCGTCGAAGGGCACCGTCAACGGCGAGTCGCTCTCGTCGGTCGACGTCGACGTGCTCACGGACGTGTCGAAGAGCGCGCTCAAGTCGAAGTTCGTGTCGAACAGCGTGATGACCGGCCCGCAATACGAGCTCGTTCAGGTGCAGCTGAAGGGCGCGACGGTGCAGGTGATTCGTCCGGCCGAGAAGCCGTCGCCCAATGGGCCCGCGATCGCCTCGCCGAAGACGAAGAACGACCAGCTCACGAAGAACGACGCGAGCTGGTACGACGAGGAGGCTGACGTGCTCGTGTTCGTTAGCGCCGGCAAGAAGGCGGCAGCGCAGAAGGCGCTCGGCGCGATCGTCAAACACTGAGCTGCGCGTTCGTTCCTACTCGGTGGCTTTTGCGGTGACGTCGATCACGTTCACGCCCTTGCCGTTGACGTAGACGAGATCGGTGTCGTTGCGGAAGAAGCCGCGGTAGCCGAGCTCGATCGGCCGATCGAGCTCGCGCTGCTTCTTCGCAGGGACGTCGGTGACGACGACGCCTAGCGCTCCGCTCTGCACGAGCAGGCCAGCGTCGCTGATCGCCCGGACGGCGAGCCCGCTCGGCTCCGGCTCGTCGCGCACGACCTTGCCGTTGGACGTCGACACTACGCGGAGCCGCCACTCTACTTTTCGTTCGCCGTCGATGTCCGTCTTCTTCTTCGTCGAGAGCGCCGCCCACTTGCCGCGGGGAGAGATGACGGACTCGACGAGCTGCTCGCCGCCGTCGATGCACGCCAGCTTCTTCACTCCGAAGGGAGCCTTGAGCGAGAGCGAGACGACGCACGTCTCCGACGTGCCTTTCGGCCCGCGGGGCTGCGAGGCGACAGCGAACGCCGTCTGACCGTCGGGATGCGCGACGAAGCGGTCTCGCATGCCGGCGGTTCCCGGGAGCACCCGTGGCGGGGCGGACAGGTCCGAGGGCACGACGAACAGCTCGTACTTCGCGAACACGTCGAACGAGCCGGTCGCCTTCCGGAAGATGAGATGTTTGCCATCCGGCGTGAAGCGTGGGTCGTAGGCCGCCTCGTCGGCGAGGCGACGGCGGACACGGCCCGTCTCGTCCGCGACGTAGAGCCAGTCGCCCGCGTCGAACGCGATGGCCGAGCCGGTGCTCGCAGCCGCGAGGCGTCCACACGCGCCGAACGGGAAGCTGCCGGCCAGGTGCGAGCCCTTGATGATGTCGCGGCCGAACGACGGCGAGGCGAGCATCCATTCGAGCTCGGCGATCTCGGTCGGCTTGCCGCCGATGGTCGTGGCAGGGATCTTCGCGAGCTCCGGAAGCGCCGTCTCTTCGAGGGTCCGGCCGCTGTCGACGTCGACGACGCGTACGTGGAACGTCGCGCGGTTCCGCGGATCGAGCTTCCGGAGCAGCGCGCGCCGGCCGTCGACCGACAGCGATTCGAAGTACCAGTGGTCGTCGAGATCCATCTCGCGAGCGGCCACCGTGGAGGACGCGGCTCGCTCGCGTGTCACTGCTGCCGAGAGCGTCTGAACCCGGGGCGCCGCAGCAGGCGTGAGCTGTTCGCGCTGGAACGCGGTCCGAGCCGGTTCGATCGGACGTGCCGCCCCGCCACAGCCCGCGAGCACGGTCACGAACAGAACCGAGAAGATCCCCTGGCGCACGAGGACGAGCTTTAGAGGGGGAGGGAAGCGATGGCCAAATAGTTGGCGAACCTACCCTGGCTGATGGATCACGTGGCGGCAGCGGCTTCAGGGCTGCGGGCGCGTGGAGCGAGCGCCCACGAAGGCCCCGCGCGCCTGGAGGGCGGGCTTCCCGGCGACCTGCTGCTGCGCCGGCGCGGGCGAAACGATGTACACGAGGTAAGCGCCCCACGCCGCGTCCTCCGGCCGGTAGTGCGTCACCACCACGCGAACGGCGACCGGACCCGGCGCGAGCAGCTCCTTCGGGAGCTGCAGCACGTCGAGGTCGTTCGTGACGAGGACCCAGCCGCGCATCGGTTGGCCGAGCCGCTGCGCCTCCGTCCCGAGCGCCGTGTCGAGAGCGGCCATGGGCTCGCGCTGACCGGCGTTGACGAGACGAGCCTGGTCGACGAGCGACGGCATGTCCGGGAGCGCCGTGACCGGCGGCAAGCGGCGTGCGGCCCGCTCCTGCGCCAGGCGGTCGAGCACGCGCGCCGAGCTCGCGCGGTGATCTTCGGCGCCGAAGAAGGAATACGTCGTCACGAGCACGCCGATGCCGCCGCCGTCCGCGGACGTCGTTCCGATCGCGACCTGCCGCGCATCGGGTCGCAGGAGCACGAAGCGGCCCATCGGATGTTCGAGCGCGTAGTCGACCCAGCTCGACGCGTCTCTCGCGCCGGTGAGCATCGTCCCGAAGAGGTCGCCGTTCTTGATCAAGCCCTCCACGTCCCAACCGGCGATGAGGCCTAGCGCGACGAGGTCGCCGGTCTTCGCGTCCGCGGACGCTTCGGCGCTGAAGAAGTGCGGCGCGAGCCGTCCGTTCACGACCGCTTGCTTCGAGGCGAGCGTCACCGGAGCGGCATTGCCGCTCTGGCGCACGCGGTTCACGCCGTCGAGGACGGTGCGGACGATCTCTTCGTCGCTCGCGCCGCCCTGTTGCGACCGGGCGCTGCCGGGCGTGAGCTCGACGGCGGCGTTCGGCTCACGGCGTGCCAGCAGCAACGCCGTCGAGCGCATCAGGAGCCGTCCGGAGCTGCGCGCCGCGACCTCGATCCACGTCCACGGATCGCCGTCTGCGAGCGTGCACGTGAACGCATATTGCGGGAGCTCGACGCTGCGGTCGGGGGCGCACTGGGCCACGCCGCTCTTGCCCTGGTTCACGAGCACGATGACGTAGTCGACGTCGGCCGCCGCCGTGCCGCGTACGGTCACCTTGCCGGGCGTGTCGGTGGCGGAAAGCGTGACCGGCACGTCGGCGCCGTCCCGCGCGACCATCATCACGACGGCCTTGCTTCCCTTGCGAGCGAGCCACACTCCGGCGGCTTTCCCCTGGAGCTCGGGCGGGACCGTGATCGAATCCTTCAGCCCCGCGACGAGCTGCTCGTCGGTCGTTCCGGCCGGAACCTCCGTCGTCCAGTGGTAGCTCGAGACGCCGTACGGAGACGCGAGCCCGCACGCTCCGTTGACAAAACGCTGAACGCGCTCGTCCGGCTCGGCGCCGTGCTCCACCCGGATGCGCGCCCGCTCGCGGGCGACACACCGGAGCTCGCGCGTCAGCCGGAGGTTGCTCGCAAACCGCTTCTCGATCGGAGATACCGTCGACGCGTCGCCGTCGCTCTCGACCTCGACCCGCCATTCCGGCACCGAGACCACCTCGCGTGCCGGCATGGGCTTCGGTGTGGTCCGCGCGAGCTTGTCGAGCGCGCCTTTCGTCGGAAACGGATTGGGGACCGTCAGCGCCTTCGGCGACTTGGCCTCGGGTCCGCCACATCCGGCGCTGCTTGCCAGCGAGACGGCCGCGGTGACGGAGAGAAGGAGGCGTTGGACGTGAGCTCGCGCGACGGGCATCCCCGCCGCGTATCAACGCACGTCCGCGTCCACAATCGAGGAAAACCGCGACCCCCGCGAGAGCCGCAGCGTCTCGGGATCGTGTCGCGTGTTCCGGTGCGCCGCCTATTCGTATCGGCGACTGCGTCGCGTCGGGCCCGCGAACGTGTCGGGGCCCGAGCGATCGGCCTGGATCACTGCGCCGCGCTGGCGGACTTCGGTCCTTCCGTCTTCGTGGTCGCCTCGGGCGACGCACCTGCGGCCCCGGCGCTCGCAGCGCCGGCAGTCTCGTACTTGCGCGGACGCGGCTTCACGAGGCTGATGTCGACCTCGTCGGTCACGTGGACCGACTTGCCGAGGAGCGGGTAGTCGAGCGCGCGGACGTAGTCGACCGAGCTGCGCTTGCCCGAGTCCTTGTAGAGCGCCATCGTCGTGCGAAGCCAGTTGGCGTCGTCGCGCTGCTTGAAGTCGGGCTTGTAGTGCGCGCCGCGTGACTCATCGCGGTTCTTCGCACCCTGCGCAACGACGCGGGCGATGATGAGCATGTTGCGGAGGTGCCGGACGAACTGCGCGCCCTGGTTTGCGCGCGTGCCGGTATCGGGCACGCCCACGTCGTGCCAGCGCTCCTCGAGCTCGTCGATCTTCGCGATGACCTTCTCGAGGACGCTGTTGTGGCGCTCGATCGTGCAGTCGCGGAGCATGACCTCCGACAGCTCGTTGTGGAGCCGGTACGGGTTCTCCTTGCCCTGCATCGTGAGGATCGCGTCGTAGCGATCGCGCTCACGCTTCGCCGCCTTCTCGAACACCGAGCTCTTCAGGTCGAAGGAGCTGTTCGGCAGGTTCTTGAAGTACGACGCGATCGCGGGGCCCGCGACGAGGCCGCCGTAGATGCAGGAGAGGAGCGAGTTCGCGCCGAGGCGGTTCGCGCCGTGGTACTGGTAGTCGACCTCGCCGGCGGCGTAGAGGCCCTGGATGTTGGTCGCCTGGTTGCGCGGCGAGCCGACGACGAGCTTGCCGTCGCTGCTCTTCTCGAAGTCGACCCACAGACCGCCCATCGAGTAATGGACGGCGGGGAAGATGCGCATCGGGTTCTCGTACGGATCTTCGCCGACGAACTTCTCGTAGATCTCGAGCACGCCCTCGAGCTTCTTCCGGAGGACGTCCTTCGGGAGGTGCGTGACGTCGAGGTAGACCTCGAGCTCGTTCTTGCCGCTCTTCGGGTTGAAGACGCCCTTGCCCTCGTGGAAGCCCTTGAGGAAGAGCTCGCGGCTCGCGATGTCGCGCGGGACGAGGTTGCCGTAGCCCGGGTACTTGGCCTCGAGGAAGTAGTCGCGCTCCTTCTCGGGGACGTCGCGTCCGCGGCGCTTCTCCTTCGGGTCCTTCGGCACCCAGACGCGCCCGCCTTCGCCGCGGACGCTCTCCGAGATCAGCCGGAGCTTGTCGGCCGCGGGGATCGCGGTCGGATGCACCTGGATGAACTCGCCGTTCGCGTAGCAGGCGCCCTGCTGGTAGACGGCGCTCGCCGCCGTGCCGGTGTTGATGACGCTGTTCGTCGACTTGCCGAAGATGATGCCGGGGCCACCGGTGGCGAGGCACACCGCTTCACCGCGGAAGCTCTCGATCGCCATCGTCTTGATGTCCTGGGCGACGATGCCGCGCGCGCGTCCTTCTTCGTCCTGGATGATCCCGAGGAAGTCCCAGAGCTCCCACTTGCGGACCATCTTCTCGCCGCGGATGACGATGCCGCGGTCGTTCTCGACGTCGGCGGTCTCGTAGCGGCGGACCTGCTCGTCGAGCGCGTAGAGCAGCTGCTGGCCCGTCGTCGCGCCTGCGAACGCCGTGCGGTGGAAGAGCGTGCCGCCGAATCGGCGGAAGTCGAGCAGACCCTCGGGCGTGCGGTTGAACGGCACGCCCATGCGGTCGAGCATGTAGACGATGCCCGGCGCCGCGTAGGTCATCCCCTTGATCGGGGGCTGGTTCGCGAGGAAGTCACCGCCGTAGGCCGTCTCCTCGAGGTGCACCTCGGGCGAGTCGCCTTCGCCCTTCGTGTTCACGCTCGCGTTGATGCCGCCTTGCGCGCAGACCGAGTGCGACCGCTTCACCGGAACGAGCGAGAAGAGGTCGACGGGGATGCCCGCCTCGCAGAGCTTGATGACGGTGGTGAGGCCGGCAAGCCCTCCCCCGACGACGATGACGCGTCGTACTTTGCCGGACTCGGTGACGATGCTGGACTTGCTGGCCATGCGACTCTCGACTGCGGTTGATGGGGCTTGGTCTTCTTCCCCACGACGCGGGGCGAACCACGCTTAGGTCCGCTGGCCCTCAGCGTGAAGGGGTGGGAAGCGTGAACGGTGGAGAAGGCACCGGAACGGCTGAGCCGCACGGGGCCGATGGGGCAGCGCTATCGTCATCCGCGCCAGGGAGCAAGCGGGTTCCTGTCGCCAGCCCGATCACGGTCGTGCCACCGACCAGGAAAAGGATGAGCCCCAGCGCGGTCGTCGCCGTCCGGACGCGTCTCCGGCCGATCCGGTCGGCGGCGAGCTGGAAGGAAACGGCAGCGGCGAAGAGGCCATTGGACAGATGAGCGGCAGCCGCGAGGACTCCTAGCAGATAGAAGAGCGCGATCCACGGAACTCCGACCCACGTCCACGACAGGTGGGCGGTGAGCGTCGTGTAGAGCGCATCCGCGGGGAGGCCCTGGAGACGGAGCTCCCAGACGTGGAAGAGGATGAAGAGGAAGAGGACGACCGCGCTGGTCCGCTGGAGCATCCAGGCACGCCGATCGCCGAACCGCGCGATGTCCGCGTCGCGCTCGCTGGCCTGCGCGCCCCGGAGCAGGTGGAGCCCGTACCCCGCATGAAACGCGAGCGGCACGACGATGAACACCACCTCGAACAGCGGAAGGAGAGGGAAGCGCTCGATCGCGCCGACGACCGCGTCGTAACGCGCGAAGCCACCGAGCGCCGAGGCGTTCGTGAAGAGGTGCTCGACCAGGAAGGCACCCAGCACGACCGCGCCCGAGATCGTGTGCAGCCGGCGCCAGCGCGACGGCGCGTCGGTCTTCGAGGTGGAGCCCATCGACGGCTCGTCGACGCGGAGAGCGCCGTCGCCCTGCTCCGCCTCTTGCGTGCTGGTCGCGTCCGAGCCGGAATGCTCGGGAGCCGCGTCGTCCTTCTCCGACATTGGAGGGCGCAGTATACGGCCAGTCGTGCGGGAAGAGACAAAGCGCCTCGAGTCGCTATCCTCTGCCCCGGTGACGGTCCGGCGCGCCGCCTTCATTCTCTGCTTCGGCCTTCCGCTCGTCGGCGCCGCCGCTGCGTGCACGCGCTCTGCGAGAAAGGCGCAGCCGGTCGCCGCGCTCGCGTCGACGCCGCAATCTGCTGCCGAGCTCGGCGTATTGCGCGAGGGCTGGGCAGAGCGGAAGCTCGAACAGCAACCGCTGGAGGCCTTCATCGCCCGCTACCCGCAGGACGGCGCGATCCCTCTCGTGAAGGTCTACCTCGCGTTCGTGATGATCGACGCCGGCAAGCTCGTGGCCGCCGACGGCGTGCTGAGCTCGCTGAACGAGCTGCCTCGGGGCACCACGCGCGATCTCGCGACCGTCGCCCGCGCGCGGAGCCTCCGCCTCCACGGCGCGCCGCAGTCGGCGCTCGACAGCTTGCGGCCGCTCGTCGGCAAGGTGGTCGACGAGGCCGACCGGGAGGTGTTCCTCGAGGAGCTCGCGCTCAGCGCGATCGCGGCGCACGTCGACTACGAGGCGCTCGCGTATCTCGACGCCTGGCTTCGCGGCGTCGGTGAAGACGAGAAAGAGCGCGTCAAAGCGAAAATCGCGCAGATGCTCGAGACGCTCCCGCGGCCCGTTCTCGAGCAGACATACCGCACGATGCGCGAACGCGGAGCGGCGTCGGGCTACGGAGCCGACACCCAGAAGCTCGTCGCGGAGCGTCTCGCGCGCATCGCCGTGCAGACGAACGACGCGGCGCTCGCACGGTGGCTCGTCGAGGAGAGCGGCGTGAGCGCTGCGCAGACGGGTGGCGACGCGGGCCTCGAGCTCGGCGAGCTCGCCGCCAGTCGACGCGGCCTCGCCACGGTCGCGGGCAGGACCGTCGGCCTCATCCTGCCGACGCGCGACCGCGAGCTTCGCGACGAAGCTGCGGACGTCGTCCGCGGCCTCTCGTGGGCGCTCGATCTTCCGAGGACTGCCGGAAGAGAGGAAGGCGCCCGGCTCGTGACGCGCGATGACGGCGTCGACATCGCAGGCACGCGCACCGCGATGGAGGAGCTCGCGGGAGAAGGAGCCACGGTCATCGTCGCCGGTTTCGACCGTGCGAGCGCGGATCGCGCCGTCCGGTGGAGCGAAGAGAGCGGCGTCGCGGTGCTCCTCCTTGCCGCGCCGAGCGTGCCGTTGATGCCGAAGAAGGCCGCTGTCGTCCTCGGCGAACGGACCGAGCGCGAGCTCGCCATGCTCGCCGACGCGCTCGTGCGGCATGGAGTGAAGACCGCCGCCGTCGTCGCCGATGCAGCCGACGACGAGTCGGCCGCAGGCATGCTCGACAAGCACGACGGCGTCGCGCTGCTGCCGACGGTGAGGTGTGACGTTCCGCTCTCGAACGCCGGACGGACACGTTTTCCGATCGACGCATGGTGGCGCGGCGGAGCGCGCGGTTGGCTCGTGTCGGGGCCTGCCGGGTGCGCGCGTGACTTGCTTCGTGACCTCGATACGGCGTTGCCGAAGGGGGCCACGTCGGCGACGCCACCGGCCGTGGCGCTGACGCTCGAGTCGGGCATCCCGATGAACGAAGCTCCTCGCGGCGTCGCCGTCCTCGCCGCGTCGGCGGGGATCGTGCCCGTGCTGGCGTCGCGGCCGGAAGAGGCGCGTGACGAGGAGATCCGGAGCTTCATGGAGCGTTTCGGCGTGCGGCCGAGCTACTGGACGGCGCTCGGACACGATGCCGGCGTGCTCGCGAAGGCTGCCCTCGCGCCGCTCCCGAAAGACACGACCACGGAGCCGAAGATTGTCCTAGAGCGCCGCGCCACCGTGCAGGCGGGGCTGCTCGCCACGCGGGTCCGTCTCTGGACCACCGACGAGCGTGGGGTCGACGACGGTCGCGTCCTTCCGAGAAGTCTGCGACTCGTGACCTGGGAACGCGGCAAGAAGTAGCTGAGCTCGGCGCGCCAGCGCGCGGCATGCGTGATGCGTGCAGACGCGTCATGAGCCCGAACGAAGTGCAGGAGCCCGCGCCTTTCCCGCCGGTGCCGGTGCCCGGTCCGACGCCGGACCCAGCGCCGCAGCACCACACGCCGCATGCGCCCGGGCAGCCTGATCCCGTGCCCGTGCCGGAACCCGAGGAGCAGGGCGACATGCCCGCAATGAGGAGCTTGCGATGACGATGAGCGAACCGAGGGAGCCCCTGTCGACCGAAGGCGGTCAGTTCGGCGACGACGACCACGTCGAGGTCCTCGTCGAAGACCTGTTCATCGAGGACTACCAGACGCCGCTGACGCTTCCGGCGCAGCCGGAGCGCCGGCGCTCGCGCGTCGCTCGCGCGATGCGTACACGCGCGACGTCGCTCGTCGGCGGCATCGCCGCCGTCGGCGGGCTGGTCCTCGCGACGCTGTTCTTCACCGGGCGCCGCCGCAAGACGTCGGGCCTATCGCGACTTTTCCTCAAGCTCGGGCTCGCTCGTTGAGGAAGACCATGCAGATCGACAAACCCGAAGGTGATGAGCCGTTTGGCACCCACTCCGTGACCGCCCGTGAGCTCTTCGTCGAGCCCGGTGCGCCGCTTCCTCCGGAACCGCCGCAGCCCTTGTTCAATCAGACGCGCGGGAACATGCCGGCGGTCTCCGGGCGGCGCCGGATTCATCCGCGCTCGCTGCTCGGGATGGCGCTCATCGGGGGCGCAACGATCGGAGCGATGCTCCTCGGCCGCTCCGTGATGAAGCGGAGCACGAGGGCGTGGTACCGCACGCTCGCGAAGCCTTCGTGGACGCCGCCGTCCAAGGCCTTCGGCATCGTCTGGCCGGTCCTCTACACGCTGAGCGGCGTCTCCGCGTGGCGCATCTGGAAGTCGCCTCCGTCGAAGGAGCGAACCGCAGCCCTCGGGCTCTGGGCCAGCCAGATCGCGACGAACGCCGCTTGGACGCCGCTTTTCTTCGGCAAGAAGAGGCCGGCGGCGGCGCTGGTCGATCTGAAGGCAAACCTCGGATCCGCCGCCGGCTACGCGCTCGCGGCGGGGAAGATCGATCGGACCGCGGGCCTCTTGATGGTGCCGTACCTCGCGTGGGTCGGCTTCGCGAGCACCATCAACACGAGCGTCGTCCGTCACAACTCGAGTGGACCGTTTGCACGGCTCGGCTTCCGACGCTAAACCGTCGCGGTGGCCCGAGCCACCCTAGCGCTGTTCTTCGTCGCCTCCGTCGCAATTGCCGGCGGAGGCGCAGCGTGCTCCTCGGAGCAGGCGGTCGACACCGTCCCCACGCGTACCTGCGGGCTCCGCATCTGGCACAAGCCAACGAGCACCGAGGCCCACGTCGAGGTGATCGGGTCGTGGAACGACTGGCAGCGCCCCGGCCTCGCGCCGGCGAGCCGAGAGGACGGATGGCGGGTCGCCGCGGTCGACGTCCCGCCCGGAGAGCACGCATACGCGATCGTGGAAGACGGCGTGTGGCTCACGGACAAGAACGAGCCCATGACCGGCGTGTACGACGGCCGGGAGGTGACGGTCGCAACGGCGCCGGACTGCCAGCGCCCGGCGCTGCAGGTGGTGGGCGTCGATACGACGGCCGACGGTCACGCGACGATCCGCGCGTCGTTCGTCTCGTCGAGCTCGCGTTCGCGGGTCGACGTGTCCTCGGTCACGGCACGTGGTCGTGACGGCAGCTCGCTCGGCGTCGTCGCCGTCGATGCGGCGCGGGGAACGATCACGTTCGAAGCCGCGGGGCTCGTGCGTGGAAAGTACACGTATACGATCGAGGCGCGCGACACGGCGGGGATCGCTGCCGAAGACGCCCGCGCGACGGTCTGGATCGACGCGCGCTCGGGCAGCGCCGAGCCGTGGGACCCGCGTGACGCGATCGTCTATCAGGTGTTCCTCGACCGGTTCCGCGGCAACGACGGCCCGCTGGCGCCGCCGGAGTCGCCCTCGGCTCGTGCCGGCGGGACGCTCGCGGGCGTCCGTGACGCGCTCGAGAGCGGCGAGCTCGAGGCTCTCGGTGCGAGCGCGATCTGGCTCTCGCCCCTCTACGCGAACCCGGTCGGGGAGTTCCCCGGCAACGACGGCCGGCCGTACACGAGCTATCACGGCTACTGGCCGATCGACTCCCGCGCGATCGACTCGCGGTTCGCGAGCGAGGCCGAGCTCGAGGCGTTCGTCGCGCTCGCGCATGCGCGAGGCATCCGGGTCATCTTCGACGTCGTTCCCAACCACGTCCACCAGGAGCATCCCTGGACGAAGCAACATGCGGACTGGTTCAAGCAGGACTGCCTCTGCGGGCAGGGCACCTGCGACTGGGGCGCGCACATCAAGACGTGTTGGTTCGCTCCTTATCTTCCCGATCTGGACTGGACGAACGTCGACGCGGGCCGCGCCGCGACCGAAGACGTGCTCTGGTGGTTCGACCGTTGGGATGCCGACGGCATTCGCATCGACGCCGTTCCGATGATGCCGCGCGCGGCGACGCGTCGGATCGCGACGGCTGCCCGCCGGCGTTATGCGCACGCGGGCAACGCGCTCTACGTGCTCGGCGAGAACTTCACTGGGCCGGGCAACTACCAGAGCCTGCGCTACGACCTCGGGCCGTACGGTCTCGACGGCAGCTTCCACTTCCCGCTCATGTGGACGCTCCGCGAGGCGATCGCGCTCGAGTCCGCGCCGATGTCGTCGATCGACGCGAGCTTCCGCGCGGGCGAGGAAGCATGGAGCGGGTCAGGCGCGGTGATGGGCCTCATGATCGGCAACCACGACGTCTCTCGCTTCGCGTCCGTGAGCGCAGGCAACGATGGGGGCGACACGTGGTCGTCGCCGCCCCAGCCGCTCGACCCGACGGTGTACGCGAAGCAGCGCGTCGCGCTCGCATCCGTGCTCACGCTTCCGGGCGCCCCCGTCCTCTACTACGGCGACGAGGTGGGCCTCGCCGGCCGGAGCGATCCCGATTGCCGCCGGGTGATGCCCGCCGAGGAGCAGCTCCTCGAGGCGCAGCGCCAGACGAGAGAAGTCGCGCGGAAGATCGGCCGCGCGCGCGCATGCTCGCGCGCGCTCCGTCGCGGCGGCCTCCAGACCTTGGTCGCCGACGCGGAGCGCCTGGTCTTCAGCCGCGAGATCGACGGCGAGCTCGCCATCGTCGCCCTCTCCCGACGGCCGTCGCGCCCCGTCGACGTCTCGCTCCCGCCGAACGCCCCCGCCACCCTCCTCGACGTCGTCACCGGCGCCCGCGTCGACGCCTCCTCCAGAACCCTCCGCCTCGAGCCCGCTCCATTCGGCGTCCACGTCTTCCTCCCCGCCGACACCCCCTGCGCGCCCTGACGCGGTCTCCCCCTGGAGCCTGAAGCCTGGAGCCTGGAGCCTCTCCGGAGACGTCGCCGTAACTCAGGCGTGAGTTGACAATCCTGGACCTTCCGCCATTCTGAGCCACCTTCACGGTCCGTGAACGCGCGGGGATTCGGGACACGAGGGAACGAGCACGAGGTCCATGTCGCTTCATTCCACGAGGTTTTCCGCGGGCGCTCGAGGGCTCGCGTTCGCTTCCGTCCTCTCTGGCGTGCTCGCCGCCGCGTCCGCCGCGTGCGGGAGCTCGGACGCGACCAATCGCGACTACGGACAGCCGCCCGATCCCTCGACGTTCAACCCGGGCTCCGGAGGCAACGACCCGTACGGCTACGGCAAGGGGCCGGGCAAGGTCGAATGCCCTGCCGAGCTGAAACGCTGCGCGCATACGGTCACCTATCCGGCCGGCAGCGAGGCCTCCGTCGAGCTGCGCGGCGACTTCGGCGGCCCCGGCACGTGGGAAGTCGGCAAGCCGATGACCAAGAAGGGCAACCTCTGGAGCGTCGACATCCAGATCCCGCTCTCGAAGCCGATTCAGTACAAGTTCGTCGTCGACGGCGAGTGGAAGATCGATCCGGCGCAGCCGACGATCACCGACGGCAACAACAACACGAACAACACGTTCGCGGGAAAGACGTGTGAGCCGGCCCTCTGCGAAGAGGAAGGAGAGCTCCCGCCCGGCGTCTTCGACTGGCGCGACTCGATCATCTACTTCGTCTTCGTCGACCGCTTCTTCAACGGCAACACCGCGCTCGACGCGAGCTGCCGCGTGAACGGCGTGAGCGGCGCGATCGCCGACTACCAGGGCGGCGACTGGCCCGGCGTCACGCAGAAGATCAACGACGGCTACTTCAGCGACCTCGGCATCAACACGCTGTGGATCACGGTGCCGTTCGACAACCCGAACGTCGTCGGTCGCGGCGTCGGTGGCGACGACCACCAGTATTCGGGCTACCACGGCTACTGGCCGAAGCTCGACAGCCCGAACGACCCCACGGCGCTCTCGCACGAGTCCTGCTTCGGGACGTTCAACGATCTGAAGGCGCTCGTCTCGGCTGCGCACGCGAAGGGCATCAAGGTGCTCTTCGACTACGCGATGGTGCACGTGCACAGCTCGTCGGCGGTGTACCAGCAGCACAACGACTGGTTCTGGCCGAACAGCAAGAACGGCTCGCCCGACTGCGTCTGTGGCGGGCAATACTGCAAGTGGGAGACGGATCCGGAGCGCTGCTGGTTCACGGACTACCTCCCGCACTGGAACTACACGAACGCCGCCGCGCGCGCGTGGTCGGTGGCGAACGCGGTCGCGTGGATCACGGAGACGGAAGACGCCGCCGGCGTCGGTGTCGACGGCTTCCGCGCCGACGCGATCAAACACGTCGACATCTCGTGGCTCACCGAGCTCCGCGCGAAGATCAAGACGGACGTCACGTCGAAGCAGGACCCGCCGCAGCGCTTCTACATGGTCGGCGAGACCTACGACTTCGGGAACCGCGACCTGCTCAAGCAGTACATCGATCCTTCGACGAAGCTCGACGGGCAGTTCGACTTCCCGCTCCGCAAGCACATCGTCGAGTCGACGCTGATGCGCACGATGAGCATGAGCGACCTCGCGGCGTTCATGGACTCGAACGACTATTTCTACGGCGCGAGCGCCGTGATGAGCACGTTCATCGGCAACCACGACCTTCCGCGTGTCATCCATCTCGCCGCGAACAATCGCCTCTGGGGCAACGACCAGGGCGCCGACGGCAAGGACCGCGCGTGGCAGAACCAGCCGGGCCCGGTCGGCGAGCTCGACGCCTACGAGCGCATGGCGAACGGGTTCGCGATCCTGTTCACCAATCGCGGCGCGCCGCTCGTGTACTACGGCGACGAGATCGGCCTTCCTGGCGCCGGCGATCCGGACAACCGGCGCTTCATGCAGTGGAACGGCCTCACGTCGAACCAGACCTTCCTGCGCGACCGCATCAAGAAGCTCGCGGACATCCGGAGCAAGCACCCGGCGCTCCGTCGGGGCACGAGGCAGACGTTGAGCTCCAGCCTCGACACCTGGGTCTACGTCCGCGCGACGACGGGCGACACCGTCTACGTCGCGGTGAACCGGAGCGATTCGCCCAAGCCCGTTGGTGGTCTGCCTGCCGGACCGCTCGAGGACCTCCTCTCGTCCGAGACGGCCAACGGTCCGGAAGTGACGGTGCCCGCGCGGCAGACACGCATCTTCGTCGTGAAGTGAGCGTGTTACGCTCGGGCGCGTGAACCGTTCGCTCCTCGCCGTCGCCGCCGTCGCTGCCGTGTTCGTGCCGCTGCTCCTCGCGTGTGGTGGCAAGGAGCCGGCGGCGTCCCCTTCGTCTTCGTCCGCGTCCGCACCCGAGCCCTCCGCGCCTGCGTCCGAGTCGGCGACGCAGCCGGAAGCGGCGCGCGGCGCCGAAGAGCCGGCGAAGCCTCGCAAGCCGTTCGAGATCCACAGCTCCTGCTCCGACGTCGTGACGGTCGTCTTCGCCGAGGATCCCAAGGCCGCGAACGCAGGCCAGCGAACGATCGCTCCGAGCTCGTCGATCGAGGGGCCTCGCAATCCGGACGGCAACCAGACGGTGTGGCTGCTCGATCAGAGCGGAGAGCCGCTCATCAAGGTCAACGTCACGCGCGGAATGAAGCGCGTCGAGATCGGTCGGAGCTGCCGCACGCTCGACGCCCGCTGACGTCAGGCTCGACGGTGGGCGCCGGGCAACCCGCTCCCGCGGAGTGCCGTACGGCACGAAGGCTCAGCGGTCGCCGGGGTCGAGCGAGAGTTGCTGCAGGTTCCGGACCAGCCAAAATCCGCTCGTCAAGACAAAACGACACCGATCGTACTTGCGTGGGGGGGCGGTTGCGCTATGCCGGCGCCTCCAGGGCTTGCGTCGCGAGATCGCGGGAGGCCTCCATCCAGTTTCGGTGGAGAGCGATCATTCTCGGAGCACGTCGTGGATGCGTCGTGCGTCGTTCGTGTGGGACTGGTGAGGGCGTGTGTGGGGGGACGAGCAGCGGTCAGAGGAGGATGCGCATTTGAGGCCTACGGCAAATTCGACGGGGGCAGAGAAAGCGGTACACTCACGTTCTCACGTGCCTTCTTCGCGCAAAGCTTCTGAGCTCTCCATCGAAGCCATCTACGCAACGCGAACCACGCGCGAAGGGTCCTTCTGCACCGACCCGAACGTGCCGGACGAAGGTGAACGCGCGCGCCTCATCAGCGACATCACGCGGCTCATTCGCGAGCCTCAGATGCCGGAGACCACGCGTACGGCGGGTCTCACCCTGATCGGTTGGCTCGCGCGCCGCATGCCCGGTGAGGCGCCGCATGCGATCGGCGTGGCCGAGGCGCGCCAGTCGGAGCGGCGACTCCGCTCCGCGCAGCAGCGGAAGCGCTGAGCTCCGACGTTCGCGTGGTGCGCGCGGGGTGAGCGATGGGCGAAGAAGCCCCATGTCCTCATGGGGAGCGAGAGACGCCCCCCGTCGGTCCTCGTCGAGGGCACGTTCGATCCTTCGCGCCGTCCCGCTCGCAGTGCTCTGCACGATCGTCGTCGCTGCGTTGCTCGCGCGACGAGTGAAGGTCGCGCATGACGGCGTCACGACGCGGGCGCCGGCGGTCAAGACATGGGCTCCACCGGCGAGCAGCGCGCCCACCGTCTTCGATGCGCCGCTCCGCGGTCCCTCACCTCCGCCTCGAGCCGATGTCCCTTCCGGCGCGCCGCGCATGCTGCACGGAGGTCCGCGTCGCACGCATCGCGCTGCAGCGCGCGGTCCGGAGAGCGCGAAGGCCGGATGGCGCGTACGCGTCGACGGGCCCGTCGCAGCGCAGGTGACCGTCTCGCCCGACGAGTCGACCCTCTACGTCGCGACGTTGAACGGCAGCGTCGTCGCGCTCGCGCGGGAGGACGGATCGCAACGTTGGAGCGCCTCGCTCGGCGAACGTGTTTACGCGACGCCGCTCGTCCACGACGACGGCACGCTGTACGTCGGGAGCGATGCGAAGAAGCTCGTTGCGCTCAGGCCCTCGGGCGAGATCGTGTTCCGGCTCGAGACGGAGGGCGAAGCCGATACGGCGCCCGTGTTCGGCAAGGACGGCAGCATCGTCTTCGCGGCAGGCAAAGACGTGTATTCGGTCCGGCGCGGCGGCGACATCGCGTGGAGGTTCACCGCCAAGAACAAGGTCTTCACGTCGCCTGCCGTCACCGAAGACGGGCTCGTCGTCGTCGGATCGCAGGATCGTCGCGTGTATGCGATCGGTGCTGGGGGCGTGCTCGCCTGGTCCGTCGAGCTCGGCGCCGACGTCGACGGCGGGCCTGCCATCGCAGACGACGGCGCGATTTACGTCGGCACGGACGCAGGCGACGTCGTGAAGCTCGACGGAAAAGGAAACGTCGGCTGGCGGACGCCGGTGGGTGGCTTCGTGCGCGGCTCGCTGGCGATTGCCCGGAACGGCGATGTGCTCACCGGCACGTACGGTCCGGTTCCCCGCGTCGTTCGGCTGAGCCCGGACGGCGCCATCCGCGGCGCGTTCGCCATCCGCGGAACCGGCGCTCGAGAGTTCGGGATCCACGGCGGGCCGCTCGAGGACGACCAGGGCGTCCTTTTCTTCGGCGCCCAGGACGACACGGCCTACGCCGTCGGGCCGGACGGCGCGTTACGGTGGCGTTTCGAGACGGGGGGCGACGTGGACGCGCCGCTCACGATGCTCTCGAACGGCAGCGTTGTCGTCCCCTCGGAGGACGGTACCGTGACATTGCTTTTGCCGTGATCTACCGTGGGTCGACGTCGTAAACGTCGACGTCCGCTCGATGGCTCGTCAGATGCTGGAGATCCCGCCTTCCAAGGACACAGATGCCGAGGACGTGGTTTGGGGCCTCCAGACCGCGGATACGCTTTGGAGGCGCGGCGAGCGGATCGACGCGCTCGTCTGGCTCCGTCGTGCAGCGCAGGCGGCGGGGGATGCGAATGACGACGACCGCGCCCTCGAGCTCGCGAGGCACGCCGCCGAGCTGACGGAGTGGATGGCGAATGCGGACGACGCCGACGCTCCGGCGTCGATGCGCGTCGAAGAAGCGGTCGAGGAAGCGGTCGAAGAAGTCATCGAGGTCGACGTGTCCGCCGAGCCCGAGCCCGGGCCCGGGCCCGAATGGGTGCATTCGGCCGTGACGACCGCACCTCCTGCGGCGACCGCAGCACCGCCGCCACTCCAAAGCCCACCGCGCGTTCCGCCACCCTCGCAAGGAAGACTCCCGAACGCCGTCCTGCTGGCGCCGGACACCGCGCAGGCGGGTGAGAGCTCTTCGTCGGCCGTGGACGAGGCGCGCCCGGACGCGCTGTCGGTGCTGCCGGCCGAGAAGGTCCACGCCGGGATGTTCGACCCGTGGGCGGATCAGTCGTCTCAGCTCGCGCCGGCGAGCCCGGGCCCGGCGCCCGCGCCGCCGTCTTCGCACGGCGTTGCCGCTCCGGACGAAGAAGAGGTCGTCACGAGCGTGCGTCCCCAGGCGCTCTCGCGGCCCGGATCGGAGCCGCTGTCGTCCGTGTCCGTGCCGGTCGCCGCTGCCGTGCCCGTTTCGCCGCCTCCGAAGCCGTCGCGACCGAACGTCGGCTCCAAGCCCCCGGCGCCGAGGCCTCCGCCGCTGCCGCCGCGCGCGCGTCCACCGCTGCCGAAGCCGTCCGTTCCGGCGGCCGTCGCCGAGCCTCCGCGCGCCGCATCGACGGAGAGCTCGCCGCCGTCTGCGCCCTCGATCGAAGCCCGAGACGACGTCACGTCGGCAGACGTCGCGATGCCCGACGTGCCCGCCTACGTGCCGTCGCCCGACGAGCTGTCGAGCGTGGCGCCGCCGCCCGCGGACGAAGCAACCTCTGCGGACGAGGCGGCGGCGGACGAGACGAGCTCCGACGTCGTCGATGCACCGTCCGGGGCGTACGATCAGGAGACCCGCGACGACGTCGAAACGCAGAAGCTCGATCTCGACGACGTCGAAGCCTTCGCCGATCTCCCCGACGACGCGCGCGCCGCGTTCGCGGGCGCGGCTACGCTGCACGCTCTGGCCGAAGGCGAGGAGATCGGGTCCTTCGCGCTCGCGTACGTCCTCTCCGGTTCGTTCGACGTCGCCGCGACCGTCGTCGACGCGCCGGCTGTCCGTCTGTCCGACGGGGCGGTGCTGCGTGCGCGCGGAACGACGGACGAGAACGTGCCCATCCGTCTCATCTGCGCGAAAGCTCGGGGCGTGCTCGCCACGTGGTCGGATGCGGCGGTCAGCGATGCCTTCCGGTCGATCCCGTGGGTCGAGGAGGATCTCCGCGCTGCAGCCGACCGCGTTCAGACGCTCGTGGGTATCACGATCGGCCCGCTCGGCGAGCGCCTCGACGTCTCGATCCGAGAAGAGATCGTCGGTCGGCTGACGATGCGTCCGCTCATCCCCGGCGAGATCGTCGTCAGCGAAGGGGACTCCGTTCCGGGCCTGCTCCTCGTCGGCATCGGCGAGCTCGAGCTCGTGAAGAACGACGCGGTCATCGGGCAAGTGAGCTCGGGTGACTTCCTCTTCGCGAGCGAGGTCCTCGGTGCTGGCTCGGCGCCAGCGACCGCGCGCGCCGGAAAGGGCGGCGCGTTGGTGATGTTCGGCGACCGGCGGATCGCCCAGGAGCTGCTCGTGACCTGCCCGCCGCTCCTAGAGGTCTTCGCCGGGATGTAGCGCCGCGGCTTCGGCGAGCGTGCGAGGCGCAAGGACCGCCGCGCGCTTCTTCCCGCTGCCGTCTTCGCCGATGTCCCAGCGCAGCTCCTCGTTCCCCTCGGCTCCGGCGAAACGGAGACCGAACCAGCGCGCCTCCGGCGCGATCGTCGAGCGCCCGTCCGGCGTCGTCGTCGGGAACTTGATCCGGAACACGTGCCGCCACACGGTCGTGTAGGGGAAGTAACGAATCTCGAGCGGGCCCGGACGCGAGATGAGCTCGATCGACGTCGGAGCCGTCTCGTTGCCTTCGTCGTCGATCAAGCGGACGATCCACGCCGTCTGCGGCCGCGTGAGATCGGTCCAGCGGACCTTCGTGCCGTAGAGCGTGACGTAGAAGCGATGGCTGTCCTGCGTCTCGGCGAGTGTTCGCTCGAGGAGGGAGCGTCGCTGCTCCACGGTGAGGCGGTAGTCGTTCGCGTACTTGACGACGTACGCCCAGCGAAAGTCCCAAGACTCGAAGGTCGACGTGACGGTGAGGAGATTGTCGAGCTCGCCGATCGCGACGAGGCTCTTCGTGCGCGTCCACCGATCGAGGACCTGCGGATAGTCGCTGTCGGTGTACTCGCGTGGTCCCTTGCCGAGCGAGACCTTGGGCTCGGCGCACGCGCCGAGCGCCGCTGCCAGCGAAGCGACCGATATCGCGAGAAGCGCCGAGCACCAGCGGCGACGACCCATGGCCACACTCTGGCCCAAGCGCCCTCCTGACCGCAAGCTCTCGCCGCGTCGGACGCTGCAGCTGCGCTTTGGAGCGTCTCCGACGCCGCACGCCGCGAACGGTGGGTGCGGGGCATGACCGCCGGGTCACGGGCTCGCGTGCCCAAGAGTCGTGCCTCGCGCGAAGGCGTGTCTCTGGCGGCTTGCCGCGCGCGTGCCCGACGTTCGGAGTCGACTTTCCTGCGGAGCGTCGCAACGAGGTTGGCGTCGTGTGGGTGTGACCGTCGTGCTGTCACCCGATCGATCGCCGCGAAACTTTCTGCATCGCGCGCCGTCTATCAGGCAGTGCTTCCGTGGCATGTGCTTCGCACGCTCTTTCCGCCGTCACCGTCACGAACTGCCTCGAAAACAGTCGTGACACTTCACCGTAGAAGGTGCGCTTTGATCGACAAGCTCGACTTTCTGGTTCGCTTCTGGGAGCTGAAGGCGCGGAATGCTTCGCTGGGCGAGCCGCTCGCTGCACGTGAGCAGGTCGAGCTCCTGTCCCTGATGCAGCTCGTGACCGGCGACCTCGACGTCCCCGCCATGGGGCCGTACGAGCGTCCCAAACATGCTCTCCCGGCACAAATGATCGGCGATGGGACGATTCTCCCCGTCGAGATCCGGAACGTGGCGGCGGGCGCCGTGATCGTCAGCTGCGCGGGGACGGTTCCTGCGGGCGCGCAGGTGATCCTCCGGGCTGCCGATGCGATCACCGGCGTCGAATACGTCCTGCCGTGCAACGTCCTCTGGGTGTACCGCGGCGCACCGACGATCGTGGCGCTGACCGTCGACGGCATCCCGACGCGGAGCGTCTTCGCCGGTGTCCCGGAGCCGAAGTTGTCGATGCCACTGACGCTGGGGAAGCACGCCCGCCTGGTCGGCTGATCGGGCAAGCCGGTCGGAGCTGAACCCCTTTCCTGGGGCCTGGAGCCTGGAGCCTGGAGCCTATTTCTTTGTATCCCACACGCTAGGCTCCAGCGTATAACCGACGCCCCCTCGTTCCTGGGAGGCTACGGTTCGATGCCCCTGAAGATCAGCGTTCGCTCGGTGCTGCCGTCGCGTGAGGCTGGCGACATCATCGTCGTCGGCACATCTCTTCTCGGTGGTGGTGGTCGCTCGAAGAAGAACGAGCGTTCGACGCTCGACGGATTCGATCGCGCGCTCGGGGGCGCGCTCGGTCGACTCATCAAGAAAGAAGAGTTCAAAGGCAAGAAGGACCAGCAGATCTCGCTTTCCACGCTCGGACGCGTGAAAGCCGATCGGCTCATCGTCCATGGCCTCGGCGACGTCACGAAGCTCACCGCTGCCGACGTGCGCACCTTCGCAGCGAAGGCGGCGCGCGCGGCGAATGCCGACAAGGCGCGCCGGCTCGTCCTCGGCATCCCCGCGGGCCTCGAGGATCGTCTTCGCGAGATCGCAGAAGGTCTCGAGCTCGGCGCCTACCGCTTCACGAAGTACCTGACCGGCGATCGCAAGCCGAAGGCGGAGCTCGCTCAGGTGTCGATCTGCATCGTCGGTAACGTGCCGCGCGATGCGAAAGAGCTCGTCGACATCGGGCAGACGGTCGGCGCCGGCGTGAACCTCGCCCGCGACCTCTCGAACGAGCCGCCGAACATCCTGTACCCCGACACGCTCGCCGAGGCCTCGCGTGTCGCCGGCAAGGACGCGAACCTCAAGGTTCAGGTCTTCGACTTCAAGGAGATCCAGAAGCGCGGGATGAAGCTGCTCCAGGCCGTCGGTCAGGGCAGCGAGCACAAGCCCGCGATGGTTCACTTCTCGTACGTGCCGGCGAACCCGAAGCGCCGCATCGTCTTCGTCGGCAAGGGCATCACGTTCGACTCCGGCGGCCTCTCGATCAAGCCGGCTGCCGGCATGGGCGAGATGAAACATGACATGAGCGGCGCTGCGAACGTCGTCGGCCTCATGAACATCGTCGGGAAGCTGAAGCCCGACGTGGAGGTCCACGGCATCATCGCCGCCGCGGAGAACATGCCGGACGGCAACTCGTACCGTCCGGGCGACGTGTGGGGCTCGCTCGACGGCAAGAGCGTCGAGATCATCAACACCGACGCCGAGGGCCGCCTCATCCTCGCGGACGCGCTCGCGTATGCGCGTGCGCTCGAGCCCGATCTCCTCGTCGACAACGCGACGCTCACGGGCGCTTGCGTCGTCGCGCTCGGTAACTCGTGCTCCGGCTGGTACGCGAACAACGAGGCCACCGCCGAAGAGTTCGCCGCCGCAGCGAAGGCCTCCGGCGAGCAGATGTGGCGCATGCCGCTGCTCGAGGATCTGAAGGATCAGCTCAAGAGCGACTCGGCCGACCTGAAGCACACCGGCGATCGATGGGGCGGCTCGATCAGCGCCGCGCTGTTCCTCCGGGAGTTCATCGGCACCGTGCCGAACTGGGTGCACTGCGACATCGCCGGACCGGCCATGGGTGACCGCATTCGCGGTTGGGATCCCAAGGGCGGGACGGGGCATGGCGTGCTCACGTTCCTCTCGCTGATCGACCGCGCAAGCCGGGCCGCGGCAGCCGCTCCGGCGGCCGCACCTGCGCTCGCCAAGGCGGCGCCCGCAGCGTCCGTCGAGGAAGCACCGGCCAAGACCGCAGCGCGTAAGAGCAAGAAGTCCTCGGCGCTGCCTGCCGGGACGCGTCGCGGGACGAAGAAGTCGACGGCGGAGGGCCCGCGGACGGCGAAGGCCGGCGATGCACCCGCGGGTGACGTCGGCGCGCGCCAGCCGCAGGGCCGTAAGACGGCCGCGCGCAAGCGTCGCTGATCTCGACTCGCGCTCCTGCCACTCCGATTGCAACGTCCGCCGAGCTCCCGTGAGCTCGGCGGCGTCGTTTTGTGGGGGCGCACGGCACGCTCGAGCAAGGGGGTGAGCTTGCCGACCCTCAGGTGAGCTGCTAGCGGTCTCCCGTGATGGAATCCGCGAGCGCGCCGCATCAGGTCGAACGTCGTCTGGCGCGTGGGCTCGCTCGAGCGATCACCGACTTCGGGATGATCGCCGACGGCGATCGCGTGATGGTCTGCGTCAGTGGTGGCAAGGACAGCTACTCGATGCTGCACCTGCTCCGCGATCTCTCGCGGCGCGCACCGATCCGCTTCGAGCTCGTCGTCGTGAACATCGATCAGGGGCATCCCGGATATCCCGCCGATCGCCTCCGCAAGTACATGCGCGAGGAGAGCTACGACTTCCGGATGATCGAGGAAGACACCTACTCGATCGTCACCGAGAAGATCCCCGAGGGGAAGACGTTCTGCTCGCTGTGCTCGCGACTTCGGCGTGGCATCCTCTACCGCGCAGCGCGTGACCTACGCTGTACGAAGATCGCGCTCGGGCACCATCGGGACGACATCCTCCAGACGTTGTTGCTCAACATGTTCTTTGCTGGGCAGCTCGCGGCGATGCCGCCGAAGCTCGTCTCGGAAGAGGGGCACATCGTCATCCGCCCCCTGGCGTACTGCGCGGAGGAGGACATCGCGGCCTTCGCGAAGGAGAAGGCGTTCCCGATCCTGCCGTGCGATCTGTGCGGCTCGCAGGACAACCTGCAGCGCAAGATCGTCGGGGGCATGCTCGATGATCTCGAGCGCGCCCATCCCGGCATCAAGAACGTGATGTTCGCATCGCTCCAGAACGTCCGTCCGAGTCACCTTCTCGACAAGGATCTCTGGAAGAGGCTCGGCCTCGAGGCGGCTCGGGGCGACGGAGAAGACGGCGATTCGGGGCTCGTCACGGCCGCACGCCTCGTGCGGGCGGTCGCTCCGACCGGGCTCCAGGGCTGACGATGAACGACGGGACGAGCGACGCTTCTCCCGACTCGCACCCTCCCTCGTCGGCTCCTGTCTCTGGCCGGCCCGGTCCGCCACGCAGGAGATGGCTGCTCGAGCGCGTCGCCAGTATCGGGGCGACCGCGCAGGCCGCGATTCCCGGCCTGTACGCGTGGGCGATCACCGTCGCTCCCGCGGCATGGTCACGAGGGGCGCCGTTTCTCGCGAAAACCGCGGCGATCGTCGGTGTCCTCGCCCTCGTCACCGCGCCCTTCGTCGAAGGTGCCGGAGCTCCGCAGCCGACGAACGAGCCTAGCCCGCGACCGCCGAAGGCGAGCGGAAAGCCTCTGCCGTTTCTCGACTCGGTGCGCTCTTGGACGGCAGGCGCCACGTGGGCTCGTGCGTGGTCGGTCTGGGGCTTCGTTCTTTCCAGCGCGATGGTCTGGGCGCTGGCTCCTTCGGCGCTTTCCTCGGCACGGCTCGACAGCGTACGCGGCGCGGCAGGAATGGTCGGTTGGGCGCTCTTCGCGTTTGCGTCGGCGGGTCCGGCGCTCCGCTCGGACCCGAGCGCGGCGGGGCGCATCGTCGCGAGCACATCGCTCAAGCCACGCAGTGATCTCCCGCGCGGAGACGGCGTCTACGTTGCCGTCGGCATCGTGCTTGCGCTCGCAATGCAGGCCGTCGGATGGGCGGTGGCCGTGCCGGAGCGAGCGGTTCTCGTCCGGCTCGTCACGGTAGTGTGTGGCATCGCCGTCGTCAGCGGGACGACGAGCATCGCGCTCGCGCGGCACTCCGCACGTGTCCCCGCTGGGCGACGGCTGCGGCTGCGCCGAGCCCTGCCGTGGCTCGTGATGCTCGTGCTCGTGACGGTCTCCGGCGTCATCGTCGGACTCGGCCGGTGACTCGTCGCCGGGCGTCCGGCGCGATCGTTTGATTCGCACGACAGCAAAGCTCGTGCGGCGGTATCTTGTCGTCGATGCAGCTCCTCGACGTCCTCGCGGCCTTGCTCGTCGTCGGCGCAGCAGCAGCGTTCACGTTCGGAGCGATGGCGCTTGCTCGCGCGAGCGACGTCGAGGCTATCTACTTTCTCGTGATCGGGATCGTCGCGCTGAGGGCCGGCGTGCAGCTCGTCCGACCGGGGGCGAGTGCATGAAGGCCTCGAAGGCGCTCGTCATCTTCGGCAACGTCCTGCTCCTCGCCTCGTGCGGCCGTGAACAAGACCGCTCGAGAACGACCGGAGACGAGAACGCAGCGCTCGGCGGCGAGGTAGCGGCTCGGGTCGGCCAGCAGGCGATCCCGCTGAGCATCGTCGCGAGTGTCGTCGAGGCGCAGGGGGGAACGGCGCGGGACGCGGCCCGCAAGGTCGTGGACGACGAGATCGCGGCGTCGGCAGCGCGTGAGCGAGGGCTCGACCGACAACTGCCGGCATCGTGGAGGCTGGTGGCCGCGCGTGCTCGTTTCGCGTCGGACCGGATCCTCGAAGAGGCTCGGGCGAAAGGCTTGCCCACCGACGATGAAGTGGCCTTTCTCACCGAGAAGCACTGGGCGGAGGTCGACCGTCCGCCGTCCGTCCGCGTGATGCACGCGATCGTCCTGCGGCCGAAAGACACCGCGCTCTCGACCGCGGCCCGACGCGTTGCCGAGGAGGTTCGGAGCGCGGTTGCAACCGCGAGCGACACCGAGTTCGAGACGGCGGCGAAGGCCGTCGCTCACGACCCGAGGCTCGAGCTCCGGGTCGAGAACCTGCCCCCGTTCACGGCGGACGGGTACGTGACCGAAGGCGGAGGCGGAATGGACGCCACGTTCTCGCGAGCGGCCTTCGCTCTCCCCTCGGCGGGCGCGACGAGCACGGTGGTCGAGACGGGGTTCGGGTTCCACGTCATCCGCCTGCTCGAGCGCATTCCCGAGAAGCGGATGCCTCTCGAGACCCGACGTCTCGCGTTTGCGGAGGAGGTGTACTCGCTGCGCGCTGGCGAGCTCCTCGCCAAACGCCTGGACGCGCTCCGAGCGACGAACGAGGTCGTCGTTTCCCCGGCAGCCGAGCAGCTCATGCGCACGGTGAAGCTCTCTCGCGAGACGAGTGGAGACCCGTGATGCCGAGCGTTGAAGCGCCGTCGTCGAGGACGACCGGTTCCATTGCCCTGCGTGACACGGACGCCACTCCGTTCACGACGATCCTGGAACAGCTCATCGAGCGCGTGTCCGGCGCGTTTGCCGCCGCGATCGTCGACTCGCAGGGCGAGACCGTCGACTACGCCGGACGGGGAGAGCCGTACGATCTTCGCGTGTCGGCGGCGCACATGCAGATCGTTCTCTCGTCGGTCCAGCGCTTCGGCGCACTGGGCGAGCCACGATGGATCGTGATCCGCGGTGCACGGAAGAGCGTCGCCGCCAGCGTCTTGCCTGACGGCTACGTGCTCGTGCTGCTCCTGCGCCCTCGCGCGGCGTTCACGCTGTCGACGCGCGCGCTCAAGGTCTGCATGCGAGCGCTCGCCGAAGAGGCCGGGTGGACGCACGTCGAGAAGCGCGACGGCCCGAAACCTCGGTCGTGGTTCGAGGTCGAGGTGCAGACCGATCGTCGCGGACGGCCAACGCAGGTGGGCGTGAACAAGGTCCCGGTCGAGGTCCTCGGGGCCGTCATGGGGCTATCCGTTCGCGAGCGGGGCTTCCGGGTGCGGACCGCCGAAGGCAGCGAGCTCACGTTGGTGCGCGAGCCGAAGCAGCGCTGGTACGCGGACGAGCCCGTCTGAGCGCTCGGACGTGGTCGACGAGGGATGTCGCAGCCGGCGGTGGCGGTCGCTGTGGCAGTTCGGGGTCGAAAGCCCGCGAAGCTCAGGGGAGCCGCGCGTCGGTTGCGTCCTGCACACGAAAATCGTGAGTAATTACGCACTCGTGTGGCAAAAGTGCACATGCGTCACTTTTTCGTTTTGCGAAGGACATGGTCCTGACTATGTTCCGCGGCCCTCCCGCTGGTGAACACGGCGCAGCTAGCTCGATGACCTCGAGCGGACGCGCGCCCAAAGCACCGGCAGGGGACAGGCTGTGGAGAACCCTCGCTCTCCCCAGGATCTCCGTTGGTCCAACCATCGAGGATCTTGGATGAACGAAGCTACGGCAGCTCGATCTTTCACAATGTGGAGAAGCTCTGTGGATCACCTCCTTGAGAGGTGAGCTGAACCACGACCTCTCAAGCCCCCGAGAACGCGAAGAAAAAATCTTCGAAAGGGCGCTTGACGGACCGGGTGCCGCGGAGCAAGATAGCTTCCACCTCGCAGGAACTGGCAGCCGGGTTCGCGAAAGCGATGCTCGACCCAGTGATGTGAGTTGGAACGCCGACGACGAAAGGACCCCTAGCGGGTCGCCAGCAAGGAGCGCGAGCTCCGGCGCAGGAAGTCTCGGTTCTCCACAAAAGCCGGTGACCCCGAAGGTTCGCGCAAGCGACTAACGGGGGCAGACTCCGAAGTCTCGCCTCACGAAAGTAAGCGAGAAAAAAGAGAAGCCGGCCGAAAAAAAAGAAGTTGACGAAACGGGCGCCGCGAGTAAGATTCGCGACCCCAACGCAGACGGGAGCAAAAACGCTCCAACTGCCTCGGTCCTTGAAAACTGAATCGTACGCTCATTCTAGACGGATCTAGAGTGGGCTCCCGGAAGGCACGAAGCCGAGACCACCACTTCGGTGGCTCGAGCAGAAGTGACCTTCCAAGTTCTGACGA
>JAFAER010000069.1 GCA_023423895.1 Pseudomonadota bacterium
GCCCCTTGCGCGGGCGGCTCCGTCACCGCCGGCGGCGGCTCGGAGCGAGCGGGGATGCTCGCCTGACGGGCGTCGAACCCCTGCGGCGGCGGGCTCGTCTCCTGCCGCGCCGGCGGCGTGGTCGCGAGCGGCGGGATCGAGGCGATGGCCGGCGGCGGGTTCGTGAGCGACTCGCCGATCTGAGCCTCGAACGCGCGGAGCACCGGGTGCTCCGGGCTGATCTGGCTGAGGCGCTCGAAGACGGTGCGCGCGCGAATCAGGTTGCCGAGCTGACGCCAGGCGATCGTCCCCGCCTGCGCGAGGAGGAACGTCGCGTTGCCATTCTCGCCGGAGTGCGTGACCGCCTCCTCCGCGAGCGTGAGCACGCGATCCCAGTCGCCACCCTTGCGACCGTACGCGTCACGCAGGTAGTGGAACGCGCCTTCGTTCTCGGGATCGAGCTTGATCGCCTCCTCGAGGAACTTCGCGCCCGTGTCGACGTTCTGGTGACGCGACACCCAGCGCGTGCCGAACGTGAGCGCGAGGCGCGCGCGGCGGTTGCGCTGGTTCTCGTTCTGCAGGAGGCGGAACTGGAAGGACTCGAGCTCGTCGAGCTTCCCGAGCTCCGCGAGCGCGCCCTCGAAGAGCGCAGCGGCCTGCTTGTCGCTCGGGTCGGACGCGTATGCGCGCTCAAGGAGACCGACGACCCCGTCCGGCTGGAAGCGCCGCGTGATGCGCGCGGCACGGAGATAGAGGCGGCAGCGCTGATCGGGCGAGCCCTCCATCGCACCGTTCGTGAGCGCGCTCACGTGCGACTGCCACGACCCGCTCTCGGCCTGCACGTCCTCGAGGCACGCGCGAGCGTCGGCGTTCTGCCCGTTGCTCGTCGCGAGCGCACGCGCGTACGTGCTCGTCGCCTTGTCGTAGTCGCCGAGATCGCAGAGGACGTCACCGAGCTCCAGGAGCAGCTCGCTCGCGACGTCGCCTTCCTTCTGCGTGCGGAGCTCCAGCTCGAGGAGCTTCTGCACCATGTTCAATTTGCCGAGGCTCCAGTAGACCGCGCGGGCTGCCTCCAGGCTCTCGGCGAGCGCTGGATTCAGCTTGTACGCGTCCTGGAAGTGCTTCAGCGCTTTGACGCCAGAAAGGAACTTCGATTCGAGAACCTGTCCGAGCCGCAGGTGGAAGCCGGCCTTGGCTTCGTTCGCGTTCGAAGACTGGATTCCCTTTTCGAGCTCTTCGACGAGCCCCTGCCAGTCGCGAACGTTTTCAAGCTGCTTCAGACGTTCCTGCAGGTCCATGGATTCCCTCGGTTATCCCCAAACCGCTCTTGGATCCCTCGCTCGCATCACGTCGCGAGGGAAAACCAACGTCGGAATGAAAGGCTATCAAAGCCAACAGCCCTGTGGGGTTCCTTGATCACAATCGGTGACGAGTACTTCGGCGCGGGAGCCGGGTTCGGCTTGCCCGGTGTAGCTTCGTGTGGGCGCGGCACTCGGGCCGCCCTCGTGTCCCCATGAGGCCACAGGGCCTCGCTCTTGTCCCCGTGAGTCGACGGGGCCCTCAACGAAAAAGCCCGCCATCGTGATCGAGAACGGGCTTCGGTAACTGCTTCGTTGAGTGTCGTCCCCATCACTGAGGCCGACGTGAACAGCGTGTTCTGTTTCGGCGCGTTCGACGGGGTTGAAGAAGTCCCTCCGTCTTGAACGACGCTTGCGGTGAAGACGCCCGAAGGCAGCGCTGTGCTCGAGCTATTCGCGAGCCTCGGCGCTGCCTTCTCTCGCGCCCCCCATGACTGCATGGAGCCGCGAGCAATCTTTGTCCTCACGACGACGTGAGGTTCGAGGCGTCTTTCGCGCGTCACTTACTGGAGGTTGCCGCCGAGCTTCGTCGCGAGCTGCTGGGCCTGGGTGCACTGATCGGCGTAGCGCTGAGCAGCAGCGCCCTTGCAGATCATCTTCTGGAAGTTCTGGAGCTGGCCCATCGCTTCACTCTTCTTCGGCGGGTTCAGGCTCGCGTACGCCGCACCGAGGTTGAAGAACGCGATCTGCTGCCCCGCCTCGTTGCACTGACCGCACGCCTTCTTCGCGGCCTCGTACTCCGAGACGGCCTTCGACGTGTCGCGCTTCCGATCGGCGATGTCGCCGAGGAGGCTGTGGATCACGAAGAGCGCCTTCTCCCCGTCCTTCGCGAACTGGAGGCTCTGCGAGAGCACCTGCTCCGCGAGGTCGACGTGGTTGAGGCGGATGTAGAGCTCCGCGAGCGGTCCGTAGAACGCGAGGACGTCGGGCTTCGTCTGGATCGCCTTCGTGTACGACTGCAGCGCGCTCGCCTCGTCATCGAGGTGGAGGTGGACCTCCGCGAGCTCGAAGTGCGCGTCGGCGATGTTCGGATCGAGCTTGATCGCTTCCTCGAGCGGACCCTTCGCATCACCCCAGCCCGTCGGCCCCTTCTCCGCCTGACGCGCGAGCGCGAGTCCGTGCTGGAAGAAGTAGTTCGCGTGCTTCGGCGCGAGCTTCTCTGCCTTCGCGCACGTGGTCGCGACCTTGTCCCACTGCTCTTTCTTCTGGTACGCGTTCGCGAGCTTTCCGAGGATCTTGTGGTTCGTCGGATCGAGGTTCGTCGCCTGCTCGTACTTCGAGATGGCGCCGTCGACGTTGGTCGACTTCTCCTTGTCGCCCTCGTTGGCGAGGTTGACGGCCTCGATGTTGTTTCGGCTGCAAGCCGAGCCGAAAATCGCGAGCGCCGAGACCGCGAGAACCGTTCCCAAAACCCTCTTCATGGCCGCGGGAGTGTAAGGGAGGGCGTGGCCCAGACAAAGAGGAATCACGGACGGATCCCGGCCGTGGAGGGGCGCGTCTCGGCCGCCGCCTCTCAGCCTTGGCGCGCGGATCGCGATTCGCACGAGGGATCGCGAAGCGAGGGCACCGATGGGCTCGGAACCTCTCCAGCGCGTCTCAGATCGTCGTCGCGTCCTGCGGGCACTTGCCAGCAGCGCGATCGCCGGTCGTTGCGGTCGTGTCTGTCGATCGGTCGTGTCACGCGTCACGTGCTGACGGCCGTGTCTCGCGCACGCATGACGGACGCCGCGCGTCGTAAGATCCGGCGCCATGTCCGCTCTGCCCGAGATCGTTCCGCACACCGAAGCCCATCCTCTTCGCGACGGGGAAGTCCGCCTGCTCGGGGCGGTCCGTCAAGTGACCGGCGCGATGACGCGGGTCGAGATGGCCGGCCGGCGCGTGCTCGTCGACTGTGGCATCGCGCAGGGACGCGAGACGATGATCTTCCCGGAGGCCGCGCGAGACGTCGGCGCCCTCGCCCTCACGCACGGTCATCTCGATCACATCGGCCACGTCCCGACGCTCCTCGAAGGCGGCTTCGACGCCCCGATCTACGCCACGGCACCCACGCTGCAGATCGCGCGGCTGTCGCTCGAGGACAGTCTCGAGATGCAGGGCGCCTCCCCTCGTGACGTCGCGGCGCTCCTCGACCGATTCGACAAGCTCTCACGTGCGGTGCCGTACGGTCAGAAGATCGACGCTGCGGGGCTGTCGCTCACGTTCCACGAGGCCGGTCACATCCTCGGATCCGCGAGCGCGGAGCTCGAGAGCGGCGCGAGCCGAGTCATCGTGTCCGGCGATCTCGGACGGCCCGACAGTCCGATCCTCCGCGATCCGAACACCACGTGGGCCCCCGGCAAGGCCGTCGACGTGGTCGTGATGGAATCGACCTACGGCGAGCGTGATCACGCGCACTCCCACGACGACATCGAGCGTGACCTCGAAGCGATCCTGAAGGATGCGATCGCCCGGAAGGGCAAGGTGCTCGTGCCCGCGTTCGCGATCGGCCGCACGCAGACGCTCCTCTACTTCTTGAACAACCTCGTCGAAGCGCGGCGGATCCCCGAGGTGCCCGTCATGATCGACACGCCCATGGGCCTGGCGGTGACGGCCACGTACCAGAGGTTCCGCCGCCTCTTCGACAAGGAGTCGCTCGAGAAGCTCGCGCGCGGCGACGATCCGCTCGACTTCGAGGATCTCTTCGAGGTCCGCCGCGGCAAGGACTCACGCAAGCTCCACGACGTCGAGGGCCCCATGATCATCATCGCGGGCTCGGGCATGTGCACCGGCGGGCGGATCCTCGGCCACCTGCGCGAGGGCTTGCCGGACGAGCGAACGACGGTCCTCTTCGTGGGCTACCAGGCCGAAGGCACGCCGGGCAGGCGCATCCAGGATGCCTCCCGAAGCGGGGGCCGCGTGCGCGTCGACGGCGAGGAGGTCCGCGTCCGCGCGCGCGTCGCGACGCTGAAGGGCCTATCGGCGCACGCGGATCGCAAGGAGCTGCTCGCCTGGCTCCGGAGCATCCCCGAGGTGAAACGCGTCGCGCTCCACCACGGCGACGAGCGAGCCCAACGCGCTTTCGCGTCGTTCGCGGAGCTCCGGTCGCGCGGCTCGTGACCGCCCCGACGTCCCGTGCGCTGCTCCGCCCGGGGTGACGGCAACGAGCACCGTCACCGAAGACGTGCAGCCATCGCGCCGCCGCGCCCCATTCTCACGGCCGCGACCAGGACTCCGACTGCGGAATGAGCCAGTTCGCCCAGTCTTCGCTCTTTCCGTCATGGCCACCGGCGAGCTCGCTCGTGAGGACCGGGAAGCCGGCCGTGCTCATCGCCTGCCAGTCGGCCTTCACCTTCGAGATCGGGAACACCGAGTCGCTCGTCCGAGCGCGGTGCGCGACGTGAATCTTCCACGACGCGCCGGAGAGGAGCGTCGCCACGGGCGTACCGGCCGCGTGCAGCCCGGAGTTCTCGATCAGGATCCCGGCGAACGACTTCGCCTTCGACATCCCGACGCGATACGCGAGCTGTCCGCCCGACGAATAGCCAGCGACGACGACCTTGTTCCGGTTCACCCAGAAACACTTCGCGAGGTCCTCGACGGCCGCGAGCACCTTGTCGTCGTCGGCGCCCATGCTCCAGCACTTGTTGTTGCCGGACTCACCCGAGACCGAGATGCCGATGTGCTGTTGGCTCCCGCGCGTCGGATACGGATTGACGCCCCACTTCGCGAAGTTCAGCGCCGTGTCTCCGCACCCGTGCATGCCGACGATGACGCGCATCGGTTTGCTCGGCGAGTAGCTCGCCGGAACGTAAGCGACGTACGCGCTCTTCGGCGACGTCCGCCAGAAGAAGCCGTCGGCATCCTTCTGCACGCTGCACGTCTCGGTGGGCGCCGGTCCCGGATCGGGCTGCGCCGGCGGGGGCTGCTGCTGCGGAGGTGCATCGACGGGCGGAGGCGTCCCCGTACCGGGCGCGTCATCATCGGGCTCTCCGTCTCCGGGCTGCTCGTCGCCGGGAGACGCTCCAGGGAAGAGCCCGGCGATCTGCGCGGCGGTCAGGGCCGTCAGGTCGCCCCGAGGGCTCGCGGAGGACTGGGATGAATCACCCGAGCTCGACGGCGTCGCGAACGGCGTGTCGTCGACGGGTGAGCCGAACGTGTCCGCGGTCTCTCGCACCGGCGCGCCATCGTCGCCATCGTCACCGAGGACGCCACATCCGAAGCTGAAGCAGAGGAGAGCGACCGAGATGAGCGAGGAGCTACGCATGGTCACTCGTGTACCGGCCCAGATCGCCTCACGACGAGGCCGCGATAATCGTGCCCGCGCATTTTGGTCACGCTCTTCGGCACCGGAGCCCTGTGCGCCACACGTGCTGCGCCTCGAGCATTCGCATCATGTGCGATCTACATGTACTCGAGCTAACCGATCACTCGCGCTCCTAGGCAATCGCAACAGCACTCGAGCTCCGTTGCGTGCTCGCGCTCGAGGCACCGAGCGCGTAGTTGGGCACTCACTGGAACGCGCGGAGGGCGAAGATCTTCATCGTCGACCACTCCTCGAACTGTTCGGATCCTCTCAGAGCCGTGGTCAACGCGTGCGAACAGGCAATGAGCCGCTTCAACAGCATCTCGGGCGTCGGTCCGATCATGCGTCGGCCTCGAGCACCCTGCGTGCCGCGCGGCCGCCGCCGTCCTTTCGCGACGATGGATGCGCCGCAGCGTGGCCCGGGCCGATTCGAGCCGGCCCGGGCCACCCCGCCCACCACCACGCGAATCCGATCGCGCGAAGCAACCCCACGACCACGACCACGACCGTACAAAAGCGCGAAGGCCGCGCAGCCTTTCGGCGCACAGCCTTCGTGCACTCTACAACTGACCGGAGAGGTTAGTCGCCGGGGTTGAAGATGATCGGGTAGACGACGGTGACGATGCCGCCTTCGGGCTGCGGGAACGAGAGGTTTCCGAAGCCGCGGACGACACACGAGATGACGCCCTGATCCGGGAGCTCGCTGCCGCCGTCCTGGGCCGTCGAGACGGCGCCGGAGCGGTCGATGACGAACTTGACCGAAACACGACCCGACAGCGTCGGGTTGTTGCGGAGGCCGTTCTCGTAGCAGAGACGGAAGCGGCCGAAGTTCTGGCGGACGATGCGCTGGATGACTTCCGGCGGGAGGCGACCGTTGACCTGCGTTGCGCCCTGGCGGAGGGACGGAGCCTTGGTCGCGTGCGCGCCGCCGAGGCGGCCGTGGCCGTTGCCGAAGCCCTGACCGGTGCCGGTGCCGGCGCCGTGACCGAGCGTACCGATGTTGCCGAGGCCGATGCCTTCGCCGCGGCCACCACCACCTTCGCCGACGCCCGAGAGGCCGAGACCGCCGGCGCCGAACGCGTCGCCGATGGCGTCACCCCACATGTTGCCGC
>JAFAER010000004.1 GCA_023423895.1 Pseudomonadota bacterium
GCGACACGCTCGCGCAGCAGATCCCGGCGTTCGAGCAGTGGGGCTCCGAGTACGTGGGCGTCGGCTACCGGCCGCGCAGCGTGACCACCGACGAGATCGTCTGGTACCGCATGGTCGGCGGGCGTGATGGCACCGAGCTCGAGTACGATCCGGCGAAGCCTGGGGGCGCGCCGACGAAGATCGACGCGGGCGAGCTCGTGCTCTTCCGCGCGCGCGCGAACGAGCCCTTCGTCGTGCGCGCCCGCGACGCCGAGCACCCGTTCTATCTCGCGATGCACATGACTGGTGGTCAGGGCGCGCCTCCCGAGGTGCCCGGCTATGGAGGTATGGGCGATCCGGAGTTCGTCAACATCGTGCCGGCGGGCCAGTACATGAGCTCGTACAGCTTCTACGCGGACGGGACGTACCCCGAGCACTCGCTCGTGGTCGTCCGCAAGCGCACGCACGGTGAATTCAAGGACGTCTGGCTCGAGTGTGCCGGCAACCTCACCGACTGGATCCCGATCGACGATGCCGGACAGTACGAGTACCGTCGCGTCGACCTCTCACGCGCGTTCGGACCGGGCGAGGCGTTCGGCGAAAGCGCGTGCATCGCAGGCCTGCAGCGCATGCGCAGCGAGGGCGCGTTCACCGCGACGATCTGGGGCTGGGGACCGTTCGCGAGCTACGCTTACCCGGGCGGCATGGCCAACCGGAAGCTCGTCGACACGCCGCTGGCTCCGGTCAACTGAGCGGGGTCGACACGTCGAGCGAGCAATGGCCCGCGCGTCATCCGACGCGCGGCGCGCGAGCTCCAGCGCCTGAGGAGATGGCAGGAACACGAAGGTCCGCTCTTCGGCGGGATCGCTGCTCTTCAGTGCCATCGCAGGCCACGCCATGTTGCTTCATGTCGCCAGCGCTGCGCTCGCACTGGGCGGTTCGCCTCCGCAATGCGTCACGCGGATCGGAGTTCGCCCATGAGCGACGAAGCCGTCCACTGGAACCGGGGCGCTCGCCTTCCCACCGGTGCTGCTTCTGACCGCCGGAGAGATCGTCATCTTCATGATTGCGACTCTCGGCATGCGGGACTGAGAGCTCACCGGCACGTCGCCATTGACGAACTAGCTCGTTCGCGTACCGTATGGTACGTAAATGCCGCGCAGTCCCGATCCGCGCATCAAGGCCGAGCTCGTCGAACGTGTGTCGGAGCAGGTACTGCGCGGAGGGCTGGTCCACGCGAGCCTGGACACCATCGCCGCCGCCGCGGGGACTTCGAAGCGGGTGCTCGTCTATCACTTCGGCGGACGCGAAGAGCTCCTCTTCGCCATCGTCGGCGATGTCGAGCGGCGCTGGATGACCGAGCTCGAACAGCGACTCGGCCGCGAGGAGTCTCCGCAGCAAGCGGTCATGGGGCTGTGGCGTTCGCTCACCACTCCGCATCGCCTCCGCATCGCCCGGACCGTCTTCGAGCTGTGGCTTTCATCGCTCGACGCTCCCGAGCACCGGTCTACCGTCCAGCGACTGCTCGGCGCCTGGACCGACCGTCTCGCGACCATCCTCGGCGGGCGTCCGGCGGCGGTCCTCCTGCTCGCCACCGTGAACGGACTCCTACTCGCGCGGGCGAGTGGCCAATCCCAGCGCGAGTGTGATGCCGCGCTGGAGACGCTGCTCTCGGCGTTCGAACGGAAGGACTGACGTGACACGATTCATGTGGATCGGCCTCGCCGTGTGGGCGGTGATCACCGTCGCCATTCGCGTCGTCGGCCGAACGCTGCTCTCGCCCGGCATCTGGAGCATCGTGCTCGTCCTGGCGGTCGTGCTCACCGGCTACGCCGTCGACCGCTTGACCCGCACGGAGCAGCGCAAGCGACGGGCGACGATCGTCTTGTTGGGCCTGCCGATCCTGTTCGACGTCGCGATCGTCGCCGCTTTCGACCTCGTCTTTCCGAATCTCGATGATGCGATGGAGTCGCGATTCATCACGACGATCGCGTCGGCATATCTCGCTGGTCTGGCGACGATGTTCATACCGCCGCTTCCGATCGGCGCGAGCGCCTCGACGCGAATCTCGCGTGCGTTGTCGCTGGCGCTTGTCCGATGGTACGCGAGGCGGTTCTCCGGCGAGGCGGACCCTCCGCTCGCCGCGCTCGAGTCGCTCTTGGGGCGGGCGCCCGGATGGCACACGATCGGACTCCTCGCGCTCCGCCGCCGCGCCGAACGTAACGCTTACCGACTCGCGCCGAGCACGTGGAATGTTCGCTCCACGAACCTGATGCTCGGCGAGCGTCGAGGTCGCCTCCATCAATCGTCACGACCGACGAAAGACACACTCGTGTATTTCCACGGCGGTGGTTTCGTGTCCGGGTCGCTCGACTCGCACGACGCGGTATGCCGAGCGCTCTGCGCCAAGACGGGGGCCTCCGTCGTCGCGGTCGACTACAGGCTGGCACCCGAGCATCGCTTCCCGGCCGCGATCTCCGACGCTCGTGCGGCCGTAGTATCGGTGTTCGAGCACGCGCCGTCCTGGGGCGGTGACGCCGACTCCGTGGGCGTGGTGGGGGAGAGCGCCGGTGGAGCCCTTGCTGCCGTGGTCGCGCAAGAGCAGCGCCATCGCATTGCGCTGCAAGCGCTCGTCTATCCGATGCTCGCCCTCGAGGGTCCACCGGGGGCAGGCCCCGGACTCTCGAGGGCCGATCTCGACTGGTGCGTCGAGCTCTATGCCGCTCCGGCCGAGCGCCGCGAGCCGTCTGCCGCGCCTGGTCTCTCTCCCGCGCTCGGAGGGTTGCCGCCGGCGATCGTCGTCATCGCGGGGCGCGACGTCCTTGCGCCCGAGGCGGCCGACTATGCCGAACGCATGCGCGAAGCAGGCGTCGACGTAACGGTGCAGTCGCACCCCGCGCTCGTCCACGGCTCGATGCTGATCGCGGGTGTCTCTCCGATGGCAGCCCGAGCGCTCGACGAGCTTGCGACCGCGATCCGCGACGTCTTTCGGAGCCGGGCAAAGGCAGCGGCGACGGCGGCGGCGGCCACGCCAACCCTCGCACGTAGCCCTTGTTCGTGACGCGACCGCGCACCGCGGTGAGTCGGCTGGAGCGCGCTCCCTGCCCGGTACCTCGGCGGTGACGGGCACGTCGGGGTATCCTCCGCCGACGGATCACGATGCGCCTCGGACGTTCGACCCTCGCCTTGGTGGCGGCGCTCGTTGCGTCGAGTAGCCATCGTGTGGCCGTCGCAGGTGAGCGAGAGCTGCCGGACATCGAGCTCCGCTACGACGTCGCATCGCCCGCGAAGGGATGCCCGACGGCGCCGGAGCTCGTCGCCGAGATCGAACGCGAGCTCGGGGCCGACCCATTCCGCGCCGGCGCGCCGCTCCGGGTGAGCGTTGCCATCGAAGCCCCCGACCGACATCGGCTGCTCGGACGTGTCGTCTTCTCGCGGACGGCGAACGGCGCTCCTGACTTGCCGTGGGGAGGCGAGGAGACGTTCCGTGCGACCGACTGCAACGAGCTGGCGCGCACGGTCGCCCTCGTCGTCACGCTTGCCGTCGAACGCCTCCGGAGCGCGCGTGCTCGTCAGGTGGAGCAGGAACCACCATTCGATCGGGGAGAGATCGCGTCGAGCGTCGCGCCGCCGCCTGGCGGCCTCGCCACGGCCCCCGCTTCCACGGCGGCGAAGGCGCACCCGGCGGAGCCGTCGCCCGCGGAGACGCGGCTTCGCGTGGGCACCTTTGCCGGAGCGGTCGCGGCGCGGGACTTGACGCCTGGATCGGCGGCGGGCGTCCGCTTTGGAGCGAGCGCGCACTTCGGACGTGCTTCGGTCGGGCTGGAGGCCATTCTCCTCGCGCCGTCGACGGCGTCATCGGCCAGCGGAGGGGGCGTCTCGGTATCGCTGAAAGCGCTGGCCATCACGGCATGCTGGAGTTTGCCGCTCTCTCCCGCGGCGGATGTTGGTGCGGAGCTCCGCGTCTGCCCGATCGTCGCTCCTCTTCTTCTGCGCGGAGTCGGAGACTCCCTCGCGCTTGCTCGTGCGGGCGACGTTACGAGTGTCGCGTTCGGTGGACGGGTCGGGTTGGGAATGGGTTTGCTCGACCCCATCCGGCTCGAGGTCGGCCTCGATGCCCTGGGACCACTGACCAGGCACGTCTTCGCGATCGACCGCGAGGCGGTCTGGACGCAGCCAGCGGTCGGCTTCGCCGGCCACGTGGACCTCGCCGTACGATTTCGGTGATGGATCCGGGATGCTGCCGCGTATTAGAGGCGGACACCGTGATTGACGCGCCCACGACGAGACCGTGAGCGCGTCGCGGTCGTCCGGCGGAAGAGCTCGATGACCGTTTGGAATACCTCGGGGAAGCAGCGTCGTACCGTCGTCGCGGGACTGATGCTGCTCACGGCATGCTCCTCTTCGCGCACGCCGATCGACGATGGGCCTCCGATCGTCCAGCCCGATGCGGGGACGGAGCCCGGGCCCACTTGCGCCGAAGCCTTTGCGGAGGCGAAGCGCGCTCCCGTCGACCTGATCATGAGCATCGATCAGTCGACGAGCATGGTCCACGAGGTCGAGTCGCTCCACGCGAACATCAACCTGCTGCCGCAGCTGCTCGCGGACAGCGGGCTCGACTATCGCGTCGTGATGGTGGCAGCTCGTCGGGCTCCGTACGAGGGCTACGGGGTCTGCGTGCCCCCGCCGCTCGGCGGTCCCGACTGCGGCTCGAACGGTACGGTCTTCCGCGCCGTCGATCAGGTGGTCACGTCGAACGACTCGCTGATGGTCCTCCTCACGACGTTGAACCACGCCGATCCCAAGCGTGCCTGGAGCGACTTCTTACGACCCGAAGCGGTCAAGGTCTTCATCCCGATCACCGACGACGAGTCCTTCTTGTCCGGCGCGTCCTTCGATGTCGAGCTCCTCGGGCGACGAGGGAAGTCACTCTTCGGATCGGCCGAAGCGCGAAGGTACGTCTTCTTCCCCGTCATCGGTGCGCTCGACTTCCCGTCGACGGCGCAGTGCGCGACGAGCTCCGCTCCCGGGAGCGAGTACCAGTACCTCGCGACGCTCACGAACGGGAAGTGGTTCTCCGTCTGCCAGCCGTCGCTCGAGCCCATTCTCCAGGCGATCGGCGAGAACGTGGCGAAGACCATCGTCTGCGAGGTCGACATCCCGGAGCCGCCAGCCGGCTCGACGCTCGACCTCGAGAAGATCAACGTTCGCGTCACTCCCGAGAACGGTTCGGAGGCCGTCGTTCCGCAGGACGCCGCGCGACCGTGCGACGAGGGCGCTGACGGATGGCAGTTCAGCAGGGACAAGAAGAAGATCGTCCTCTGCGGTAACGCGTGCGCCGGTGCAAAGCGCTCGAAGATCACCGTCGCATTCGGCTGTACGACGATCGTGCGCTGATGGGGCTTGCCGGCGATGTGCTCGTTCAAGGACCTGCTGCGATGACGGCCACGGCCGAGTCGGCTCGGCTTGCAGCGCTCTTCCACGAGCTCTTCGAGGCCCATGCCGCGTGGGTCCTTCGCACGTTGCTGCGGCTGGGCGTTCCTTCGCGAGACGCCGAAGACGTGATGCACGACGTCTTCGTATCGGCGTACAGGCATCTCGACGAGCTGGACCCGGCGCGCCCGGCACGCCCCTGGCTCGGCCGGATCGCATTCCATGCGGCCGCAGACTACCGCCGACGAGTGAAGGTGCGCGCGGAGACGGTCGAGGCGTCGACCGAGCTCGAAGCGATCCCCGCCACCGGCGACCCTGAAGCCGACTTGGCGACTCGTAAGCGCCAGGCGACCGTCCTCGTTGCGCTCCAGGAAATTACCAATTTTGATTTGCGAGAGGTCTTCATCATGCACGACCTCGATGGCATGACCATGACCGAAATTGCGAATGCGCTGTCCATTCGGTCGACCACGGGGTACTCCCGACTTCGGCTCGCTCGCGAACAGTTTCGTGCAGCGCTGGAGCGGCTCACACACCGGAGGAAGACATGAGTCTTCGGCCCGACGAGATGGATGCCGTCCTTCGCGAGCTCCTGGCTGACGAGGCCGACGCTTCCGAGACGATGGACCCGGCGCAGAAGGAGCGCGTTCGACGGCGGCTCGAGTCGGCGCTCGGCCTGCCTCCTCCGAACGGAGGACCCGGTGGCGGCTCGACCGCGAGCGAGACGTCCTCGTCGGCTGGGACGGGCGCTGCCGGAAAGCTGGCGCTCGTGGCTCTCGCGGTCGCGGCTGCCGTGACGCTTCGCGTGCTCACCGGGCAATCGCCACCGGTCGACCCGGCACTCGGAGGGCGAGCCGAAATCGTCGCGGTCGAAGAGTACGCCGAAGCTGCGACTGAAACGGTCTCACCGAGCGTTGCGACACCGACGGTCGCGGTGGGCGATCTTCCCAACGCCATCGTGGGGGATTCCACGTCACCGATGCGCGTTCCCGCGCGGTCCACTTCGACGACAGCAACATCGCGCGGTCTCGCCGAGGAGAGGGCGCTCATCGCGGCCGCACGCGGCGCGCTCGTGAGCCGAAAGTTCGATGAAGCTGCTCGTCTACTCCGGGAGCACGAGGCGGCCTTCCCCGGTGGGCAGCTCGTGACCGAGCGCGAGGCGCTCCGCGTGTGGTGGCTCGAAGACACCGGTCAGACGGAGGCCGCCAGCCTTCGCGCAAAGCAGTTCCACGACACGTATCCCAACAGCGTCCTCCGCTCTGCCGTTGAGCGGCGAGGGCTCTGACGCGTCCCTCGACCGAGGTGCGTGCGCATCACGGTCGTTCACCTCGCTTCGAGTTGCCATGACCACCAACAAGCTGTTTCGAGCCTCCCTCGTCGCCGGCTTTCTCCTCGCAGCCTGGACCGGGTGCGCGTCGGAGAGGATCGACGTCGGCGATCGGTTGCCGGGCTCCAATCCGACCCCGACCTTTGCTCCTGCCGAAGACGCTGGTGACGACGGCGCGCCGCTCGCCTTGCGAATGTGCGCGACGAGCGAGTGTCCGGCAGGCCGGACGACCTGTCCGAACAACCCATTCCCCTGCGCCGTCGACCTCAGCTCGGACAGCGACAACTGCGGTGCGTGCGGAAACCATTGCCCGGAGGTCGACTTCCGAGGACTGGGGCGCACGAGCTGCGTCGACGGCGTGTGCCAGCTCACGTGCATCAGTGGCTTTGCGGACTGCAACGGCCTCGTCGACGATTCATGCGAAACGCCGATTGTCGATGACGTGAACAACTGCGGCGGGTGCGGCGTCGTCTGCGCCGACGTCTGCATGGACGGAATCTGCGGATGCCGTGGAGGGTCGCCCGACTTCTGCGATCAGGGGTGCACGAATCTCGACACGGACAACTGGAATTGCGGCTCGTGCGGAGAGGTCTGTCCCGAGAGCACCGACCCACCGCCCCCGCCGGAGTGGAATGCCGCATACGGCTGCCTCGGAGGCAAGTGCAACAAGCTCGGTTGCATCCCGCCGTGGCGTGATTGCAACGGCGACATCCTGAATGCCGCCGGCGATGGCTGCGAGATCGACACGTCGAGCGACGCGGCGAACTGTGGAGGCTGCGGGCAGGCCTGCGCTGCGGGCGAGACTTGCTTCAACGGCGTCTGCGAATGCCACTGTGGCAGCACGTGTTTCCAGGAGATGCTCAATCTCGATCCGCAGAACTGCGGCGCTTGCGGTCACGAATGTCCCGCGGCCGACCATGCGAGCCCTTTGTGCCACGAAGGCATTTGCGAGACGCGATGCCTGCCGGGGTGGGGCGATTGCGACGGCCGTTCCGCGAACGGGTGCGAGACGAACCTCGCGAACGATCCGTTCAACTGCGGAGGCTGCGGTGTCCGCTGCGAGGGGGTCGAGAAGCAGGCGTGCGTCGAAGGGCAGTGCAGCGTGAAGGAATGTGGAGGCGTCGAATGACGTGGCGTCGTACGTCTCTCCGGGCGAGCGTTGCGCTGACGGCTATCGCCGTCCCCCTGGCTTGCGCCCAAGGAGAGCCCGAGAAGCCGGGCGCGTCGCCCGATCAGGATGCGTCGCTCCTGGACGCCGCCACCGCCGAAGCGAGCATCGCTCCCGGCATCGACGCGGGGGACTGCAGCGCCTCTGACCTTTGCCGTGTGGTTGCCCCGATCGAGTCGTTCATCGGCCTGACGTCCGTATGGGGCTCGAGCGCGTCCGATGTCTGGTCCGTCGGCACGCGCGGCACGATCCTCCACTACGACGGCGTCGCTTGGGAAAAGGCCGAGCATCCCGACGGCGAGGTCGCGTACACGATGCGATCCGTCTGGCTCGAGCGTCCGGACGACGTCTGGATCGTCGATGGACGGAGGATTCGCCACTCGAAGGGGTGGGGAGGGCCGACCTCGACGGAGTGGCAGTTCTTCGACTATTCGTCGTTCGAACCCGATCCCGTGGCGATTCGCGGGAGAGCAAACGGCGCGTGGCTCGCTCGAGCGTCGTTTCAATATCAAGACGACGGGACGCCGCTGCCGATGAATGGGGAGCCCCTCGTGAAGTTCGATGGCTGGGCGGACGACGGTCCCACCAATCCCAGGATGTTCGGGCCGTCGTACGGGTACATCGCGACCGCCATCACGATGCCGCGTCCGGATGAAGTCTGGAGCGTCGGCGACAGTCGCGTCCTACGCGCGACGCTCGAAGACGCGGCAGCGGACGTCTGGACCGTGGAAGAGCACGACTCCCGCTCGGTGGATCACCTCTACGGAATCTGGGGTGACGAGAGCGTCGTCTGGACGGTCGGAGAGGTGGGCACTCTCCGGCGCATGACTCGAAGCGCCGTGCCCGACAAGACCTTCGAGGTCATCGAAGGTCCGACGACTGCCGATCTTCGTGGCGTATTCGGCTTCGGCGCGAACGACGTCTGGGCCGTGGGCGAATCGGGCACCGTTCTCCACTGGGACGGAACGAGCTGGACCAAGCTCTCGACGCCGTTCGATGGTTGGCCGGAGAAGCCGACGATGCGTGCGGTGTGGGGGAGCTCTGCGAACGACGTGTGGATCGTAGGTGACGGAGAGGTTCTTCACTTCGCGGGGAAATCGCGATGAAGCTCAGAGGCAATCTGCCGAGAGACAACCAGGCATTCGCCGTCGTGCTCGCTTTCTCGTGCGCTGTGGCGGGGCCGTTCGCCTGTGCGGCGGGCGACGAGAGACCGGGGGCCGACGAGGACGGCGGTGTGCTCGATGCCGGCGTGCTGCCCGAGGCGGCGCCGCCCGACGCATCGGACAGCGAGGACGCGCGTGGGGACGCGATCGCCCAGAGCCAGTGCAGCGCCGGCGGTTTCTGTTACTACCCCTTGCCCGTCCAGAAGCCGCTCGTGGGCATATCGGCCTCGGGCGTCGACGATGTCTGGGCGATCGCCGACGGCGCGATCGTGCGATGGGACGGAACCGCGTGGCGCGAAGTCCATCGGCCTCCGCTCTCGGCCATGCCGGACAGTCCCGCTGCGATCTGGGTCACGAAGGTGGATGATGTCTGGGCGCTGAGCGGGGAGACGTTGGTTCGCTATTCGGCGAAGGACGGCGGCACGCCGACGTTCCGTTCGTTCGCCGCGGACTTCGTTGCCTCGTCTGACGCGCTCTCGCTTTGGGCTGCTCCCGCCACGGCGCCGTCCTCGCCGATGCTCTGGATCGCGTCGGGCGGCGACGCTGTCGTTCGCCTCCGCGAAGCCGACCAGGGCGCCGCTGAGCCGATCGAAATCGAGACGATGACACCCCAAGCGGACCCGCAGGTCGCCGACGTCTACACGTGGACGCACGTCGTCGGGTTCGGTCCCGACGACGTGTACGTGGGCGGGGCGATGTGTCCCGAGGGATTCCGATGCGCCCCTCCGCGCAACGACGCGGACCCGATTGGAGCGATTGCCCACTACGACGGTACGAGCTGGACGATCACGTTGCGTGACAGGCCGATGCTCGCGATGTCCGCGACCCACACGCCGGCTGCCCCGCGCCGCCTCTGGTTGCTCGAAGGCGTCGACCCTGGTTCGTTCGGGGGCAGCCCCTGGGATGCCTCGTTCGAGCTCGTCCCGCTGGGGGATGACGGAAGCCTCGGCGCGGCGCTCGTCACGCAGCCACTCGTGGTCAGTCCCTGGGGAGCGGGGTGCACCAAGCTTTCGGTGGCTACAGCCTCTGCGAACGAGGCCTGGTTCTCCGATGGATGTCTCGTCCAGCGCTGGAACGGAAGCGCCTTCGAGACGATGCCGACCTCGATTCAGAACGTGGCCAGAGGAAGAGTGAACGCGATATGGGCAGCGAATCCCGAGGACGGTTGGATCGTCGGCGAGTCGAGCCCACGAGGCCCCGGCTTCCCTCTGCACACGGGCTTCGCGGGTCAACGAAAGTCGCAGTGGGCGAACGATGGAGGCCAGCCGTGAACCGACTGCTCGGCCTCGTGCTCGCCCCCGCTGGCTTGCTGGTCGCGGTGTCGTGTACGTCCGCGACCGACGATGCCGGTCCGACGCCGGACGCCGGCACGGACACCGCGCCCTCGCCCGACGCAGCAGCGGACGACGACGGCGGCTTGCCGGCTCCGCAACTGGACGCCGGGGAGGCGAAGCCTCTCGACGTCGAGTGTTCGGAAGCGCCTTGCTACGTCGGCGTGAGCGGCAACGGCGGTCGCCACGTATGTGGACTGCTCGATGACGGAACGGTCCGCTGCTGGGGACGAGACAGCCTCGAACCGCCGACGGAGTCCTCTCCCGGTGACTGCGCGCTCGGCCGCGGGGGCCCGACCTCCACGATCGACGGCGCGAAGGCGGCGCCCGTCCCGGGCCTCTCCAAGGTGACGCAGCTCGCTGTCGGACCCAACTTCGGAACCTGCGCGCGCACGTCGGAGGGAGCGGTCTACTGCTGGGGCCGGAACGATTTCGGTCAACTCGGCCGATCGCCGGACGAGGCGCAGCTCTCGACACCGACGCGCGTCGAAGGCATCCCGGCCGTGGATCACGTGGCGCTCGGCTCCAAGGCGGCTTGCGCGATCACGACCGCGGATCGCGCACTCTACTGTTGGGGCGCGCTGCGGACGGGCCTCGGCGTGGACGCGGGCGGAGAGTCGTGGTCCTCGCCGCAAGTCGCAACGAGCTTTCGCCCTCCGGTGAAGGCGGTCGCGATCGGGACGTGGCCGACCGTCGATCCCTGGGACCCCTCCATCTTCGCCGACGAGGACACCATCATCGCGCTCGTCGAGAACGACGTGCTGGCGAGCCTCGGCAATGCGCCGGCCGGCGCAAGCTCCGTGTCGCCGGACCTCTTGACCGCTCCGCTCGAAGTCCGTGGTGTCGCGCGCACGTGGACGTTCGCCTACGGCGCGACCGACGGTCGGATCGTGACCTGGCGGCCGTCCGTCGGTGTCATGTCGATTCCAGCGATCCCGGCGCTCGTCGTCGACGTGAAGATCGCCGGCCTGAACCAGGCCCAGCACGGCGGAGCGCTGCTCGCGTCGGGGCGTCTTTTCCGCTGGGGAACGAACACCGCCGCCGCGCTCGGGATCGCTCCCGCCGCGCTCGCCTTCGCCTCCCACCCCGTGGAGGCGACGCAGGTCGCCGGCAAGGTCGTCTCGTTCGCGACGACGGAGGCCTCGACGTGCGCTTCGCTGGTCGACGGAAAGGTCTCCTGCTGGGGAGGAAATGCGTTCGGCGAGCTCGGCCGCGGGACCGTCGACTTCGAGGCGCACCCGGAAGCCGAAGTGATCCGGTGATGCCGCGGTCGCCTCGAGCGGTCGGCGCCGATATTCGACGAGCGGATCCACCTTCCACATCGAAAGTACGCCGCGTCCGCCCAGGCTCGATCCTCCTCTCCGCTCACGGCGACGCTCGCGCGATCTCGCTCGCCGTCGTCGGGCACGCATGATCTTCGGCGGCGTCGCGCCCTTCGTGGGCTGAGCGGTCCGGGGAGAGCTGCGGCTCGAAGTCGATGTGCCATGCCGAATGCGATTCCGCCCGCCCTGTCTGCAGGAGCGACATCTGCGAGAGGGCAACACGTTGGAGCACCAACGGCCCCGAAGGGCAGTTCGGTGACGGCGGCGCGCGCTGAACCTGCGCTCGTGAGTCATCTCCGGTCGGCTGCGGATGGGCGTCGCGAACGGGTAGGGCGCGCGGCGTTGCTCCTGTATGCTTCGCCTCCCCAGGTCGGATCGGCCGACACTCACTGCATCACGACGATGGTCGCATTCTGCAAGCGCGTCAGCCTCAGCCCTTCGTTCCAGCGGTTCATCACGGCGGTGATCCTCTTTGCCGGCGTCCTCGTCGGCGCGGAGACGTACCCCGCCTTCCACGAGAAGTACCTCGGCCCGCTCCACCTGCTCGATCAGCTGGTGCTCGCGATCTTCACGGCTGAGATTGTCATCAAGGTGATCGCCGAAGGCGGCAAGCCGTGGCGCTTCTTCAAGGACGCGTGGAACTGCTTCGACTTCGTCGTCGTGGCGGCTTCCTTCGTTCCGTTCGGTGGCGGCCAGGCGCTCGTCGTGCTCCGGCTGGTCCGCTTGCTCCGTGTGCTCCGCCTCGTGCGCGCGTTGCCGAAGCTGCAGCTGCTCGTCTCGGCGCTCCTCAAGAGCATCCCGAGCATGGGGTACGTCTCCGTCCTGCTGTTCCTGCTCTTCTACGTCTACGGTGTCGCGGCCGTCTTCCTGTTCGGGAAGAACGATCCGATCCACTTCGAGAACCTTCAGCTGTCGCTTCTCACCCTCTTCCGCGTCGTCACGCTCGAGGGCTGGACCGAGCTCATGTACATCCAGATGTACGGGTGCGCCGGGCACGGCTACGACGGCAAGGAGGCGCTGTGCATGCACTCGGAGGCGCAGCCGATCCTCGGCGCGCTCTTCTTCGTCTCCTTCGTGCTCGTGGGCACGATGATCATCCTGAACCTGTTCATCGGCGTCATCATGAACGGCATGACCGAGGCGCAGGAGGACGCCGAGAAGGAGAGGGCGGACGCTGCGCGGAAGGCGCTTGGTGAGGCGGCCCCGCCCCTCGACGAGGAGCTCGCGACGATCTCCGAGCAGCTCGCGGTGCTGCAGAAGGCCCTCCAGGACGCGCAGCGCCGCGCCAGGACGGAGGGCTCGGCGAAGCGAGCAGACGAGGGGGACGGCGCGATGGCCGCAGAGTGAACGACGCAGAGCTCGCCACCGACGCGCGCATTGCGCGACGTGTTCCGAGACATCCGAGATCGAGCTTCACGAGCCAAGCGGATGTCCTGGGACGTCGAGATGGCGCACTTCCGACGCCCAGGCCGATCCGAAGACGCCGAGCCGCCGCATTGCGGGCCGAAATGGATGTCCGCGGACGTCATCGCTCGATGCGCGCGTCGGCAAGGAAGGTGAACGGACCTCGGACAACCACAATGACTGTCGAGGATGCACCCTATTCGCGTTCGCGCCCGCCGAGTCGGGCGAGCGGTGGCGCCGCCGACGTCCACGCGGGGGTCGGCGGGCGTCGCGGAGAGGCTACGAGGGGCGAACGGCTGCGCGACGCCGACGGCACAGCGGCAGCGCGAGGAGGACGATGCCGACCTCCGAAGGGAACCGAGCGCCTGGCGCGGCGCTGCAGCCGCTGGCGCCTGCCGGACCGGTCGCGCCGTCGGTGCCGTTGGATCCATCGGCGCCGTTGGCCCCATCCGCGCCGTTGCACACGTACGTGGTCGCCGTGACCTCGCCAGGGTCGAGTCGGCCGTTCTCGTTGGTGTCGGACCCCGGCTTCGATCTTCTGCCCGCCGTTCGGACAGTTGGTGCCTGCCGCTTCGGCCGTCACGGAGATGAGCGAGTTGACGGGATTGCTGCCGTCGCTGCCGTCACTGCCAGGTGAGGACCTTTGCGGGCGCGTACAAGCTCACGTTCGGCGTCGCGGCGGTGATGCTCTCGAAGCCCTCCTCTCCGTCGAAGTTGGGCAAGCTGTCGATGGGGGCCGCCCGGACGGTGGTGGCGAACGAGATGACCGCGAGTGACAGCGCGAGTGGCAGTGCAGTTTGCATGTGAGCAGGAGCTCCGAGTGCTGCCATACTCGAAGCTCGGACCGCATCCGTCAATGTCGCCTTCGCGGTCGTCTGCTTGTGGCGCCATGAGCCTGAGCGGGTGATCGGCCAGCCTTCACGTTCACTCCAACGGACGGCGCGATCGGGTCAGCGGGCGGGGGGCCTCTACGCGGTCCGCGACGATGGGCATCGACGAGACCGGAAGCGCATCGTCGCGCCTTCCTCTGGCGGAACGCACGGTGGGCGTTCGGCTCACACCGCCCGTCTCAGCGGCCGTTGCAGTTGGGGGTTCCGCGCTTGCAATAGTGGACCAGGTCCACGCTGTAGCCGCCTACGGACAATGCCGACTTGATCCAGCAGTCGCCCTTGTTCTGAGCAGCAGCACTGACCATCGAAAACCCGACGCAGCTCGGATTGGAGACACATTTTTCGGCGCAGCTGCTTGCCGTCGTGTTGTCGAAGTAAGAGAGGTCGTTGCCCGGATGGTCGAAGTGGTCTTCGACATCGAACTCGTAGAGTGGCGTGCTGTTGCGAACGTAGCTGGTCGCCACGCCGGGACCATGCGTGTTCTGCGCTGCGTAGTCGAATAGGGTGAAGAGCTTGCACTCGTAGCTGCCGATGACTTGGTAGCCGACGCACATGGGGTCGTTGTCGCAATTCTGGCGGCACAGATCGGAGCTGGCGAGCTGGGTGAAGGTGCCTTGCCACGTCGTGTCCGGATGGGAGGCGTAGCCATCGCCAGCGTCGGGGACGCTGCCTGCTTCCGAGCCTCCATCCGGAGGCGGGGTGCTGCCGTCGGCCTCTCCCGGTGGGATCTCGCTAGGCGAACACGATCCTTGTCTGGCCGTTGAACCCGGAGGACCCGACTTGGCCGGTCCTCCACCGGATACAGGCTGCGTACCAAGATCGAGCGCCGAGTCCTTCGACGGGAGCGAAATCGGGATCACGGGCAGATCGAACGGCGTCTCTCCCTTGATCGGGACCTTCAGGACGATCGTCGGTTTGAGCTTGAGAACACCCGTCGTCGAGGTCTTGCCGAGGTAGCTCGCCTTGCCGTTCGCGACGGCCGCGCAGACACCGGAGAACGTGGCGGTGACGCTGCTCCCATTGGTGATCGTGATCTGGAGCTCTCCCGTGAGACCACCGGGCAGGGGAATGGGCGGTAGCTTGGTCTCTGGAATGTTGGTCAGGACACTCGCCGAACCATCGAGCAAGAATGGATCGAACGCCTCGTCGCCGCCGAACTTGATGTCGACGCCCTCGAGATTGGGGATCGGGCCGTCGTATTTGGGCAGCCCGGACACGTCGACTCTCATTTTCCCCTGAAGCTTGAAGTGGCCATCGACGGCGAGCTTGCCGGAGCCTGGCTTCCCGATGACGGAAGGTGAGTCGCTCGGGCCGCTCTGCTCGGCGGCCGCGTCGGCCATCACTTTACCCGTTGCAGTGAGGACGAACTGCACCTGCACCTGCGACCCCGCGGGAACGAGTCCGGTGTCGGCTGAGAAATTGGGGACGACGTCCCCTTCGCCATGAAACGTGAGTGCGCCCGATGCCTCGTCGTCCCCGCTGCAATTCGCGATGACTCCGAGACCAAGGCAACCGACGAGCAAGCAAGCGAATCGATGCATGAGACCCCCAGCAGCGCATGTCGTTGCGCCGTCTCAGCGTAGCGCAGCCCCTTTCGAGTGGGCGATGCGGAGGCCGGTGTTCTCGTGCTCGTGAGGCATGTATCCCCGCGTTCGGTGCTCGCCTCCTCCGGTGCGCCGCGACGTCGACGCTCCAGCGAGTCGACCGGATCTGCGCGAAGAGGAAGAGCCGGAGAGGTCCGCCTCGAATTCTCGCCCCTTGGGCAACCCCGACGAAGACGGCAAGACGGCGACTGCCGCTCGAACGGCTGCGGCGCCGGAGGTCGCTCCGTGATGGGCTGGGGGTCGTACGTGTGCTTGCCGAAGGACGCCGCCTGCTGACGACGCCAGGCGGGTCATTGCGTCGCCGGGTCGGTGGTGCAGGTCGCGAAGGCGGCGGAGATGAATCCCTCCGCGACCTCGCTCGTCATGATCTTGAACCACTCGGCGTTGTCCGAAACGACCTCACCCGTCACCTTCTGCTTCACGGTGACGACGGCGTCGTTCGGCAGCGACCCGAGCACCGCCGATGCCGTGTTCGGAGCCTCGCGGATGTTGAGCATGACGCCCGCAACCGCAATGCGGGCACGCGGGCAGGTGTTCGGCGGTCCCGCGTCGGGAACCGGCGGTGGGGCGGTATCGGGCGGGTCGGTCTCCTCGGGCTCGCTCTCCTCCGGCTCGATCTCTTCGGCGGACATTCCCGCGTCTCTTGCGCTGCGCGCCGTCGTATCGGCGCTCGCGTTGCGGCGACGTTTCTCGAGATCGTTGTCGACCTCCGGGTTGCAGCCCGCAGCCGCCGCAGCGACGGCGATCAGAGCCGGGAGAATGAACAGGCGGGCCTGTTGGAGAAGGCAGCGCACGGCACTTTCTTATCAGATCGTGCTCGGTCGACCAGGAACACACGCGCGATTTTCACCGCTACAACAAGCGAAGAAGAACACGAGCACGCTGTACGAGCCATGCGCAAGATCTCGCGCATGTTGTGCGGCTCGAGAGCGGGAGGTCGCGGCCCACTTCTCCAGAGTGCTGACGACCAGGATCCTCTTCGGCAGCGGTGCGGGCGCTCGCGTGGAGATCGAAAGGTTCATGTTCGACAGCGCCTCCGTCGCGGGCTGGAGCATCCGAATCGAGAACCATGGCTTCTCGCGCACCGTCCGAGGAGCCGTGGCAAGAGCGTCGTCGCGTCGTCGGGGCGAGCGCGCGAAGCTCGAAGGAGAGCGGCTTGCTCCGCGTGAAGGGGTAGTGACGAAGCGGCAAATCTTCGATTGCGATGCCGATTGCACACTCGTCCTCATGCCGAGCAAGTGTTCGGTCGGGAGCACATCGAGAAGCGGATCGACTCGCGACAACGGAAGTACGCCGCGTCCGCCGAGGCACCACGGGAACGCGGCTGTCCCGCCCAGGAGTCCGATTGCGAGTGGAGGCTCGACTCCCGCGTCGAGTCGACCGCGTCGAAGTAGCGGACCCCACGCTGCTTCGGGCTATCCGCATCATGTCACTCGTGCGGGCAGCGCCGTGGGCGTTCTCGAATTTGGCCCCGGTCTGGGAGGTGTGGCTCCATGCGTGCATGTCCTTTGGAATCGCGCTTTCGAATCCACCTGCCGAGAGGCGACGTGGTTCGACCTTGACTGGTCTCTTGCCTTCCACCGTCGTGCGTCCACCTGTTCGCGAGCGGACCAAGCCATCATCCGCCGCCGACCCACGTGCGCGTGGACTCGAATGCGTCAACGACGCGCGTGCCTCGCTTGCGCGGCTGCTGGGTAATCTCGAGCTTCTCGCCATGGATGGCTCGCACGCATCGAGCCTCGATGCCGTGCACAAGGACGCGGCAAGCATCGCGACGAACCTCTGCGCGATCACCTCCGCGTTCGTCGCGCTCGCGGCGGAGGAGGAGCTCGTTGCGCCGCCTGCCCCGGCAAGCAGTGCAATGCGTCCGACGGCGGACGTGGCTTCTTCGAGCGGGATGCGAGAGATGCGAGCCCAACTCCTGAATCTCTGCTCGGTCCCCGTACGGAGGGTGGAGAGCGCGCTCTCCGAGACCAGCCTCGCGCTCAACAAGCTCGCCGCGGCTTTCATGCGCGTGGCAGGTTGCGTGGATCTCGACAACGTGAAGTCCGACGTGGGCTACGACCCGCGCAGCGATATCCAGACGTTTCCGCGGGTGCTGACCGAAGCCACGGCGGCGATCCAATCGAGCGATAGCGAGCTCGCCCACGTCCAAAGCCACCAGCGTCTCCTTGCGACCCTCCTATCCGTTCACGGTGATACTCGCGCGATCGCCCAGGCCGTCGCGGACACTGGTGAGCTCGGGCCTCTCGGCAGCTTCATCGAAGAGAGCCTCGACTCGACGCAGGATGCGTAGATGTTCGTGACATCGTAACGACGGCGCGAATCGAGCGCATGCGCATGACCGCGCTGTAGCCTCCATCGATCTGCAGTGCGGGCGAGCTGCTTGCTCCCTGAACCAGCCGCGGCTCGACGAGAAGTCAGGCTGTCGCGTGCGGGCTGTTGTCGTTCGCCGACGATCACCCGCCGAGTGTCTCGAGCTCCCCGCTGTCGAGCCAGACGCCTCGGCACTCGACGCACACGTCGACGAAGACGAGCGTGCCCATGCTCCACTCGCGCCGTGTCGTCTCGCCCGAGCACGATGGGCAGGACATCTTCTCGGTGGGCGGCTCGTACGCACGCCCGACGACTCCCGCGAGCGATGGCCCCCGCTTCATCCGGCGCGCGGTGCGCTCGATGGTGGCGATGGCCTCGTGCTCGGCGAACACGCCGTGACACACGGGGCAGCGCGCGATCTGCACGAGGGACGCGGCGTGCGTTTCAGGCTCGAGAACGACGGCCGAACCTCGCCGGAGGTCGCCGCGGTAGGGGCTCGCGGTGGCACCGCCCTTCGGCATGCATCGAGGACAGTTCATGACGAGGTCCTCGGCGCCACTCTTCGCGCATCGAAGCTCTCTTCCGTCTCGGCGTTGGCATCGCCCTGCATCGTCGCGCAACGAGCGCCGTGACGAAAGGCGCACGGGCGTCCATTCATGGCCTTGGCGTCAGCGCGAGCTACACTTCATCTGCATGCAAAGAGACGTGCAACAACTCGCCGACCATCTGGTACTCGGCGCTCTCCTCGACGATCTACGAGCGCGCTACGGACGGTACGAGCTCCTCGACCACTGGACGCAGGGCGAGTTCCACCACGACGTCGTCGTGCGCGTTCCCGACAAGGCCGTTCTCGTCGTCGCCACCAACTGCAACGGCGGCGTGAAGGAGGTCCTCGCCTTCGAGACCATTCCCGCTCGCTGGGCGCTCTGGCACTGGCGATGCCCGCATGTCGCCGACTTCGCGGGCGACCTTCCCCCGATCCTCGGCCGTGCCATCACGCCCCACTGGTTCGATCCATGCGACCTGCTCCGGCCCGATGCCCGCAGCGAGCTCCGCGAGGAATACCGCCAGCGGCAGCACGGAGGAGGCTGGCAGATGGTCGAAGCACCGCCAGCTTGCGGCCCGGTGCGGAAGCCGTGAGCCACCAAAGAAAGCCGCCCGACACAGGATGCCCGGTCGCGCCGGCGCGACAATTTTGCGAGACTCGGCGCGCGCTCGCGGTCGCGGTGCGCGCGAGGAGGATCTCCCATGGCCTACGTTGATGGTTTCATCCTGCCGGTCCCGAAGCAGAACCTCGATGCCTATCGGAAGCTTGCGGAGCTCGCTTCGACGGTGTGGCGTGAGCACGGTGCTCTCGACTACCGAGAGTGGGTCGCGGAAGACGTGAAGCCGGGAAAGCTGACGTCCTTTCCGCAGAGCGTGAACCTGAAGGAGGACGAGACGGTCATCTTCGCCTGGATCGTCTACGAGTCTCGCGCACACCGTGACGAGGTGAACGCCAAGGTCATGGCCGATCCTCGCCTGAAGATGGAAGACGAGAAGGCCGTGTTCGACGGCGCGCGCTTGATCTACGGCGGCTTTGCGCCCTTCGTGGGCTGAGCGGTCAGGTCAACACGGGAAGCGCGGCGCGCGCGAGCCGGCGCGTGCGCGACGAGCACCGAGCCAGCACGCGCATCTGCGTGCTAGACCTCCGCCGCGATGCTTTCACGTCGTTGGTTCGCATCCGTCGTTGCGGTGCTCGCGGCGCTCTCCTGCACGCCGGCGTCGAGCCCGCCATCGAGCGCCGCTCCCGGGCAGATCCAGGCGCCGCCCTCGACGCTCGTCCCGAGCGTGCAGACGATCGCGCGCGAAGAGCTCGATCGTGCCGTCGGCGAATGGGCGCCTGCGGCGGCCGTCGTCGTCGTTCTCGATGCCCAGACGGGCAATGTCCTCGCCATGGAAGGACGCGATCACGGACGAGACGCGCCGTCGCTTGCGGCGGAGCGCGCGTACGTGACCGGCTCGACGCTCCAGACGATGGTGTTTGCAGCGGCGGTGGATGCGCGAACCATCGACATCGATACGTGGGTGGAGTGCGCGCCTCGCCGCTACGGACAGGCGCAGCTGTCGGACCCGACCGAGTACGGATCGCTCCCCCTGACGGACGCGCTCGCCGTCTCGTCCAAGGTCGCCGCTTCGAAGGTGCTCGACACGCTGGGGCTCGATCGACTGCTCGCCACTCTGAAGGCGCTTCACATCGGCGATCCGCCCGGGACGATTCCGCCCATCACCGATGCGTCGGGAATCGATGCTGCGATGCTGGCGGCGGGAGCGTGGGCCAAGGCGACTCCGCTCCAGGTCGCGGCCGCCTATGCGACGCTCCTCAACGGCGGCCTCTACATGGAGCCGACGTCCACCAGACGAGCGCAGCCAGGCGTGCGCGTCTTCCGGGAGGAGACGGCGCGCGCGATGAGGGGGATGCTCGAGGACGTCATGGAGAGCAATCTCGGCACGGGCAGGCTCGCTCGCATCGAAGACGTGCGCGTCGCCGGGAAGACGGGCACCGCCGATCTCGGGGATGGTCGCTCGTACGCGAGCTTCGTCGGCACGGTGGTCGGGTGGAAGCCGCCCTTCGTCGTCCTCGTCGGGCTCGAGGCCCCACGCGACGGCGGCACCGGACCGAGCGCGGCGGCTCCGGTGTTCGCCCGCATCGCACGTCGACTCGTCGGCATGTGACCACATCGTCACCGCCAGTACGTTGCGCGCGAGAGGCTACGTGACGCGTTGCTGGTCGTCGGAAATCCTGCCCATTCAATCCTTCGCGCGATAGAAGGGGGATCGTGCGATTCCCTTGGCTCGGAGCCGTCGCCGGCTCGTTCGTTCTGCTCTCCATGACTCAGTGCAACGCAACGGAGCGAGCGTTCGCCGACCCTACGCCCGATGCGGGAATGACCGACGACGAAGCCCGCGGCTCGGAGCCAGGCGACTTCGGTGGCGTCGACGGCGGCGACGCCGTCACGACCTGCTCGAGCGATCTGCGCCAGGTCCTCGACGTCTCGGGGAAGGTGCTCGCGACGTGCCCCGACGACCAGGGCTGCGCGGCGGGCAAGTGCGTCCCCGCCTGCGAGGCCGCACATGTCAACAAGAGCACGGTCGGATGCGACTACTACGTTGCCCCGCCGGATGTGATCGAGGCGGGACGAGGCGGGTGTTTCGCCGCGTTCGTGGTCAACACATGGGGCACGCCCGTCAAGATCGCCGTCGAGCGTGACGGGCAGGCGCTCGATGTGGCGGGGATGGCCCGAATTCCTTCCGGGTCGGGACAGAGCATCACGTACACGCCGCTCGTGAACGACGAGATCCCGCCTGGGGAGGTCGCCATCGTCTTCTTGAGCCGGTACGGCAACAGCGTGACGAGCTGCCCAGCGGGCGTCACACCGGGCTTCACCTCGGCGCTGGCGAGCGTCTCCGGTACCGGCCGTGGCGAGGCCTTTCACCTGACGACCACGGCACCGGTGGCGGCTTACGACATCTATCCGTATGGCGGCGGCTCGAGCGCCGTGACGAGCGCCACGCTGCTCATTCCGACGAGCGCGTGGGATGTGAACTACCTGGGCGTGAACGCGTTCCGGAAGAGCCAGCTCGTGCCGTATGCCCAGCCGTTTCTTCAAATCGTGGCGCAGGAGGACGCTACCCAGGTCACGCTCCTACCGTCGGCGGCCATCGCTGGCGGCGCCGGGGTGGACGCAGCGCCTGCGCAACAGTCCGTTTCCTACACCCTCGATCGCGGGCAGCTGCTCCAGTTCACGCAGAACGAGGAGCTCAGTGGCAGCGCGATCGAGGCCAACAAGCCCATCGGCGTCTTCGGCGGCGCGACCTGTCTATCGATCGACGTCGACATGTTCGCGTGTGATTCGGCGCATCAGCAGCTTCCGCCGGTCCGCGCGCTCGGCTCGCGTTATGCAGCCGTTCGCTACCGGAATCGTCATGACGGCGTCGAAGAGAGCACGCCATGGCGCCTGGTCGGCGCCGTGGACGGCACCCAGCTCACCTACGAGCCGAGCGCCCCCGAGGCCGCGCCGACGTCGCTCGCGTTCGGTCAGGTGGCGGAATTCTGGACGAGCTCGCCGTTCGTGGTGAAGAGCCAGGACGCCGATCATCCGTTCTACATGTCCGGGCACATGACCGGCGCCGAGATGGTTGCTGGGAACGGCGGTGGCTACCGCGGGGATCCGGAGTTCGTCAACGTGATCCCGGCGGAGCAGTATCTCTCGTCGTACGTCTTCTTCACCGACCCGACGTACCCGGAGACGAACCTCGTCGTGATTCGACGCAAGGAGGGCGGGTCCTTCTCGGACGTGACGCTCGACTGCGCCGGGGCGCTCTCGGGATGGGAGCCGCTCGGTAGCAGCGGAGACCTCGAGTTCACGCGCGTGGACCTGGTCCGCGGCAACTTCGAGAAGCAGGGGACGTGCGACAACGGCCGGCACGAAATGAAGAGCGACGCGCCGTTCGGTCTCACCGTCTGGGGTTGGGGCTCGCCGGCCACCGAGGCCTTCTCCTCGGAGGCCGTGAGCTACGCCTACCCGGCGGGATACAGCGTCAAGCCGGTCAACAAGGTCGTCGTCCCGACCGAGCCGAAGTAGCGCGGAGAGCGCCGTCTCCGAGCAGGCGAGCACCTCCGAGCGGCGGGGCCCTTCGATAAACGTCTGCCACAAATTGGGATCTTCCGATCCCTGCGTTCTACGGTGGGTCCTGCGGAGTCGTGTCGGCGGGTGTCGGCGGACGATGCGAGGGAGCCAAAGAGCCATGCGGAAGAGGGGCTCGATTCACAAGCGAGTGCTGCAGCTGATCGGCGCGCAGGCCATCGTCCTCACGGCGAGCCTGGCGTGGGCCGATGCCGCGGCCCCCGTCGGGGCAGCGCCCAACCACGTGCAGGACGTGAAGGTCCACACGATGGACGACGCGCAGAGCGGAGCAGCAGAGATCGAGGTCGTCGGAACGAGCGCGCCCGTCTGGAGCGTTCGCATCGAGAACGGCGGCAAACGCCTCGTCGTCGACATCCAGGGATCGGACGTCGTGGGCGCCAAACAGGCCGCCGTCACGAAGGCGGTGGGCGTCGTCGGCGGGGTGATGACCCAGGCCTTCACGACCGAGGCCGGTCAGATGACGCGCGTGAGCATCAACCTGCTGAAGCAGGCGACGTATCGCGTGCGCGCCGAGGGCACGACGCTCAAGGTGCAGCTCACCCCTGCGGCCACGACGGCGCCGGCGGTCGGCACGGCGAAAGACGGAGAGCCCCAGGTTGCCGGTCCCGAGCTCGTCGACGTCCGGTACGAGCGCGCGAAGGCGCCCTGCACGTCCGGTTGCGATCGCCTCGTGATCTCGACGACCGACATGCCGGCCTACGCGCTTTCGACCAGCCCCGCCGGCCGGGTGCGGCTCGAGCTGAAGAAGACGGCGCTCGCCAAGCCGCTCGCGAAGACGCTCGACGTCTCGCAGGGCAGGGGCGCGATCAAGAGCGTCACGACCTTCTTCGACGAGAAGAGCGAGTCCACGTTCGTCGAGATCGACAAGTCCGAAGGCGGGGGCCAGGGAAGCATCCTCGTCGACGGCAAGACCATCGTCTGGACGTTCGACACCGCGCTGGCGAAGAACGCGCCCAAGGCGCCCGTTCGCCGCTCCGTGACGGTCGCGCGCGAGAAAGACGACGACGGCGGACCGAAGGTCGAGACGTCGATCCTCGGCGACGAGCCGAAAATCGAGGTCGCGAGTGGAAGCGAGGCCGCCGGCTTCACGGCGACGCTGAACGCGCAGGCGCGCGGCTACACGGGCCGTCGCATCGATCTCGACCTCAAGGACGCCGACATCCACAACATCCTCCGTCTGCTCGCGGACGTGGGACGCGTGAACATCGTCACGGCGGACGACGTGTCCGGCAACGTGACGATCCGGATGCGGAACGTCCCGTGGGACCAGGCGCTCGACGTCGTGCTGCAGGCCAAGGGCCTCGGCATGGTCCGCTCGGGCAACCTCATCCGCGTCGCGCCGCTCGCCACGCTGCAGAAGGAGCGTGAGCTCCGGCTCGCCGCGGCGAAGCAGGAATACGAGCTCACGCCGCTCGAGACGCGCCTCATCCCTGTGAGCTACGCGCAGGCCGACGAGCTCCAGGCGCGTGCGAAGGACCTGCTCTCTCCGCGCGGCTCGATCGCCGTCGACGAGCGCACCAACGTGCTCATCGCTCGCGACATCTCGGGCAACCTGAACAACATCGAGGAGCTCGTTCGCTCGCTCGATACGCAGACCCCGCAGGTGCTCGTCGAGGCGCGCATCGTCGAAGCGACGAGCCGCTACCTCCGCGACGTCGGTATCCAGTGGGGCGGCGACGTCACCTTCTCCGAGGCGACGGGCAATCCGACGGGCATCGCGTTCCCGTCCCGCGTCACCGCGGCCGGCGGTAACTACGACCAGCAGACGAACTCCCGCGGTCTCTCGCCGTTCCAGGGCAACGTCCCGCAGCCGAACTTCGCGGTCAACCTCCCGGCCGCGACCGGTACCGGGCAGGGCGGCGCGCTCGGCTTCTCGCTCGGCTCGATCGACAACAACCTCAACATCGGCTTGCGATTGTCCGCGGCCGAGGCGAGCGGCCTCCTCCGCATCGTGTCGAGCCCGCGCATCCTGACGCTCGACAACCGCGACGCGCGCATCAGCCAGGGCACGCTCATCCCGTTCGCACAGATCAGCGCGCAGGGCGTCCAGACGACCTTCCAGGAAGCGAAGCTGCAGCTTCTCGTCCGGCCGCACGTCACCGCGGACGGGTCGATCGCGATGCACGTGAAGATCAACCGCGACGAGCCGGACTTCAACCAGACGTCGCCGCGTGGCGATCCGACGATCCTCAAGCGCGAGGCCGAGACCGACCTCCTCGTGATGGACGGTCACACGGCGGTCATCGGCGGCATCTTCACGCGCAACACCGGCCGCAACCTCGACCAGATCCCGTTCTTCGGCGACATTCCGATCCTCGGCGTGCTCTTCCAGCGTCGCCGCGCGAGCGACACGCGGAACGAGCTCGTGATCTTCATCACCCCGCGCATCGTGAACCGCGCCGAAGCGCTCGGCCGCTGAGCCCGGGCGCGAGTTCCTCGGCCGGTTTCTACTGGGCGCGCGCGCGGTCGTTGTAGACTGCTCGTTCCCCATGGGCATCGAGCATCGTCTCCACGCGCGCTGCGCGGGTCTTGGAGGTCACAGTCACGAAGCACACGAGCACGCGGCAGGCTCGGGGCGGCCGTTCGCGTTCTCGTCCAGCCCGCGCCACTTCGAGCGGCCGCGGCCCTTCGCCATCGAGCACATCGCGGTCGATCTCGCGCTCGACTTCGAGACGCGGAGCATCCGCGGTTCGGCGACGATCCGCATCCGGCGGGTCGATCCGGAGGCGACCGCGATCGAGCTCGACGCCGTCGGCTTCGCGATCACGTCGGTCGCGGTCGGCGGCAAGGAGGCGAAGTACACGTACGACGGGAAGCTGCTCGTCGTGGAGATCGGGCCGACGGCCGATCGCACGACCGTGTCCGTCGAGTACGCGGCGACGCCGCGCAAGGGCCTCTACTTCCTCGACGCCGACGAGCACGTCCCGCACCGCCCGAAGCAGGCGTGGACGCAGTTCCAGGAAGAAGACGCCCGCCACGTCCTTCCGTGCCACGACAAGCCGCACGCGAAGATGACGACGGAGACGCGCATCCGCGTGCCCGTCGGCTTCTACGTCCTCTCGAACGGCGCGCTCGCCGGTCGCGAGACCGTCGGCGAGACAGAGGTCTTCCACTGGAAGATGGATGAGCCTCACCCGAGCTACCTGATCACGATCGTCGCCGGCGAGTTCTCCGAGCTCCAGGACGTCGCGCGTATCAGCGGTGAGGCCAACGGCGAGGCGCCGAACATGGACGAGACCGTGCGCTGGGAAGGCCGCGACGTGCCGCTCACGTACCTCGTGCCGAAGGGGCGCGAGGACGACGCGAAGCGCACCTTCGCGCGGACGCCCGAGATGATCACGTGGTTCTCGGAGCTGCTCAAGACGCCGTACCCGTGGAACAAGTACGCTCAGGTCGTCGTCAGCGACTTCATCTTCGGCGGGATGGAGAACACGACGGCCACGACGATGTACGAGCACATCCTGCTCGACGAGCGCGCGGCCCTCGACGTCACGAGCGACGACCTCATCGCCCACGAGCTCGCCCACCAGTGGTTCGGCGATCTCGTCACGTGCCGCGACTGGTCGGAGGGATGGCTCAACGAGGGCTTTGCCACGTTCATGGAGCACGTCTGGCGCGAGCACCATCTCGGCCGTGACG
>JAFAER010000033.1 GCA_023423895.1 Pseudomonadota bacterium
TCGTCACGCAGAAGCTCTCGCACAAGGACGTCGTCGGTCGACTGCCCAAGGACGTGGGGCTCACGCCGGCCATCATGGTGGCGCTGCTCCCCTCGCTCTCGGACCGTGACCTCCGCATGCTCACGCCTACGCTCGAGGAGCTGGGGCTCATGACCGAGCCCGAGATCCGTCAGCGCTGGGAGAAGGCGATCGCGGATGCGACCGACCAGCGTGCGCTCAACATCGCGAAGAACGTCCGGTCGAAGGACCTCCGGAACAAGCTCGAAGAGGCAAGCGACAACGCGGCGAAGAAGGCCGTTGCGGAAGCAGCGGCCGAGCAGCCGATTGACGTCATGTTTCTCATCGACAAGTCCGGCTCGATGGAAGGCGCAATCGACAAGTCGAAGGAAGCGCTGTCGCGCATCCTCGCGGGCTTCCCGCAGGAGCACGTGCACATCGCGAGCTTCGACACGGTCGGTACGGTGCTGAGGCCCAAGGCCCCCACCCGTGCAGCCGTGCAGCACATGCTCGGAAGCATCAAGGCGGGAGGAGGAACCGTGCACGCCTCGGCGCTGCGCGTCCTCTACAACACGGGCGTCCGCATTCCGCCGACGCACAAGCTGATCGTGATCGTCGTCGGCGACGAAGCCGGCGAGGACGGCGCGCAGCTCGCGAAGGCCTTCAAGGACTACGGCTACGACGTCGCTGCGATCGCGATGCTCGTGAACGTCTCGTCCACGCGTGGAACGACCGTGCAGTCGTGCGCGCGCGTGATGGGCGTGCCGTACAGCGAAGTGCAGATCGATCAGTTCGAGGACCCGTACCAGGTGCCTCGTGTGCTCCGCGCCGTGCTCGAAGCTCCCAAGCTCGGGCCGGGCGTGGCTGCACAGGTCGGATGGCTCGAGCGCGTGCTCGCGACCCCGATCCTGACGGGATGATCAGGCTCCAGGCTCCAGGCTCCAGGCCCTCTCCGCCTGGAGCCAGTCCTCCCTGGATCGCTGGCCTTCCCTCTCTCTGATCCTGAAGCCTGAAGCCTTCTCTCTCTCTCTCTCTCTCTGGAGCCTGGAGCCTGGAGCCTGGAGTGCCTGGAGCGCTGGAGCCTCAAATGCTCTACCTCAAGTTCCTCGGAAAGAAGGAAGCGGCCGTCCTCGCGTATCTCGGAGGTCCTTTCGCCTACGGAAAGGACCGCCGGGTCCGCGTGGACGCGCCTCGGCCTTCGAACGGCTTCCACCGGTTCGAGATCGAGGGCCGCAAGGCTCGGGCGCTCGCGCCGGAGGATGCGCCGGATCTGTCCGGCCTCCCGCGCATCCGCGGACACTACGTCCGCGGATGGGTGACGACGCCCGAGCTCCGCGACGCGCGCGAGCGTGTGCGCGGCCTCGAACGAGTTCGACTCATGCCCGACGAAGAGCCTACGCCGCTCTCGATCGTGCGTGCGCGCCGGTGGCACTCCGGAGACCTCGTGTTCGAGTCGCTCGACTTCGACGGCGACATCGAAGAAGAGGCGCGGCTCCGGCTCGAACGGCTCGAGCCGCTCGGAGAGATGAAGGGCGTCCCTCCATCGCTCCGGGTCGCATACGGCGTCGCGCTGTCGCTCGCCGTCGCGCAGCGCCTGCACGTCCCGCTGTCGGTGCGTGAAGCAGCAGCCGCGGCCCCGCGCATTGCCGAGCACGGCGAGGACGCCGCGCGCGAATTCGTCCTCGCTCTCGAGGCGCGGCGCGCCGAGGAGTCGGAGAGCGCCCGCATCCGCGCGATCGTCCACGGCCGTGCGCCGCGCGAGCCGATCATCGCTCGCCGTGCGAACCCTCGCGACGTCCCTACCCTGGACAACGCTCACCTCCGTGCCGAGATTGCGCTGGACGCGGCGCACGCCCGGCTTCTCTCGTCGCGCAACCTCGGGGACGGAAACCTGGAGGTCGCGTTCGAGTTCATGGGCGAGCGCTTCATCAGCGTGATCGACGCGATCACGCTTCACGTCTACGACTCCGGCGTCTGCCTCGCAGGCGCCGACGAGCTCGTCACGCTCGACAGCCTGCCCGGCGTCATCCGGGAGGCGATCAACGATGGCGTGCTCGTGATCACGCGGCGCTGACGGGCGCCTGATGAACCATGGCAACGAACCTGCGCGAGGTCTTCTTCCTCATCGGCGGCGACGGGAGCATCCTCTGGTCGGATGCCTCGGACAGCCCCGTGCGCCTGCCCGACTCGCGGGCGCGCTGGGAGGCGATCTGGTCGCGCCGCGATCGGGTGACGGAGATCGCACATAGCCATCCCGTCGGACCGCTGGCGTTCTCACACGAGGACGACACGACCATGCGAGCGCTCGTCACTGCGCTCGGTCGTCCTCTTCTCTTCTCGGTCATCACCCCTCGCGGAATGGTTCGCCGCTTCGAAGGGATCGACACGGGCGCTCACCGCGACGTCGTCGTGGACGCCGAGCCCCGCTGGACCGCGCTCCTCCGCCTCGCCTCGGGAATCACGCGAGCATCGCATCGCGAGCTCGTTCGGCCGGTCGCGACCGGACACGACATCGACATCAAGGAATGACGACAATGGCAGTCCTGAACATCACCTACAACGGACTCTCCGCCGACTACCCGCTGGACGTCGACTACCAGCTCACGGATCGCGACGTGCGCCGCATCGCCGTCGAGGTCGTCCGCTCCGGCGGCGTCCGCGGCCTGCAGGTCGCGAACCTCGGCGAGCACGCCTTCGACGACTACGTCGTCGACCGCTTCGACACCCCACACGGCGGCCGCCGCATCTACCTCCGCCCGAAGGTCCCCTTCGGCGCCACCTGACAAAGGGAACACTTCTTCCCTTCGTCTCCTCTTCTTCGCTTCTTCTCCTCGTCTCTCCCCTGGAGCCTGGAGCCTGGAGCCTGGAGCCTGAAATGCCTCGCCTCCTCTTCTGCGGTGTCGGAGCGCTCGGGTCGCACGCCGTCGTTGCATGCCGCAACCTCGACGCTCAGCTCGTGCTGATCGACTTCGACCGCGTCGAATCGAAAAACTGCCTCTCGCAGGCGTTCGTGAAGGCGTCCGTCGGAAAGAACAAGGCCGAGGCGCTCAAGCTGCAGCTCGCCAACTTCTGGGGAGTGAAGGCGGAGGCGTTCGGCGTTCGCGTCGAGGCGACCAACGTCGCGACGCTCTGCGGGTCCGCCGATCTCGTCGTCGACGCGTTCGACAACGCGAAGAGCCGCCGCGTGCTGTCCGACTGGGCCGACAGCACCGGCAAGCCGCTCCTTCACGCCGCCGTCTCCGCCGACGGGACCTTCGGTCTCGTGCGCTGGAACGAGCGCTTCGTCGCCGACGAAGAGGGAGCCCCCGGACAGGCGACCTGCGAAGGGGGCGAGCACCTGCCGCTCATCACGCTGGTCGCTTCGACCGTCGCGCGCACCGTGCAGGATTTCATCGAACACGGAGCGCAGCATGACGCGATGGTCGCGCTGTCGGGCGTCACCGTCACGCCTTCCGGGCCCGGCTGAGACTACCCGCGTTGCGCCGTGCGCCCCCCATGCACCAAGGACGTCGAGCTCGCCTCCGGCGCGACCGGCCCTGGCGAGCTCTTCCATGCATGTGGCTACGTACTGCGCGGACGTGCGCGGACGTGGAGCACGTCCAGCGCACGTCCCGACCCGCGCCCGAAGGAGCCGAGCGTCGTCCCTGGGCGACGGGGCCGGCCGCGCCGCTCGTCGGGAACCGTCCGGGCGATGCGAGGGCGTCCTTGACCGTGTCGTGAAAGCTCGGCACCCTAACAAACCATGGCGAGTGATCCCCCCTTCCGGGCGCGGCCGAGCATCCCGGCCGACGAAGGGGAAGCTACACGCATCACCAGCCTGTCGAGCCTCGAGTCCGAGCTCCGGGCACGGCGCCAGCAGGTAGCGGCCTACCTCGTCGTGCTCCAGGGCACGAACGTCGGGGAAATGCACAAGATCGAGGGTCCCGAGATCGTGATCGGGCGCGCGGTCAGCGCGAACGTCCGTCTGAACGACGACGGCATCTCTCGACGCCACTGCCGCGTCCTCTCCATCGGCGGGCAGGTGATCATCGAAGACCTCGGGAGCGCGAACGGGACGCTCGTGAACGGCGAGATGGTCCAGCATCATGCGCTCAAAGAAGGCGACAAGATCCGCCTCGGCGCGACAACGACGCTGAAGTTCACGTATCAGGACAAGCTGGACGAGAGCTTCCAGCAGCAGATGATCGATGCCGCCCTCCGCGACGGCCTGACGCGTGCGTACAACAAGAAGTTCTTCCAGGATCGACTCGAGACCGAGTTCGCGTACGCGCGACGTCACAAAGCGACCCTGTCGCTCGTCATGTTCGACGTCGACTACTTCAAGCGCGTGAACGACAACTACGGTCACCTCGCCGGAGACGCGGTCCTCGTTCATCTCGCTCGCATCACGCAAGCCACGATCCGCGCAGAGGACGTCCTCGCGCGGTACGGTGGCGAAGAGTTCGCGGTCATCTGCCGTGGCATCGCGCTCCTCAATGCCGGCGTGCTCGGTGAGCGCCTCCGCGCGCGCGTCGAGCAGGAGAACTTCGACTATCAGGGAACGCGGCTGCCGGTGACGATCAGCGTCGGCGTTGCGGCGCTTCCGGAGGCGAACGTCGCGACCGCCTCCGAGCTCGTCCGGGATGCCGACGCCGCGCTGTACGAAGCAAAGCGCTCCGGGCGCAACCGCGTCTGCTTGAACGGCCTGTAGACCGTCGACGAAGCTCACGACCGCGCCGATGTCAGAAAGCCACTGACAGACGTCCCCATCATTGCGTGCACGACACGCTTCCAGGGATTCTGCGGGTTTCGGCCAAGTTGAAGCCGATATCTTCGGCGCGCCTACATTCGCGCGCACTTGCGCAGCCGATTGCTCCGATTGTCATTCATCGGCTCGTTTCTTACGCTCGACGGCATGGGAAAGGACGGACAGCGCAGCCCTTCGCTCGGTCCCGACTCCGAGCCGCAGAAGAGCGGTTCGATGCCGGTGATGCGATTGAAGGGGACACCGTTCACTCCTGGGGAGGTGATCGGCGGACGGTATTGCATCGAGCGGATCGTCGCCGAAGGCGGAATGGGCCTCATCGTTCTCGCCCACCATTCCGAGCTGGAAGAGAAGGTCGCGATCAAGTTCCTCAAGGAAGAGTTCGCGTCGAAGCCGGAGATCGTGGGCCGGTTCGCCCGGGAGGCGAAGGCCGCGGCACGGATCAAGTGCGAGTACACGCCCACCATCTTCGACGTCGGCGTTTCGCAGGAGCGCGGGCCGTACATCGTCATGGAGTACCTCGAGGGTGAGGACCTCGAGCTCGTTCTCGAGACGACGGGGCGCCTCCCCTTCGCGCGTGCCACCGAGCTGATCATGCAGGCCGGCGAGGCGATCGCCGTCGCCCATGCCAACGGCATCATCCATCGCGACATCAAGCCGGCGAACCTCTTCCTGGTGAAGGGCGACCAGTCGATGCCGGTGCTCAAGGTCCTCGACTTCGGCGTCTCCAAGACCGCGCTGACCGGAAACGTGTTCGGGGGCGCGATCTCGCTCGTGAAGACGCAGTCGCTCGTCGGCTCTCCGATCTACATGCCCCCCGAGCAGATCCGGGGCAAGGACGATGTCAGCTACACGGGAGACGTCTGGTCGCTCGGCGCCGTCCTCTACGAGCTCGTCACCGGGAGGACCGCCTTCTCGGGGTCGAGCATCACCGAGCTCTGCGCCGCCGTGCTCGAGTCGGAGCCGCCGCCGGTCACCGACCACGTGCCGGACATCCCGGCAGGCCTGGCCGAGACGATCATGCGGTGCCTCGAGAAGAACCCGAAGCGCCGGTTGCAGAGCGTCGCCGAGCTCGTCGTGGCGCTCGCGCCTTACGCGCCGAAACGAGCGCGCATGACGGTCGATCGTGCGATCGCCGTCTCGAAGGCCGCCGGGCTCGTGCCCGCGAGCTTCTCGGCCCCGACCACGATCGCACCGCCGCCCCTCACGTCCGACGCACCCGGGGTCACTCCGCTGATCCCGACGGCATCGGCGCCACCGCGCCTCCACCTCGATGCGCAATCCATCTCGGACGATCGGGCGCGCACGTCCTCACGACGGCCCCTCGTGCTCGTCGACGACAGCGAGCCACCGAGTGGCAAGACGAAGCGAAGAGGTACGATCATCGGCGTTCTCCTCATCGCGGCGGGCGCGATCATGGGAGGCGTGTATTTCGTCCGGCGACCAGCCGCGTCGATCGCGCAGCCTCCAGCGCCCATCACGGACGACGTGCCGCCCGCAGCAGCGGCCGCGCTCCCGGCATCGCCGACGGAGTCCGTCTCCTTCACGCCGCCCCCACAGCCGGCGGCGCAGAACACCGCCAGCGCTGCTGCGTCCGTGCCCATGCCCGCAGCGAAGGCCGCCGGCGCGATCTCATCAGGCCACGGCGCGTCACGCGCTGGTGCTGCGCGCGGCGCAGGCGCGACGGGCGCGACGGTGGCGTCGGCAAAGCTCGCAGCGCCCACGACGGGGCTGGCCACGTCTCCTGCGGATGCACAACCGCCGAAAAAAGCCGATACGTTGAAGAGCGCCATCGATGACAGGAAGTGACCGCAGCGTCACGAAGCTCGCATCAGCCCGCAGTACGTCGTCTGGCCCCCATCCGTGAGCGCCCCTTGCAGCGCGTGGGACTTACTTCGCAGGAGAGATCGATGATCACCCGCTTTTGCACATGGTCTCTGACCTTGGTGCTTCCGCTTGCCGGCGGCGCGCTGCTCGGAGGCTGCGCCGTCGTGACGAACGCGAACGACTATTCGACGATGGAGTGCGCGACCAACGAGGACTGCCCGGGCGACAACAGGATCTGTCGCAAGCGTGACGGCGCATGCGTGAGCCTCGTCACGGCCGAGTGCCAGACGGTCTTCGGCGACTACAAGGACGAAGACGCGCTCATCCTCGGCGCAACCGTGGCGCTCACCGGCTCGAACGCGTCGGTCGGCATCCCGGAGAAGAACGCCATCGAGCTCGCGCTGCTCGACTTCCGCACGTCGGCGAACGGGCTGCCACCAGTACCCGGCTCGACGAAGCGACGGCCACTCTCGGTCGTCGTCTGCGACGACGCCGCTTCGACCGAGGTCGCCAAGCGCTCGACGGAGCACCTCGTGAACACGCTCGAGGTGCCAGCGATCATCGGACCGTCCTGGAGCGGCGTCGCCGTGGAGCTGCTCACCACGCTGACGATCCCTGCGCAGACGCTGATGATCGGCACGGGGACGACGAGCCCGGACTTCACGGCCCTGCCGAAGGACGGGCTCTTCTTCCGCACGATCACGTCGATGACCGGCGAGACGCGCGCGATGAGCAGCCTCGTTGCCGACATCGAGAAGCGCGTGCGCGCCAACCTCGGCGACACGACGGAGCCCGTCAAGGTCGCCCTCCTCCACAAGGGCGACTCGTACGGCAAGGGCTCGGCGCAGGTGATGTTGAACACCCTCGTCTTCAACGGCAAGCCTGCGCTCGACGTCTCCAGCCAGTCGAACTTCATCCAGGCCAACTACGGCGACAGCGGCAACCCCACGGCGAGCCCGCTCAAGTACCCGGAGACCGTCGCCGCCGTCCTCGCGCAGAAGCCTCACATCATCGTGACCATCGGCACCGGTGAGGTCTTCGCGAACGTGCTCGGCCCCATCGAGCAGCAGTGGGACCCCGGACTCCCGTACAAGCCGTATTGGGTATTCCCGCACAACCAGTTCACGAAGGCCACGACCGACTTCCTCGTCGCAAACGATACCGCCGAACGTCAGCTCCGGCAGCGCATCGTCGGTGCGACGCCGGGGACCGAAGATCCGAACTACCAGCAGTTCAAGCTGAACTACCCCACGGTTGCGCGCGATGGGACGGACCCGAACAGCTTCGGAGCGTCCAACTCGTACGACGCCGTCTACGTGACCGCGTTCGCAGCGGTTGCGCTGGGCAGCGAGAAGGTCACGGGACGCTCATTGGCAAACGCGATTGGCAAGCTCAAGACGGGGCCGAAGATCAACGTCGGCGTCAACGACCTGAATCAGGGGCTCAACGTGCTGTCTCAAGGACAGACCATCAATCTCGAAGGCGTGTCGGGCCCGCTCGATTTCGATCTCGCGACCGGCGACGTCCTGCAACAGATCCAGGTCTGGTGCATTCCGACGGGTGATGACGGGCGGCCCGCTTCGCCTCGCACGTCCGGCTATTACTTCGGTCTCGACGGCAACGGCGCCGTCGGTTCCTTCGACCTCGTTACCTCCGCATGCAAGTGGTAGGCGGATCAGGCGTGAGGAGCTCCATCGTGAACACACGTGACGTCGACATCACGCTCCGTCGTGCGCTCGGCTCGGTGCTCGGAATCGGCTTCGCGGCTGCTCTGCTGATGCAGACCAATCCGGCGAACGCCCAGGGCTCCGTCGCAGAAGCGCTCTTCCAGGAGGGCAAGCGCCTCATGGCCGACGGAAAGTACAACGAGGCCTGCTCCAAGCTCGCCGAGAGCCAGCGGATCGATCCGGGTGCAGGCACGCTCACGGCGCTCGCGCTCTGCCACCGCGGTGAGGGAAGGACCGCAACTGCATGGAGCGAGTTCAAAGAGGTGATCTCGCTGGCTCGACGCGACAACCGCAAGGACCGCGAGCAGGTCGCCCTCGAGAACGTCGCCGAGCTCGAGCCCAAGCTCTCGCGGCTACGTGTCGTCGTCGACCCGGGAGCCGAGGCCCAGCACGTCGAGGTCCGTATCGACGATACCGTCGTGACGCACGCAGCATTCGGACAGCCGCTGCCGGTCGATCCGGGCCCTCGGCGCGTACACGCGACTGCAGCGGGAAAAAAGCCGTTCGAGACCACCGTCCTCATCGGACCGGATCACGACGAGAAGAGCGTCACGGTCCCGAAGCTCGAAGACGATCCGCGCGCTGCAGTGGCGCTCGGCGAGCGAAACGTCACGCCGACGTCGTCGAATGCGCCGAAGAGTGCCGACAAGTCGAACGGCGAACAACGGCTCGTGGTGCCTACGCTGATCTCGCTCGGCATCGGCGTGGCCGGTATTGGTGTCGGGACCGTGTTCGGCGTCCGCGCGCTCGGCACGCAGTCGGATCTCGATGCCTCGTGCCCCACGCGGCGGTGTGCGCCGAGCGCTCGCACCGACATCGACGCGCTGCAGACGTCGAGCACGATCTCCACGATCGGCTTCATCGCCGGCGGCGTCGGGCTCGCCGGCGCTGCGATCCTCTACATCGTTGGCCGTCCGTCGACCGAGACGGCCACGGCAAAGGTGCGTCCCGTCGTCGGGCCGTACGGCGTCGGCGCTACGTTCTGAGCGTCAACGACGGCTGCGTGCGGGTTGGTCCTTGGAGGGGGCGCCCTTCAAGGTCACCCGCTCCGCGCGCCGCCCAGCGCTCGTCGGCCATGACACCGGCGGCGGCGGGAACGCCGGACGCGCGAGGAGATACCCCTGTCCGAAGCGGGCGCCCGCTTCCTGGACCGCCTCGAGCTCCTCGACCGTCTCGATGCCTTCGGCCACGACCATCGCGTCGAGCTCGCGACAGAGGACGACGATCGCCGAGACCAGCTTGAACATCCGGGAGCCCTTGCGAAGCCCCGCGACGAGGTCGCGATCGAGCTTCACGACTCGCGGATGCAGATCTGCGATGTAGCGAAGATTCGAATAACCCGCCCCGAGGTCGTCGACGACGAGGTACACGCCACGTCCGCGCACCTCACTGAGGATGCTCTGACACAGACGAAAGTGAGAGAGCGGCACGCCCTCGGTGATCTCGAGGTAGACGTCTTCCGAATGCTGGAAGATCGGGTCATCGGGCTGGACGACGAACTTGTCGTTCAACTCCGCAGGATGGATGTTGAGGAACAGGGGATGCGTCGGACATCCCGCGATCGCCATCTCGCGGATGATTCGCCCGAGCTCACCGGTGCACGAGTGCTGCACCGCGGCCGCGAAGAGGCTCATCGGGCTGTCGAAGTCGGGTGACTTCGATCGAACGAGTGCCTCGTACGCGAAGACCTTCTTCGTTCGAAGATCGACGAGCGGCTGATACACGACCTTGAGGTCGCGCATATCCAGCAGTCTGCGGATGGCCACTGTCGTTCGGCGAGGTTCGGCAGCAGCAGAGACGCGACTCACGATCGTCTCATCATAAAGGAGCGTGTCGTCGGTGCGACCGCTTTGTTGAGATTCGGCGAGAGCGCGCCGCGTCAGGAAGCGAGCGCGTCAGGAAGCGAGTGTCTCCGCGAGTCGGCCTTTGCGAAACACCCACATCTGGTTCGGTTGGCCGATCGTCCACGCTTCGTCGCGCGTCAGTGGTGCCGTTGCGACGACGGCCACGCGGTCGCGTGGTGTGGTCACCGTCGCGAAGTCCACCACGATGTCGTCGTCCGCGAGCGTCGCCTTCGCGAAGGGCGCCTTGCGGGTGATGTAGCAAAGCTTCGTCGCGCACCGGGCAAAGAGCTGCCCTCCGTCCCCGAGGAGGAAGTTGAACGTCCCGCGCTCGCCAATCTCTGCGCCAGCACGCGCCACGGCGCGCGCGAGCTTCGACGGCTCTGGATAACCTTTGGGAAACGCTCGCTCGAGTTGGTTCATCAGCACGCAGAACGCGTACTCGCTGTCGGTCGAGCCGATCGGCCGGAACCTGCCCGTCTCGAAGCGCTGCCTGATCCCACGCACCGTCCCGTTGTGCGCGAACGTGAAGTGCCTCCCCCAGAGCTCGCGCACGAACGGATGCGTGTTGGCGAGGTTCACCGGCCCACGCGTCCGCTTCCGGACGTGCGCGATGGCCAGCAGGGTCTTGATCGGGTTGCTCCGGATGTAGCTGGCCAGAGCAGAGTTCGCCGCAGCGGCGGGCTCGAGAAACGTTCGTACGGAGCGGCCCTCGTAAAGCGCCAGGCCCCAGCCGTCTGCGTGTGGCCCGCGTGCTCCACCTCTGAGGGCCAGCCCGGAGAAGGAGAAGACGATGTCCGTCGGGACATTGCACTCCATACCGAGGAGCTCACACATGGATGACGATCGAAGGTAGACGCCCTCCGAGGCTCGATCAAGGCAGGCTGCGCGTCCACGCGCCGAGGCGCTGCAGAGCTCGGATCGGAATCGTGTGCGGTCCCGCGAACGGCTCGAACGTCACGTCGAGCCCGCTCTGCCCGAGTGCATCGCGGAGGCGCTCGGCGATCGCGAACGGAAGGATGGGGTCACCGTCGCCATGGCTCTGGAACACGGGCGTCCCCTTCCGCCCTGGCATGAGCGGTGTCCACTCGTGCTCTGCGATGAGCGTGCCCGAGAGGAGGACGAGCCCTGCCAGCTTTCGTTCCGGCTCGCGGAGAGCAAGGTCGAGCGCGAGCATCGCACCTTGCGAGAAGCCGCCGAGCACCAGTCGCTCCATGCGCTCCGTCTTCGCGAGCTCGTCGAGCATCTCGGCGAGCGCGGCGCGAGCCTCCGCCAGGCCTTCGGGCACCTCACCGGACAGATCGCGGAGCTCGCCGAGGGCGATCGACCGTTCGAGCCGAGCGAAGTCGATGAGCCACCAGGCGCGGGCATCCGCATAGAGTGGGTGCGCCAGCAGGTCCTGCAGGCTGTGGAGAGCCTCCGGGAACACGAAGACCGTTCCGGGCGGAGCGTCGATCGCCTCGGCGAGCGCCGCGAGATCATCACCGGGCGCTCCGAACCCGTGGCAGAGGACCAACACGAGCGGAGCCGGTTTGTCTTCATGGTTCTCGCCAGTTGCACCGGGCTTCACGAACCTGCGAACCGTGAGCGGACCGAGCTTCTTCGTCTCCATCGGGCGCGATCGTAGTCGACCAGCGCGTCTCGTCTCCGTCATGGAGACGCGTGCGACGCCCGTGACACGGAGGCCATGGTGGATCGCGCGTCCATCTGCTTGAAAACTCGCGTGAATCGGTTTGCTCGAACGTTATGGCTGGGCGTACACTTTTCGTTCGCAGGCCGTTCGATGTCCTCCTCCCCTTCCGTGAAGCCTGGCGACGTCCTCGCTGGGAAGTATCGCGTCGAGCGCGTGCTCGGCGCGGGAGGTATGGGCTACGTCCTCGCTGCTCGCCATCTGCAGCTCGATCAGATGGTGGCGATGAAGTTCCTCCGGAAGAATCCGGTCGAGAACACCGAAGCCGGCACACGCTTCCTCCGCGAGGCGAAGGCGGTGGTGAAGCTCCGGAACGAGCACATCGCCAAGGTCTACGACGTCGGAACGCTCGAAGGCGGCGAGCCGTACATCGTCATGGAGTACCTCGAGGGCTGCGATCTCTCGGCCCTCGCGAAGCAGCGTCATGCCATCCCCGCGAGCGAGGCCGCCGAATACGTCATGCAGGCGTGCGAGGCGCTCGCCGAGGCGCACGCGCTCGGGATCGTTCACCGCGACATCAAGCTCGCCAACCTCTTCGTCACGCGTGGTCCGGCAGGTGGTCCGCTCGTGAAGGTGCTCGACTTCGGCATCTCCAAGACGAATCCCTTCGGTGAATCCGAGCATGAGATGACGCGCACGTCGTCGATGCTCGGTAGCCCGCGCTTCATGTCGCCCGAGCAGATGCGCGACCCACGCAGCGTCGACGCGCGTAGCGACATCTGGTCTCTCGGGGTCGTGCTGTATCGCCTCGTCGCGGGACGTCCGCCGTTCGAGGCGGACACGCTCGGCCGCCTGCTCACGATGGTGATGCACGAGCAGGAGCTGCCGCTCTCGTCGATCCGCCACGATCTCCCGCCCGGCTTCGAGCACGTCGTCGCGCGCTGTCTGCAGAAGGATCCCGACGCGCGCTTCATCAACGTCGCGGAGCTCGCATACGCGCTCATCCCGTTCTTGGTGGACCCGATCCGTGCGCGTTCGACGGCAGACCGCATCGCCGCGGTCCTCAGCCTGCCGATGTTGCCGCCGATCACGGCGGACATGTCCGGCCCGCTGCCGATGTTGTCGATGGCCTCGGGCCGCGTCAGCGCACCGCCGGGCGCGGGCGACACCGGTACCGCGGCCCCGTGGGCCGGCACGCACGGTGGGGGCCGGCTCCGTTCGCAGGCCACCACGATCTGGCTCGGTGTCGCGCTCGCGGCGCTCCTCGTCGGCTCCGGCATCTTCGCGAAGGTGCGCCGCGACGAGCAGGCCGAAGCAAGGGAGCGCGCGCTTGCGGCCGCCGCGGCTGCAACGCTCGCCGTTCCGACGGCACAGCCGACCGAGACGGCGCCCGCGGCCTCCGCGCCAGGCACGACGACGACGACCACCACCACCACCTCCACCTCCAGCGCCGAACCGGCGGAAGCTGCGAGCGCGGCGATGCTGATCGGCGCATCGCTCACGCCGGATCCGCCGACCACCGGCACGCCGCGAGCGGAGGTGGCGCCGAGCACGCGTCGGAGCACGCCGGCGGCTGGCCCCCGCACGAAGCCCACGGCGCCGTCGCGTCCGTCGTCCGCGCCAGCAACGGCGCAGAGGAACGAGAGCGGGATCCCGGACACTCGCGATTGATACGCGCGCCACATTCGTGTTCTCTCGGAAGGCGGGCCGACACGAGGAGTGAAGAGTGAGAGGCAGACTGAGAGCCACCATCGCTGCCACGTCTCTGTGCGCCGTATTGATGGTGACTGGGCAGGTGCGCGCTGCTGGCGACAGCGAAGGCGGCGCCGCCGCGGCCGAGTCGCTGTTCCAGGAGGGACGCAAGCTCGTCGAGGCGAAGCGGTACGCCGACGCCTGCCCGAAGTTCGCGGCGAGCCAGAGAATCGCGCCCGCGATCGGGACGCTCCTCAACCTGGCCGACTGCTACGAGAAGAACGGCCAGCTCGCGAGCGCGTGGGCGCGGTTCCACGAAGCGATCGCGCTCGCGCAGCGCCTCGGCCGTGCCGATCGCGAACAGACGGCCCGCGACCGCGCGGACCGGCTCGAGCGACGCCTCATCAAGCTGTCGATCGTCTCCGAGTCGGGCGCGATCGACGTGAAGCTGGATGGCAATCCCATCGACCCCGCGGCGCTCGGGACGCCGATCCCGGTCGATCCCGGGAAGCACACGATCGAAGCCTCCGCAAAGGGAAAGAAGCCGTTTTCCACCACCGTCGACGTGAGCGAGAAGTCGAAGTCGCCGACCGTCGAGATCCCCGCGCTCGAGGACGAGCCGCAGGAGATCAAGGACCCGAAGGCCGACGCAGACACGAAGGTCATCGAGCCACCGAGAGAAGAGCCGAGCAGCTGGTCGACGCAAAAGACCATCGGCGTGATCGCAGCTGGCGCTGGCGTGATCGGCCTCGGCATCGGCGGTTACTTCGGGCTCAAGACGCAGAGCACGTGGAAGGAAGCGCAGACCTACTGCGACGGTCTCGAGTGCGAACGCGAAGGCGTCGACCTCGCGTCCGAGGCCAAGAACACCGGCAACCTCGCCACGGTCGGCTTCGTCGCTGGCGGCGCGCTTCTCGTCGGCGGCGCGATCTTGTTCTTCACGGCGCCGAGCGCGAAAACGACGGGCGCCGCGCCGCGCCCGCTGCGCGTCGGCGTCGGACCTGGCTCGCTCGTCGTCGGAGGCACTTTCTGATGCCGGGTCTCGGCTTGCGCCGAGCCGTCGTCCTCGGCCTGTTGGCCGCCTGCACCGTTACGTCGCTGGTCGCCTGCAACGCCATCCTCGGCGTCGAGGACGTCCGCCTCAAACGCGATCGCGACGGAGAGGACATAGACGAACCGGACTCCTTCGAGCCGCTTCCCGAGGACGACGGCGACGCGCCGCAACGTCCGAACGTGTTCCAGGTCGCGCTCGGCGAACAGCATTCGTGTGCCCGGAAGCCCAGCGGCACCGTGCGTTGCTGGGGCTCCGACGTGCAGGGCCAGACGGGCACCGGCGGTCCAGCCGATGGCGGTCTGGTCACCGAGCCGACCGACGTCGACGGGATCACCGACGCCGTCGACATCGCGTCGGGCAGCAATCACACCTGCGTCGCTCGTGAGAGCGGCAAGGTCACGTGCTGGGGCTACAACCTCGACGGCCAGCTCGGCAACGGCGAGTCCGCGAATCGTCGTCCGTCGCCGGTCGACGTCACGGGCATGACCGGCGCATTCGCGGTCGCTGCCGGCGGCAACTTCTCGTGTGCGCTGCGTGGCGGAGGCTCGGTCGCGTGCTGGGGCGGCAACGGAAGCGGCCAGCTCGGCAGAGGCGACGACTCGCCGAGCACGACGCCTGTCGCGGTCCCCGGGCTCAGCGACGTCGTCGCGATCTCGGCGGGGCAGGCCCACGTCTGCGTGGTCAAGGACTCCGGCTCGGTCGCATGCTGGGGCGACGGCGCAAACGGGCAGCTCGGCTCCGGACAGCCGACCAGCAGCGCGTCGCCGGTGGCGGTCGACAACCTGCCGGCCGCGGTGATGGTCGCCTCCGCCGAACGCTCGACGTGCGCGCTCACACGGACGGGCTCGGTGCTCTGCTGGGGCGCCAACGAGGTCGGTCAGCTCGGAAACGGGGCTCCCAGCTCGAACCCGAACCCGGCACCGATCGTCGTCTCGAACCTCACGGACGCGACGGCGCTCTGGGCTGGTCGCCGCCACGCGTGTGCGGTCCGCAAGAGCGGCGCCGTCGTCTGCTGGGGCGCGGGCTCGCGCGGTCAGCTCGGCGACGGCCAGTCACGTGGAGATGCGGGCGCGCAGCCGTCCTTCGTGTCCGTGTCCGGCATCACAAATGCCATCGGCGTCGGCGCTGGCGGAGAGCACTCGTGCGCGCCCACGAAGACGAACGCGGTCCTCTGCTGGGGCGCGAACGACCGCGGCCAGCTCGGGAACGGCACGACGACAGGCGAGCTGTCGCCGGTCGCCGCGAAGGGTTACCCGTGAACCTCGCACGCTAGGTTCGGGCGGCCGCGAGTGAGCTCGTGTCGGGCGCGAGCTCATCCGTTCACAGAATTCGCCGATGAGGCTCAAGAGGCGCCTTCCGCCAGCCGTACTGGATCGGGCGAACGTGAAGAACGCTTCAACGCGAGCTGCTCTGGCCATCGCGCTTTTCCCGCAGGCGGGACGACCGCTCCCGACATGGCCGGCGAGTAACCCATGAACCTCGTCACGAGCACCGCCGCGAGCGCTGCCGGCGCGCTGGTTCTCGTCGCAACCGCCGACGCGGCCCTCAGCCTCGCTCTCGAGACAGAGCTGCGGACGCTCGGCTGCCAGGTCGTCGTCGTGTCTCGCGTGGTCGACGCCATCGCCGAGCTTCATGGCGCCGAGTTCGACGTCTCGTTCGTCGCGGCCTCGCTGTCGCCTCGGTCGTTGCTCGACCTGCTCCGAGCTTCGTGCCAGCTGTCGCCCGAGACGGAGAACGTCGTCATCCTCGAGCCCGGGACGCACGATGCGCCGGTGGAGTGCGTGCGAAACGGAGCGTTCGACTTCCTCCACCAGCCTATCTCGCCGGACGAGGTCGAAGGCGTGGTCCAGCGAGCGTTGCATCGCCGACAGCTGCGCACCTCGACGGCGATGTTCCGAGCGAGCCACGCCATTCTGAGCGGCACGCGCGCCGCGGATCTCACGAAGGTGACGGTCGATCTCGCAGCCGACCTCCTCTCCGCAGACGGAGTCGCGTTCTATCGACGGAAACCGGACGGCGCGCTCGAGCTCGTTCACGATCGTGGCGTCACCGCCGGCACCGCCGCGGGCGAGCTCATCGCACTCGCAGAGACGTTGACCCGAGGTGCGCCGGGTGTCGATCCGATCGTATGGCCCGAAGGCGCCACGGACCGCGACCTCGTTCCTGCCGGCAAGATCCGGAGCGCCCTCGTGTGCCCGGTGCTGACTGAAGGAATGATCACGGGCGTGCTCGCGGCGTATCGGACGAGTGACCCGAGGCCCTTCCGCCGCGGTGACGCGGAGCGCAGCGCCGTCCTCACGTCGCAGCTCCGCCTAGCGCTCGAGAACGTGCGCCTCGTCGAACGTACCGTTGCGACCGAGCGCCTTGCGGCCATCGGCGAGCTCGCCGCGGGCGTCGCTCACGAGATCAACAACCCGCTCACGTACGTGCTCTCGAACTGCGAGCTCGCGTACAAAGAGGCCGAAGCCCTCGGCAGCCTCGGCGATGATCTTCTCGGGATGCTCTCGGACGCGATGGACGGTGCGGAGCGGATCCGCGAGATCGCCCGTGACCTCCGGCTCCTCTCTCGCCGAACGTGCCGTCCGGGCGAGATTGCACCGAGCGCTTCGATCGAAATCTTCGACTTCAGCGAGGCGGTGCGCTCCGCGCTTCGCGTCGCGACGGCGAGCGTGCGCGAGTGGATCGACATCCACGCGGCCCTCGCGCCGAACCTTCGCGTCGTCGGCCGACGCGGCCGGGCCTCGCAGGTCTTCGTCAATCTACTGGTGAACGCCGCTCAGGCAGCAGCAACATGTTCGGGCCCCGTCCGGGTGGAGGTCGCGACCTTTCGCCGGGGTGACCGTGTCGTCGCGACCGTCACCGATCACGGCCCCGGGATCCCGGCCGAGCACGTGCCTCGCGTGTTCGACGCCTTCTTCACGACGAAGCCCGGCGACAAAGGCACCGGTCTGGGTCTCTCGATCACCCGCGCGATCGTCGAGGAGCACGGCGGGACCATTTCCGTGAGCTCGCGCGTCGGGGCGGGAACGACGTTCACGATCGAGCTTCCCGCCGCACCCCTCGCGGAAGCAGAAGCGGTCCCCGGGCAGGCCATCCCGACCCGCGCCAGCGCAGCGTAGCCCAAGCTCAGCCTGCGCCCCGGTCGCGCTCGCGAAACAATCGTTCCCATTCCGTGATCGATTTCGGGCGCTCGCTCACACTTGGACCGCGTTCCGTCGGTGGCAGAAGCCAGCGGCGACCGGGAAGATGGTTTCAGCGATGTCGAAAGCGCGTTCTGCAGGGACTCTCGCTGCGGTCATGCTGCTGCTGCTGCTGCTCGTCGGCGCGTGCGCGACAGGCAACGAGCTCCTCGGCTCGGTCGACAACCCGACGGACGACGCGGGGCCGACCGGACAACCGCCATTCTGTCCGTCCCGATGCACCGACGACAGACGTGGTCTGATCGAGAGCTGCAACGAGGCAGGCTCCTACGTCGCATGCGCGCCGACGGAAGAGTGCCAGGAAGACCGCTGCGTGGACGCGTGCAAGCTGGCCGAAGACCAGAAGTCGTCGGTCGGCTGCGACTACTACGCGGTCAACATGGACATCATCGCGCCCGACGGCCTCGGCGCATGCTTCGTGTCCTTCGTCACGAACACGTTCGGCTCGAACGCGCACCTCACCGCGAGCCTGAAGGACGAGCCCATCGACCTCGCGAAGTACGCCAAGCTGCCGGTCGGACAGGGGCGGACGCTCGAGTACCGGGACTACGACCCCGTACGTGGCCTCGCGCCCGGCGAGGTCGCGATCCTCTTCCTCGCGAACTGGGGCAGCGTGCAGTGCCCCGTGCCGGCGCCGCGCTCGACGGGAGCATTCGTGCGCGGCAGCGGACGCGGCCAGGCCTTCCACATCCAGAGCGACGTTCCCGTCGTGGCCTTCCAGATGTTGCCGTACGGCGGCGGCAATGCCGCGATGACCGGCGCCTCACTGCTGCTTCCGACGAGCGCGTGGGGCACGAACTACGTCGCCGTGAACGCGTATCACGAGCTCGGGGCGGGCACGTCGCCGTCGCTCGACATCGTGGCGGTCGAAGATCATACGACCATCCAGATCACGCCGCGCGTCGCCATCAAAGGAGTCTCCGGGCTCCTGCCCGGCGGTCCAGCGAACGTGCCGATCTCGTACACGCTCCATCGCGGCGAGACGCTCCAGTTCACGCAGTCCGAGGAGCTGACGGGCAGCCCGATCATCTCGGACAAGAAGTTCGGCCTCTTCGGCGGACACCAGTGCATGAACGTCCCTGCCAACGTCGGCTACTGCGACCACGCCGAGCAGCAGATCGCGCCGGTGCAGGCGCTCGGCAACGAGCACGTCGCGGTCCCGCACCGCGCGCGGCAGACGGAGAAGCCCGAGAAGTACCTCTGGCGCATCGTCGGAGCGGCCAACGGGACGACGCTCACGTACGACCCGCCGCAGCCGGGCGCGCCGACCACGCTCGATCTCGGGACGTTCACCGAGTTCGAGACCGACGGCGCCTTCATCGTGAAGAGCCAGGACCTGCAGCATCCGTTCATGCTCTTCGGGTACATGACGGGCGGCGGCGCGTTCGATCAGTACGGCGATCCCGACTTCGTCCGCGTCGTGCCCCCGCCGCAGTGGCTCGACAAGTACCTGTTCTTCACCGATCCGACGTACCCGGAGACGAACCTCCTCGTCGTGCGCAAGCGAACGCTCGGCGGCAAGTTCGCCGACGTCACGCTCGATTGCTACGGCACGCTCGACGGCTGGACCCCGCTCGGGACGGACTTCGAGATCACGCGCACCGATCTCGTTCGCCACGACTTCGCCCCGCAGGGCAAGTGTGACAACGGCGTCCACGAGATGAAGTCGACCGCGCCGTTCGGCGTGACCGTCTGGGGCTGGGGAACGCCGGAGACGTCGAAAGGCACGTGCGAGAACGTCAAGGATCCCACGAGCTTCACCTGCAACGTCAGCTACGCCTACCCGGCCGGTGAGCGCGTAGTGAACGTCAACGACATCATCGCTGGCCCTCCCATCGTCAAGTAGCTCGCGTTCGCGAGCTCGTTCTTCCGCCGTCGATCCCGCTCATGGAGGTCTGTTGACCATGCGTCGTCACCACCTGCTTGCCCTCGCCTCGTCCGCTTCGCTCGCGTTCCTCGCCGCCGCCGGCTGCTCTTCCTCCGACGAGGGCGGCGGCGCGGGTCCGGGCGTGGACGCGGGCACGTCCGACGCGCCGACCCCGTCGGACGACGGGTCCACGCCGGACGGAGGGCCGAAGCCGGACGCGGGGCCGCACGAGCCTGGCTGGGATCCGAGCTTCTCGCTTCCGGGCGTCGCGGGTCGGCTCGCGCCGCAGGTCAGGGCGATGGCGCGCATCGGGAATCGACAGATCGCGCTCGCCGGGAACTTCGAGCAAGCCGGCTCACTGCCGATGAAGTTCGTCGGGCTCTGGAACGGCAATCAGTGGCTCTCGATCGGCACCGGCCTCCCCGACGCGATCGACAAGATGGTCGCGACGCCGGACGGCGAGCTGTTCGGCACCGTTCCCCTCGCCGAGACGACGAAGCTGTTCAAGTGGAACAAGACCACCTGGAACGAGGTCGCGACATTCAACGACCGCGTCACCTCGCTCGAAGTCGCCTCCGACGGGACGCTCTACGCGTCGGGTTGGTTCACGGAGATCGGAGCGAGCTCGATCGCGAACCTCGCGAAGCTGAGTGGCAACACCTGGTCGGCGGTGCCCAACGCGCCCGAGCGGATCAACGTCGTCCGTATCCTCGACGGCGTCCTCTGCATCGGCGGCAGCGTGCAGGCCGACGAAGCCGGGGTGCAGTGCCTCGAGAGCGGGACGTGGCAGAAGAAGGCGTTCCCGGACACGTATGGCGAGGTGAACGATCTCGCCAAGCAGAACGGCGCCATCATCGCGGGCGGACGCTTCCAGCTCTCGGACGAAGACGCGGGCGGGAGCCTCGCGCGGTGGACCGGCACGCAGTGGGAGCTCATCGGCGGCGGCCTCGAAGGGTTCGGAGTGGGCACCGTCGCCGACCTCGAGATCGACGGCGACAAGATCTACGTCGCCGGCCAGATGAGCTTCGCCGGCGGCACGCAGGTCAATCACGTGGCGATGTTCGATACGACGCAGGGCCGTTGGTCCTCGCTCAACGACGGCATCACCGGAAAGTCGGGCGGCGTCGGGTTCGGACCGCCGCCGGGTCAGGCCCTCGTGAAGGACCAGGGCGGAGAGATCTACGTCGGCGGTAGCTTCTCGATGATCGGCGGCCGCAACGCGCTCGGCATCGCGCGTTGGGACGGCAACCAGTGGAACCCGGTCGATGACCCGAAGGCGAAGCGCCTCGGCGTGAACGGCGGTGTCGGTGCCATCGCGGAGGGACCGAACGGCGAGATGTACGTCGGCGGCACGTTCCCGCTCGTCGGCGGCGACGTCGCAGCGAACAAGGTCGCTCGTTTCGAGAACGACGCGTGGACCTCGCTCGGTCTCGGCTTCGATGAGCCCGTGAGGGTGCTCGCCGTGGGCGGCGGGACCGTCTACGCCGGCGGCGAGTTCCTCCGCAGCGGGCCGGTCCTCACCAGGTTCGTCGCGCGATGGAACGGGTCGTCGTGGGCCAGCCTCGGAACGGGCGTCGACGGAATGGTCGTCGCGATGGCCGTCGGTCCGGACGGCGCGCTCTATGTCGGAGGCGACTTCACCGAGGCCGGCGGCGTGACCGCGAACCGGATCGCGAAGTGGAACGGCACGAGCTGGGAGGCGCTCGGGGACGGGTTCGACGCCGGCGTGAGCGCGATCGGCTTCGACGCCTCCGGCAAGCTGTATGCGGGCGGCTACTTCGAGAAGTCCGGCTCCACGGACGTGAACCACGTCGCGGTCTGGAACGGCACCAGCTGGGGACCCGTGGGCGATGGCGTGAGCGCCGAGTTCGGCGGTAGCGTCAACGCGATCACGGTCTACGACGGGAAGCTCACGATCGCCGGCTACTTCAACCGCTCCGGCTCGACGAAGGTCGAGAGCGTCGCGTCGTGGGACGGGAACGCCTGGGTCCCGGTCGGCGGTGGCGCGCGGAACGGCGACTTCACGGCGTCGGTCGTGAGCCTCGCGGTCCACGGCAAGGAGCTCTACGCGACCGGCACGGTCGACCACTTCGGTCCCGCGGTGGACGGCGGTGCACCCGAGTTCCACCATGTCGCCGTGTGGAACGGATCGACCTGGGCTCCGCTCGGTGACGGACTCTCCGATACCGGGAACCTCGTGGTCGCGACGAAGAACGCGCTCTGGATCGGCGGTGTCTTCACCTTCGCCGGCAACCAGGGCTCGTACAACATCGGTCGCTTCTGGTTCAACTGAGCGCGTTCAGAGCATCCAAGAGATTGGCAGTAGCACCATGTCGTATCGCTCTCGTCTCCTAGCCCTCCTCCCGATCGCGCTCGTTGCTGCGTGTGCGATCGGCGAGAAGGCCGGCGAACCCACGCCTGCCCCCCCACCGCCGCTCGGCTTCGATGCCGATCTCGACGCCGACCCGACGAAGTGCCGTGTCGCCAACGACGACGACGACGACGGCGACGGCTACACCGAGGCCGAGGGTGACTGCGACGACTGCCGCCGCGCGATCAACCCGGGTGCATACGACTACGCAGGCAACAAGATCGACGAGGACTGCAGTGGCGTCACCGACGACGAGCCAACGGATTGCGATGTCGGCGCGGCGCTCGACGATCCGGATGCGCGCGCAGCCGTGCAGGCGCTCGGCCTCTGCAGGTGGTCCACGCCCGACGCTCAGGGCAGGGCGAAGACGTGGGGCGTCGTCGCCGCGCGCTACGTGAAGCCCGACGGCACCCCGCTTCCCGAGCCGCTTTCGCACGGGATCATGAGCACGTTCGGAGTGAACACACCGAGAGCCGGGAAGTCGTTCCTCGCGCTCTCGAGCGGCACGGCACGCGCGCCGGAGATGCCCGGGTACAAGGACATCCTCGGCTTCCGCAAGGGCTACACCAGCGGCGTGCCCGCGGGTTACCCGAAGGAGTCGCCGGCGTGCCCCGGCACCGTATCGGGAATGGCGCACGACGGTGCTGCGCTCGAGCTCGAGATCCGCGTCCCGACGAACGTGAAGTCGTTCCGGGTCGACCAGAACTTCTTCACCGTCGAGTTCCCTGGCTACGTGTGCAGCAAGTACAACGACTTCTACGTGCTCGACATGGATCCGAAGGTCCCGGAGTACGCGGACGGCAACGTCGCGTTCGACGCCGAGGGCAATCCGATCAGCGTCAACAACGCGCTCCTCCAGGTGTGCGAGCGGCGGACGATCGACGGACGGGAGTACACGTGTCCGCTCGGCCCTTCATCGCTGCAAGGCACGGGCTTCGACACGGTCAACGACGACT
>JAFAER010000043.1 GCA_023423895.1 Pseudomonadota bacterium
AACGTACCGGTGTCCGTCATGAGCGGGATCTCGCCGAAGTAGACCTCCTGCTCCTTGATGTCGCGGACGATCCTCTCGCCACCGTCACGGGTGTCGTAGATCATCAGCTGCGTCGTCACCTTGATCGGCGCCGCGAACGTCATGCCGCGCTGGCGGCACTCGTCGACGTCGTACTTCGGCTTCTCGAGGTTGTAGGAAACGAAGACGAGCTCGCTCGTTCCGTTGAAGTCCTTGATCGGAAAGACGCTGCGGAAGACGGACTGAAGGCCGGTCTCCACGCGGTCGTTCTGCGGGACGTTGGACTGCAGGAACTTGTCGTAAGACGACTTCTGGATGTCGATGAGGTTCGGCACCTCGATGACACGGGAGATCCGTCCCAGGTTCTTGCGGATACGGAAGTTGGACTGGATAGCGGTCGCCATCGTTGCTCCTTGGGGCCTTTGGCGCAGTTCCTGAGGGTCGCGACATCCCTCTCGTGCTGCTGCCTCTGCCGGACTCTCGGCAAAGTCCGTCGTGCGCGTGTCTGCCAGCGGAGAAGAAAGAGGAGAAAAGTGCGGCGCCGGAGCGCCAAGAAAGTTGGTACGAGAAATGCCGTATGGGCCGAGCGAAGGGACCTCTCCCTCCACCGGCCCGCGGCGTCAATCAAAACCTTGCAAAATCAGTCACTCTCGTATCGGTCCCTGAAAATCAGGCCTCTTCGAGGCCTCCCCCACGTCCCTCGCTACGCTCGGCACCTGGGTTCGTGAAGGGCAAGGTGCCCGCTGGGTCCGCTCGTTTAGGCGGAAGTCAACGTGCGGGCAAGCACAGCAGCAAGAAAAGAAAAGAAGGCGGGTTGCGAGGGGCTTTGAGGGCCTCGCAACCCGCTCATTTTGCTTCCGCTCGCCTAGAGGCCGACGGAAGCGGGGCCGAAGCTACTTGAGCTCGACCTTCGCGCCGGCCTCTTCGAGCTTCTTCTTGAAGTCGTCGGCCTCGGCCTTCGCAACGCCTTCCTTGAGATCCTTGGGCGCGCCCTCGACGAGGTCCTTCGCCTCCTTGAGGCCGAGGCCCGTGATCTCGCGGACGACCTTGATGACGTTGATCTTGTTCGCGCCGGCCTCCTTGAGGACGACGGTGAACTCGGTCTGCTCGGTCGCGGCGGCAGCCGGAGCCGCACCGGCGGCGACAGCCGGACCAGCGACGGCGACGGGAGCGGCCTTGACGCCCCACTTCTCCTCGAGCGTCTTGATCAGCTCAGCGATCTGGATGACGGGGAGGTTCGAGAGGAAGTCGACGACCTGGTCCTTGGTGAGATCTGCCATTTTGATTTCTCCGTATTCGATTGAAGTCTTTGAGGGGCCGAGGCTTCAGCGCCTCGCCCGGTTACTGGGGCGGGGTGAAGCTCAGCCTTCGTTCGCCTGCCGCTCCTTGGCGGCGAGCGCGTAGACGAAGTTCTGGGCGGGGGCGTTGAGGAGCATGACGAACTGCTGGAGCGGCGCCTGGAAGGTCGCAAGGAGCTGAGCGCGGAGCTCGTCCTTGCCAGGCATCGTCGCAAGCTGGTTCTCGACTGCATTCGAGTCGAGCACCGAGCCGTCGATGAGGCCGGCCTTGACCTTGAGCTTCTCGCCCGCGTCGCCAGCGTCCTTCTTGAACGCCTTGACGACCTTGGCGGCCGCCGACGGGTCTTCGTAGCTCCAGGCGATGCCGGTCATGCCGACGAGGGCGTCGTCCAGCTTGCCGCTGTACGTCGACTCCTTGAGGGCCTGCTTGACCAGCGTGTTCTTGATGACCTTGTACTCGACGCCCGCCTTGCGGAACTCGGCGCGGAGCTTGGTCAGGTTCTCGACGTTCATCCCCTTGTAGTCGAGGAGGACCGCGGAGGTTGCCTTGTCGAACTTGCCTTTGACCTCGCCGATGAGCGTGTTCTTGCCCTCGCGGGTCGAAGCTGCTGCGGCCATGATCAGCCTTCCTCCGCCCCGCCGATGAACTGCGCCGGGTCAATCTTGACGCCCGGGCCCATCGTGGAGCTGATGGTGATGCTGCGAACGTACGTGCCCTTCGCAGTCGAAGGCTTCGCACGCACGAGCGCTGCGATGAGCGCCTTCGCGTTGTCCGAGAGCGCGTTCTCGGCAAACGAGACCTTGCCGATGCGGGCGTGGACGATGCCAGCCTTCTCGACGCGGTACTCGATCTTGCCGCCCTTCGCTTCGCGAACAGCGTTGCCGATGTCGAAGGTGACCGTGCCGACCTTGGGGTTCGGCATGAGGCCACGGGGACCGAGGACACGACCGAGCTTACCGACGGCGCCCATCATGTCGGGCGTCGCGATAACGCGATCGAAGTCCATGAATCCTTCGTTCACCTTCGCAACCATGTCGTCGCTTCCGGCGAAATCGGCGCCGGCCTCACGGGCCTCGCGCTCCTTGTCACCCTTGGCGAACACGAGCACGCGCACCGTCTGACCGGTGCCGTGCGGGAGGACCAGCGCGCCGCGGACCATCTGGTCTGCGTGCTTGGGATTGACCCCCAAGCGGACGGCGAGGTCCACCGTCTCGTCGAACTTGGCGAACTTCGCGTTCTTGACGATCGCGCACGCCTCTTCGACCGTGTATTTGCGAGTGCGGTCGACGAGTTTCTCGACCTTCTCGCGGTTCTTGGACACCTTCGGCAATTGGCCTCCTTGTCGGCTTCTGGAGCCTCCCACGGAGGAGTCCTCAGTCCTCGGTCGTCAGTCCTCAGTATTGAGGCTGAGCGCTTCGGGTGAGGTCCGTGGTTGAGAGGTTTTGTTCACGAAGACGGGACGAACCATTTCGCCCGTCGAAATCTTGGGGGTCTCTCTTTGCTGAGGACCGAGGACTGAGGACTGAGGACTGACCGCGGAGCGGTCAGGCGACGACGTCGATCCCCATCGAACGCGCCGTGCCTCGCACGGTGCGGATGGCGGACTCGATGTCCGTGCAGTTCATGTCCTGAATCTTCTGCGCAGCGAGCTCACGGACCTGCTTCTCGGTGACCGTGCCGACCTTCTGCTTGTTCGGCTCCTTCGAGCCCGAGCCCGGCTTCTTGCCAGTGGCGAGGCCAGCCGCCTTCTTGAGGAGGACGCTGACCGGCGGGGTCTTGAGGATGAACGTGAAGGAGCGGTCCGAGTAGACCGTGATCACCACGGGGATGATCATGTCGCCGCCCTGGGTCTTGGCGTTGAACTCCTTGCAGAAGCCCATGATGTTGACGCCGTGCTGACCGAGCGCGGGACCGACCGGCGGCGCAGGGTTCGCCTTGCCAGCCGGGAGCTGCAGCTTGATGTATCCGGTGATCTTCTTTGCCATGACTGTCTCGCTGGGCTCCTACGGGGATGCCGTCCGCGACTTCGACGGGCCGTAGTGATGACGCTTGGGGACTTTCCCGGCAGACCGAGGACAGAGGACTGCCCTTAGCCAGGACCGGGGGGCGGCTTATTAGGACAGATTTCGTGACAATGCCACTCCGGACGCACGTTTTTTGCCGGAGACTTGATCGCGGCCACGATCCCGCTGGATTTCAGGCACTTGCATGAGCGCTACCGTAACGTGAGAGGCGCTCTGCCGACCGGTCAGCGGTCGGCAGGCGGCGTTCGAGTCGATCGCCTTGGTCTTGGGGCCTCTCCTTCTTAGCTTTGGCGTCCGTCCCGTGCGGGCCATGCTCAGCCGTCTTCGTAGCTGAACGTGATCGCGAGCTCGATGCTGACGTCCCACGGCAGACGTGAAGGCGCGAACGCCGTCCTCGCGTGTTTGCCGCGTTCGCCGAGCACGGCCAGGAACAGCTCCGACGCGCCGTCGACGACACGCGGCTGATCGCGGAACGTGTCGACCGAAGCCACGTGGCCCTCGACACGAAGAAGCGTCCGGAGGCGCTCGAAGCCGCCGAGCGCCTGATCGATTCGTGCGAGCGCATTCAGCGCCGCGAGCCGCGCCGCTTCGTATCCCTGTTCGGGCGTCAGCTCGGCACCGACGCGGCCTGTTGCGACGGCGCTCCCCTTCGGTGGAACCTGCGCAGAGAGATACCCGGTTCCTCGTTCGAGGATGAACGGCTCGTACGAACCGGCGGGCGGCGGAGGAACCGGCAGCGCGAGCCCGAGGTCGACGAGGCGTTCGCGTACGTGTCGATCGAAGTTCATCTCTCCTTCGATAGTCGACATGCCTGCCCCGTTTCGACGCGAAAGCGCCGAAAGGACGACGGCCGATCGAGCGGTTTCTTGCCCTTCGCAGATGTCGGCGCCACGCTCGCACTCGCTACGCGGCAGCTCTCCTCGACGCGATCTCCGAAGGCAGAGCCACGAACGAGAGCTCACCGATTCGTGGGCCATTTCGGTTGGCGCGCTAGTCCGGGCAAGGCAAGATCGACCGCTGGAGTCGAGATCGTGTGCGGCCGGCGCGAGCGCGTTCGTAGAGAGGGCCGCACCGGCACGTTTGCGTTCGGATCGTTCGCAGCCGCGGCGACGATCGCGGGGCTCGTCTCGTCCGCTCGGCCGGCCCACGCGGCGTCGAGCTCGTTCGCCATCGTTTGGTCGGCCTCGACCGACGATCCCTGCACCGATCGGCCTGCGCTGGAATCGGCCGTCGTCGCGCGCCTCGGACGCAATCCGTTCGTCGACTCCGAGCGCGCCGACATGGTGCTCGAGGGCCACGAGCTCGCTCCGTCGAGCACGGGCCGCCGCCGGGCGCGGCTCGAGCAGCGCACCCACGATGGCGAGGTCATCGGCACGCGCGAGCTCGACGCGCCGAGCTGCGCCGAGCTCATGCGCTCGGCCGCCTTCGTGATCGTGCTCATCGTCGAGCCCGACGCGCTGCTTCGTGAGCCGGGTCCCACGCCTGCCGATGTTCCCGAAGCGCCAGCGCCGCCCCATCCCGTCGTCGAGAGGCCCGTGACGCCAGCGCCTTCCCCGCCGTGGCGAGCCCCGGTTCCTCCGAGCCTGCAGCTCGGTGCCGGCATCTCGTACGGGCGCGGGCTTTTGCCGGGTGACGACATCGGCGGCGCGCTCATGATGGGGCTCTCGCCGTGGCGCGCCCCTGTGCGCTTCGACTGGCGCGGCAGCTATCGAGTGGCGCTCGGCACGCCGCGGCGGCGTCATTTCTCGGCGTTCATGCAGGAGTGGCGCGGCTGCGTCCTCGTCGGTCAGACCGGCATGTTCGGAGGAGGAGCCTGCGCGGGTGGAGCCCTCGGTGTGGTCGATCCCGGCGCCGGTGCGCTGAGCGACGGAGATCAGGCGGGCAAGACGGTCTTCGGTCCGCTCGTCGCGCTCGCGCCGTCGTTCCGCGTGGGCGACACGTCCGTCTCCGCCGACATCACACTCTTCTTTCCACGACCACGCTGGGCGTTTTCATACGAAGACGAGGCGGGCCGCGCGAGCACGCTCCACGAGCTCGGCCGTATCTTCCTCACCACAACGATCTCCGTGACGCGTACGTTTCGATGAAAATCGGACCGGAGCGCGGGCCATCTACTTTTAGTGACCGAGATCGTGACCGGAAGAGCTCTCCTGCCGGGGGCGGAGCTGACGTCGACACCCGCTGTCGAGTCGCGCGTCGCGGCGATCTTCCGCGAGCACGGTCGCTACGTCTTCCGCCTGCTCAGGCGACTGGGAGTGCCCGATGCCGACGTCGACGACGTCTTCCAAGAAGTCTTCCTCGTCGTCCATCGCAAGCTCCCGGACCTCGAGCCGAACACCGTCCTCAGGGCGTGGGTGTACGGCATCTGCGTTCGCCGAGCAGCGAACTACCGAAAGCGCAATCGCGCACGACGAGAGATCCCGACCGAGAACACGATCGAACCCATGGAGGTCGACTCGACCACGCCTGGCGAGGCCATCGACGCGAGGAAAGCGAAGGAGCTGCTCGAAGAGATCCTGCGCGGTCTCCCGGACGAGAAGCGCGAGGTCTTCGTGCTCTACGTGATCGAGGAGCTCCCGATGCAGGAGGTCGCCGACGCCGTCGGCTGCCCGCTCCACACCGCGTACTCGAGGCTCTATGCCGCGCGGAAGCTGATCCACGAACGTATGCATCGCGCCCGCGCGCGAATGGGCGACCGATGAACGAACCTCCCTTCGACGCGGCCGACGAGGAGCTGATCGAGCAAGCCGTCCGCGGAATGCGCGACGAGCTCCCGGACGACACGCGCATGCAGCGACTCGAAGAGCGCCTTGCGCCGGTCCTCGTTCCGCAGGCGCGGACGGACCGGCCTTGGCATGGGCGGCACTTGCCGCTCATCGCAGGCGCCGCGCTCGTGATCGTCGGCGTGATCGCCGGCACGCAGCAGCGGATCGACCTCGCGCCCTCGCCTTCTGGAGGCAGCGCGATCGAGGCGCCAGCATCGAGCCCGCAGGAACTTCCATCTGCGCCGGAGAGCGATGAAGCGCCGTCCGCTGCGATGCCCGTCTTGACCGTCGACGCGCTCCCCACGGTCCCGCTCGCTGCAGCACCGCGAAGACCGAACGCGTCGGAACGTAGCGCGAAAGGTCCGGTCGATGCGCCAGCGCGGACTGGCCCGGCGCCGGAGACGGCAGCGGCGGATCCCGGTGACGAGCTCGCGGTGCTCGAGGAGGCGCGCGCAGCGCTCGCGACCGACCCTGCGCGGACGCTCGTACTCGCCGACGAGCACGCAAAGCGATTCCAGCATCCTGCCTTCGCGCAGGAGAGAGAGCGACTCGCGATCGACGCACTCGTCCGTAGCGGACGACGCGACGACGCGCTGGGACGCGCAGCACGCTTCGAATCGACGTACCCGAGATCGCCACATCTCGCGCGCGTCCGGGCGCTCGTCGCCCCTTCCGAAAAAGTCCCCTGATCGTCGAGGAGACATCAAGTGAGAAAGAACACGACCGCGTCGAGGACACTCTCGGCGACGTTCCTGCTCGCGAGCGCGATGGCGCTCGCGTCTGCCTGCACCACGGAGACGAGGGGCGTCTATCTAGGACGGGAGGCCCCGGGGGGACCGACGTTCACCACGCCCGACGCGGGTGGTGACGGCGGCGATGGCCTGTCGACACCGGACACGCTGACGAATTACTGCCCGTCGAACAGGTGCCCCGCAGGGCACACGACGTGTCCCTCGTCGCAGTTCCTCTGCGACGTCGATCTCCGCACGGATCTGAACAACTGCGGAGAGTGCGGGAACAGGTGTCCGGTCGGCGGCATGGACAAGTACGTCTGCGTCGAAGGCCGCTGCGAGCTGGTCTGCAACGCCCTTCAAGCGCTCGACTGCGATGGCGTCCCGGACAACGGCTGCGAGACGAGCCCTCTCAGCGATGACAACTGCGGATACTGCGGACACCAGTGTCCGGCGGACAACCCCTGCATCGACCGCGGACAGGGGAACTACGAATGCGGCTGCAAGCCGGGCGAGATCAACTGCGGAGGCTCGGCGCCATGCATCGATCCTTCGCGAGATGACGCGAACTGCGGAGCGTGCGGCAACGCCTGCCCGCCGCAAGGCGACGGAACCGTCACGCTGCCGCCGGCCACGTACTTGGGCTGCTTCGACTCCCAGTGCGGGACCTTGAAGTGCGTGCAGTTCACCGGCGACTGCGACCTCCTCGCCGACAACGGCTGCGAGACCAGCCTCACCGACGACGACAACTGCGGAGCGTGCGGGAACAAATGCCAGGACGGCATGACCTGCCGTCTGAACGGGTTCATGATCCCGGAGTGCATGTGCGCAGAGGGGCAGACCCTCTGCACCAGCGGGTGCTTCGGGGACCTCTGCTTCGGCATCTGCAACGACCTCTCTTCGGACAGGAGCAACTGCGGTGCATGCGGGACCTCTTGTTCGTTGAACGTACCGAACGCGAACGAGGCTTGCGTCTACGGAAAGTGCGAGTGGTCGTGCAACCGGGGCTGGGGCGACTGCAACGGCAACCGGGATGACGGTTGCGAGACCAACATCGGGTCCGACCCGAAGAACTGCGGCGGCTGCGGGATCGCCTGCGACGCCATCGCCGGTCAGGCATGCGTCGACGGTCAATGCATGGTCGAGCCGTGCGACGACGCACCGGACGCCGGAGGACCGCGATGAAGAGGCTATGGCTCATCACCGCCGCTGGTACGGCGTGCACGCTCGCCGTTCTGGCGGCGTGCGCGAACGACGCCGTGACCACCGGCGATCTCGTGGACGACACGAGCACGCCCGTGCCGCCGCCTGCTGCGACCGACGCGGGCGGGGACGCGGAGGCCGAGGAAGACGCCTCGGTCTGCGTCGGCGACTGCGAGTATTACCCCGCCGAGTGCACCGACGACGCCCTCTGCGCAAACCCGCTCTTCAGCGCGGCGCGCGGGCCGGAGACGCTCGACCTGCGCACGCACGTCCAGGCGCTCGCGGCACGGTCGCCGACGGACGCGTGGCTGGTCGGAAGCGTCGGCGCAGCCGCGCACTTCGACGGGACGACGTGGAAGCGGTCCGTGATGGACACGCAGCAGTCGTTCTACGCGCTCTGGCTCCGCGACGGCGCAGAGATCGCGTTCGACGACCCGAAGCGCCTCTACACGCGCGGTCTCGAGGTCGACGCGGGAGCACCGTCGGCGGGTGGTTGGTCATCGTTCGGTTCGGCGACGCTCCATTCGGCCTGGAGCTCCGTCAATGGCCGCGTGTACACCTCGTGGAGTCATGCCGACTCGACGTCGCTGTGGATCGGCCTGACGACGCAGAGCAATCGTGGCGGACTCTGGCGATTGCGCCAGACCGAGGGCGGCGGGTTCGCGGTCGCGCCAGTGCATCTCGACAAGTGCGGTGTGACCGTCGCGTGCCGTGAGGTCTATGGCATCGGTGGTCGCTCTGCGGACGAGGTGTGGGCCGTCGGGCCGCGAGGCGCCGCCTTCCGCGTGACGGACGCCGAGGCCGACCAGCCGACGCTCACCGGCTTCGACGCGAACACGAACATCGCGCTCCACGGCGTCTGGGTCGCCGGGCCCAACGACGTCTGGATGGTCGGCTCGTCCGGCACGGTGCGCCGCTGGCGCGGGGATCCCCGCTTCTTCGAGAGCTACGACGAAGTGCCGACGGATCAGCACCTCCGCGTGATCGCCGGCTCGTCCCCGAGCGACATCTGGATCGCCGGCGACGAGGGCACCGTCTTTCACTACGACGGGACCGCCTGGACACGCGTGAAGGTCGCCGGACTCGGCGAGCGGCGCCCGCGGCTCCAGCACATCTGGATCCCCTCACCGGGGAAGGTCTGGATCGCCGGACAAGGAACGCTGCTGTCGCTCGGAGGAAAACCATGAGAACGATCATCGTCCTCGCGTCCGCCTTCGCGTCGATCGCGATCGCGTCTGCATGCGCGAGCTCGGAGGAAGAACCTTCGAAGAACACCGACTCACCGGGGCCGACGGAGAGCCCCGGCGGCGGAGATGAAGACGGAGGCTCGGGCTCCATCGCCGACGCCGATGTCCCCGACACGCGCCTTCCCGACTGCAGTCCCGCCGGCTGGTGCGTCACCGATTTCCCGGACGAAGACCTCGTCTTCCGTGACATCGCCCCCTTCGAGGATGTCGCGTTCGCGGTCGCCGAGAGCCGGACCGTCGGGATCAAGGTCCTCGAGTGGACGAAGTCGACGCGCTCGTGGACGTACATCGACGACGGGACGCAGAACCAGACCGGCATCGGCACGTTCGCGGGCCGCATCTACGCGCCGAACGTCGACGAGCTCTACTTCACCGTCGGACCGTCGTACGTGTTCCACGGCAAGCGCTCCGGTGGCGCGTGGACGTGGACGAAGCAGGCGCTGCCCGATGGCGTAACGGGTCATACCGAGAGCCACGGCAATCCGCTCGAGGGCGGGACTCGCGAGCCGGTCACGACGCTCGGCGTCTGGGGGACGGGCGCGGGCGACGTCTATGCGTACTTCAGCAACACGATTTTCCATCGTGACCCGCTGAGCGGGAGCTTCGACGCCGTCTACGTCGCCGACGACGGCATCGTGGCAGCCGACGAGCACATCTTCTTCACGGCCGTCGACGGAAGCGGACCGGACGACCTCTGGTTCGTCGGCGCCCGCCATCGGACGACGGCGTGGACCACCTGCCCGCTCGTCGTCAGGAAGTCGGCTGCGGGCTGGGAGCGCGTCGCAGACGCCATCGTCTCGAACAGTCAGTACTCGGCATGCGCCGAGCGGGCCGGAACGCTCCGCATCGGCCCTTCCCCGACGTGGGGCTGGCTCCGCGACGTCGCCCGGGTGTCGTCGACCGAATACGTCGCGCTCCAGTACCGCCGTAGCGGCACGTTCCCTCCGCAGGAGGACGCCTACGCCACGACGATCCGAGTCACGGACGACGGATACACGTTCGAGCAGTCGCTCGTCCCGGTGAGGATCGCGACCTCGGGTCCCAGGATCACGACCTCGTTCTGGCGAGGAGACGGCGAGACGTGGTTCACGTCGTGGGGGCTCGTTCTGCGCGGGACCGAGGACGGCACGTTCTCGGTCTCGACGCTCTCCCGCAGCGGCGCGCCGGTCCTCGCGCCGTTCTACCGGATCCGCGGCACCTCGAACCAAAACCTCTGGGCGATTGGAGCCCGCCATGCGTACCACAAGACGACTCCTTGAAGCCGACGGGGCGCGGTCCAGCATCGCCGAATCGCGCCCGCGCGACACCGACATCGCCGGGCGAGCACGTCGCCCGATCGCCGCGCGCATCCCCGCGCTGCTCGCGCTCGTCACGAGCCTCTCGACGATGGTCGCGATCACCGCGAGCTGCTCGAGCAGCGAGGACGAGCCGCGCGCGCCCCTCCCGGGCGGTGAGGCGGAGGGCGGGACGGATGCCACCGCCGAGCCCGATGGCGGAGAGCTGAACGACGCCGGTGTCGCGGACGTCGTCGTCGTCGACAGCGCGCCGCTGGCGATCGAGTGCAAGGAGCCACCGTGCGCGATCGCGCTCACGACGACGACCACCTCCACGTCGCAGGAGGAAGGCTACTGCGCGCTGCTGGATGACGGCACGGTCGCCTGCTGGGGCGCGAACGGAGTGAGCCAGCTCGGCAGCGCCGGGACGGCCGGCGATAGCCCGGTCCCGGTTCGCGTGCCGGGGCTCTCGAAGGTCACCGCGCTCGACCACACGTGCGCGGTCGACAGCGACGGCTCGGCCTTCTGCTGGGGGCAGGGCCCCTTCCTCCAGAGCGAGGCGTCGGCCGCGACGGTGGAGACCAGCCCCGTTCAGCTACCGCTGCCCGGGCCTGCCACGAAGGTCACCTTCAGCTACATCGATCAGTTCTCCAACGTCGGCTGCGCCATCCTCCGCGATCGACGCGTCTTCTGCTGGGGTTCGAACTCCGCGCAACGGCTCGGCGAAGACGTCCCCACGTCGGTCCGCAACGCGGCGCCCACGGTCATCGATCGCGCCTTCGGCGCCAAGGACATCGCCCTCGGGCACGCCTCGTTCGTGATCGACGACGACGGGACGCTGAAGAGCTGGGGACCGGACATCGGCATCGGGCGTCCGCTCTCGGTCGGCTCCAGCGGGTGGCCGACGAAGGTCGCCCTCGAGCACGTGTCGATGATCGATACCGTCGCCGAGGAGGCGTGCGCCGTCGCCAACGGCATCGGCTGGTGCTGGGGCGCCAGGGACGTGTCGTCATCCGTCAACCCGGACAAGTACACGCGCGCGCTGCCCGCCGCCGTCGACACTCCCGAGCCGATCACGCGCATCGCGACGTCGCGATCGGTGGCCGTGACGGAGGGGATCTACTCGTACATCGACAAGCGTCGCTGGTGCGCAACGTCGGTGACCGGCGCGGTGTACTGCTGGGGGCTCAACAACGCAGGCCAGGCCGGCGACGGCACGAAACAATTCGCAATCGAACCCGTCCAGGTCGCCGGGCTGCCGGCTCCGGCAGCCGAGGTGAAGGTGATGCCCTATTCGACGTGTGCCGTTCTGACGAACGGGAAGGTCTACTGCTGGGGGAGCAACTTCTACGGCCAGCTCGGCGCAGGACTTCCGAAGGGAATCCAGCTCGAGCCGGTAAAGGTGAAGCTTCCATGAGGCGCATGCGATCCTCTCTCGGCGCGCTCGGCGGCGCGGCGTCGCTCGGCGGCTTCATCATCGCATTGGTCGCTGCCTGCAGCGACGATCGCGGCGGCTTCAGGCAGAACGACAGGACGTTCGAGACGGATGCCGGCGCGAGCTTGGCGGACGACGCAGCGCCCGTTTGCTACCGGCAGTGCTCCCTCGACGGCCGGTCGGTCATCGACTCGTGCACCGGCGATGTGCTCGAGACGTGCGCCGACGATCTCGCCTGCGGCGCGGCCAGGTGTCAGGAGCCGTGCGCGGCGGCGGAGGCCGACCGGAGCTCGAACGGTTGCGACTTCTATTTCACGCAACCAAAGACGCATGCCCCGATCGCCTCGTGCTTCGCGACGTTCGTCGTCAACACGTCGAACCAGCCGGCGACGGTGGCTCTCCAGTGGCGGGGTGAAGAGCTCGATGTGTCGGGCGCGCTCTTCCGTGCCCTGCCGAACAGCACCGATCTCGAGCCGCTCGATGGCGCCATCCCTCCAGGAGAGAGCGCGATCCTCTTCGTCGCCGACTGGGACCCCGACAGGTCCCGCACGGTCGCCGAGAAGCTGCTCCACACGTCCTGCCCCGTCGTCGCGAAGCCCGCGATCGAAGCCGACCTCCCCTACGTGCCCTCCGGCATCGGAGACGCGGTCCACCTGAAGAGCAATGTCCCGGTCGGCCTCACCTGGATGTATCCCTACGGCGGAGCCGGGACGCACTTTCCGACGGCGACGCTGGTCTTGCCGGTGAGCGCGTGGGCGAAGGAGCACGTCATCGTCAACGGATGGGAGGCAAACTTCGCGAACCCGGTGACGCAGATCTTCGCGGCCGAGGACGAGACCGAGGTCACGATCGTCGGGAACAAGGACGTCTCGAGCGGAGTCGGGTTCACCGGCGGCGCGGCCGGCTCACCGACGACGATCACGCTGTCGAAGGGCCAGTTCGTGCAGATTACACAGGGGCAGGAGCTCACCGGCAGCCTCGTCTTTTCCAACAAGCCGACGGTGACCCTCGGCGGCCACGAGTGCGCGTTCCTGCCGTCGAAGGCGGGGGCTTGCGATACGCTCGCGCAGCAGATCCCGGCCTTCGAGCAGTGGGGATCCGAATACGTCGGCGTCGGCTACCGGCCGCGCACCGCAAACACCGACGAGATCGTCTGGTACCGCATGGTCGGCGGTCGTGACGGCACGGTGCTCGACTACGATCCGGTCAAGCCCCCGGGCGCTCCGACCACGCTCTCTGCCGGCGAGGTCGTGCTCTTCCGCGCACGCTCGAACGACGCCTTCGTCGTCCGATCGCGCGATGCGGAACATCCCTTCTACCTCGGCATGCACATGACGGGTGGGGCCGGGGACGACGTGGAGGCGCCGCCGTACGGAGGCATGGGTGATCCGAACTTCGTGAACGTCGTCCCGGCGGGGCAGTACATGAGCTCCTACAGCTTCTACGCGGATCCTTCGTTCTCCGAGCACTCGCTCGTGATCGTCCGCAAGAAGACGCACGGCGAGTTCAAGAACGTCTGGCTCGAGTGCGCGGGTGATCTTCCGAAGTGGGCGCCGGTCGACGATGCGGGCAACTACGAGTACACGCGCGTCGACCTTTCGCGGCAGTTCGGGCCAGGCGACACCTTCGGTGACAAGAAGTGCATGACCGGGCTCCAGCGCATGCGGAGCGACGGTGCCTTCTCCGCCACCCTGTGGGGCTGGGGCGTCTACGCGAGCTACGGGTATCCGGGCGGCATGGCGGTCCGCAAGCTCGTCGAGACGCCGATCGCGCCGGTGAACTGATCGCCGTCGCCCTCCACACCTACGCTCGGTCTGCCGCCGAATGCGCCTTCAGGCGATCGGCGGCAGCTTCGTTTTCGCCAGGAATGCAGCGGCTGCGTCACCGAGAAGGTCGCGCTGGAGGCGTTTGTCGTCACCGAAGAACGCGCGTGCGATGTCGCGGTCGGCCCGGTTCTTTCCGACGAGCGCGCGCGCCTCTTCTGCCGACGTGATGCCTTCGCCGTAGAGCACGTGCTCCTCCCCTCCCTTCTCGCCAAAGCGCTTGCGGAAGTACTGCATCGCAAAGCTCCGAACGCGCGCCTGGTGGTCGCCCGTGACGACGACGACGAGGGCACGCCGCTCGGCCTCGGACATCCGCACGAGCAGCTCGTCGACGCGTTCGTGGAGCGCGACGAGCTGGAGGCGTGTCGCATGCTCGATCAGCCGCAGCAGCGGCGGGCCCATCCGGCCAGCAAACGCCGGCAGGTCCGCATCACTGGGCCTGCGGGATGCGACGATGCGGTCGACGAGCTCGATCGTCTCGCCCGCGACGAGTTGCGACTCCGCGCGGGCCTGCGCGTCGTCGATCTCGCGCTCCAGCGCGCTGCACGCATGTACGAGACGTTGGCGCAACGCCGAGAGCGCAGCACCGCTCGGACCGTCGAGCACGTCGAGGCTGCCACCACGGAGCGCCAGGAACGCGGCGACCGGACCGTGGGAGATCGACTTCAGGACATGAAAGCTCCGCGGCGTGAAGGGAACGTCCGTCCGCTGCCCCCCGCAAAAGCAGATGAGGACGTCGGCGAGCACGACGAGCACGGGCGCGTCCTTCGAGGCGTCGCCCTGCACCACCGCGTACGCTCCGTGAAAGGCATCGTTGACGTCGTCGAGCGGACCGCCGATGCGCGGCATGGGCGGTACGTCGGAGGAAGGCGGAGCGTCGTCGGGCTGCACGCGTCGATCGCTAGCACGTCGTCGCGGATGGGGCCGGACAGGCGCATGCGTTGCCGCGGCGCCGGAAATCGCAGGATCGCGGCTAGCTCACTCGCCGAGCCGCTCGACACCGAGGAGCTCGAGCGTCCGGTCCGCGACGAGGACGAGGATCTGGTTGCACGGCTCGCAGCCGCCGCCGCAGCAGCCGGGATACCCGTCAGGCCCGCTCCGGAGCAGGGGGCGGACGCAGTCGCGATACCACTCCTCGAGGCCGAGCTCGTCGCTCGCCTGTTTCAGAGCAGCATCGACTCTGGGATCACCCATGCCGCGCAACCTACCGCGGACCGACGCCGCGCGCTCGTCGGTCCCGCTCGGTCCCAGCTCGGAAGCCCCCGAAAGGGTCGCCACAAAGCAGCGACGCGGCCGGTCTCTCGTGGAGACGGCCGCGTCGTGGTTGCCCAGAACAGTGGGCAGCGTCGGGATCAGGCGCGCTTTTCGACCTGGGAGAAGTCGAGCTCGACCGGCGTGGCGCGGCCGAAGATCGAGACCTTCACCTTGAGCTTCTGCTTGTCCGGCTTCACTTCTTCGACCGTGCCGGAGAAGTTCGCGAACGCACCGTCGATGACGCGGATCTCGTCGCCCACGTCGAAGTTCACGCGCGGCTTCGGCTTGACCGCGCCTTCCACGGTGCGGCGGCGCTGATCCTCGATCTCCTGCGGACGAACTTCCTGCGGGCGCTGGTTGCCGATGAAGCCGGTGACCTTCGGCGTGTCCTTGACGAGGTGCCAGGCCTCCTCGCTCATGTCCATCTCGACGAAGATGTAGCCCGGGAGGCTTGTCTTCTGACGGATGCGCTGCTTGCCGTTGCCGCGGGTCTCCTGGACGGTCTCGGTCGGGATCAGCACTTCACCGAAGGAAGCTTCCTTGTTGTGCTCCTTGATCCGCTGGAGGAGGGCCTCTTTGACCTTGTTCTCGAACCCCGAGTAGGTCTGGATGACGTACCACTTCTTGGCCATGACGCGCTCCGCCGAAACCATATTAGACATCGGACTGCTGCTCAGGATCAGAACGTATAGATCTTGTCGGTGATGAAGCCCCAGAACCGATCCATGAGCGCAAAGAATACGGTCGCGAACAGCGTCGTGAGCACCACGACCGTGGTGGAGTTCGTGACCTCCTTGCGGCTGGGCCACGTGACCTTCGAGAGCTCCTCGGCGACCTCGTTCGCATACTGGCGAGCCTCGGGCTTGCGCCAGTAGTAGAGCGCGATCGCAACGCCGATGAGGCCGGCGATCGGGAACAAGATCTCGTCCTGGGGCTCACCGAGCTCGGGCTTCCACTGGCCGAGCCGGTACCAGGACGTATGTCCGATCTTCGCGACGAGGAACGCGGACAGGAGCGCGAGCGCCATGTACGCGGCGTAGACGTAGCGCTGGTAGCCGAGCTGGACGGGCGAGCCCTCCCCCTCGGCGTCCTTCGCTTCGCTCTCTGCCTCGTCGGTGTCCGAGCTGGCCTTTTCACGGACCTCGGCCTTCGCGCCCTCGTCCTCGGACGCCCCGGCGGCCTCGGCTTCATCTTCGGAAGCTTCGGCCTCGGCCTTCTTGAGATCCTCTTCGGTGGCCATGCTTGCTCGTTTTACGTCGTTCAGATGCTCGGAGCAGGGGCTGGGGGACTCGAACCCACGACCTGCGGATTTGGAATCCGCTGCTCTACCAACTGAGCTAAACCCCTATTCCAGGCTCCAGGCTCCAGGCTCCAGGCTCCAGCAAGACAAAGATAGAACGAAACGAAGGCGAGGCACGGTCGCGACCGCGGTTCTCAGCTCTTCTTCTCGTTCTGTCTCTCTCTTCCTGGAGCCTGGAGCCTGAAGCCTGGAGCCTGAATCACTTCGTCTCTTTGTGCACCGTGTGCCGGTTGCACTTGGGGCAGTGCTTCTTGAGCGTGATCTGCCCCTCCTGCTCCTTCTTGCGAGTCGTCTTGTAGTTACGCGCCTCGCACTCCGTGCAGGCGAGGCTGATCTCTACCCGCTCGGACATCGGTGCCTACCTCGTTGCGAGTCTGCTGAGCTTTTTCAGGAGGCCTCAGGCGTCAGTCAGAGGAAGATCGTCCGACTGTAACCTGAGGCTCTCTCGTTCTTGTCTTGCTGAAGCCTGAAGCCTGAAGCCTGGAGCCTGAGGCCTACTCGAGCACCTTGGTAACGATGCCGGCGCCGACGGTGCGGCCACCCTCGCGGATCGCGAAGCGCATCTGCTCCTCGAGACCGACGGGGGTGATGAGCTCGATCGTCATCGTGATGTTGTCGCCCGGCATGACCATCTTCGTGC
>JAFAER010000064.1 GCA_023423895.1 Pseudomonadota bacterium
CGGTGTGCGCGTCGCGTCCGCCGCGCGCTGCGGTCGGTGTGCGCTTCGCGTTCGGCGTTCGGAGTGCGGTTCGCGCTTCGGCGTTCGGGTGCGGTTCGCGCTTCGGCGTTCGGAGTGCGGTTCGCGCTTCGGCGTTCGGAGTGCGGTTCGCGCTTCGGCGTTCGGAGTGCGCTCGCGTTCGGAGCACGGTTCGCGCTTCGCGCCCGCCCGCTCGCGTTCGCTGTCGGGCAGCTTCGCGTCAGACGATCGAGTCGCGGCCCTGCGCCGCTGCTTCCTTCTGCGCAGGCGGCGCGATGCGGGAGGCAAGCGGCGCTTCGTCGAGCGCTCGACGGACCGCCATCATGAAGGGGCGGTCGATCGCGACGCGGAGGTCGCGTGGAGGTGGCGGTTCGGCGGGAGACTGCAGGAGGCGCAGGTCACGCGTCAGCGTGCGGCCCATGCGACCGCTCGCTTCGCGGTGCGCGTTGGCCTCGCGCGGAACGATCGATGCGGGCATCGGAGCGACCAGCACCACCTCCGTATTTTGCTGACGGATCCATGTCGCTTGGTAGAGCGCGGCTGCCTGCCCCGTCGATTCGTGGAACATCAACGCGCGCCATTCGAGATGGCTCGTCAGGTCGAAGGACCGGGCCCCGATCGACAGTGTCGCGCGATCGAGCGCGATGGGCGCGCCACGTCCGTCACTCAGGTAGAGCCGCCCGAGCGCGGCGCGATCATGCTTCTCGATCTCGCGGATCAGCGCAGCTGCATCCGACGCGGTCAGCGCGGCCTCGTGTGCGACCCCATCGACGAGGTCGAGATCCGCGAGCACCGCGAAGCGGGCAAAGAGCTCGTCGTCCGCATCCGACCGGCCGTCGATGCGCATGGGGACGTAGCGCGTCTTCGACGGCGTCGTGAATGCGAGAAGCCCCTGCGGTCGCCCATAAGAGGCGAGCAGCGTGACGCCGAATGGAGCCGCCCATTCGACGATGGACTTCATGCCTTCCGCCGACACGCGCGAAAGCCCGGCTGCATCGGCGACAATTGCGGTTCCGGTCGCGTGCACCGCTCTCCGTCGACGCGTCGCGGCGAAAGCGAGCAGGGCGATCGCGACGCCCCCGAGCGCGAGCCGCAGCGCCATCGTCAGGCCGGGAACGACGGGCGCTGCGGCGAGCACGAGAGCTCCAAAAACCAGCAGCGCCACGTGCAGACGTGACGTCGGGTCCTTCGACTCGTTCGCCACGACGAGAGGCCAACAGGACCCCTTGTTTCCCATGAGCACATGAGATCCCCACGACTTGCTGGGGAGGAGAGAGCCAATGCTCGAGAAAGGCCGACGCATGTCACCCCGAGAAGAAACGGCACACGCGAAGTGCGGGGCTAATCGAACTCAACGTAGCACCACCCTTCCATAAGTCTCAGGCAAACCCCGCAAGACCGAATTCTCGGTCTCTTGCTTTCTGGCTCTCCTCTGCTTCGCCGTGCCCTGGTCCGGTCCGTCGTCATTCTCTCGTTGGGCGCCAAGGTGCGAGCGTGCGAGCGGGTGTGTCTCGTCCGACGCCGACCTCGTCGTCGCGTCTCGATGCGTCTCGTTGCGTGCCGCCCCTCTCGTAGTGCCGCGTCTCATCTCGCCCGTCTTCCCTCTCGTTTTCGTCCAGCTCGTCGCGCTCGTTCGACAGCTCGGCGTCCGTTTGCAGCTCGGCGTTCGTTCGCAGCTGGCGTTCGTTCGCAGCTCGGCGTTCGTTCGCAGCTCGGCGTTCGTTCGCAGCCCCGCCTCCTGCCTGGTCAATCGTATGACCTCCGCTGGCGATCAGCAGTCGCCGCGGCAGGCTCCTGGTCTCCGTTCCGTTTCGACGCCCATGCATCAACCGTTCTTGGGCCCCGGCTCCTCAGAACGACGCTGTCCCGTCTGCCAGGAACTCGGCCGGCGCGAAGCCTCAGTACCTCGCCGCCCGAGCTCGCCGGGCCTATCTGCGCCGAGCGCGGGCGACGCGCCAGCGCTCTTGGGCGGTCGGGTCGGGCGCCCCACGCGCAGGCATCCTGGCGCTCTGGCATCTCGCCGCCCCGGCGTTCAGTAGACGCACGTCGGCTTTCGGCACACGCACGTCGACGTTCGGCAAGGAGGGAGGGCGCTCGGCGTGCGCGCTTCGTTCAGCGTGTGCTTCGGTGCTCGTGAGGGGATGCTCGGCGTGCGCGTTTCGTTCAGCAGGCGCGGAGCCTTCAAGGGGCGCTCCCGAGAGCCAGGCGATGGCGGGTCAGTGGCGCGATGCGGCCACCTGTTGTAGACACTCCGCTTTCTCGTTGGAGGGTGGAGGAGACACATGGGAGCTCGATTCTTTCTTGCCGCCGGGAGCCTTGGGCTCGTGGCCACGGCGTTCGTCATCCAGGCATGTGGTGAGACGGAGCCCACGAACTCGGCCCCCGTAGATTCGGGCGCTGACGTGATCGTCGACAGTGGCCAGTCGGATACGGCGCCGCCGTCCGACGACGACGCCGCAACATGCGATCTGTCGGCCGACTTCACGACGCAGATCCCTGATGCATCCATCGCCGACGGCGCTTCGACGTCGGGTATCTGCCTGCAGTGCGCGAAGGCGAAGTGCAAGGCGGCGCTCGATGACTGCAATCAAGACTGCCCATGCCAGGAGCTGGCCGCGGAAGGCCTCGAGTGCTTCCTGAAGAACTCGTCGAACCCGCTCGTCTGCGCGGGCAGCTTCAGCGGCGTAGATCAGAATACGCAGCAACTCGGATTTGCGCTCCTTGGCTGCATCAACAGCGGCTGCAAGGAGGAGTGCGCGACCGAGGCCTTCCTCCCGAGCGACGGCGGATCGGACGCGGACGCAAACTGACGTCCGATTGTTGCCCGCATCGAGCCGAGCTCGCGCAGGCGCTCCCTGGTCTCAGGAAGACGCGTGCATGGACCTGACGAAGGCGAGCTCGTGACCGATGGCGGACCACGGTTCGCGGTCGCGCCTTGCGCTCGCGATCGACGCGGCAACGCGGGCACACGGCCGGCGTTGCGCTCGCGATCGACGCGCGACGCGGGCACACGGCCGGCGTTGCGCTCGCGATCGACGCGGCAACGCGGGCACACGGTCGGCGTTGCGCTCGCGATCGACGCGCGACGCGGGCATACGGCCGGCGTTGCGCTCGCGATCGACGCGGCAACGCCGGCGTGGGCGCGGCAACGCCGGCGCACGGCCGGCGACGGGCTGGCGAAGGCGAAAACAAGGCCGCCTCCGCGTGAGGCTCGAGCTGATCCACGGTGGACACTTGCCTCATCGAGCAGAGGCGCTTATGTCGCGCGCATGCCCGATCTCGAGGAGACGATCCGACGTCTCTCCGCTTCTTTCGCAGAAGAAATCATCGCGGCGCTCAGGGATGTCCCTCTCGACGACCTGATCGCGCTCTCGGCCGACGGTGCTGACGGCATGGCCAGGAGGGAAACGATGCTGTCGCCCCTCGCGACGGCGGCTCCAGTTTCGCCTCGAGCACGTGCAACGCGGGCGAGGCGAAACGCGCAGCGACCCGCGAAGGCACCAGCGGATACTGCAGCTAAGCCCGAGTCTCAGCCCCAGGAGGCCGCGCTCTCCGTGACGACCATCGACGCCGCGGAGCGTGTCTTCGCGGAGCGTGGCTCGAGGGGAGCGACGGCGGCGCAGCTGGGGGACGCGCTCGCTGCGCAGGGCGTCGCGGTCGCGCACGTCGCGGCCGATGTGATTCGCGCGCTTGTCGAGCGCGACGTCATTCGCGATGCTGGGTTCCGAAGGACGACCGGTCAGGGGACGGCCCCCGTCTTCGTAACCTGTCGGTGACGTCTCCGCGACGACGCTCCTAGGGGCCGGCCACGGCGGCCACGCGAGCGAGGTGTCTTGCGTCGTGGTCGCAGGCCATCGTCGCACGTCCGCGACGAACGAAGCGTCGCCGCGGACCATCGGCATCCGGGCGGCCGCCTGCCAGCTCCGCTGGGCGAGCGACCGTTCCACGCCGATCGCACGCGAACACTCATCGTCGGCCCACGACGCCATCGGCATTTCCGTCCGCGGCGTCGTCCCCCTCAGGCTCGGGCGCATGATCAGGCGCCCGCGTCCCGCCGTTCGAGCCTTGTTGGCGCGCCGTTGCGCCGTTCGGGTCGTTCGAGCGGCGTAGGCGCGTCGTTCCGCCGTTCACGTCGTGCAGGCCGTTCGCGTCGTGCAGGCCGTGTCGGCGCGCCGTTGCGCCGTTCGGGTCGTTCGAGCGGTCCTGGCGCTGCGTTGCGTCGTGCGGGCTGCTCGCGCCATTCGCGCGGCTCGGGCTGTTCGCGCCGCTCGGGTTGTTCGCGCCATTCGCGCCGCTCGGGTCGGTCGCGCCGCTCGGGTCGGTCGCGCCGCTCGGGTCGGTCGCGCCGCTCGGGTTGTTCGCGCCGCTCGGGTTGTTCGCGCCGCTCGGGTCGGTCGCGCCGCTCGGGTCGGTCGCGCCGCTCGGGTTCTTCGCGCCATTCGCGCCGCTCCCGCCGTTCGGGCCGTTCGCGCCGCTCGAACCGCTCGCATCGTGTTGGCGCGTCGCGCCATTCGTGTCGTTCGAGCCGCGTCGTTGCGCGGTTGCGCCGTTCGGCGCGTGTGAGGTCGTCTTGCACTTGTCCCGGCGCAAGTGGATGCACCTTTCGATGTGGTCACGCCCGAAGACCTGCTCCGCGTGCAGAGCGTTGTGCGTGCGGCAGCGTAGGCGGATGTTGTGAGGTTCGCCGCTGCCGCCGAGCGCGCGCGATTGGATGTGATCGAATTCGAGGAACGAGCGCGCGGGACAACGCTGTCCGTTCTCATCGAGGTAGGTGCATTGCCCGCCATCGCGCGCGTAGACCTCGCGGCGAACCGCACGCGTGACGTGGCCGGGAGCGGCAGAGCGTCGCTTCGCCGGCGGACGCTTCCGTTCCTTGCCGAGCTTCCTCTTCTCCAGATCATCGACGAGCAGATCGAGCGCGCGCTCCAGAATCACTGCGAGGTCGCCCGTTGGAACGGCGTGGCTCATCAGCTCGGTGGCACGGCGGAGCTTCGTGCGGAGCTCATCCCCGATGGTGAGCTGGAGCTTGTATCGCGTTGCCGAGAGTGGCTCGAGCACCGGTTTCGGCGCGGTTGCCGTCAGCCTCGGAGCCGGTCCGGTCTGCCGCTCCGCCTCGACGCCCCTCGATGCTGGCATTCCACCGTCCGACGACATGGCGGCGTGATCGGTCGAGCTCGGCCCTTCGGCGCCATCGATCTCGCCAGCGCTCGCCGAGAACACCGCGGCGGCCGATGGCGCTCCCGGCTCGAGAGGTCGAGCCGCGTCGGCGCGCATCCGAAGGTCCAACAGCGTCGACGTCTCCGGCGCCGAACCTTGGGACGGAGCCGTCGTCTGAGTCGTGCCCGCCGCCGCCGAAGCACCCATGCCCGCGCCCGCTGAAGCGCTCCCGGCCGCTGAAGCGCTCCCGGCCGCCGAAAGGCCCGCGCCCGCGCCCGCCGCCGCCGCCAAAACGCCCGAGCCCGCCAAAGCGCCCGCGAGCGCCGAAGCGCCGCCCATCACCGCCGAGGTCTGCAACGGGAGCTGCGCCACGGTGGCCGAAGCTGGCCTCGGTAGCTTCCAGATCTTCGACGGGACGTCGGGAAGTGGGAAGCGCGTCGCGAGGATCTGTTGCAGCCGCCGTTTGCTCTTGCCGCACGCGAGGGCGATGAGCTCCTCGTGGTTCGCGGCTGTCAGGTGGCGCCGAAGGAGAACGAGAGCGGACAGGTGCAAGCGCCCGTTCGCGATGTGCTCGAGGATGGCCGGGAACTGCTGCGCGAGTCGAGCCGCGTTCAGTCGGCGGAATGCCTCGCTCTCGCTCAAGCCGAGGTGCCGAACGCAGAAATCGAACATCGACGGGCAGGCCGCGCGCGCGTAGAGCTTTCGCTCGCGTACCTCGATGAGGTGTCCGATCAGCCTTGCGAGCGTTCGGTTCTCCACGCCGACGAGGCCGCCGAGGCTCGAGAGCAGCTCGGCGTCGGACATCGCCGCGAGCCTCACGCCCGACCTCCAAGTCCGCGTCCGCGCTTCGTTCCGAAGCTCGATGCGCCGCGGCGTCCTCGGAGGTGCGCCACGAAGGCCGCCGTCGTCGCGCATCGCGCATCGCCCGGCGAGGTGTCGTCGCCGGCCCGCTCCGGAGCGACCTCGTGGTTTCCAAACAACGTGACCAGATGCCCCGTGTCCATGACGCCGCTCGAGCACGAGGTGAGCCACCCGTGCGCTCGAGTGATCTCGCGCGCCTGCGCGGGCCGTCACCTGGCCCGGGCCGGCGCGCAACTGGCCTGGGCCAGGTCGGTGGACGCCAAGACATCGCTGACAGATCGGTCTCGCGTCCTCGGCCACCACCGACATTCCTCGAGCTCGACGATCGACCTGACTCACCACTCTCCGGCGGGCCTCGTCACGATGCGGCTCACCTATCGAGTCGCGCGGGGGGACGGAAAGGCACAGTCGCGGGCAGCTCGCGGGCGGCTCGCCTGCTCGCGGGCTCGCGGACGGCGCGGACACAATCCCCGACCACCGAAGCTCACCTCACCTCGTCTCGAGGTGTCAGGAGCGTCCGCGGATGCCGTCGAGCTAGCTCGCACGCCCCCGCCGCCCTCGAGCTCGCTCGCCGCCGCCGCCGAAGCCCTCGACCTCGACCTCGACCTCGACCTCGAGCGCGCACGCGCCGCCGACGCCGTCGAGCTCGCACGCGCCCGCCGCCGACGGCATCGAGCTCGCGCGCCTCGCCTGGGCTCCTTCGAATGTACGCGCGCGCAGCTCAGCGCAACGTACGCGCGCGGTGCTGCGCAACCCACGGCGAGAGCCGTGAGCCGCTCTCGCCCGTCTGCGCGGCCGTGGCACCCGTCGCGCGCTCCATCCGGGCGGCGGCGATCGCGATCGCGACGGCGACCGCGTCCTGATCCATCTCCGGCACGGTCGGGTAGCCGAGCAGCGCGTCTTTGTGGCGGTCGATGAAGCCGGTGTCGTAGTGGCCTGCGACGAACTCGGGATGCGAGAAGAGCTTCTCGTGGAACGCGAGGTTCGTCCGGATACCCGTGACGATGTACTCGCTCAGCGCGCGACGCATGCGGGCGACGGCGCGCTCGCGCGTCGGGGCCCAGACGCAGAGCTTCGAGACGAGCGGATCGTAGTAGCTCGAGACCTCGGCGCCCGGATACGCACCGCCGTCGTCGCGCACGCCCGGGCCGGAGGGAGTGACCAGGCGTTCGATCCGGCCCGGCGAGGGGAGGAAGCCGCTGGCCGGATCTTCTGCATAAACGCGGCACTCGATGGCGGCGCCGCGCGCGACGAGATCGTCCTGCGCGAAGCCGAGCTTCTCGCCCTGCGCGACGAGGACCATCTCACGCACGAGGTCGAGCCCGGTGACGAGCTCCGTGACGGGATGCTCCACCTGGAGGCGCGTGTTCATCTCGAGGAAGTAGAAGCTGCCGTCTTCCGCCAGGAGGAACTCGAACGTGCCCGCCGAGTGATAGCCGACCGCCTTCGCACCCTGGACGGCGATCGCCCCCATCTTCGCGATGAGCTCGCGCGTGGCCTGAGGCGCGGGCGTCGGCGTCTCTTCGACGACCTTCTGGTTGCGCCGCTGGATCGAGCAGTCGCGCTCGAACACATGCACCATGTTTCCGTCGCGATCGCCGAGCACCTGGATCTCGACGTGACGCGGCCGGATGATCGCTTTCTCGATGTAGACGGTGTCGTCGCCGAAGAACTTTTTCGCCTCGCTCCGGGCGCGCTCCCAGGCATTCGCCATCTCGCTCTCCTCGGAGACGAGTCGCATGCCTTTGCCGCCGCCGCCTGCCGCGGCCTTCAGCATCACGGGGAACCCGATCTTCTTCGCGGCGGCCGTCGCTTCCTCGGTCGTCTCGCACGTCGCGCCGGGCACGATCGGGACGCCCGCTTCCGCCATCCTTGCGCGCGCCGCCGTCTTGGAGCCCATCTGGCGCATCGCGCTCGCGGGCGGGCCGATGAAGGTGATGCCCGCCTGTTCGCAGGCGTCCGCGAAGTTCGGGTTCTCGCTCAGGAAGCCGTAGCCGGGATGGATCGCGTCGCAGCCCGCCCGCTTCGCGACGTCGATCACCTTGTCGATCCGGAGATAACTCTCGGACGCAGGCGCCGGTCCGACCGGATAGGCCTCGTCCGCGAGTCGCACGTGGAGGGCGGCGCGATCGACGTCGGAGTAGATCGCGACCGAACGGATCCCCATCTCGCGCAAGGTGCGCGTCACGCGGACGGCGATCTCACCACGGTTGGCGACGAGGACCTTCTTGAACGGAGGGCGAGCCATGAAGATGGGCGATCGTTATCCGAGATGGGCTCGAATCGCGAGCAGAGATCGCGCGCGCGCCCGCATCCAGAGCGCTCGAGGCTCGTCGGCGGACGACCTGATGGCTCACTCGGCGGGGCTTGCGGGCGCGAGCCGGACGGGGAAAGCTAGCGGCATGTCGCAGCTCGCCCAACCTCGCGAAGGGCTGATGCCGGGGGCCTCCGGTGCCGAAGAGCTGCTCTACGCCGGGCGTCCCGCCGTGATCCAGGGGCTCGGCGGGCTCCTGCTCGCCGTCTTCACGCTTGGGCTCTCGGCGCTCGTCATGTGGCTCCACACACGGAGCACGCACTACAAGATCACGACGCAACGGCTCGTCGTCGAGCAGGGCATCTTCTCGAAGCGGATGGAGCAGATCGACCTCTACCGCATCGTCGACTACGTGGTGGAACGACCGTTTCTCCAGCGGATGATGGGCACGGGCAACCTCGTCCTCGAGACCCTCGACAAGACGACGCCGGAGATTCGCATCGAAGGCATCAAGACGGACGTGGTCGCGCTCTACGAGCGGCTCCGCTACTGCACCGAGCAAGAGAAGAAGCGGCGCGGCGTCCGCGTCCTCGACATGGAACAGGCCTGAGGCGCGTGCCCGAGAAGCGTCCCCGACCCGGCGAGTCACTCTCCTTCGACTGGAATCTCCCTCCGGTCGAGAAGAAGCCACCGTCCGCCGTCGACGAGACGGCAGCCCCTGCGAACGCGCCGCCGCCACCGAGCCGCGTCGAACCATCCGGTGACGACACTTCGAGGCCGCCGAGCGTCGCACCCCCGCAGGCAGCTGGCGTTCCCCCCGAGAGCGCCAAGCCCGCCTCACGACCGTCGGCGGCGGCGCTCGTGCCGCCTTGGGCACCACCTCCGCTCGCAGCGCCGCCCGTGCCCGCGGCGAAGCCCGAGCCGCGGATCCTCTCCGTCGCTCAGCTCGGTCGCGTCGTCGGGCGGACACTCGAGCGGACGTTCGTCTCCGAGCTGTGGGTCGAGGGTGAGGTCAGCGGCGCGCGTCCGGCGCAAAGCGGCCACGTCTATTTCTGCATGAAGGACGAGAAAGAGGACGCCGCGATCGACGTCGTCCTCTACCGCTCTCAGGTCACACCGCGTGGCCGCGCGCTCATCAAAGACGGCGCACGCGTTCGTGTCCGCGGCAAGCCGACGTACTGGTCGCCGCGCGGAAAGCTGCAGTTCGTCGGCGATCGCGTCGAGCCGACCGGCAAAGGCGCACTCCTCGAGGCCCTCGAGAAGCTGAAGGAGCAGCTCCAGGCCGAAGGGCTGTTCGCTCAGGAAAAGAAGCGTTCGCTGCCGCACGATCCGCGGGTCATCGGCGTCGTCACCAGCGCGCAGGGGGCGGTCATCCACGACATCTGCAAGGTCGCCTTCCGTCGAGGTGGAGCCCGCATCCTGCTCGCGCCCGCGCTGGTCCAGGGCGCAGGCGCGGCCGACTCGATCCGTCGCGCGCTGCGAATGCTGCAGAAGGTCGATGACGTCGACGTCATCGTCGTGGGACGCGGGGGCGGCTCACAAGACGACCTGCTCGCGTTCAACGACGAGCAGCTCGTCCGCGACGTCGCGGCCTGCCGCGTTCCGGTGGTGAGCGCTGTCGGTCACGAGGTCGACGTCACGCTCGTCGACTTCGCCGCTGATGCGCGGGCGGCGACGCCCTCTCAGGCGGCGGAGATGATCGTCCCGGATTCTGTCGCGCGCCAGCGTCTCCTCGACGAGCGGTCCAGCCGACTCCGGCGTGCGATGCAGTCGCGTATCACCGAACACCGCGTCGAGGCTGGACGGCTCGCGCAGGCCTTCGGCGATCCGCGGTTGCTGATCGCGAGCGCACAGCAGCGCGTCGACGAGCATGTGATGAGGCTCGGTCGGATCGTGGGAAAGCGGCTGGAGCGCGAAAAAGACGCGGTCGCACGGCTCGGCGCCCGCCTCGGTGCCGCGCATCCACGAGAACGCATCGCACGTGACCGAGCGCGGGCTTCGGAGCTCGAGGCACGTCTCGCGGCAGTGGCTCGCGCAGAGCTACGTAATCGCGGTGATCGCGTGCGCGTGCTCGCGAACCGAGTCGATGCGCTGGCTCCACATCTCGTTCGTGACCGCGTCGACGTCGCTCGATCGCTCGTTGGCCGCCTCGACGCGGTCGCTCCACGGCTCGTGCGCGAGCGTGCCGAACGCGTGTCCGGTTTGGCCGCGCGGCTCGACGCGATGAGCCCCCTCAAGGTCCTTGCACGCGGCTATTCGATCGTCACCCGGACCGATGGCCGTGCGGTGCGTGACGCCCATGAGGTCGAAGCGGGCGACAAAGTCAGCGTTCGCGTCGCCAACGGGGTCTTCGAAGCGGAGGTCACGGAGGTCGCCTCCGAGCCCGGCCGCGAGTCGCCGCCCGGCACGTCCGACGCGCATTCGAAGGGGGACGCGTGAGCCTGCGGTTTGCCGTCATTGGCTCTCCGGTCGCGCACTCGCGAAGCCCATCGATGCATGAGGCCGCCTATCGTGCGCTCGGGCTGCCACACACGTACGAGAAAATCGAGACGAGCGCCGAAGAGCTGCCGGCACGGGTCGATGCTCTTCGAGCCGGCACGTTCGCCGGGCTCAACGTGACCGTCCCGCACAAGTCGCGTGTCCTCGAGCTTGCCGATGTCGTCGAGCCGAGCGCAGCCGCGACCGGGGCCGCGAACACGCTCGTACGCACGTCCGACGGCGCGATCCATGCGCACAACACCGACGCGCCGGCCCTCCGCGAAGAGCTCGTTCGACTCGCCGGCGATCCCATCGTGTTCCGTGGCCGCTCCGCCCTCGTCCTGGGCTCCGGCGGGGCAGCACGGGCCGCGATCTTCGCGCTTGGCCAGCTCGGCGTGGACCGCGTCACCGTTCGCGCACGGAGCGAGAAGAAGGACCTCGCTTCCGTCCTCACGGCGAGCGTCGTGGGGGCGCCCGCCGTCGTCGCAGGGGGGAACACGCCGACGCTCGCCTTCGAGCCTCTCGTTGCGCCATCGACGGAGGCCGCCGACCTCTGCGCCGTCGTGCAGGCGACCACCGCAGGTATGCACGGCTCGGCAGCGCCGGGAGAGCTCGTCGCCGATGCCGTGGCATGGGCTTCGGTCCCAGCATCGTGCGTCGTCTACGACGTCGTGTACGTGCCGCCGCTCACCCCCCTCGTACAGCGCGCGTCGGCGCGGCATCTAAGCGCGGACAGCGGCCTCGGCATGCTGGTCGGGCAGGGGGCGCTGGCCTTCGAGCTGTGGCTCGGAATCAGGCCGCCACGCGACGTGATGCGGCGCGCCCTCGGTTGACCGCTCTCCGTTGCTCCCGCTGAAGGGAGCTGCGGGGCACGCGGGCCGGACTATGCGCGGCGCTCGGGCCAGGCCGCTGTGTGCGTGACGGGTCGGGCGTCTCGGCGCCCCCGCCGTCGTGTGGTGAGAGCAGCGATCGGGGCGAACGATGGGGCCGGACAATCGTCGCGACGAAGGATACGCGACCAGGTTCGACGCAAACGCGTGGAAGTTCCGACGGTTAGGGCAATTGGCGCGCCCGTAAGGGCTCGAAAATCGTCTTCGGAAGAGGCCGGAGACCGGTCGCGGAACGCTCTCCGAAACGTGGCACCAGGTCTCGTCGCAGACGTCGGAGCCCCGAGCCAGGCTCGATCCAGCGCCAGCTCTTCCACAAAAACGCCGACAAAACCCGGGGTCGAAAAAAGTTCGAAGAAAAGGTTTTGCCAACGGCGCGGCTGGGAGTATCAACCGCCCTCCCAACGGCGCGGCGGAAACAAACCGCCGGCGCCCTCGGTCCTTGAAAACTGAATCGTACGCTCATTCTAGACGGATCTAGAGTGGGCTCCCGGAAGGCACGAAGCCGAGACCACCACTTCGGTGGCTCGAGCAGAAGTGACCTTCCAAGTTCTGACGAGAAAGTCAGATCAAGCCGACCGCTTCGGCAGTCGGTTCTCCAGAATTAAGTCCTTCGAGCGAAGCTCATCTTCGGACGAGCGAGCGCGAGGGCAAAATTCAACTGGAGAGTTTGATCCTGGCTCAGAACGAACGTTAGCGGCGCGCCTAACACATGCAAGTCGCACGAGAAAGGGCTTCGGCCCCGGTAAAGTGGCGCACGGGTGAGTAACACGTGGGTAACC
>JAFAER010000101.1 GCA_023423895.1 Pseudomonadota bacterium
GACATCGACGCTCGCGTGAACTGGTCGGCGAGGTGCCTACGGCCGCGCGGAAGTCCCTCCATCACGCTGTTCGCGAAGACAAGGAAGTCCAGCGCGAGGTGGTAGACATCGAGCCGTTCGTGATCCAGCGCCTGCATCTACGCCATGTCGGCCGCTTCGAGCCCATCGTTGCGTCCGCCGGGCACGGGCACGGGCACGGGCACGGGCGTGAGGCAGAGCCCCCGTTCAGGGACACGCTCTAGAAGACGACGCCCCCGAGCGTGAGCTTGGGGCCCGGCTTCGCGTTCTTCGGCGGCGTGCTGGCGAGCTGCTTGTCGTTCGTCTTCACGTGCGTCTGGTTCGCGATCGCGAGCGGGATGCCGACCGCGAGCAGGACGATGCCCGCTGCACCGGTGATGATGCCTCCGAGGCGGACGTCGTCCTCTTCCTTGAACTGAGCGGCAGTCGTGATGAGGGCGCCGCCGACGATCGCCGCGGCGGTGCCGGCCGCGATGAGGCGTGTCGCGACGCGATGCATGAAGAGGTTCCCCGGCTCGATCTGCAGTTGCAGGTTCTGGCTCTCGGGCGGGAGCGTGAACGGGCGGGTCGACGGGACGTTGTTCGCGCGTGCGACGCGGTAGCTGGAGCTCCGATCGAGGTCCACCCGGCAAGGCGCCACGCAGACCTGCTCCCATTTCTGGGTCTCACCGACAACCGGCAGGACGAACGCGAACCTCCCGTACGTCTCTTCCGTCGACACCTTCCGTTCGAGGATGGCGTGTTTCTCGGTGCCCGAGTCCACGGTCGTCGGCACACGCTGCTCGTGCATGTGACCTCCGCCTCGATGGTCGCGGCCGTGGCGAGGCCCGCGGCCGTCGGCCGAGATCGCAGCAGGCGGCGGCATGCCCGGCAACGGCGGCGCCGGAACGACGGCAGATGGAGCAGGCGGACCAGGCGGAGCAGGTGGAGCAGGCGGGGTCACGGGCGCTGAAGGCGGGATGATGGTGCCTGAAGGAGGCGGCGGTGGCGGCGGCTCTTGAGCGAAGGCCGATCCGTTGGCGAAGACGGGGAGGGCGCCGAGAGCGCCGAGCACTGCGAGTCTTGTGAAGGAGCGCCGCCAGGTCATTCGCTGTTCATACAGCGTGTCCGGTGATGTGGCTCCTGCAATCACGTGCACGATACATCGTCGGGGCTCGCGGACGCGGCCGACGATCCCGATCGCGGTGCGGTGCCTCAGCGAGGCTGCGGGAACGACGCCTGCAATGTTCGAGATGCGCGTGGCGTCGTGGCCCACGCGCGGTCATGCGCACAGCTCTCGTTCACCCATTCGTCGACGGAGGACGAAGACGAGCGCAGCGCATCGTCGCTCCTCGCATCGCGCGCCTTCCCTGACCGAAACAGCCGCGCGCGGCTGGTCGTGTCGACCGACGAGACGGCGAGGCGCTCTGCATGGCCTCGGAATTGAATGCCACGGAGCAGAGAAGGAAACGATGCAACGAAATGCAGCTCGAGCAATCTGCGCACTGATGCTGGCGCTCGTCGGGTGCGGAACGGATTCCGCCATCTCGAACACGGACGGCGTGCCGGCGCGTGAGTGTTCGGTAGGCCCCGGCGCTCGTCGAGGTCAGAGCGGCTTCATCACGGCCGATTCACTTCCGGGCGGCGCGTGCTCGCCGGTGAACATCGAATGTTCGATCCGCGCGGAGACGCTCTGCGCTTGCCCTGGCGTGCAGGGCCCCGTCGTCGAGTACGTCTGTCGCTGCCCGACCGGCGTCTGGGGGTGTGAGAGCTTCGCCGCCGACGCCGGGGCGTGCGCCGCGTGCGACGCGCCGGATGCCGGAACGGCCGAGTGACCGCGCGCCGTTCCCGCTGATGGCCGCACCCTGAGGCATGACGGTCTGCTCGCGCGGGTGTAAGAAGAGGCCCGTGCGAGTCGTCATCATCGGTGCTGGCGTCATGGGCTGCGCGACGGCGCTCGAGCTCTCGCGTCGCGGCGTCCGTGACATCATCCTGCTCGAGCGTGCGGTGCCCGGCGCCGAGGCCTCGAGCGCGGCCGCGGGCATGCTCGCAGCGCAGGTCGAGTCGAAGGACGAGGCGGAGCGCGCACTGTTCGTCCGGGCCCGTGAACGGTACCCCGCCTGGGCGGCCGAGCTTCGCGAGACGACCGGCGTCGACATCGGCTACCGCCGGAGCGGCGCGCTCGAGATCGCGACGACGTCCGAGCAGGTCGAGGCGCTGCGGGCTCGCGTAGCGGCTCACCGCGCGTTCGGTCTGCGCGCCGAGCTGCTCGACTCCGCCGCCGCGCGGAAGGTCGAGCCGGAGCTCTCGCCGGAGATGGCGTGCGCCGCTCATTTCCCGGACGAGGCTCAGGTGGATCCGCCCCAGCTCCTTCGAGCTCTCGTCGCAGCGATCGCGCGCGCGGGGATCGAGGTGCGGAGCGGAGCGACGGTCGCGTCGATCATCGAGGAGCAAGGCCGGTGCGCCGGCGTCGCGCTCGACTCACGCGAGGTCCTCCACGCGGACGCGGTGGTGCTGGCGGCGGGAAGCTGGTCGTCGCTCGTGCCCGGCATCCCGAGCGCGGTGCCGCCGGTTCGACCGGTCCGTGGGCAGCTCGTGATGCTCGAGGAGCGCCCGCCGCGGCTCTCGAGCATCGTGTTCCATCATCATGCCTACGTCGTGCCGCGCGGCGACGGCCGTGTCATCTGCGGCGCCACGACGGAGAACGTCGGGCATCGCCGCGAGGTGACGGCCGCGGGAGTGCACTCGATCCTCGCATCCGCGATTCGGATCGCGCCCGGCCTCGGAGCAGCCGAGCTGTCACGTGCATGGTGCAACTTCCGCCCGCAATCCGAAGGTGGCCCGCACGTCGGCCGGTCCTCGGTCCCGGGCCTCTTCCTCGCGACGGGCCACTACCGCAACGGCATCTTGCTCGCGAAGGCGAGCGCAGAGACCGTCGCCGAAGCCATCAGCCACTGACACGCCATCTCTGCAACTATCTCCGTGATGAATGACGTGGTAGTCGCAGCCCGGTGCGCTCGACCGTCTCTCACCTGCGGCGTCGAGCGAGGATGTTCGTCGTTGCCACGAGCAGGCTTGCGAGGGGAGTGGACGCGTGAGCGCTAGTGTCGTTCGAGGATTCGTCATCGGCGCGGGCGCGCAGGGCAGAGTCGTTCTCGATGTCTGGCGAGCCGCGCGTCCCGATCTCGAGATCGTCTTCGTCGACGACGAGCCGAGCAAGCTCGGCGCAACCATTCTCGGAGCCCCGGTCATCGGCGGGATCGACGCGATCGACGGGAACGCTGGTGAAGCCGTGATCGCTCTGGGCAACAACGAGCTTCGCCTCGCGGTTGCCGCACGGCTGGCTGGCAAGGTCAGGTTCGCGGTCGTCGTCCATCCGTCGGCCGCCGTGCTGCCCACGGCGACGCTCGGGCCTGGCACCGTGGTCTTCGCCGGTGCAGTCGTCAACACGGACGCGCGCGTCGGCGCACACGTCATCGTGAACTCCGGCGCGATCGTCGAACATGACTGCGTGCTGGAAGACGGCGTCAACGTGAGCCCCGGCGCGCGCATGGCGGGACGGGTCCACATCGGCCACGGTGCGTTCATCGCTACGGGGGCGACGCTCGTCCCGCGCGTGCGGGTGGGCGAGGGGGCCATCGTCGGTGCCGGTGCCGTCGTCGTTCGCGACGTCGCGCCGAAATCGATCGTCTACGGAGTGCCCGCTCGTCCTGCGGGTGTCGTCGACGAACGGTTCGACTGGCGTAAGCTCTTGTGACGTTGGAGGCCGCGCGATGTTCGCCGGCCCCGAGTTTCATCTGATAAGCTGCGCACGCCATGTCCGCGTCAGAGCGCATCGAGGTCTCGGTCATCGCGCCCGCGTTGAACGAGGAGCTGAATCTACCCGAGCTCGCACGCCGTGTTCTGGAGACGTTCGAGGTCGGAGAGATCCGCGGCGAGCTCGTTCTCGTGGACGACGGATCGACGGACGGCACGGCTCGTGTGATCCGCGAGCTGATGAAGCAACACCCGGACGTCGTCGTCGGTCAGTTTCACGGCAAGAACCGCGGCATCGCGGAGTCGTGGCGGACAGGCGTCCGTGCTGCACGGGGTCAATACGCGTCGGTGATCGACTCCGATCTCCAGTATCAGCCGGAGGACATCATCCGCCTCCGGCGCGCCCTCGTGGACTACTCCGTCGATGTCGTGCAGGGCTGGCGAAGCCATATCGGCAGGGAGAAGGGCGGGCGTTTCTACCTCAGCCGTGGATTCAACTCACTCCTGAACACGACGTTCGGGATGCACCTGCAGGACAACAAGTCCGGCTTCGTGATGGCGAGCCGCGAGGTGCTGGAGGATCTGCTCACGTACGAGGGCACGTACTACTACTGGCAGTCCTTCATCATGGTCGCGGCGCACGCGAAGGGGTACTCGTACAAGGAAATCGAGGTTCTCTTCGAGCCGCGCAGGCAGGGAAAGAGCTTTCTCGACACGCAGGCGTACCGCGCTTCGGCGCGGTCCATCGTCGACCTCGGGCGCGCCGCCGTCGAGTACCGGCTGAAGCCCGCACGCCGGGAGCACGAGCGCTTCGAGAACATGAAGCCGGCGAACATGCTGGAGGCGCCCCCTCCGCCGTCGCCGATTGCGCATCCAGCCCGCTGGCGTACGTACATGAAGACGTTCGACCAGACTCACTGGATGATCACGAAGGACGTGGAGAGGCACTACGAAGCGCTCCACAAGACGCAGTGGCTTTCTCTGTCCGACATGCGCGAGCTGCAGAACGAGAAGCTCCGCCGGCTGATTCGCCACGCGTACCGCAATGTCCCCTACTACCGAGCGCAGATGCAGGAGCGGGGGCTTCGTCCGGAGGACATTCGCGGTCAGGAGGACCTTCACAAGCTGCCGTTCCTCACGAAGAACCTTGTGAGGAAGCACCTCTACTTCGACATCATGTCGGAGACGCACGACAAGTCTCAGGTGCTTCGGATCGCGACGTCTGGCTCCACGGGTGAGCCATTCGTCTGCTTCGCCGACCGCGCGCAGCTCGAGTTTCGCTGGGCGGCGACGCTCCGCGCGCAAGAGTGGACGGGGTACCGCTTCGGGGACCCCACGGTTCGCTTGTGGCACCAGACCATCGGGATGAGCAAGTCGCAGGCGTTCAAGGAGCACGCCGACGCGTGGCTCGCGAACCGCACGTACATCCCGATCTTCGAATTGAGCGATGCGGGTCTCGAGGAGATGGTCCGAAAGATCGCTGCGAAGAGACCCGTCCTCATCGACGGCTACGCGGAGGCGTTCGACTTCATCGCGCAGTACATCCGAACGCGCGGCGGAGACATCGGGTTCCAGCCCAAGGCGCTCATGTCGAGCGCACAGACCTTGCCGGGCAAGAGCCGCGAGATCATCGAGAAGGCATTCGGATGTCGGGTGTTCGACAAATACGGAAGTCGCGAGTTCAGCGGCATCGCGTACGAGTGTGACGCCCACGCGGGCCATCATGTCGTGTCCGAGGGCTACATCGTCGAGGTCCTCGTCGAGGGGCGTCCCGCGAAGCCTGGTGAGACCGGCGAGGTGGTGATCACGGACCTCAACAACTACTGCATGCCGTTCATCCGATACCGCATCGGCGATCTCGCCGAGGCGATGGCGGAAGAGCCGTGCACGTGTGGTCGGGGGATGCCGCGCATCGGCGAGATCCAGGGGCGTGTTCAGTCGATCATCCAGGGCACGGATGGCCGCTACGTGCCCGGCACGTTCTTCGCGCATTGCCTCAAGGAGTACGACCACGCCATCGCGCGCTTCCAGGTGGTGCAGGACGAGCCCGGCGCCCTCAAGTTCTTCGTCGTGAAGGCGGGACGCTACTCCGACGACGTGATGGAGGAGGTCAAGGCGACGTTCCGCAGGTACCTCGGCGAGAAGCTCCGGATCGACGTCGACTTCGTCGAGAACATCGAGATGGTGCGCACCGGCAAGCGGCTTGCGAGCGTCTCGAAGCTTCCGATCGACTTCCAGCGCCCGCGCGCGGTCGCCAACGGAGGATGACCATGCCGATACGCGAGACCCGCGCCGACGGAGCTCGGGTGGTCGTCACCGGATCCCAAGGATTCGTCGGGCGACACGTCCGTGCGGCGCTCGTGCGCCGAGGCGCGGTATGTGTCGGTGTGGACCGGCCTGGCACGGGCGCGGAGATCGAGCTCGACCTCGCCGATCCAGCGTTCGATCCTGCACACGTCTGGTCCAAGGCAGGTAGCGCGACAGCCGTCATCTACATGGCGGCGAACATCACCCGGACGTCGAGCGTCGACGTCGCCGCGCGATCGAATCTTCGCCTCATTGCGGAGGCGCAGGTGCGTCTCATCGAGTCCGGAGTGGAGCGCGGACTCTGCTCGCACGTCGTCGACTGTTCGACGTTCAAGATCTTCGGACCCCAGCAGCAGGAGCAGATCGTCGCGAAGACCCATCCCCGGCGACCGGATCCGTTCTCGTACGGGTCGGCGAAGGCGCTGGGTGAGAGGCTTCTCTCGATCGCTTCTTCGCGTGCAGGATTCACGTATTCGATGGTGCACCCGACATGCATCTACGGACCCGGCCAGCACCTGCATAATGCCATTCCGCTCTTCTTGAAGAGCGCGCTCGCCGGAGTGGACCCCGTCGTGTTCGGTGACGGCAAGAGCGTCCGCGACGATGTGTATGCGCCGGACCTCGCCGACGTCCTCATCGAGGCAGCACTGCAGAAGAAGGTGGGGTCGTTCCACGCCCACGGCGAGAAGCCACGCACCATCCTCGAGGTCGCCGAGCTCTGCTGCGACGCCGTCGCGAAAATGGGCGGTCGTTCCGGCCTCCACCCCCGGCTGGAGGCTGGGAAGCCGCCGAAGTGGTGGCTCGACCAGACCTTCGATCATGCTGCCACGCGCGACGCGTTCCGTTTCACGCCGACGCCGCAGCTCGACGCGCTCATGGCCGAGGCAGAGTGGATCCGGGCTGGCGCTCCGAGGGAGACCGAGAGGTTCGTGCGATGAAGGTGGTCGTCACGGGCGCGAGCGGACACCTCGGGGCCCTCGTCGTTCCGCTCTTGCAGAGGCGGGGGCACGAGGTCGAAGGTTTCTCTTCTGCGTCGCTGGACCTTGCACGCGATGAGGCGGTCGCGTCCCTCGGGCGCGTGCTCGAGGGAGGAGCCGCGCTCGTGCACCTTGCCGCCTGGCATCCAGCGGCGACGGCGTCGACGACTGCTGCGGACCGCAGGAGGCTGATCGACGTCAACGTGATGGGCACGATGCGCGCGCTCGAGGCGTCGCGCCGTCACGCCGCGGCTGTCGTGTATGCGTCGTCGTTCGAGGTCTACGGCACGCCCGAGAGGGCGCCCATCGACGAGGAGCATCCGACGCGTCCGCTCACCGACTATGGCGCCACGAAGCTGGCCGGCGAGGACCACCTGCTGGCGTTCGCCTACGAGGAGAAGATCCGGGCCGTCGCCTTGCGCATGCCGGCGATCTACGGTCCGGGTGAGAAGACGCCCCGCCTTCTGCCGAACTGCCTGGCGAAGGTCGCGCGGGGCGAGCGCCCCGTCATCGAGGGCGACGGCGAAGACCTGCGTGATCAGCTCTATGTCGATGACGCGGCCCTCGCGATCGCGCTCGCGCTGGAGAAAGACGCGAGCGGCATCTTCAACATCGCCGACGGTGAAAAGCACAGCGTTGCCGAGGTCGCCCGCACGGCGCTGAAGGTGGCAGGCATGAGCGGTGAGCCGGATGTCGTTCCGCGGCGGAAGCCGCGCCTCGACTATCACATGAACATTGCGAAGGCCGCGCGCGAGCTGGGTTTTTCCGCACAGGTCGCGCTCGAAGATGGGATGCGTCGTCAGCTGGATACGCTTCGCTGACGATGGGGACTCGGGTGGCTGACGCTCCGTGAGCCACGTGATAGAAGGTGTCGGATGCCGCGCAGCATTGACGTCGAAGAAGTCAACGATCGATTCGCCAGAGAGCACTCCATCGACGACTACTACGAGCGTTCGATCCTTCCGATCCGACTCATCGAACAGCGGCGTCTCGCGATCATCAAGGAGATGGTCGGCTCTGCCGACGGACTCGAGCTCGCCGAGATCGGGTCGGGCGGAGGTCACGTCCTGCGGATGTTCCCTCGAGCGTCGATAACGGCGATCGACGTCTCGGACGAGTTCCTGGCCACGGCGCGGAAGAACCTCGGTGGATACAACGCCAGGTTCGTGAAAGGCGAGGTCGACAAGCTCGATCTTCCTTCAGAGAGCTTCGATCGAATCATCTGCACCGAAGTGCTCGAGCACACGGTCGACCCGGAAGCCATTCTCGCCACGATCGCGAGGCTTCTCCGTCGTGACGGCGTCGCGGTGATCACGATCCCGAACGACCCGCTCATCCTCAAGCTGAAGGCGGCTGTGCGGAGGACTCCGCTGGGTTACGTGCTCCGCAATCGAATCGAGTGGGGCGGAGACGTCTACCACCTCCACAAGTGGCGCCCCGACGAGTTCCAGCGTGTCCTCGAGCGGCACCTTCGCGTCACGGAACGCCATTCGGCGCCGTTCGACTCGGTGCCCATTCGTGCGTGCTTCCGCTGCGTGCGACGGAGCTGACGCTCTTCACCACGCCAAGGCCCGTAGGCCTCTAGCGGAGTGCGAGGAGCGGGAAGAGCGGGCGCGCCTTTCGGCAGCGAGCCTCATCCTTTCTCGAAGTATCGACGCGCATCGAAGAGCCACCAGTTCCCGTGATGAGACACGAGGTCGACTTCACCGGAGCGGGCACCCCATAGCTGCTGCGCGGGGTTCGGATCGCGCGTCCGCACCATGACCAGATCGAACCTCTTCGCGTACGCCGCGCGCGGATTGTAGAATACCTCTCCACGCGCGACGGCGTCAGGCGCAAGGTCCGGCACTACGCGATAGTGGACCGGTGAGCTTGGCTTGTTCGCATAGTTGATCGAAGACTCGTATCCCTTCCGCGTGACGTAGAACTGCGCGGCGTGTCCGGCCCACGGCCGAGCCTGGCGTTCGAGCTTCGTATACGGAATGTGAACCGTCAGCCTGCGACCTGCGGGCGCCTCTGCGACGACGCGTTCGAGATCTCGCATGTCCGGAAGCTGCGCGACCCGCAGGCCATAGAACGACATCGCGCAACGGAATCCGACCACGGCGAGCCCGAGGGCGACGGCCTTCTCGACCCACTTGTTCGCGCGAGGAACCGCGGCGGCAAAACAAACGACGACGATGAGTGGTACCCGAGGAAACAGCACGGCGACTCGAAACGAGTACTCCGGCATCAAGAAGTAGATGAACAGCGAAGTGCAGAGCAGCCAGACCTTCAGCGTGGGATGAGGTCCTGGCCGCCGCCTCACATGAAAGATCGCGCATGCCGCGAGCAGGAGCATCGCTACGCGGAGGTGCACCTGATCGGACTTGTCCGCGTAGAAGTCGCACGCGATACCGAAGAAGTCCCTGGCCTTCGCCAGCGCATACGCGTCCTTGTACAGGTCGGGATCGGGACTCTGGATGTGCCGCTGGCGGAGATACATCGCGTACGCGGCCAGCAGGGGCGGCACGAAAGGCGCTCCTTCGCGCAGCGTACGCGCGTAGCGCACCGCACTCGGCGCTTTGTCCGCAATCGTACGAACGATCAGCGTCACGAGGATCAGGCAGTAGATGATGCCCGTCGCGAACAGGTGCGAGAGAAGCCCGAGGAGCGCGACCAGACTCGTGACGACGTCATACCGAATCGGTACGTCGATTCTCGGGCGTCGGATCACACGCGCGAGGGCATACAGCTGCAGAGTGACGGCCACGCAGAAGTTCACGAAGCCCCATGCTGCGGGCGCGACGAGGAACAGCGGGAAGACGATGAATGCGCGCTCGGTGCGCTGGTCCAGGGCTCGCAGCAGCGCGATCGTCGAGAGGCACAGCCCGAACCAGAACCCGCAGAAGACCACCTGCCCCGCGCGTTCGACCGACATCACGAAGCTGAGACCCGCGACGAGGATCTGGAACGCCCCGTTGTAGCTGAATAGGTTGGTCTCGAAGATCTGGCGCTCCGGTGCGTCCGGGCTGGCCATTCGCCGGAGGATCGCCGCGAGCGCGAGGTGGTAGTTCAAGTCGCCAAAAGGAAGGATTGGCGTCAGTCCGATCGCGAAGACGAAGACGAAGACGATGCTCCAGAAGATGACGGTGAGGAGCGGGCCGCCAACCATGAAGGGCTCGAGACGAGCGCGCTCACGGGGTGTCCAAGCGTTCAAGCGCGCGAGTCGCTCGGCGAGTTTGGCGGGGAGCTTCACGGCACTCTGATTTATCACGCCCCTGCGGGTGCCTGCCCGGTCTGGAGGCCGGGACGTCCGAGCGGATGGCTCGAAACAGGTCGGCGCCCGCGCGTCAGGCCGACGGCATCGTTTGGAGCACGACCTTCGCCCGACAACGCTCCTTCACCGGCGAACCCGCAGGACGCCGAGCAGCGACGTGCCTGCCAGCGTACGCGGCAGGACGCGCTCTTCGACGTCGAGGACGCGACCGATCAGGTGGTGAATCCATCGGCTGCGCGGATTCGGTGGTGCGATTTCGGTCGCGCGCGCACGGCCGAGCCTCGAGAGCACTCGCGCGGGAGCGTAGAGCAGGCGAAAGAAGTAGTTGAGGCGAGCGACTTCGAACGCATCGGGAGGGATCGTGGCTGCGAGGCTCGCTTCGTCGTAGCGGATGAAGTGTCCGTAGTGCTCGTCGTAGTTCGACCAGAGCTCCTGCCGTGCGGGCAAGGTGACGAGCACCGTCTCGCAGGCGGGGAACCGCTCTCTGCATTCGAGCAAGAATGCCGTTGGGTGCTCCAGGTGCTCGAGCACGTCCAGGAGGAGAATCGTCCGGACGGCCTTTCGGGCAGCATCATCCAGCGTGAAGGCGTCCGTCTCGAGGTGGAGATAGGGCGCAACGGCAGGTGAAATCGGTACGGGGCTGGCGATCTCGCAGCCCCAAGCGTCGAACCCGCGGCGGCGCAAGTAGTCGACGGTGATGCCGCGACCGCAGCCGATATCGAGCACCCGGCCCGCCCGGGGCGAACCGATGGTCTGCTCGAGGCGTCGCGCGACGATGCGGTTCCGGGCAAAGGTCCAGTAGTGGTCCTGAATCCCATCCGGATAGGGATCTTCGTACTGCTCGGAAGTGAACGCCGTAGTCGCTTGCTTCACGAGGTAGGACTTAGCACTCGTCGGGCGTCGATGCTTCGTTCGGCGCGAAGAAGCGGCCCCCGGAGCAGCGGCGTTCAGCCTGCGAGGCTGCTCTTCAGGGCAGCAACGACGGTCCGCTGCTCGTCTGCGGTCAGCCCTGGGAAGATCGGCAAGAACATCGTGTCCCGTGCGGCCGCCTCCGTCTCGGGCAGTACGAGGTCCGCCATCGTCTCGCGGAAGTAGGGCTCGTGGTGGAGGGGCTGGATCCCGCGCCGGCACGAGACGTTGCGCTCCGCCATGCGGCGGACGACGTCGTCCGCCGAGACCTTCGCCTTTGCGGTGAGCCGGATGCAGTACGACGACCACGCCGGAACGGCATACGGCGGTACGTACGGCGGGCTCACCTCTTCGATCGAGGAGAGCAGCTCGTCATAGAGCTTCGCCTGGGCGGCGCGTTGTTCGAGCATCGCGTCCAGCTTCCGGAGCTGGACGATCCCCATCGCCGCCTGCATGTCGGTCATCCGGTAGTTGTACCCGGACTCGAAGTACTGCTGGAAAATGGCGCCCTTCGCCTTGTGGCGGACGAGATCGGAGACGGAGGCTCCCGTCGAGCGGAGCACGCGCGCGCGTTCTGCTACGGCGGGATCGTCGGTCACGAGCATTCCGCCTTCGCCCGTCGTGATCATCTTCCGCGGATGGAAGGAATATGCGGTGGACACGCCGTGAGCGCCGACGGGCTTTCCGTCGTACGTCGCACCGAGCGCGGTGGCCGCGTCGTCGACGAGGAACAGGCCGTGTTTTTCCGCGAGCGCGCGGATCGGGCCGAGCGGCGCGGGAAGGCCGATCTGGTCGATCATCATGATCGCCTTGGTCCGTGGCGTGATGCGCCCCTCGATGTCGTCGGGGTCGAGGTTGTACGTACGCGCGTCGATGTCGGCGAACCGGCAGACGCCTCCGGCCACGATCACGGCGTTTGCGTTCGCCATGCACGTGAAGGAGGGCAGGATCACCTCGTCATCCCGCTGAAGCCCTCCGATCTGGAGAGCGAGATGCAGCGCAGAGGTGGCGCTCGTCGTGGCGATTCCGAACCTGGCTCCGACCCGTGCGGCGACCAGCCTTTCGAACTCTTCGACCTTCGGCCCCTGGCAGAGCCAGCCGGACATGATCACGTCGCGGACGGCGTCCGCCTCCTCCTCACCGAGCCACGGTCGGAGGAGCGGGATGTGCTTGTCGAAGAGCTCGCTCATGCTTGTTGCTGCTTCTTGGCGCGTCGCCAGGCGATGAGCTTCTCCAGGCCAGAACGGACGTCCACGTTCGACTCGAACCCGAGCAGCCGTTTCGCCTTCTCCGTGCTCGCCCGACGCCGGCGCACCGGATTGACCTTCCGTTCCTCGACGAACTCCGGCTCGAGGTTCGGGCGTCCCATGAGCTCCAGCATCATGCGACAGAGGTCGAGGAGCGACGTCTCGACGCCGGTCGCGACGTTGAACACGTCATCGGACGCGTCGCTCTCGAGAGCGAGCAGGTTCGCGCGCGCGCAGTCGTCGATGAAGATGAAGTCCATCGACTGATCGCCCTTGCCGAAGATCACCGGCGCTTGCCCCGAGTCGATGCGGTCCATCCAGCGGACCATGACCTCGGTGTACACGCCCGTCATGTCCATGCGCGGCCCGTACAGGTTGAAGTACCGGAGCGCCACGTACGGGAGCTTGTACATGTCGTTGAACGACCGCAGGTAGTGCTCGAGCGCGATCTTGGCGGCGCCGTAGAGCGTGCGGTTGTTGTACGCCGCGGTCTCTTCGATCGGCAGCACGTCCGGCTCGCCGTAAACAGACGCGCTCGACGCGGCGACGATCTTCTTCACCTTGTGACGGACGGCCGACTCGAACACGTTGAATGAACCGTCCATCATCACTTCGTGGCCGGCACGCGGGTCCTCGGCGCACGCGGTGATCCGGAGCGCTGCTTGGTGGAAGACGTAGTCGCAGCCCTTCGTGAGATCGTCGACGAGCTGACGGTCTCGGATGTCGCCTTCGACGAGCTCGAACCGACCGGTCTTCTGGGCGTCGACGACGTTGTCACGCGAGCCGCGGACGAAGTTGTCGACGGCGATCACCTTCTTCGCGCCGCGCGCGAGGAGCTGATCGGCGACGTGCGATCCGACGAAGCCGCCGCCGCCCGTGACGAGGACCGTGGAGTCTGCAATCGGAAACCTGCTCATGACCCGATCTCCCTGAGTGCGGCGATGACCTCGTCCTGCTCCGACGTCGTCATTCCGTGGAACAATGGAACGAGAATCGTTCGATCGCGAAGCAGCTCCGAGACACGCAGCGTCTCGCCCGGTGCTCGCGACCAGTTGTCCTTACCGGCGTATGCCGGCTCTTGATGCGCGTTGGGAATTCCGCGCTTCGCCGCGATCCCGCGGTCGACGAGGGCCTGGATGGCGTCGATCTGGGCGATCTTCGCGTCGTCGCGCATGCGCAGCGGATAGCTCTGCCAGTTCGACTTGCGGCCGGCACGTTCGACCGGTGGCGCAAAGACGGGGTGACCGTGCAGCGCGGCCGCGTAGCGATCGGCAAGGCGCCGGCGCTCGGCGACGATCGCGTCGAGGCGTGCGAGCTGCGGTCGACCGACGGAGGCCTGCAGATCGGTCATCCGCAAGTTGTACGCCGGCTCGGTGTACTCCTCGAAGATGACGCGAGCCGAGTGATGTCGGATCGTGTCCGGCACGCTCATGGCGTGCTGGCGGAGGAGCTTGAAACGCGCCGCCAGCTCCGGATCCGCCGTCGTCAACATCCCGCCGTCGCCGGTCGTGACGATCTTGCGGGGGTGGAACGAGAAGCACGCGATCGCCCCGTGCGGTTTGCCCACGCGCTCGAGGCGTCCGGCGACCTCGATCTCGCTGCCGATCGCGCAGGCGGCGTCCTCGATCACCGGCAGACGATGGCGCGCTGCGACCTCGAGCACGCCCGGCAAGTCGCAGGGCATCCCGATCTGGTGCACGCACACGACTGCGCGCGTCTTCGGACCGATCGCGCGTTCGAGCGCGCGCGGATCCATTCCGAACGTGTCCTCCTCGACATCGCAGAACACGGGGCGGGCGCCGACCGTGACGATCGCATTCGCCGTCGCGATGAACGAGTGACTCACGGTGACGACCTCGTCGCCAGGCCCGACACCGAGGCTGCGAAGCGCGAGCTCGAGCGCCGCCGTGCAGTTCGACACCGCAACGGCATGAGGCGCGTTCACCGCCCGTGCGAACTCGGACTCGAATGCCGCTACCTCGGCGCCCTGCGTGAGCCACCCGGAGCGAATGACGCGAGTCGCCGCCGCCACCTCGTCATCGCCGAGCTCGGGGCGCACGATAGGGATGCGTATTGCCATCGGCCGGCCCTCAGGCGAGCTCGGACGCGACCGTCCGAACGGCGGCGATCACTTCGTCCACCATGGCGTCGCTCAGCTCCGGATACATCGGGAGCGAGACTTCCGTGGCCGCTGCGCGCTCGGCGTGCGGAAGCGATCCCTGCGCGACGCCGAGATGAGCGTAGGCAGGCTGCAAGTGCACCGGCTTCGGGTAGTGGACACCCGACTGAACGCCGTGCTTCTCGAGCGCCGCGCGGAAGTCGTCGCGACGGTCATGGAAGATCGGGAAGATGTGCCAGATCGGCTCGCTCCACGAGTGGCGCGGCAGCGTGCGGACACCTTTCAGACCCTCGAAGGCGGCGAGGTACTTGTCGGCGATCGCGCGTCGCCGCGCGTTCCACTCGTCCAGGTGATCGAGCTTGATGGAGAGCACCGCACCCTGGAAGCCGTCGAGGCGCCAGTTGAAGCCGATCTCGACGTGGTTGTGGCGGCCCTGCTGCGCATGATCGCGCAAACGACGGATGCGCGCGGCCACATCGGCGTCGTCGGTCATGCAGGCGCCGCCCTCTCCCCAAGCGCCCAGGTTCTTGCCAGGGTAGAAGCTCGTGGCGTTCACGAGGCCGAACGTCCCGACCCGGCGCCCCTTGTACTTCGCGCCGACGGCCTGCGCCGTGTCCTCGATGACCGGAAGGCCCTTCTGCTTGGCGAAATCCAGGATCGGATCTAGGTCGACCGGCTGACCGTAGAGGTGAACCGGCAAGATCGCCTTCGTCTTCGGCGTGATCTTCTTCGCGAGCTCGGCGGGATCGAGCCCGCACGTCGCCGGGTCGATGTCGCAGAAGACCGGGCGCGCATTCGCGTAGCTGATCGCCCACGCGGTGGAGATCCAGGTATGCGAGACCGTGAGGACGTCATCGCCGTCCTTCACGCCACTCGCGATCAGCGCGGCATGCAGCGAGGTCGTCCCCGAGTTGACGCAGACGGTCTCGCGACAGCCCAGAAACCCCGCGAGCTTCTTCTCGAACGCCTCGACGGCGGGGCCGTTCGCGAAACCCTGCGAGTCGATCACCTTCTCGATCGCTGCGAGGGCTTCGGCCTTGAGCTTGGTCGTCTGTTCCTTGAGCGAGAGAAACGGGATCATTGCTCCTCCAAGCCGTACGAGGCTGATCGATCAGAGAGAGATGCGTGCGCCGTCGCGCTGGAGCGACGTTTGAGCCGCTTCGAGCACGCGCACGATCTGGAGACCGTCGTCGCCGGTCGCCACGTCTGCCTGCTCGCCGCGAAGCGCACGCGCGAGCTCACGCAGCTCGACAGCGAGTGCTTCCTTGTTGTCGAGAGCCGGAGCGCGCATCTCGCCGCGGCGGTAGTTCACGAGCACCTGCTTGCGCTTCTCGATGTCGGCGACGTCGAACGTCACGCCGTGGTCGTACACCTTGACCTTCTCGCTCATCTCGATGTCGTCGTAGAGGATCGACGACTTCGTTCCCGCGAAGATCATCTTGCGGACCTTGACGGGGGAGAGCCACGAAAGGTGCAGGTGCGCGGTCACGCCGTCCTCGAACCGCAGATCGAGATAGGCGACATCGGCAAAGCCGCGCGGATTGTGCGAGGAGCCGGTCGCCTGAACGCTCACCACCTTCTTGCCGACGACGTACGAGACGATCGAGAGGTCGTGCGGGGCGAGGTCCCAGATGACGTCCACGTCGGGCTGGAACAGGCCGAGGTTGATGCGAACGGAGTCGATGTAGAAGAGCTCGCCGAGCGCGCCCTTCGCGTAGAGATCGCGGATCAAGCGCACCGCGCCCACGTACGTGAACGTGTGATCGACGAAGAGCCGACGTTGCCTGCGCTCTGCGAGGGCGACGAGCTCCTCGGACTCTTTCACGCTCGCCGCGAGCGGCTTCTCGCAGAGGACGTGCGCGCCGGCGTCGAGCGCCATCTTCACGAGCGGATGGTGCGAGCCCACGGGCGTGCACACGGCCACGATCTCGGGCTTCGCCTCGTGCAGCATCTCTTCTGCCGAGGTGAACGTTTTCGCCCACGGGTAGCTCGCGCCGACCTTGTCGACCCGCTTCCGATCGAGGTCACACAGCCCGACGAGCTCGAAGTCTTCGCTCGACTGGAAGTTGCGTGCGAGGTTCGGACCCCAGTACCCGAGGCCGATCACGGCCGCCTTGAACTTGCTCATCGCACCACCCTCGCAGGAATTTCCGAAACCCCATAACACGGGGTCGCCAGTGCGTCACGGGCGCCGGGGCCTCTGTCGGACGCCGGTGGGCCACCTCCGAGCGTGGGGACAGGGCCATGACCCCCGGCTATAGTGCGCCGCCGTGCGACGAGGCTCCGATCTCTTTGCCTCAGCCGTTGCCGTCCTCTTCGGCATCGCCCTTCTCTGCGCGCTCGCATACCGGTTCCGCTTCGGAGCGGAGCTGACCGACGAGACGTTCTCGATCGCGCTTCCGTACCGCTTCGTGCTCGGCGATCGGCCGTTCATCGACGAGGTGAGCACGGCCCAGAGCGCGGGCTTGATCGTCTTTCCGTTCACCTGGCTCTTCGTGAAGCTCAAGGGCGGTACGGCTGGATTGGTGTTGTTCGCCCGCGCCCTCCACTTCTTCTTCAAGGTGGCGGCAGCGGTGAGCGTGTTCCTGGCCGCACGCCGGTGGCTCACGTCGAAGTCGGCACAGATCGCCGTCTCGTTCGTGCCGTTCACCTTCGTCCCGCACTCGATTCCGAACGTCGGCTACAACGCGCTCGGCGCGACGTTCCTCGTCGTCGGCGGCTTCCTTTCGGCGGCCGCGATCGCCGAGGAATCCCCCAATCTGAAGCTCCTCGTCGGGTCTGGCGTGGGGTACGGCCTCGCCGCGCTGGCGTACCCTCCGGTGGTCGCCGCCCCGTTGCTCGCGACGGTGCTCGTCCTTTTCTGTGCGCCGAAGCGGCGCCTCGCAGCGGTGGTGGCGATGGTGGGCGGTGGCGCGATCGTCCTTCTGCTCGTTTCACCGGCGCTCGTGCCTGCGGGAATTTCGGGGATCAAAGCGTCGTTCAACTTCGGGTCGGAGCTCGTTCCGCGCCCGCGCTCGAAGTTCCTCCAGGTCCTGTCCGACTGGTGGACGACCGCCCAGCCGCTCGTGATCGGGACCTACGCCGCGTGTATCGTCCTCTGGCGGCTCCGGAGCCGAGCGCTCACGTCAATCGTCGTGCCCGTCCTCGTGCTGGTGCTCGTCACGTGGTTCGGCGACCTCTCGTCGACGGCATTGACGGCGCTCCACACCGTCACGTGGGCCGGTTTGCTCGCCCCCGCGCTCGTGCTCACCGCTGGGCTGGACAGCGTCTTCGTTCGCGGCGCGCTTCTCGTCTGTGCGCCTTCGATCGTCGCGGGGCTCTTCACGGCCTATGCGAGCAGCAATCAGACGACGAACGGTTGCATCGGGCTGTACCCAGCGGCCACCCTCCTCTGCGTCGCCGCGGTGCGTGCGCTCGACCGTGCACGGACGGAGCGCATCTGGGCGTTCGCTCCGGCCGCGCTGTTCGCGGGCATGCTCGTCTGGCGGTCCTATCAGTTCGTCTACCGAGACGCTCCGATCGAGCAGCTCACTACGGTCGTGAAGTCAGGCCCGTTCAAGGGCATCCGCACATCGGCCGCGAGGGCGGCCATCTTCGCGGAGCTCGAGGGCATCGCGAACAAGTACGACCGTGAAGACGGGCACGTGCTCATCAATTACGAGAACCCCGGCGCGTACCTCTTCTCGCGCATGAGGCCCTCCACGAACACGGTCTGGCCGCTCTCGTATTTCGGACAAGCCAGTCTCCTCGAGTACTGGCGTGCTCACGCGAACGGAAAGGGGATCGTCATCAAGGTCCACGGTTCGGCGCGTGGGCCGCTCGTGGATCCGGTCGTAGAGGCGCCCGGCCGGCTGCTCGAGCGCACACCGCACTTCTCGGTCTACCGCGACGAGCCCTGAGCGGTGGGGCGGTGGGCGCCCGCGCGGGCGGGATCGTGCCCCGGTTAACACCGTTCGGCGAGCCGTAGACATGCTAGATGCAATCGAATGCCGGCTCGATTTCCGGACATCTCGTTGTCCGTCATCTTTCCCGCGTACAACGAGGTAGGGAACATCGAGCGCACCATTCCTCGCGCGATCGCCTCGCTTCGCGAGATGGTCGGCCGCTTCGAGGTGCTCGTCATCGACGACTGCAGCAAGGACGACACGTTCGCGATCGCGGAACGTTTGGCTGCAGAATACCCGGAGATTCGACTCTACCGGAACGACGTGAACCTTCGTCAGGGCGGCACCCTCGCGCGTGGCTTCGACCTGTGCACGATGGAGTACGTCACGCACAACGCGATGGACTACCCGTTCCACTTCGAGGATCTGCCGCTGCTCCTGCGTCACTTCCCGAGCGCCGACGTGGTCGTTGCGTCTCGAAAGACGTACCCGGGAACGAGCAGGGGGCGGCGCGCCGTCTCGTCCGTGAACCGAGCACTGATCCGTGGGCTCTTCGGCATGACGCTCACGGACTACAACTTCATCCAGATCTACAGGCGAAGCGTGCTCCAGGCGCAGCCCCGCCTCTCGACGGCGACGAGCTTCATCACTCCGGAGATCGTCATCCGGGCCCATCGGTCCGGGCTGCGCGTCGTCGAGGAGGAGGTCGACTATCACCGCCGCGAGGCCGGCACGCCATCGTCGGCGACGGTGCGCAACATCAAACAAGCGCTGCGAGACATGGTGCGCCTCCGTCTGGAGCTCGAGCGCGAGAAGCGCGCCCGCAGGTGATCGAGCGGGCCACGGCGTGGCCGCTCAGGAACGTGCGTTTGCCTCGTTTGCGTCGCGCGCTCCGGCTGATGGCTCCAGGATGCTGACGCACATGGCTGCGTCCTCCACCCGCAAGCCGCGCATCGGTCCGTCCGAACCCATCGAAGCGAGTGCTTCTTCGACGGATCGAAACAGCTCGATCGATGTTCTCTCGAGCGAGCTCGGGTCCAGCGTCGGCGAGACGAGGAGGACGCGTACGCCGCGGCAACGCTCGTCCATCAAGCGGCGGAGCAACACGGCCTTGTGGTCACCGAGCCTGTAGCCGCGCTGCTCGATGAGCGCCAGGGTGCCGGCGAACGTCGGGGCCGCTCGGAGCAGCTCGATGAACGCGTCCTGGCCGAGCCCCTCCTCGCAGGCCGCCTCGAGGATGATCGTGCCCCCATCCCTCACTGCGAGGTCGTGGTTCTTGAGCGCCTTGTCGGCCTGATAGAGGCTCCTGCCGAGGGGCGGCGGCACGCGCAGGTGCAGGACGTCGAACGTCCGATCGAACACGCTGGCGTAGACGTCGAGCACGCCTGCTCGCAGGGAGCGCACCGTCGCGACCGGGTCTCCCACGGCGGCGTCGATGATGACGCCGTCGTGGACGATTTGATTGAGCGCGAGCACGTCGCGGCCCTTCACGACGGCCTCTGCCATTGCCGCGATCCCGTCGAATACCGGGTTTCCGTCCAGCGTGAGGATCCGCGTTGCCGGGTCGAGGGCGCGCTCGTGGTTGCGCTCGATGTCGCGGCGGCTCACGCACCCGATCGTGATCGTTTTGTGTGCCCCCGTCAGGCCGGCGAAGTAGTGAGGCTCGACGCTGCCGATCGCGAGCATGTGCTCTGCTTCGGCGATCCACGGGTGCACGCTGATTCCGCCGAGCTCCACGAGCGCGTCGGCGCGTGCGTCGTGCCAGCTCACCGAAGCGATCCCGTGGGCCTTCAGCTCGAGTTGCTCCTCGTAGGATGCTCGCGCTGTCTCGCCGAAGCCGTGACTGCCCGTGGCCACGAGGACGCGCGCGCGTCGGAGCAGGTCTGGCGCTTGTTCCTGCAACGCGCGCAGCGTCGCCGTTGTGGCCGTGCTTCGCGTCGAGTCATTGACGACGAGGAGGAGCGAGGCACTCCGACGAGCGCGCTCGAGAAAGCCCACGAACGGGGCCGAAGTCGTGGCTGTGACGAGCGGGGGCTCGCCGGTCGTCGTCGCCGACCTCGGCGCGGCATGCGTCCAGTCGATCATGTGCTCGCTCATGTGGACCTCGCGCTCGGCTCGTCGGAGACGACCATGAGAAGCGACGATAGCCGAGCGAGCTCACGGCGCGATCGCCGTCAGGCAGTGGCTCGAAGCTCGGCTACGGTTTCGTCGGACGGGCGGGGAGGCTGCGCTTCCGGCGCGCGCGAAGATCGAGCTCGATCCTTCCCAAGTCGACGAGCGACGCCGACATGCCGCGGAAGTCGACCTTCGAGCCGGGCTTGTCGATCCATTCCTCGATCGGCACCTCCCGCATGCGTTCGACGGAGATGCCGGGGACGTCCTGATCGCCGGTCAGGAGGCGGCCGAGGAGCTCCACGTCGAACGCCCAGCGGGAGATGAACGGGGTCGCAAGGGCCAGGCGGAGCGCCGCCGAATCTCGCATCAGCTTCGCGCCGCACTGGGTGTCGTAGAAGCCGGTCCGGAGGATGTTCGCCGCGAACGTCGCGAAGACGCGACCCAGGTAGTGCCGCGTTGCCTTGCGCTCGATGCGGCGGCCGACCATGAGCACGCGCGAGGCGAGCACGAGATCGAGGTCTGCCGCTTCGAGCTCGTCCTGAAGGCGGAGCAGCTCGTCGGGGGGCGTCGAGAGGTCGGCGTCGGCGTACCCGACCATGCGCGCGCCCCGCTCGAGGGCGTGGAGGAGCCCCGCCCGGACGGCCTCGCCCTTGCCCCGGTTGTTCGGAAGGGCGAGCACGTCGATCTTGCCCGGCACTGCCGCGCTGACCTCTTCGAGCACGGCCCGGGTTCCGTCGCGGGACCCGTCGTCGACGAGCACCAGCGAGACGCGTGGATCGCTCGCGAACGCGGCCACGCGCGTCCGGTCGAGCCGTTTCTCCTCGTTGAAGCAGGGGATGACCCAGACCGCGACCGACAAACCTCGGTTCTAATCGCTTCTCGGCTGCCCGAGCAAGTATGCTTCGCGCCCGCATGCGACGCCGGCGCCGTCCTTCCAGGTCTGCCCTCGCGTTCTTTTTCGCGCTCGCATTTCTCCCTCTCGTCTGCGTTTTTCCGTACCTCGCGGCGGTCAACAACCCGAACGAGAACGTCCGCACCTACATGACGATGGCCATCGTCGAGGAGCAGTCGTTCGCGCTCGATGCGTTCGTCGCACGCTACGGATGGGTCAACGACATGGCGCGGGTGCCGGCGATGAACGGGAACCCCGCGCACTACGCGTCCGTCAAGGCGCCGCTCGTCAGCCTCGCTGGCGCGCCCGTCTATGCCGTCTTCGCGAAGGTCGCGCCCCTCTTCGGAGCTCGTCCTCCGGACAACGCGACGCCTCGGGACGCCAAGGTGGCGTGGTTCCGAGCGTCGACGTGGGCGCTGCGCATCGCGGTCGTCCAGATCCCGTGTTTCCTCTTCTTGATCTGGCTCGAACGATGGCTGCGGGCGACCACCGATGACGTGGTGATCCGCCTCGCGTGCGTCGCGGCATGTGGGCTCGGCACGAACTACCTCGCTTACGCGAACATGTACGCGAGCCACGCACTGTGCGGTGTCGCGGCGTTCACCGGGTTCGCCCTCATCGAGCGCGAGCTGAGAACGTCGCGCGAGGACGCGAGGAAGCGCCGTCCGAGCATGGCCTTCCTCGCCGGCCTCTTCATCGGGATGACGGTGAACCTCGAGTACCACGCGCTGCCGATGGCGATCGTGCTCTCGCTCTTCGCGCTCAGCGCGTTCTACCGCCCCAAGACGCTGGCCGCGTTCGTGCTCGGAGGCGCGTTGAACGCAGCCGTGCTCATGGTCTTCCAGTGGCGTGCGTTCGGGAACCCGCTCACGCCCGGCCACAAGATGGTCGAGAGCGCGGCGTTCGCGGCTCAGCACGCGCAGGGCCTCTATGGCATCGTCTTGCCCGATCCGGAGGCGCTCCGCGCGCTGACGTTCGATCGCGGCTTCGGGTTCTTCGGCACGAGCCCGTTCATGGTCCTCGGGCTCCTCGGGCTGTGGGCCGGGCTCCTCTCGGGGTACGGGCCGCCGTTCGCGCGCGCGGTGCGCCGCCGGGCGACGTTCGTGTGGGTCGTCGCGATGGCCGGCCTCTGGGCCGTGAGCGCCGGGTTCCTCCACTGGCGGGGCGGCTGGACGATCGGCCCTCGCTATCTCGCAGCGGCACCGCCGTTCTTCGCGTTCGGAGCGGCCTGCGGTCTCGAGAAGCTCGCGCGCGGCGGGCCGACGATGCGCGCGGTCGTGCGTGGTCTCGCGGGCGGGCTCGCGCTGGCGAGCGTGCTCACCATCGGGCTCGTCGGCTTCCTCTACGACACGCTCCCGGAGTCGTACACGCGCCCGTTCACGCAGTTCGCGCTCCCCATGGTCCGCGCCGGGTTCCTCCCGCATCACATCGGGGAGTGGTTCGGCTGGACGTCGACGGCGTTCGGCTACGTCTGCGCCGCCGCGCTGATCGCCGCGCCGGTGCTCGCCGGTGTGTTCGTCGCGCGCGAGCGCGGATGGCGCTACGGGCTTCGCATCGGCGCGTTCGTGACGGCGGGCTCACTCGCAATGATCCCCGCGTTCTCGTCGCCGTCGCACGACGAGACGGCAGCCGGCGGCGGCGGCCAGCCCGACGTGCGGTCGCTCATGAAGATCTGGGAGCCCGCGGAGCGCGATCGAATCAGCCTCGCACGCATCGAGGCGGAGCGTCGCGGCCCGCGCGGCCCGTGTTATTGGTACCGCCTCGCAGACCTCGAGCGTGGTGCAGGTCTCGTCGCCGAAGCCGAGCGCGACGAGCGACGCGCCTCCGCTCCAAGGAGCGCCTGCCCTTCCCGATGGACTTTCTGACTCGCGACGTTCGACTGTCGAAGACCACGCGTGTCGTCGGCCTCGCGGCGCTCTCGCTCGTCATGGGCTTGGCCGTGTGGTCGGCGGCCATCGCCGCATCACCGCTCACGCAGAGCGGCGACGGGCAGTACTTTCATCGCATCATGGAGATCGCGAAGGTCTCCGTCCTCCGCTACCACGAGCTCCCGCTGTGGAATGCGTTCGAGTGTGGTGGCGTCCCGCTCTGGGACAACCCGGAGATGCCCGTCGCATCGCCGCTCGTCTACCTGACGTTGCCGCTCTCGGGCACCCACACGATGTGGGTCTGGTACATCTTGCACACCGCCGCGGGCTTCGCGTCGATGTGGCTCTTCTCGCGCCGCGAGCTCGGCCTGACGCGCGCGGCCGCGTTCGCATCAGCGTCCCTCTGGGCGGTCGGCGTAGGTCACGTCACCCAGTACGCGGGCGGGCACGCGACGCTCTGCAACTTCTATCTCTTTCCCCTGGCGCTGCTGCTGTTCCGGCGGTCGGAAGAGAGCCTCGACTGCGCCGTCGGCCTCGGGCTCCTCTTCGCGTTCATGTTCTTCGAGGGGAGCCTGTACCCGCTCGTCCATACGAGCCTCCTCCTCGTATGCGAGGCGATCATCCGTCTCCTCTCCTCGGAGCCGCGCGAGATCCCGGGGCGCCTGGGCCGCATGGCGCGCGGCGCGCTCGCGACGAGCGTGGTGACGGTGTTCCTGACGGCATGCCGTCTCCTGCCCGTGTTCGATCAGGTCTCCCGGCACAAGCGTGGTCTCGGCATCGAGACCGACGCGATCTCCCTCGAGACGCTGAAGGCGATGTTCTTCGCCCGCCATCACGGGTGGACCGTCCCGGGGCAGACCTACGTGTGGCCCGAGTTCGCGTCGTACTTCGGGTACGTCACGATCATCCTCTGCATCGTCGGCCTCATCGTCGCCGTCTGGGACAACGCCTGGCTCGCGGCGCTGGGGATCTGCGCATTCGCCCTGATGATGGGCCACTTCGCGTCGTGGGCGCCCTGGCACGTGCTCAAGGAGCACGTCTTTCCGTTCAACTCGATGCGCGTCCCTTCGCGCTTCCGCCTCTACGTGGCGTTCTTCATTGCGAGCTTCGTCGGGCTCGCAGCCGATCGGTTGCACGTGGTCGTGCGTCGCCTCGGATTCGGCGTGAAAGCGGCTCAGCTTGCGCGGGTCTTCACGCTGGGCTTCGCGCTCTTCGCGGCCGGGGACGTCTACGCCGTCGCGCACGAGACGGTGACGCAGAAGTACGTGGCCGCCCCGGAGACCGCAGTGCGCCCGTCCACGCGGCTTTCGCTCGAGGGGCCGGGCCTCGCGCCGTTCCTCGACCAGCCGCGCCAGAACCGCGGCCGCATCACGTGCGCGGACTCCTGGCCGTTCACGGAAGGCGCGCCCGTCTGGACCGGGGATGTCCCTCAAGCGCGCGCCCTCGACGCAAACGCGACCGTGGAGGTGGCCGATCGGACGCCGAACACGTTCACCCTCGAGGTCGATGTCCGGGCGCCGGCCCGGGTCGCGGTCAACACACCTTTCGAGCTCGGCTGGCGCACGGACGTCGGGCGCGCGGTCGAGGACAAGAAGCTCCTCGTCCTCGAGCTGCCGCCCGGCCGCCATCGGGTGAACGTCCGCTACTGGCCGCGCGGGATGACGCTCGGTCTCGTCCTCTCGTGCGTCGGCGTCGCGGGCGTCGTTGCGTTTTTCACGCGGCGCTCGTGGCGCCGGAAGAAGGCGGCGGCCTGAGATTTCAGGTACGCACGCGGATGAGCTCGGGATGACGGAACAAGATCGACACGCGACGAAAAAACGGATGCTTGACAGCCAACGCGCCGCAACGTAAACACGCGCTCCCTTCGACGGGCCAATAGCTCAATTGGTAGAGCAGTGGACTCTTAATCCATTGGTTTCGGGTTCAAGTCCCGGTTGGCCCACCATCACTTAGGTAGCGACGCAGAGGGCGGATGATCTCCGCCCTTCGCGTTTTGTCGGCCCGGCTTTCGGAGCCGGAGACCTGGGCGCTCGCAAGCGCCCGGCTGGCCCTGTCCTGACGGTAAGCCAGTCCGATGGACTCCATCGGATCCACGCTGGCGCGTGCGGTCCGCGATGCTCCGAGGAAATTCGGCGCTCGTCGCATGGCACATGCCCTGCTTGAGTCCGTGCATGGGAGCGGACCGCCGGTTTGCGGCCGGTATTCTTCGGACGTTTCCGGCCTCCGAGGTCGCGATGAGCGTCATGACGGCTCCGGCCGCGTCGCGAGCCCCGGAGCTCGTCACGAGCCCCGTATCGAGCATCATCGTCCAGAAGACGATGCCGCCGTCACGGGCGCCGTCACGCGCGTCGCTCTGCACGACTGGCCCGATGGCAACGGCGCGCCCGATGGCAACGGCGCGCCCGCGCGAGGCCGCTGCGGCCGGCCTCACGGTCCCCTCTTCTCGGCGGACGACGCGCTCGGCGCCGAAGCGCGAACAGATCATCGCGGCGATCATCGGCGCATCCTCGTTCGCGGTGTGCCTCGTGGCGGCGGTGCTCGTCGCCGTCTTCGCATCGGAGTCTCGGCCGCGCGTCGTCCGGCGTGCAGAGCACCGGATGGAGATGACGCTCTCGCCGCCGGCGCCCTCGACGCCGCGCAGCAAGGCAGCTCGGCCGACGCCAGGCGAATCGAGCGTCGTCGCGGCCGCGCCGAAGGCCGCGAAGGCTGCATCGACGGCCATGTCTCCCGCACGTCGGAACGCGACCTCGCCGCCCGTTGCACGTCGTTCGGTGCCGGCAGCGAAGGCCGGGCCCGCGAGGCGCGCTCCTGCGCGGTTCGCTCCTCCTGGACGCAGCAATGCGAGGGCGACGGCGTCCATGAAGAAGGCACCGTCGTCCGGATCGCCGCGGCCCTCGTGAAGCCCCGCCCCTTCTGAACAGCTCTCGAACGGCCGGGGCAGCGTGATGCCACGCCGCATCGCCATCCGGGCGGGACTGAGCGATGCTGGCGGGCCCGATGGCTCTTCCGTTCGACGCACTCCGGCGCGACGTCTCCTATCTCGGCCGCATCCTCGGCGACACGCTCGTCGAACAGGAGGGCAAAGGGCTTCTCGACCTCGAGGAGACCATCCGCGCGCTCGCCAAGGCGCGCCGGGCCCAGGACGCGGCGCACGATGTCGAACGAGCGCGCGCGACGGCGAAGAAGCTGATCGACATCGTTCGCCAGCTCGACACGACCGTCGCCGAGCGCGTCGCGCGCGCGTTCACGCACTACTTCCAGCTCGTGAACCTCGCCGAGCAACACCACCGCACGCGGCGGCGGCGGGACTACGCCCGCGAAGGCAAGGCTCAGCCGGGCTCGCTCGAGGTCGTCTTTGCCGACATGTCGCGAGAGGCGTCTCTCGAGCGCTTTGCCGCCCTGCTCCAGGAGACGGTCGTCGAGCTCGTTTTCACCGCGCACCCCAGCGAGGCTCAGCGACGAACGGTCCTCGACAAGCACCAGCGGCTCGTCTCCCTCATCGCGCGGCGCGAGCGCGCAGAGCTGACCCCGGCCGAGGCGGAGCACGTCGACCGCGCGATCCGGGAAGAGGTGACGACTCTCTGGCAGACGGACGAGATCCGGCAGGACAAGCCGCGCGTCGGCGACGAGGTGAAGAACGTTCTCTTCTACCTCGAGGAGATCCTCTTTCCACTCGTCCCGAAGTTCTATGCCGCGCTGGAGCACGCGGCGGCGAAGGCCTTCGGCAAGAGCATCGACGTCCCGTGCGTGCTCCGCTTCGGGTCGTGGGTCGGGGCCGACATGGACGGCAATCCGAACGTCACTCCGGAGGTCGCCGTCGACACCGGCCTGGCGCAGTGCGCGCGCGTGCTCGATCTCTACGCCCGCGAGGTAACGGCGCTCGGCTCGGCGCTCTCGCAGAGCACGCGTCGGGTCGGCGTGTCGAAGTCGCTGCTCGATTCGCTCGAGAAGGACGCGACGGACATGCCCGAGCTCGTCCACACGCTCGACACGACGACGCATCACGAGCCGTATCGACGGAAGCTACGGTTCGTCATCGAGCGCCTCCGCGCCACCCGCGCTGCGATCGTCGCGCTCCGGGAGGCCGGCGGGAGCGGAGAGGCGAGCTTCGCGCCGCATGCCTATCGCGGCCCCAGCGCGTTCATCGGCGATCTGCGGCTCGTGCTCGCGTCACTCGTCGAGAACAAGGGCGAACGCGCCGGTGCGTCGCGCGTCCGCGCGCTCCTGCGTCAGGTGGAGACCTTCCGCTTCCACCTCGCGCGTCTCGACGTGCGGATCCCCGCGGAGTGGATCCGGAAGGACGCACGCGCTGCCCTTGGCCTTGCCGAGGACGCTCCGCTCACGTGTGAAGCGCTCGAGAACGCGCTCGAGAGCGCCGGCACCGATGGTGGGGTACAAAGGCCCGAAGGGCAGGGGATGGCCGCGATCGACGCGCTCGCTCGCATCCGCGCGTTGACGTTCGGCGGTGGCGCGGAGTCGCTCGTCCTGAGCATGACGCACGGGGCGGAGGACATGCTCGGTGCGCTCTTGCTCGCGCGTTTCGCTGGGCTCGATCGCCCCGATGAAGGGCGATCCGAGATCTCGATTGTCCCGCTGTTCGAGACGCTCGACGACCTGGATCGGTCGGATCAGGAGCTGAAACACGCGGCGACGAGCGCGGCGTACGCGGCGTACCTGCAGCGTCGTGGCGGCGTGCAGGAGATCATGATCGGCTACTCGGACTCGAACAAGGATGCCGGCATCGTCGGCTCCTCGTTCGCGCTCTACCGTGCGCAGCAGCGCCTGGTCGCCGTGTCGCGCGAGCACGGTCTGGCGCTCAAGATCTTCCACGGGCGTGGTGGATCGATCGGGCGCGGCGGTGGACCATCGCAGCGCGCGATCGAGAGCCTGCCGGCCGGCTCGATCGCGGGGCGGTTCAAGCTGACCGAACAAGGGGAGGTGCTCGGCTGGAAGTACCTCGTCCCCGAGATCGCGGAACGGAACCTCGAGCTGACCGTCGCCGGCGTTCTCGCTCAGACCCTGCACTCGGATTCGAAGCTCCGCGACGAGCGCGTGACCGAATACGAGGCGATGTTCGAGAAGGCGGCGGCCATCAGCGTCGAGCACTATCGTGCGCTCGTCGGCGATCCTAGCTTCCCCGAATATTTCGCGGAGACGACGCCGATCGAGGACATCCCGCGGCTCAACATCGGGTCGCGTCCTGCGCGCCGCTCGGGCGGGGGCGGCAGCGAGGCGCCACGCGTGAAGCTCGAGGACCTCCGGGCGATCCCCTGGGTGTTCGCGTGGACGCAGTCGCGCCAGATGGTCCCTGGATGGTACGGCGCGGGGCGCGCGCTCACGTGGCTCCTGAGAGAGCACGGCGTCCGCCGCGTGCGCCTCATGCGCAAGGAATGGCCGTTCTTCGCGTCCACGATCGACGCGATCGCCGTCTCGCTCGCCCAAGCGGACATGGTGGTCGCGGCCCGGTACGCCGCGCTCTGCGAGGACAAAGAGCTCGCACGGCGGCTGTTCCGACGTATCGCTCTCGACCACGGGCGTGCGGTGCGCGCGGTACGCACGATCTTCGAGCGTCCGGGCGCGCTCGACCCGGACACGACGCTGGCGCGCTCGATCGAGCTGCGCAACCCCTACGTCGATCCGCTCAGCTTCATCCAGATCGAGCTCATTCGGCGCAAGCGCGCGCACTCGGGCGAGCTGCCTCCCGAGCTTCTCCGCGCCATCCTGCTCACGATTAACGGGATCGCGGCGGGCCTGCGCTCGACCGGCTGAACGCGCTACACCCCGTCGCTGGACGATCCGTCGGGCTTGCCGTCGAGGCCGTCGGTCTGCCCGTCGCTTCCGGCGCCGTCGACCTTCTTCGTCGCTGGGCGCGACCCCATGAGGCGAACGACCTGCCCGTCGACGAACCGGCCCGCGAACCCATGTCCGTCGAGCTGGACGTCGCTCGTCCGCCGGCTTCGCTGCTCTGCCTGCAGCGACGCGCGCCCGAGGAGTCGCAGCAGTTGATCCGGATGCACGGGCTTCACGATGTGCTCGTCGAAGCCGCTCTCCAGCGCGCGAGCACGATCCGTAGGCTGGCCGTACCCGGTGAGCGCGATCAGGAACATGTCGCGCGTCTCTGCGCTTTCACGCAGCTTCTGCGCGACCTCGAAGCCGTCGAGCTCGGGTAGGCCGACGTCGATGATGGCAGCGTGAGGTTTCATCTGGCGGATCAGCTCGAGCCCCGACTTTCCGTCGTTCGCCGACTCGCACCGGAAGTCCGCGAGCGAAAGAAGCTCGCAGAGCATCGTGCAGCTGTCGACGTTGTCCTCGACGACCACGACACGCGCCTGATGAGGGAGCGCACGCGCCCGCTCGCGCGCGCGTTCGTGGTCTTCGGGCGTCTCACCTTTTGCGAGCGGCAAGCGAACGGTCATGGACGTTCCCTTCCCGACACCGTCGCTCTCGGCGATCACTTCGCCACCGTGCATCGCCACGAGTGAGCGTACGAGCGTGAGGCCGACGCCGATCCCGCCCTCGGAGCGGTCGAGTGTTCGCTTCGACTGGACGAACAGATCGAAGACGTTCTCGAGCATCTCTTTGGCGATGCCTGCACCGTCGTCGATGACGCGGACGATCGCCCAATCGCCCTCGCGTCGGACGACGAGCGTCACGTTCCCACCTTGAGGCGTGTATTTCGCCGCGTTGTTCAGCAGGTTCACCTGGATCTGCTGCAGCCGTGCGGGGTCGCCGTCGACCCAGAGCGGCCGCTGCTCGACCTCGGCGGTGAAATGGACCTTGCGCGAGTCCATCAGTGCCCGCACCGCGTCGGCCGCATCCCTCGCGACAGTCCGGATGTCGACGATCTTCTTCCGGAGCTCGATCTTGTTCTGTGTGACGCGGCTCGCCTCGAGCAGGTCGTCGAGGAGGCGAGCCATCTGCGCCGACTGCCGCTGCAAGATCGACAGGAGCTTGCGCGACCCGTCGGGCGTCGCCTTTGGGTCCGTGAGCAGTGCGGTCGCCGTTACCATCGCGCCGAGCGGGTTCCGCAGCTCGTGCGAGAGCATCGCCAGGAACTGATCGCGCCGCCGAACGGCTTCCTGGATCTTCTCCTCTGCGAGCTTCTGCTCGGTGACGTCGCGGATGATGCCGAACAGGCCGACGATCCTTCCCTCGCGGTCGTGGAGCGGAAGCCGCGAGACGATGTCCCAGGAGATGGCGTCGCCTTGCTCTCGCTTCTCGAGCACGTATTGCTGGGGCTTGCCCGCGCGGAGCACGGCTTCGTCGGCCGCGTGCAGATCGAGCGCAGGGGGGCGCGTGCCGAGCTCGAAGGGCGTCTTCCCGATCGCCGCCTTCGGGTCGTCGATCCCGAGCCGCGCTGCCATTGCACGGTTCGTGCGGATGAACCGACCGCGCAGGTCTTTGAAGTAGATCGCGTCGGGCGTCGTCTCGAGGAGGCTGTTGAGCAGGTAGCGCTCGTGGAACAGCGCGTCCTCGGCGGCCCTGAGGCCGCTCACGTCGATCATCGTGAGGACGACACCGTCGACGCGGCCCTTCGCTCGGTAGGGGAGCAGCCGGAGAAAGTAGGCGTGTCCCTGACGATCGCGGACCTCACGCTCGATGGGCTGTCCCGTCTCGAGGACCTTCCCGAGGTCAGCGACGAGCTCGGGGTGATCGATGTTGCTCGCGAACGTCTGGATCGAGCGGCCGATGTCCTGCGGCAGCAGATTGAACGCGTCGGCGCTCTGAGGTGTGAACCTCCGGATGCGGAGCTGCCGGTCGAGGAAGACCGTGCCGACGTCCGTGCTCGACAGGAGGTTGTCCATGTCGTTCGTCAGCTCGGTGAGCTCGCTGATCTTCCGCTGGTACTCGGCGTTGACCGTGTAGAGCTCCTCGTTGACGCTCTGGAGCTCCTCGTTCGTGCTCTGGAGCTCTTCGTTCGAGGCGAGCAGCTCTTCGTTCGCCGCTTGCAGCTCCTCGTTGCTCGTCTCGAGCTCCTCGATCGCGGCCTGAAGGTTCTCCTTCGTGAGCGAGAGCTCGCTCTCGAGCAAGCCAATCTGGTCGCGCGATACTTCCCGCAGATCGAGCTCGGTCTCGCTGCGCGAAGACGGGCTTCCCTCTTGCGCCTCGAACGAGACGAGGAGGTTGCTGGCGTTGCTGGCGTTGCTGTGGACGCGCCGGATCGTGACCTTGTACTCGACGTTTTCGTGGCCGCTGAGCCGGATCCCACGGAAGACGATGGCCGAATCGGACTTCAGCGCGCGCTGGAGTCCTCCGACGACGACGACCTTGAGCTCGTCTTCGAGGACGTCGCGGATGTCGAGGCCTGGGCGCCCGTCGCGCAGCTTCAGGTATTTGCTCGCTCCCCCGAACGAGTGGACGACGTCTCCTCGCTCGCTGACGAGGAGGCTCGGTGGCATGAACTCCTCGAGCAACCGGTCGTAGGTACCGAGCAGCCCGGGCAGAGACGCGCGCGCGATGGTGGCAGGGACGGCGGTGCGCGGTGAGTCGACGCGCGCGCCCGCGAGCCGTGCGGCCACGGGCATGCGGACGTCGCTGTACTTGCGGTAGAAGTGCCAGTGGCGATCCACCGTCTCGAAGTCGTGCGCCAAGAGACCAAGCGTCTCGCTCGGGCCGAGGAAGACGACGCCACCCCGGTTGAGCGCGAAGTGGAACAGCGAGAGGACCTTCTGCTGCGCGGCCGGCTGCAGGTAGATGAGGAGGTTGCGGCAGCTGATCATGTCGACGCGCGTGAACGGCGCGTCGCGAATCACGTCGTGTGGCGCGAAGACGATCATCTGCCGGAGATCGGGGACGACCTGGTACGTCTTTCCGCGTCGCCAGAAGTAGCGCTCGAGGCGATCGTTCGAGACGTTCGCGACGGCTTCCTCGCCGTAGACGCCGCGGGCGGCGATCTCGAGCGACCCGCGATGGACGTCGGTCGCGAAGATCTTTACGTTCAGATCGGCGACGCGGGACGCGAGCTCGTGGCAGAGGATCGCGATGCTGTACGCCTCTTCTCCGGTCGCGCAGCCCGCCACCCAGACTCTTAGGGTCGAGCCCTTCGGCTTCTGCTTGACGAGCTCCGGGAGGACCTTGGTCTCGAGAAGGTGGAACGCCTCTTCGTTGCGGAAGAACCGCGTCACGCCGATGAGGAGGTCCCTGTAGAGGATGTCGAGCTCGTCGTGCTCACGCTTCAGCCGGTCGACGTAGACGTCGATGTCCTCGGTCCGCGCAAGCTTCAGACGCCGCTCGATGCGGCGGGTGACGGTGCTCGGCTTGTAGTGCGTGAAGTCGATCCCGAACTCGGTCTGCAGCATGCGGTAGACCGCATGGAGCCCGGTAGGCGGCTGTTGCTCGATCACCGGGACCGGAAGACCGTACTGGCGAGCGTGCTCGCAGACGATCTTCGGCATCTCCTCGGGCCGTAGGACCCACTGCGCCACGCCGGCGTCGCGCGCCGTGCGCGGCATGCCGTTGAACTGAGCGCTCTCGTCGTCCTGGACGATCACGAGCCCGCCGGCCTCGTGGACCGCACGCACGCCGCGTGATCCGTCGCTTCCACCGCCCGAGAGCACGATGGCCACCGCGCGCGGCCCGCAGTCCTGCGCGAGGGAGCGAAAGAAGACGTCGATGGGGAGCGTCAGCTCCTGCTGCCGATCGCGCTCGCTGAGGAGGAGCCGGCCGCCGGAGATGATCATCTCCTTCTTCGGCGGGATCAGGTACACGTGGTCCGCCTCGACGAGCATCCCGTCCTCGACGAGCCGAATCGGCAGCTCCGTGTGCCGCGCCAAGAGCTCGTCCATGAGGCTCTTGAAGTCCGGCGATAGATGCTGGACGACCACGAAGGCCATCCCCGTGCCTGCCGGCAGGTTGTCGAAGAATCGTTCGAGGGCTTCCAGTCCACCCGCGGAAGCGCCGATTCCAACGACGTGTGCCGGCCCGGGAAGGGCGGAGTCGGGAAGGCGCGAGCTGTCGATCGTCATCCGTCACCTCGGACAGCCGGCCCCGCCGGCGACCTGAGCCGCGGTCTAGAGCAGCAACCGTGCCTTCCGAGATTTCCGAGCGATCGCGCAAACGCGACGAGCTTCGTGTGCGCGTCTGCCGCAGGCGCCCGTGGCCGTGTGGCGAGTTGCCTCGCCCGATTGTGTCATTCCGGTCCGGTGCGGCGGAACGCGTACTCGGGCGCGATGGCGCGCCGCACGGCACGACCGACGAACCGTCGCCTGTGTCCGCCGCTTCGTGCGATGGGCGCGACAGATCAAGCTGCGTGCGAGCACGGCTCGCGAACAGCACGACGGCCGGACGTGCCGGCTCACGTCATCGCGCGTCGTCGGGGTGACGAACCCTTACTGGCCGTACTTCTCGATCAGTCGGCCGAGACGAGGAACGGCCTGCTCGACGTTCTTCTTCGCCGAGCCACGGAGCTTGTCGTACGCGCTCTTGGCGACGCCGCTCTTCGCGCGCGCTGCCTTCGCGTCGGTGATCGACAGCAGCGCATCCGCGACGCGCTCGCTGTTCGAGCTGAAGAACTCGGAAACGGGCTTGTTCTGCGACTTGGCGTCCGCGAAGATCGGATCGAGCACCCTGGCGAACTCGGGGAGGAGGTCCTCGACGGCCTTCTCGACGAAGCCCGGCTTGATGCCCTTCACGGTGCTGTAGCCCGCCTTGATCGCGAGGCCGGAGATCCCACCCTTGTCCTTGACCTCCGCGTCGATCAGGTCGCAGCAATCTTTCACGACACTCTTGATCTTCGACTCGTCGGTCAGCGCTTCGATCAGGGATCCCATGCGCTCGCTCGTTAGCACAGATGGCAGCCGGATGGGGCGCTCGGTGGAGCTTGACGCCTTGCGTCAGTCGAGCCAGAACCAAAGACTGAATCGCCATTCACCGAGCGTGCTGGTGGTGCACGCTCTCGGACGGCTCGCGTTCACCGAGCGGGCGAATCCTTCCGGCCTGGCCCTGTGAAAGAGGAAAGATGACGACGAACGGCGCCAAGGATCGAGTGGCGGTGGTCGCGGGCCTCCGGACACCGTTCGCCAAGCAAGGGACGGCGTACCGCGACATGACGACGCTCGATCTCGGGCGCATCGTAGTGAAGGAGCTGCTCGCGCGCGCAGAGCTCGATCCTCGCGAAATCGATCTCCTGGTCTACGGGCAGGCCGTGCCGTCGCCGACGGCGCCGAACATCGCGCGTGAGATCGTGCTCGGCTCCGGGATGCCCAAGAGCGTCGAGGCGTACAGCGTCGTCCGCGCCTGCGCGACGTCGTTCCAGTCGACGACGAGCGCGGCGGAGTCGATCCTCGCAGGCCAACACGACGTGGCCGTCAGCGGTGGCGTCGACAGCGCGAGCGATGTGCCGATCACCGTGTCTCGGAAGCTCGCGCGCACGCTCGTCGAGGCGGCAAAGGCGAAGTCCCTCGCCGACAAGCTCCGCATCTTTTCGCATCTGTCGCCGCGTGACCTCGTGCCCGTTCCCCCTGCGCTGAAGGAGCCGTCGACCGGGCTGACGATGGGCGAGCACGCCGAGCAGATGGCGAAGGACATGGGCGTCACGCGAGAGGAGCAGGACCGGCTCGCACACCGCAGCCACTCGCGCGCCGCCGCGGCCTGGGGGCGTGGGCTGTTCGATGCGGAGGTGATGCACGTGATCCCACCGCCGTCGTTCGATCGACCGATCGCGAAGGACAACCTCGTGCGCTCGGATTCCAGGCCCGAGTCGTATGCGAAGCTGCGGCCGGTCTTCGATCCGAGGCACGGGACCGTGACCGCCGGCAACTCGAGCCCGCTCACGGACGGTGCAAGCGCCCTCCTCTTGATGAGGGAGTCGAAGGCGAAGGCCCTCGGCTACGAGCCACTCGGGTACCTCAAGGCCTGGGCTTACGCGGCGCTCGATCCCGACGACGGGCTGCTCATGGGGCCGGCGTACGCGATACCGATCGCGCTCGATCGCGCCGGATTGAAGCTCTCGGACATCGACGTCGTCGACATGCACGAGGCCTTCGCCGCCCAGGTCGTCTGCAACCGCAAGGCGCTGGCCTCGCGGCGCTTCGCCGAGACCCAGCTCGGGCGCAGCTCGGGGCCCATCGGCGAGATCGACGACGACCGTTTCAACGTCCACGGCGGCTCGATCGCGCTCGGCCATCCGTTCGCCGCGACCGGCGCACGCATCATCCACACGGTCCTGCGCGAGCTCTCCAGGCGCAAGGGGCAGTTCGGGCTCGCGACCGCGTGCGCTGCGGGTGGGCTCGGCGCGGCGCTCGTCCTGGAGGCCGCCTGATGCTGACGCCCACGATGTCGTCGCCTTCGAGCGCGAGGCCGGCTCCGAGCCTCGCTCGGATCGAGAACCGCCTCGACGGAGTTGCGGTGATCACGCTCGACGATCACGCCGAGACGCACAACACGATCACTCCTGCGCTCGGCGGAGAGCTCCTCTCGGCGCTCGATGCTTGCCTCGCCGACAGTCAGGTGCGGGCCATCGTGCTTCGCAGCGGCAAGAAGGACTCGTTCCTCGTCGGCGCGAACATCGACTTCGTCCGCTCGATCCGCTTCGCCCAGGACGCGGAGGATGCGTCGCGCGAGGTCGCCCGTCGCTTCACGCGCCTCGGTACGAGCGCCAAGCCCGTCGTCGCGTACGTCCACGGCACCGCGCTCGGAGGCGGCTTCGAGCTTTCGCTCGCATGCACTGCGACCATCGCCTCCGACGATCCGAAGACCGTCTTCGGTCTCCCCGAGGTGAAGCTCGGGCTCATCCCCGCAGCGAACGGGCTGCTCCGTGTTGCCGAGCGCGCGGGCCTGCGCGTCGCGCTCGATCTCGGGATGACCGGCCGGAGCCTTCGCGCGAAGAAGGCGCTCCGTCTCGGCCTCGTCGACGACGTGGTCCCCTCCGCGGTGGGCCTCGATGCGGCTGCGGCCCTCGCCCTCCGGCTCGCGAGCGAACCGAAGCTCGCCCGGTCGCTTGCGCGCAAGCGGCGCCGCGCGAAGGGCATGGACCGCCTCGAGCGCGTGCTCCTCGAGCAGAACCCCGTCGGCCGGCTCGCCCTGTTCCGCAAGGTCCGTGCGGAGACGACGAAGAAGACGCGCGGTCACCATCCCGCCGCCGAGCGCGTGATCGATCTCGTCGCGCGCTACGGCTCGCGCGGCTTCCGCGCCGCCGCCGAGCTCGAGCCGCGATTGTTCGGCGATCTCGTCGTCAGCGAGACGGCCCACCGTTTGATTGATCTGTTCTTCGCGCAGTCGGCGCTCAAGAAGGACAGCGGGCTCGAGGCGAAGGAAAAGGTGAGCCCTCCGCCGATCCAGCGCGTTGCCGTCATCGGCGCCGGGCTCATGGGAGCCGGCATCGCCACCGTGACGGCAGCCCAGGCGGGGCTCGATGTGCGCATGAAGGACACCGACGACGCCGCCGTCGGCCGCGGTCTGCGGTACGTCCGCGAGCAGCTCGATGCGCGCGCGCGACGCGGTTCGATCTCCATGCGCGAGTGCGACGCCATCTTCGGTCGCGTCAGTGGCGGCATCGACTACGCTGGTTTTCGCGGGGCCGACGTCGTCATCGAGGCAGTCTTCGAGGACCTCGCTCTCAAACATTCGGTCATCCGCGAGGTGGAGCAGATCGTCGGCGACGGCTGCGTGATCGCCTCGAACACGTCGTCGATCCCCATCGCGCGCATCGCCGAGGTCGCCTCGCGCCCCGAGATGATCGTGGGCATGCATTACTTCAGCCCCGTGCCGAAGATGCCGCTGCTCGAGGTGGTGCGCACGGGCGTGACGGATCCTCGCGCGATCGCGGTGGCCGTTGCGCTCGGCAAGCGGCAGGGCAAGACCGTCATCGTCGTGCGCGACGGGGCCGCATTCTACACGACGCGCATTCTCGTCCCGTACCTCAACGAAGCGGCGCACCTCGTCGCGGAAGGAGCGTCGATCGACGCCGTCGACGGCGCGATGGTGGACTGGGGCTTCCCTGTCGGGCCGTTCCAGTTGATGGACGAGGTCGGTATCGACGTCGGCGTGCACGTCGGCGCCGTCACGGAGGCCGCGTTCGGTGAACGCATGCGTCCTCCGGCGGCCTTTGCGGCGCTTCGCGCCGACGACCGCAAGGGAAAGAAGAACGCGCGCGGCTTCTACCTGTATGGCAGCGCAGCGCCGCGCGAGAAGACCGTCGACCCGACGGTGTACGGCGTCCTCGGCATCACGCCGAAGCTGCGCGCCGTCACGGCCGACGAGATTGCGCTTCGTTGCGGCCTCGCCATGGTCAACGAGGCGCTCCGCTGCCACGGCGACGGCATCGTGCGGAGCGCCCGCGACGGTGACGTCGGCGCGATCTTCGGCGTCGGGTTCCCGGCCTTTCGTGGCGGCCCGTTCCGCTACGTCGACGTTCTCGGCACGACGGAGGTGCTCCAGCGCATGCGCTCGCTCGAGCAGCGATTCGGCAAGCGCTTCGAGCCCGCGCCGTTGCTCGTCGAGATGGCCCGGGGCGGCAAGCGATTCTACGGCTGAAGGCGGCGGGATCTTCCGCTCGCTCGAAAGTACGGCGCCTGCCTTGCGGGCGGGCGCGGCCAGGGTATCGTCCTTGGGCGATGCAGCCGCCGTACAACCCTTACGGTCACCAAGCCCCGAACGTTCAGCACTACGCCGCGCCGAACCCGTACGCGCCGCCGGGCCCGCAGATGTACCGGCAGAACGTCTTCGTCCCGCATGGTGCAACGGCAGGACCGCTCGTCGGACCCACGCTCCGCAAGGTGAAGCTCGCGGCTGGCATCGGGCAGATCGTGACGCTCCTCGCAGGCGTCGGCCTGCTCGTCGCGGGCGGCGCGATGGGCGGTGACGGAGACGTGTTCCTCGTCGCCGGCTTTGCTGCGCTCGGCCTCTGGTACATGCTCCTGTTCGCGTACAGCATCGCGAACGTGATCTGGCTCTACAAGTTCTGGTCGTGGATCCCGCCCGAGCAGCGGCACACCAGCATGTGGAAGAAGTACATCTCACCGGGCGTCGCGCTCGGCTTCATGTTCATCCCGTACTTCAACATCTACTGGATGTTCGTCGTGTACCTCGGCATCGCGGACATCATGGAGCGAATGCGCGTCCAGTATCCGTGCAGCAAGGGGCCGGCGAAGACGCTCGCGATCGTGACCCTCGTGGTCCCGCTGGTGTTCTTCCCCGCTGCGCCGTTCCTCCAGTACATGTTCGCGAAGCACGTCGAGGAGATGGCGAACGAGATGCAGGCGCGCATGCCGTCGGCCGCGAATCCGCAGATGGCGTACGCGTAGCTCCCCGCGAAGACGCGGCGGAGGCATGTACGCCTCCACCGCGCGTTCGTGAGGGCGGCGTGGCTCAGCCCTTCGACGACTCTTCGCTGGGCGCGAGCAGGGCCGAGTGGACGACGCCGGCGAGGCCTGCGCCGACGAGCGGCGCCAGCCAGAACAGCCAGAGCTGCGCCTGCGCCCAGCCGACGAACAGCGCCGGGCCGGTCGAGCGAGCGGGATTGACGGAGAGGTTCGTCACCGGGATCCCGACGAGATGGATGAGCGTCAGCGCGAGGCCGATGGCGACCGGCGCGAGCCCCTTCGGCGCGCGCTTCTCGGTGGCGCCGAGGATCACGAGCAGGAAGACGAACGTGAGGACGATCTCGGCGACGAGCGACGAGACCAGCGAATAGCCGCCGGGAGAGTGCTCTCCGTAGCCGTTCGCGGCGAAGCCGCCGGCCAGACTGAAGCTCGGGTTGCCGCTCGCGATGACGTAGAGCACGCCGGACGCGAGGATCGCGCCGAGGACCTGGGCGGCCGCGTAAGCGGGCAGCTCGCGTGCCGGGAATCGCTTGGCGACGACCAGGCCGAACGACACGGCGGGGTTGAAGTGGCCGCCGGACACCGGGCCGACCGCGACGGCCATCGTGAGGACCGTGAGCCCGAACGCGAGCGACACGCCGAGCAGGCCGATCCCGACGTTGGGAAACGCAGCGGCGAGCACCGCGCTCCCGCAGCCGCCGAACACGAGCCAGAACGTGCCGATGAGCTCGGCGAAGAAACGCTTCGACATGGGCATGACGATTCTCCTTCTTGCGATCAGAAGCTCACACCGGTCTGCAGCAGCAGCGTCGCGCTGGGCTGCATCGAGGTCCCCGAGTCACGCAGGAAGAGCGGGACGTCCGCCTCGACGAAGTAGTTGAGGTGCTCCGACACCTTGAAAGGGACGACCACGATCGGCACGAGGCCGATGTTCGTCGGCGCGCCGACCTGCGTCGCGACGCGAAGGCCGGCGGAGAAGCCGTCGAACTTCCGGATCACGCCGGGGTCGACGACGAAGGTGGTGGCCGATGGCGTGTTCTTCAGCTCGTTCATCGCGATGAACTCGAAGTCGATGGCCCACTGGTCGTCGAGATGGACGGTGATGCCGGGCGTCAGGCCGAGCGTCATGAAGTCCGCGCCGATGAAGGTCGAGTTCTCCGAGAGCGTGAGAACGGGGACGGCCATACCAACGTGCCCACCGACGCGCGGGAAGGACCCCTCCGCGTGCGCATCGCTGCTCGAGAGAGCCGCCGCCAAGAACGTGCCAGTGCCAAGCAAGGTCGAGAAGAGTCGCCAGTTCATCATCATTTCCTCGTGAAAATCACGGCGGCGCGCGGAACGAAGGGGCGCGCCCGTGCCGCTCCGACGTACAAACCCGGCTCGAGGAACATTGGTCACATCGCTCGGCGATTTTTTTTCGAGCGGGCTCCTCGGGCGCCGCGCGCCTTCCGTTTCAGGCCCCGCCGCGCCTACGCTGCCGGGCGATGGCTGCCACCCCTCCGCCTCCGGGCGGGCCCGAGGACGACGATCCCGAGAAGGACGAGGAGCTCTTCGGGCTCTTCCGTCATCTTCGCGAACGCGTCTTCGTCGGGTCGAGCGAGATCGTGTCCCACGTCATGCGCGGGATCGAGGCGCAGCTCCAGACCGCGCCGCGGGAGTCCTTCGCGGCGACGATCCTCGTGCAGCTCACCAACTGGGTCACGTCGTGGGTCGACCCCGACGCGCGCGAGAGCGGCGATGCGGGACCCTCCAAGGACTCGAACCAAGAGGCCGCCCCGGAGACACGTGGTCCACAAGACGGAGACGACGACGAATGATTCCTGACGGTTCACTCCTCGCAGTGCTGCTCGATCGCGTAGTGCGGTACGCGCCGACGGTGGGCTTCGTGCTCGCGATCGTGATCGGCGGCTTCATCGCGTCCGTGCTGGCTCGACGGATCGTCGTCGCCCTGGTTCGCCGCACGGGCCTCGAGACGTTCGCGGAGCGGGCGGGCGTCGCGCGCGCCCTCTACGCCGTCGGCGTCAAGCAAGGGCTCGCGAAGTTCCTCGGGACGCTGACGTACGTGGCCGGCCTCGCCGTGACCTTCACGGCGGCGTGCGATGCGATGGGGCTCACGGTCGTGAGCACGCTCACGACGAACGTGCTCCGGTACCTGCCGCGGCTCCTCGGCGCCGGTGCGATGCTCATCGGCGCGGGAGTCCTCGCTGCGGTGGTCCGCGCTGCGGTCGAGCGGCTCGCATCGAAGCGAGCCGACGTCGAGTCTCCGAAGGGCGCGGCCACCATCGCGCACGGCATCGTCATCCTCATCGGCGTCGTCCTCGCTGCCGAGCAGGCCGGCATCGAGGTCGGGTTCTTGACGGTGCTCCTCCAGATCGGCGTCGGGATCCTCGGCGTCGGCCTCGCGCTCGCGTTTGCGCTCGGCTTCTACGTCGTCATCCGCAACATGGCGGCGCGGCACTACTACAAGCCTCTGCTGCGCGTCGGCGACGTCGTTCGGATCGGCGAAGACGAAGGCACCGTCCTCCGCTTCGGGCCGACCGCGCTCGTGCTCCGGACGGCAGACGGCGATCGCATCGTCCCCTGCGCTCGCTTCCTCAACAACACCGTGCTCATTCGCAGCGCCGTCGGCGACGTGGAGCCTGGCGCACCTCGACGTGCCGAGACGCCCGAAGGTCGATGAACGAAGCGTCGGACGACGAGCTGCTCGGCATCGCGAGAGAGGGGGGGCGGCAGGGTCTGAGAGCGTACGAGGCGCTCGTTCGGAGGCATCAGGGCCGCGTCCTGCGACTCGCGACGTACCTTTTGAGCTCCGACGCCGATGCGCAAGACATCACGCAGGAGGTCTTCCTGCGGGCGCACGGCAACCTCGCCCGGTTGGAGCAGGGAGCGAGCTTCGCCGCCTGGGCGCGCGTCGTCGCCACTCGTCTGTGCTTCAACTCGAGGCGCGACCGAGCGACCCGCGTGCGTCACGAACAGGCGGACGTCGAAGAGGCGTCGACCTCGCCGTCGAGCGCGCGTACCGCCGTCGAGTGGACGCTCGCGCAGCTCCCCTATCCGTACCGGGAGGTGCTGATCCTCCGGTTCGTCGAGGAGCTGAGCCTCGAGGAGATCGCCGAGACGCTCGACATCGGGCTTTCGGCCGCGAAGATGCGTCTGACGCGAGCGCGCCAGAACTTCTTCGAGGTCTACGAGCGTGAGCACAAGACGCCGCCGCCCACGTTCGCCGACGACCTGTCGTAGGCCGTCGAAGGCCGTTGAAGGATGAGCTCGACGACGGCGACCACGGCCGTTCCATCCCTGCGCAACGGTGCTAGGGTCCGCGCCGATCATGATCCCGCGTTACACGCCGCCCGAGCTCTTTGCGCTGTGGTCTCCCGAACGCCGCTACCAGATCTGGCTCGACGTCGAGCTCGCAGCTTGCGAGGCGATGGAAGAGGAAGGTCTGGTCCCGAAGGGGATCGCCGAGAAGATCCGCGCGCAGAAGCTCGTTCTCGACGCGAACCGCATCGAGGAGATCGAGCGCACGGTCAAGCATGACGTCATCGCGTTCCTCACGCATGTCGAGGAGCTCGCCGGAGCCGATGCCCGCTGGCTGCATCGCGGAATGACGTCGAGCGACGTGCTCGACACGTCGTTCGCGATCCAGCTCCGCGACGCGACGGACGCGATGCTCGCCAGGCTCGACAAGCTGCTCGAGGCGCTCGCGAAGCGCGCCCGCGAGCACGTGAAGACGCCGATGATCGGCCGCAGCCACGGCATCTTCGCCGAGCCGGTCACGTTCGGTGTCGTGCTCGCCGGTCATCACGCCGAGATGCGCCGCGGGCGCGATCGCCTCGCACGGGCGCGCGAGGCGATCTCCTACGGCAAGATCGCCGGCGCGGTCGGCACCTACGCCCATCTGTCGCCGTCGATCGAGAAGAAGGCGCTCGGCGCTCTCGGCTTGTCGCCGGAGACCGTGAGCACGCAGGTCGTCCCGCGCGATCGTCATGCGGAGCTGTTCCTCGCGATGGGCCTCGTCGCGGCCGGCATCGAGCGCCTCGCCACGAACGTCCGTCACTGGCAGCGCTCGGAGGTCGGCGAGGCCGAAGAGGCCTTCACCGTCGGACAGAAGGGATCGAGCGCGATGCCCCACAAGCGCAACCCGATCCTCACCGAGAATCTCTGCGGCCTCGCTCGCATCGTTCGCGCTGCGTGCACGCCCGCGCTCGAGAATGTCGCCCTCTGGCACGAGCGAGACATCTCGCACTCCTCGGCGGAACGCATGTTCGCGCCCGATGCCACCGCGACGCTCGCGTTCATGCTCGATCGCGCGCGCGGCGTCGTCGACGGGCTCGTCGTCTACGCCGAGCGGATGAAGCAGAACCTCGACAAGGCGGCGGAGCTGTATTTTTCCGAGGCCGTGCTCCTCGCGCTCGTCGAGTCCGGCGTCGCCCGCCAGGAGGCCTACGTCTGGGTGCAGCGCAACGCGATGCGTGCGTGGAAGGGTGAGGGGTCGTTCCGCGCCAACCTCGCCGGAGACACGGACGTGATGTCGAAGCTGACGACGTCGAAGCTCGACGCGCTCTTCGACCTCGATCACGCGCTCCGCCACGTGCCGGCGATCGTAGACCGCGCGCTGGCGGGCTGAGCGGCAACGAGCAGACGCGTTCGCGGCTCGCCCGACGCTCGCAGCGAGGCTTGCCGTGCCGCCCCGCCCGCCAGCTGCGGAGCTCTCACCCGCCGAGCCGCTCTTTCAGCTTCTTCGCCTCGGCGAGGTGTCCCTCGAGGATCGGCAGCGTCTTGGCCGCCCAGGCCCGGACGTCTGCGTCCTTGGCTTCCTTCGAAGCGTCGCGGAACTCCTCCACGTCGTCTTCGTGGTCGTCGACCATCTCGTCGATGTACTTCTTGTCGAGCTCGGCGCCCGTCAAGCGGGTCAGCTCTTCGAGGTCCTCGCGGTGGTCCGCGTCGAGCTGCGCCGGAACGGTGAAGCCTTTCTTGGCGCCGAGGCCTTTGAGCTCCTCGTTCGCCTTGCCGTGGTCGGCGACCATCTTCGCGGCGAATGCCCGCACGTCCGGATGGGTCGCCTTCTTCTCGATCTGCTGTCCGAGCATGACCTCGTACATGCCGCCGAACGCGGCCTTGGTCATGAACTCCCGGTCTTCCCTCGAGAGCGACGCCGTCGTCCCCGTGCCCGACCCGGTCTGCGCCGCCGACGTGGTCTCGGTGTCGGTCGCGGTCGCTTCCTTCTGGGAACAGGCGGGCGCGAAGGCGACCGTGGCCACGAGAATCGGGATGTAGCGCTTCATCGCGTGCTCTCCTCTCGCTGTTGGCGTGCTTCCGTCGCAAATCGAGCAGGAAGCACGCCACGTCACGAGTCTTCTCCGCCGTGCCGAACGGCAGAACCTCGGACGAGGAGCTCAGCGAAGGAGCGTCAACTCCGGAGCGCGACGATCGAGACGGTCACCGCTGCAGCGAGGCAGAGGACGAGGCCGGTCATGACGGTCAGCGCCCAGCGCGCGTCGTTCGAGTAACGCTTGCTCGACCACAACGCGGCGAGTCCGATGGGCGGGAACATGATGAGCAGCGTCCCGAGCGCGACAGGGTCTTCGTACCAAGCCCGCGCGCCCGCCGTTGCGTGAGGAGCCCGGCCGAGCAGCTTCGCCTTCTCGGCGGCGTACAGCTCGCGGCGCTTCGCGGCGAGGACCTCCTCCCGCGAGACGGCAGCGAACATCTGCACGTCCTTCGCCGGATCGTGGCGATGCGCGATGATCGGTTGCTCGATCTTCGGAGGGCGAGGCATCACCGCAGGAGAGGCGTCGTTCGGCGCGAGCTCTTTGATGCCGGGCGGGACCGGCAGGAACATGCACTTGCGGAGCGCAGACTTTCCGCGGATGTCCCAGGCTCGTGGCCAAAGGTTCTTCGGCGACTCGTGCAGCCAACCGTTTCCGATCAGCGTCGTCACCCCTCTTCGGGTGTTGATGGGGCGCGGCGTCCTCATGCGTTCGTCATTCGCCTCGGCGCGGGGGCCTGCGTCCTTCGCCTCGGCGCACCCTTTCAGGATGATACGACCGAGTCTTCGTGCAACTCCCCGTCGTTCCTGTCGCCCGGACGGGGGACGCGGGCGTCACGCGCAGCGTGCGCTCGACGCGCTGCAGCACGCGCGATGAGGAAGAAGATCGGAGGGAGGTGTCGAAGTCGTAGCTTGCTGATCTCGTTGCCGTAAATGGCACGTACGGGAACCTGCCGGATGCGTGCCCCGCGCGCGCCGAGCTGCCCGAGCAGATCGTTCGGGTACCCGAAGCTCGGCCAGAGGCCTGGCAGATCGAGCGACAAAACCGTCCTTCGCCCGATTGCCGTGAACCCGCACTGGCTGTCGGAGATCGGTTGCCCGACCGCGAGCGACGTCAGCCGTGAGAAGACCTGACCGCCGATCCAACGCGGGAGGCCCATGGCGCGGCGCACGCCCTCATTGCCGAAGCGATCCCCCTTCACATAGTCCGCGGTGCCATCGATGATCGGGGCGACGACGGCTTCGAGGTCGTCGGGGGCCATCTGGCCGTCTCCGGCCATGACGGCGATGGCGTCTTCGGGGTTCGAGGTGAGCGCGAGGGCCGCGGCATAGCCCGTCGCGATCGCAGCGCCCACGCCGCGACGCGATGGGTGCCGGATGATTCGAACACGGCCGTCGCCAGCGCGCCGAGCGATCTCGCTCGTGCGGTCGAGGCTAGCGTCGTCGATGACGATGATGTGATCGACATAGGCCGGCATCGTTCGGATGACGCGGCCGACGTGGGCTTCTTCCTGGAAGGCAGGAACGACGACGGTGATGACCCGGTTTCTCAGCATGATGAAGCGAGGATCACGACCAAGGTGCCCATGTGACACGTGTTCGTCACACGGCTACAGTATTCGCCGATCATGGCGCGAATCCTGGTGATCGAGGACGAGGCCGACATCCAGCAAGTCCTCGACTACAACCTTCGCGAGAAGGGACACAAGGTCTTCATTGCCGGAAATGGCGAAGATGGCCTGAAGCTCGCTCGCGAGAAGCGTCCGGACCTCGTCCTGCTGGACCTGATGCTTCCCGGCATGCCGGGGACCGAGGTCTGCAAGGCGCTGAAGGGCGACCCGGCTACGAAGGGCACGCAAGTCGTGATGTTGACCGCAAAAGGCGAAGAAATCGACCGTGTCGTGGGCTTCGAGCTCGGCGCTGACGACTACGTCGTCAAGCCCTTCAGCGTCCGCGAGCTCCTCCTTCGGGTCCAGGCCATCCTCCGCCGGTCGCAAGGCGAGCAGGAGGTTGTCGCGTCGTTCCAGTTCGGGAAGCTCCGCGTCGACCGGGAGGCGCATCGCGTCTGGGCCGACGATCAAGAGCTCGAGCTGACGGCGCTGGAGTTCAAGCTCCTCGTCACGCTCTACGACCGTCGGAACCGCGTCCAGACGCGTTCGGCGCTGCTGAGCGACGTCTGGGGGATCGACGCGGACATCACGACGCGCACCGTCGATACGCACGTGAAGCGGCTTCGCGAGAAGCTCGGCGAGGCGGGCAACTACATCGAGACCGTGCGTGGCGTCGGCTACCGCTTCACCGATACGCCCGAAGAGGTGGCCGTCTGATGCGCGGCGGGGGCGGGGCATAGGCGGATCGTGAGGGGCAAGTTACGCGTACGCCTTCTCCTCCTCGGCTGGGTCGTCGTCACCGGCTCGGTGATCGTGTGCGGTCTTTTTCTCGACACGACCGCGTCGTTCGGAGCGCTCGTCGCGTTCGGTGTGTTCGCCGGAGCAGTCGCCGGCGCGCTCGTCTCCGAGCTGAGCGTCCGCTGGTTCGATCAAACGGTGCGTCCGGTGACGGACGCAGCGCGGCGGATGCAGGAAGGCGATCTGTCCGTCCGCGCGCGCGTCGGAAGAGAAGAAGACGTCGGGCAGCTCGGTGCTGCGTTCGATCAGCTCGCCGGGAGCTTCTCCAAGACGGTCGGTGAGCTTCGCGGCGAGCGCGATCTCGTGAGCCGCATTCTCGACGGCATGCAGGAGGGCGTCCTGCTCCTCGACAGGGAGGGGAAGGTCGCGCTGATGAACCCAGCGCTCCGCGAGATGTTGCTGCTCCGCGCCGACGTGATCGGGCAGCCGCTCATCGAGGTCGTCCGTCATGCGGAGCTGAAGGAGCTGCTCGATCGCGCCCACACGACGAAGACGACCTGCTCGGGAGAGGTCGAGCTGAGCGGGCTCAAGCCGCGGCGCCTGCTCGTGCGCGGCACGGCCTTCACCCAGCACGCGGGTGGTCTCCTCGCCGTCTTCTTCGACGTGACGGACATCCGCCGCCTCGAGTCGCTGCGCCGTGACTTCGTCGCCAACGTCTCGCACGAGCTCCGGACACCCGTCACGGCCGTCCTCTCCGCGGCCGAGACGCTCGACATCGCCCTCGAGAAGGATCCCGAGGGCGCGCGCCGGTTCCTCGGCATCATCGAGCGGAACGCCGCACGCTTGCAGGGGCTCATCGAAGATCTCCTCGATCTGTCGCGCATCGAGTCACGCGAGCTGAAGCTCCGTCCCGAGCGGTTCGCGTTCGAGCCGTTTGCCGCTCATCTACTCGGCTTGTTCCGCGATCGCGCAGACAAGAAGAAGATCACTCTCCGGCTCGAGTGTGCTCCATCGCAGTCGAGCGGGACGCTGGCGGCCTCCGCCCTGGAGGTCGACTGCGATCGACGAGCGCTCGAGCAGGTGATCACGAACCTCGTCGACAACGGTGTGAAGTACTCCGTCGAGGGATGTGCCGTCACCGTGCGCGCGGAGCGAGCCGACGGCCAGGTGCGCATCCTCATCGAGGACGACGGGCCAGGGATCGAAGAGAAGCACATGGGCCGCCTCTTCGAGCGGTTCTACCGTGTCGATGCCGGCCGCTCGCGCGAGATGGGCGGGACCGGGCTCGGCCTGTCGATCTGCAAGCACCTCGTCGAGGCCATGGGCGGCAGCATCACCGTGAGGAGCGCCGTCGGGAAGGGGACGACCTTCGAGATCCGCCTCCCGGACACGAGCGGACGTCTGCGCGATCGCTCGCCATCGTCGGAGGACGCCGCCGCATGAAGCGCAGCAGCCTCGCGGGATCCCGCTTCACGTTCGTCGCCAGCGTCACCCTCGGCCTCCTCGCGTCCGGCGCGATGGCCGCGGCCTCGTCGTGCACGCGCTCGGGGGAGGGCCCGAAGGTGATCGATGGCGCCGGCGCGACGCTCCCGTTCCCGCTCTACGCGAAGTGGTCGACCGAGTTCATGCGTGTCGATGCGTCGGTGCGCGTCAACTACCAGCCGCTCGGCTCCGGCGCGGGGATGCGCCAGATGTCCGACGGCGTGATCGACTTCGGAGCGACCGACGAGCCGATGACGGACGAGCAGCTCGCGCGCTCGCCAGTCCCGCTCGTCCACGTGCCGATGACGATCGGTGCGGTCGTCGTCACCTACAACATCCCCGGCGTCACCGAGCTCCGGCTCACGCCGGACGTCGTCGCCGACGTCTTTCGTGGCGCCGTCCGACGCTGGGACGATCCCCGCGTGCGCGAGGCGAACCCGGGCATCCAGACTCCGGCGGAGCCGATCACCGTCGTGCACCGCGCGGACGGCAGCGGGACGAGCGCGACGTTCACGGCGTTCCTGTCGCGAAACAGCGAGGCATGGCGGGCCGACGTCGGTGCCGGTGTCGCGCCGCGGTTCCCCGTGGGCGTGGGCGCGCGCGGCAACGAGGGCGTTGCCGCGTACGTCAGGGCGACGCCGCATTCGATTGGCTACGTCGAGCTCGCCTATGCGCGACAGGCGAACCTGCCGATCGCGCTCGTGCGAAACCGCGCCGGAAACTACGTTGCTCCCTCGCAAGCGTCGCTCGACCGAGCCGCCAGGAGCGCGCTGCCGCGTCTGCCGGATGACCTTCGTCTCTCGATCGTCGATTCGGAAGACGAGGCCGCGTATCCGATCGCCGCGCTCTCCTTCTTCATCCTGCCGCGGGAATCGAAGCAGCGCGCAAAGGCCGAAGCGCTCACCCGTTTCGTCTGGTGGGGCCTGCACGAAGGGCAGCGTCACGCCGCAGCGCTCGACTATGCGCCGCTTCCGCCGGAGCTCGTCATCCGCGCCGAGGCCGCCGTGAAGGGGCTTCGCATCGAAGGCAAGCCGGTCAACGTGCCCGAGACGCTATCGGGAACGTGATGACCCAGCGCGCGCTCTCGTCCACACCGCCGCGTGCCCGCAGTATCGCCGGCGAGGGAATGACCAGCTCGGCCGACCGCACGTTCGGAGCCGTCGGGGCGGGCGCTGCCGGCGCGCTCGGACTCGTCCTCGTCGGTGTGGCGGTCTCCGTCGCGCGCATCGCGTGGCCGAGCATCCGGACGACGGGCTTCTCGTTCGTCACCGAGAGCGTGTGGGATCCATCGCGGGGCTCTTTCGGGGCACTCGCGTTCGTGTGGGGGACGTTGCTCACGTCGCTCATCGCGCTATCGCTGGCCGTTCCGATCGGTCTCGGGGTCGCCGTATTCCTCACGGATCTCGGCCCGAGCCGGCTCCGCCGACCCGTCTCGTCGCTCGTCGAGCTGCTCGCTGCGATACCGAGCGTCGTCTACGGGCTCTGGGCCGCCATCGTCCTCGCGCCGCTCCTCCGGACGACGGTGCAGCCAGCGCTCGCGCGGATCGGCGGTCCGCTCTTCCATGGGCCCCACCTCGGCTTCGGGATCTTGTGCGCATCGATCGTCCTAGCGATCATGCTCTTGCCGACGATCGCGTCCGTGTCACGCCACGTGCTTCGCGCCGTGCCCGCGGAGCTGCGTGAGGGAGCGCTCGCGCTCGGCGCGACTCCCTGGGACGTCGTCCGTCTCGTCGTGGTGCCGCACGCGCGTCACGGGATCTTAGGGGCCGTCCTCCTCGGGCTCGGGCGAGCCGTCGGCGAGACGATGGCCGTTGCGACCGTCGTAGGCAGCCGCGCGGACATCTCGACGTCGCTCTTCGCGCCCGGCTACACCATGTCGAGCGTCATCGCGAACGAGTTCCCGGTCGCTTCGTCGGAGCTCCACATCGCGGCGCTGGCCGAGATCGGGCTCCTCCTCTTCTTCGTGACCGTCGCCTTCAACGTCGCCGCGCGCGTTCTCGTCGCGCGCGCCAGCGAGGGCGCGCGGACGGTGCGGCCTGCTTTCACGACGGGAGCGGAGCCGTGACCCCGGAGCTCGAATCGGCCTACACCGGACGGAAGCTCGCGGCGCGCGCAGCGACGGTCGCGTCGAGCATCGCCGTCGTCCTCGCGCTACTCCCACTGTTCGCCATCCTCGGATGGGTCGCGAGCCACGGGGCGCGAGCGCTGTCGCTCTCGTTCTTCCGCGAGCCCATCGGCGCGAGCGGCGCCGGGATGGCGAACGCGATCTTCGGGACGATCCAGCTCGTGGTGCTCGCGAGCGCGATGGGCATCCCGCTCGGGATCGCCGCCGGCCTCTATCTCGCAGAGTACCGGAGCACGCGCCTCGCTCGTGCCGTCCGCTTCTGCGCGGACGTCCTCGCCGGCGTCCCGTCGATCCTCGTCGGCGTCGTCGTGTACGCGGTCGTCGTCGTGCGGATGCAGCAGTTCTCCGCGCTCGCGGGCGCCGGGTCGCTTGCGATCGTCATGCTCCCGCTCGTGGCGCGCACCACCGACGAGCTCGCTCGCACGGTGCCCGATTCGCTGCGCGAGGCGGCGCTGGCGCTCGGAGCGCCGCGGTGGAGGACCGCGATCTTCGTCGTGCTCCGGACGGCCGCGCCCGGCATACGCTCGGGTTGTCTTCTCGCCGTCGCGCGGGTCTGCGGAGAAACGGCACCGCTCCTCTTCACGGCCTACAACAATCGGTTCTACAACGAGACCTTGTTCGACCCGACGTCGACGCTCCAGGTGCAGATCTTCACGTACACGATGACCCCGAACGACGACTGGCACGCGCAAGCGTGGGCGGCTGCGCTCATGCTGGTGGCCATCGTCGTCGTCCTCAACGTGCTTGCACGGCGTCTGCTCGCCGAGAAGGAGGTCGTGTGAACGCCGAGTCGGTCGACAGCATCCGTCTTCGCACGGCCCGCGCCGACGAGAGCGAAGCCGCACCCGCGAAGATGCGTGCGGAGAAGCTCTCCGCATGGTTCGGCGACAAGCGCGCCCTGCGCGAGATCACGCTCCCGCTGGTCGAGCGCAAGGTCACCGCGGTCATCGGGCCGTCGGGTTGCGGCAAGTCGACGTTCATTCGCTGCCTCAACCGCATGCACGAGGTTGTTGCGGGCGCCCGAACGGCGGGCGACGTGCTGCTCGACGGCAAGAGCGTCTACGGCGTGGATGTCGATCCGGTGCGCATCCGCAGGCGGGTCGGCATGGTGTTCCAGAAGCCCAACCCGTTCCCGACGATGTCGGTGCGGGACAACGTCCTCGCCGGACTTCGCCTGAGCGGGATGTCTCCTTCGGATCCGGATGCGCTCGTCGAAGAGGTCCTCGGCCAGGCCGCCCTCTGGGACGAGGTGAAAGACTCCCTCGACCGTCCCGGCGGGGCGCTCTCCGGAGGACAGCAGCAGCGCCTCTGCATCGCTCGCTGCCTCGCCCTCGAGCCCGAGGTCGTCCTGATGGACGAGCCCTGCTCGTCGCTCGACCCCGTGGCGACGGCGAAGATCGAGGAGCTGATCCACGATCTTCGCGAACGCTACACGATCGTGGTGGTCACCCACAGCATGCAGCAGGCCGCCCGCGTGTCGGACTACACGGCGTTCTTCTACGTCGGAGAGCTCGTGGAGTACGATCACGCGGACGTGATCTTCACCAAGCCCTCGGATCCCCGGACCGAGGACTACATCACTGGCCGCTTCGGCTGAGCAAGAGAACGCGCACCATGCCCCGTCTCCATCCCGACCGCCTTTACGAAGGAGAGCTCCGGAAGATCCGCGAGATGCTCCTGATGATGGGCGCGAAGGTCGAAGAGATGCTCACGCATGCGATGCGCGCGCTCATCGAGCGCGACACCGAGCTCGCGGAGCGAACGCTCTACATCGATCGCAACATCAACCGGCTCGAGATGGAGGTCGACGACCTCTGCCTGCGCGTGCTGGCGCGACGGCAGCCGCTCGCCAGCGATCTCCGCTTCGTCACGATGGCGCTCAAGGTCGTCACCGATCTCGAGCGCATGGGCGATCTCGGCGTGAACATCTGCGAGCGCGTGATCGAGCTGAACGAAGAGCCCCCGCTCAAGCCCTACGTCGAGGTCGTGAACATGGCCGAGGCGGCGCAGGAGATGTTGCGCGAGGCGCTCGACGCGTTCGTCGCGGGCGATGCCGAGCGCGCCCAGGCGATCGTCGAGCGTGACTCGAAGGTCGACGCGTATTACGGCGCGATCTTCCGCGAGCTGCTCACGTACATGATGGAGAACCCGCGCAACATCTTCCGCGCCACGCGGGTGCAGTCGATCGCCAAGTACATCGAGCGCATCGCCGATCACGCGACCAACCTTGCCGAGATGGTCGTCTTCATGGTGCGTGGCAAGGACATCCGCCACGTCGGCAAGCTCGAGAGACACCGCGCGTCGTCGAGCAAGGCGCCGGGCGTGGGAGGCGCCGAACCGTCGAAGCGTTCGCCTCCACCGCCCAACGTTCGCGACGACTCGGACGCGTCGTTGCGGGACGTCATGAGCGCGGCGCGCGGAGCGACGACATCTCGCCGGTCATGAGGGAGCAGGGGGCGTCCAGCCCGTCGCGAGAGCTACTGGCCTGCCTCGCTTGCTTGGGGCTCTCTTCGCACGAGCAGGATGCGGGCTGGACGCTGCCGCTACCGGGCGTCGACGACGAAGCAGGGGAGCGCGTTCATCCGGCGCTGCCTGCGGTGGTCGACGCGCACGTCCACCTGTTTCCGGACGGCTTGTTCGAGGCGATTTGGCGATGGTTCGACGTCCACGGATGGCCGATCCGCTACAAGCTGAAGACGCCCGACGTCATCCGGTTCGCGCTCGCGCGCGGGGTCGATCACATCGTCGCGCTGCACTACGCGCACAAGCCCGGGATCGCGCGCGGGATGAACCTGTACATGGCGAACGTCGTGCGCGATGAGCCGCGCGTGACCGGGATGGCGACGGTGATGCCGGGCGAGCCTGACGCGCGTCGCATCCTCGAAGAAGCGTTCGCGAGTGGCCTTCGAGGGGTGAAGCTGCACTGCCACGTGCAGTGCTTCGCGCCCGACTCGCCGGAGCTCGCCGAGATCTACGAGTGCTGCGTCGCGCACGACATGCCGCTCCTCATGCACGCGGGGCGCGAGCCGACGAGCCAGGGCTACCGGCGTGACCCCAAAGCGCTCTGTCACGTCGATCGGACGGCGGCGGTCCTCCGCGCGTACCCCGAGCTGCGCCTCGCGATCCCGCACCTTGGCGCGGACGAGCTCGACGGCTACGAGCGGCTGCTCGAGCGCCACGACAACCTCTGGCTCGACTCGACGATGGCGCTCTCGGGGTACTTCGAGGGCGCCGAGCGCGCGTTCAGGATGGTCGAGGCTCGTCCCGATCGCATCATGTACGGGACCGACTTCCCGAACATCCCGTACGCCTGGGACCGCGAGCTCGAGCGTATCCGCGCGCGGCGATGGCGCGAGAGCCTCGCGGAGAGCGTGCTCGGCGGCACGGCGCGCGCGTTCTATCGCATCGCCCGACACTGAGATTTCCGACCCTTCCGCCGTGCGCGTCAACGGCGGTTCACGATCGTCGTGCGCTCGGCGTCGTGGATCGGGGACGTGTCACCCGAGTCGTCACCGTCGTCGGCTGAATGCTCCGGTCGCCTCGACGTCGATCCGTCGAGGCTCGAATGAAGACGCTCCTTCTCATCGGCTCGCTGCTCGTCGTCGTGAGCGGCTGCGGCTCGGTCCGCGTGCTGAGCGAGGCGAAGACGGGCGGTACGGTCGCGCTCGAGGGCGCCCACGGCAGCGCTCGCTCGAAGGCGGAGCAGTACATGCGCTCGCAGTGCCCGGACGGCTACGAGATCAAGGAGGAGGGCGACGTCTTCGCGGAGGGCGGCGCGCTCCACGAGTGGCGCATCACCTACGTGTGCACCGGCTCGTCTTCGCCCCGGACGGCGATGGTCGCACTCTGACGAGCGAGTGACCCGCCAGGAACGGATGTTTCCCGCAGGAAGGCGCCCTTCCCCTCGACGGTGCTCGTCCTGACGAGGGCAGGGCGCGTCAGATCGGCTCGGCTTCGACGGTACGACGGAGCTCGTCGAGCGTCGGCACGCTCTCGGCCTTGTGGTCGAGGTCGTCGACGGCCACGCGCACCCACGAGATCTGCTCTTCGACGCGCTCGGGCGCGGTGCCTCCGGTGCTCTTCTTCGCGGCGACGGCGACGCGCGGGTCCACGACGGCGAGCACGCTCTCGTCGAAGGCCGGATGCACGGTCTTCGCGTCGGCGAGCACGAGGCTCGCGAGTGGCGCCTGGCGCTCGCGCGCGAGATGGACGAGCTGCCCCGTCGCCTTGTACGCCTCGCGGAACGGGATCCCTTTGCGGACGAGCGCCTCGGCGATGTCGGTCGCCTGCGTCGAGCCGTCCGAGACGGCGGCGAGGCATCGCTCGGGATCGAACGCGAGGTGCCCCATGGCGGCGCGCACGACGCCGACGGCGCCGCGAACGAGCGGCGCGGTGTCGAGGACGGCCTGCCGGTCGTCCTGGAAGTCGCGGTTGTAGCCGGACGGTAGGCCCTTCACGAGCGTGAGCATCGACATCACGTTGCCGACGCCGCGAGCCGCTTTTGCCCGGACGAGCTCGAACATGTCCGGGTTCTTCTTCTGCGGCATCATGCTCGAGCCCGCGGCGACCGCGTCGCCGATCTTCAGGAACGCGAACTCGCTCGTCGTGAAGTCGATCACGTCGGTCGAGAGGCGGGAGAGCGCGAGCAAGATGCGCGCGCCCGCCCACGTCCAGTCGAGGACGAAGTCGCGGTCGCCGATCGTATCGAGCGCGTTCGCGGTGACGGCCGAGAACCCGAGCAGATGACAGACGACGCTCCGGTCGATCGGCAGCGAGGTCCCGGAGCAGGCGCCCGAACCGAGCGGCGACTCGTTCGCCCGCATGACGGCTTGCGCGAGGATCTCCGCCGCACGGAGGAGCTGCATCGACCAAGCGCAGATGAGGAAACCTGCCGAGACGGGCTGCGCCCGCTGCCGGTGGGTGTAGGCGGGGAGGACGACGTCTTTCTCGCGCGCGGCTCGATCGGCGAGGTCGCGGACGAGCCCGGCCACCTCGGAGAGCGTTCGTGCGGCTTGGTCGCGCACGTGGAGCCTGAGGTCGAGCGCGACCTGGTCGTTCCTGGAACGTGCAGTATGCAGGCGTTTGCCGACGTCGCCGAGGTCGCGCGTGAGGCGCGCCTCGATCGCCATGTGCACGTCCTCTTCGCCGTCGTCGAGAACGAGCTTGCCGGCGGCCGCTTCGTCGTACATCGCGAGCAGGGCGCCACGGAGCTTGCGTGCGTCGTCGGCCTCGAGGAGACCAACCTTGCGCAGCATCGTCACATGGGCCGCGCTGCCGAGGATGTCTTCACGGACGAACGTCCGGTCCTGCGGCAGGGAGGAGCTCCACGCCAGAAGCTCCGGGATCATCTCCACTCGCCCGGTTGCGTCGGTGCGCGCGAGCCCGGCTTCTCGTCCGTCCTTCGCCATCGCGGACTCCTTCCTACCCTACCCGGTGGTCACGACACGACTATGACCGCCGCTTCACAGTGACCTGCTCCGCAGATCACATCCGTGTGTGTCGAATCAGCGCTGACCGGGCGCTCCTGCGTCCGCTGCAGCGCTGCCGGCCGTGTCCGCGCCAGTGTCGGACTCGGATTTCGCGCTGGGCGAGAGGGCCCAAAGCAGCCCAGCCGTGAGGAAGAGCACCGCGCCGAGCGCCGGAAGCCACATGGGCGTCTTCGGCTCCGGCGGAGCCGGGGGCTCGTGTGCGTGATGATCGCTCGGATTTCCGTGCGTTTCGCTCATTCCACTGGTCCTCGCCGCCTGTTTCCCACACGCAGCGGTGCTCGGTCAAGGCTGGCAGCTCGAAGCCGTGTTCGAGGTTCTCGCCCGACCGGTCTCCCATGGGCACGCCGAGTGCTAGATTTGGCAGACCCGATGACCCGCAACGCCCTCTTCTTCGCATCGCTCCTCGGAGGTCTGGCCGCCTTCTCGACCAGCATGCCGGCGGCGTCGGCGGCTCCCACCGCGCTCCCGTCGTTGCCGGAGGCCGCCGGCGCGAACGGCGGTGGCGGAGCGGGAGGGGGAGGCACGATCGACGTCGAGCAGCTCCGTCGCGGCGTCGTGCAGATCGAGCAAGCCGGGAGACCCATGGCGGTGGGGACCGTGCTCGGCAAGGACGGCCGTGTGCTCACCTCGCTCTCCGCGCTCGGCTCGATCGAAAGTCCGGAAATTCGCTACGCGGACAACACCGTCGTCAAGGCGAAGGTCGGTCACAAGGACAAGGCCTGGGACCTCGCGCTGCTCATCCCGCAGTCCGGCAAGTGGGCGGACGGCCTGATGCCCACCGACGCCGATCCGACCGGTCTCCAGCTGAAGGCGTTCCTCCCCAAAGGCGGAAAGCTCGCCGCGGCCGGGATCAACCTCAAGGGACGAACGGATGTGCGGACGAAGGAGGGCGAGCCGCTGCCGAGCGTGCTCGACCTCGACCTGAAGGGCATCCCGGGGATCCCCGGCGCGCCGCTGCTCGATCCGAACGGCAAGGTCGTCGGCGTCCTCGTCCGGGCCTGCAAGGACTCCGGCCAAGCGCCGCCGAAGGCCAACGCGGACGCGGGTGGTACCGCGGCAACTCCGCCGTGCACGCCGGTGACCATCGGCGCGCCGGTGAAGGCGCTTCGTGGGTTTCTGATGGCGACGCCCGCGAGCGCCGTCCAGCCGGCGCCCTGGCTCGGACTCGGGGGGGCCCCCACCGAATCGGGCAACGTCAAAGGCGTGGTCGTGATGGGCGTCGCTCCTGGTAGCCCAGCCGAGAAGGCCGGGCTGAAGGCTTCGACGGACAATCCCGACACGATCGTTGCGGTCGACGGTCAGCCCGTCGAGACACCGGAACAGCTTGCCGAGGTCATCGCCAAGCGCGCGATCGGGCAGACGGTCAAGCTCCTCGTGTTCTCCCAGGGCAAGTTTCGCGAGGCCGCCGTCACTCTCCGTGCAGCGCCTTAGCTGGCGGACCCCTGGAACGTTGAACTGATTGACAGGGGCCCTGGCTCCCTGTTGGATTCTTTGGTCGTGGGACTGCGCATCGAAGTTGCCGGCGAGACGAACGTCGGCATGAAGCGAACGCACAACGAGGACAATTTCTCGATCATCGAGGAAAGTGGCCTCTACATCGTCGCTGACGGCATGGGCGGCCACGCTTCGGGTGAAGTCGCGAGCAAGATGGCCGTCGACTCCCTGAAGGAGTTCTTCGCAGCCACGGCGCAGGACCCCGAGCGGACCTGGCCGTACAAGATGGACCGGTCGAAGGGGTACGAGGAAAACCGGCTCATCACCGGGATCAAGCTCGCGAACCTCCGGATCTACGAGACCGCGCAGCGCGACGCCGGCAAGCGGGGCATGGGCACGACGATCGTCGTGCTCTTTGCGGTGGAGGACGGCGTCTACGTCGCGCACGTCGGCGACTCGCGCAGCTATCGCTTCCGCGACGGCAAGATCGAGCAGCTCACCGAGGACCACTCGCTGCTCAACGACTACATCAAGATGAAGCGGCTCACGGCCGAGGAGATCGCGAACTTCCCGCACAAGAACGTCATCGTTCGTGCGCTCGGGATGAAGG
>JAFAER010000113.1 GCA_023423895.1 Pseudomonadota bacterium
CTCGATCATCTGCGGCTACGGCAACGAGGGGAAAAACGCGACGTGCCCCTTCGAGGTGAAGGTCCGCGAGGTGAGGGACGCGCAGGGCAACCCGATGGTCGACGAGAAGAGCGGTCAGCCGATCACGGTGACCGTTCCGCTGACGGAGAACCAGTTCCTCTCCTTCACGTCGATCGCCGCTCGCGAGCTCGACGCGGACGCCGTCACGGTCTGCTGGTCGGGCAAGGGCGTCTACAAGAACTACAAGGAGCGCTATCTCGTCGACAACGGGCAGTTCGTCCGCGACGCGTCGGGAAATCGCCAGGTCGATCCGGAGACGCTCGTCACGGTGCCCCAGCTCTGGGAGGAGCGGACCGTCGCGAACGACGAGGAGGGCTACAAGTGGGATTTCTCGGCCGAGAAGCCGGACGAGAAGCCGCAGGTCGTCTTCATCAGCCTCGGTACCAACGACTTCTCGCGTGACACGAAGGAGCCTGCGTCCGCTCCCGACAAGCTCGAAGGCGACAACATCCCCGACGGGGACATGAACGACCCGGTGCAGCGGGAGGAGTTCTTCAAGGCCTATCTGGCGCTCGTGGAGAAGGTGCGCGAGCACCGCGGGCCGGACGCCCACATCTTCCTCGCCACGCCGCCGATGGTCACGAACCAGTTCCCGCTCGACAACGCGCGGAACAACCTGCGTGACGTGCTTCTTCGCATCGTGCGGGAGCGCGAGGCGAAGGGCGACACGAAGGTCTACCAGATGGACCTCGTCGAGCAGGGCTTCCGCTACGGGCTCGGATGCGACTACCACCCGAACCTGGAAGTGCATCGGATCATGGCGCAGCAGCTGGTCGGGGCCGTCCGGTCCAAAACGTGCTGGTGAAGTAGAGCTGGCGGCGATCGCGGGACGTTTTGCCCCGCGGCCGCCGTCAGGCTCTCACACCGAGCGCGTTCATGATCGACTCCGATACCGACGACGAGCAGCTGGTGAACGATGGTGGCGCCGTGGCGATCCCGAGCGGCGCGTTGCCTCGGCACCTGGGGGACCCCGCGAGCCTCGAGGAGCTGCAGGAGCGGGTGAACCGCAAGTACGGCGCGTTCGGCGTCCGCGCGAAGGACGAGGACATCGAAGAGCGCCGCGTCCTGCTGGACAACGGCTGGAAATCGACGGCATGGCTCATCGCGGGCGTCTTCCTGGCGTCGCTGTTCCTCGCGTTCGCTTCGCATCCGAGGTTCTCCGGACCAGGCGAGTGGGCGAATTCGTTCCGGCTCGACACCGTCTTCGTCGTCGTTTGGGGACCGCTCCTCTTCTGGGCCATGGCGCGCCAGAAGCTCTGGAAGAGCCTCCGCACGTATCTCGTCCTCGCGCTCTTCATCGAGGCGTTCAGCGAGGTGATGTTCCGGGCAAAGGGCGAGGGCGGGTACTGGGACTCGGTCATGTGGCCCGCGGCGGTCGCGTTCTACGGCACGATCAAGGAGCTGTCCGGTCTCCCGGGAGCGTCGCTGCCCGTCTTCTTCTTCGTCACCGTCGGCCTGCTTGGCCGGGCGGTGTGGGGGCGGAAGTCCGCCGACTGGGTCGCGCCTCCGCGGTTCGCCAGGAACGCGCTCTTGCTCTTCCTCGGCACCGTCGTCGCGCTGTCCGTCATCGGCATCGCGCGCGGCGGTCAGATCGAGTGGACGTTCCGGCAGACGATCCACATGCTCCAGCTGCCCATCGTCGGGCTGCTCTTTCTCTACGCGCTGCGCGTGCCGCACGACCTCGCGGCGGTGGGGACGGCGTTCGTGCTCACCGCGGTCGTCCGGAGCCTCCTCGTCGTCTACGTCTACGTGGGCGTGTGCGTCCCTCAGGGGATCACGCAGCTGCCCGGAAAACCCGAGTGGTGCACGACCCCCTCGGACACGGTGCTGTTCGTGACGGCGCTCGTGATCCTGTTCGCGCACGCGCTGGAACAGCGGAGCAAGAAGGTGATCCTCCGGGGCCTCGGGCTCGGCGCGATCATCTTCCTGGGGATCGTCCTCAACAACCGCCGGCTCGCGTTCGTCAGTCTCGGGATCGCCCCGCTCGTCATCTACCTCGCGCTCGACCCCAGCAAGCGGAAGCGTCGCGTGACGATGGCCCTCGCCGTGGTCGTCCCGCTGCTCGTCGGTTACGTCCTCGTCGGCTCGGAGTCCACGTCGGACTCTGCCCTGCTCAAGCCTGCGAAGAGCATCGTCTCCGTGCTCGACCAGAAGGACACGTCATCGCTCTCGCGTGACATCGAGAACGAGAACCTCATCTATACGCTCAGCCAGAGCCCCATCATCGTCCGCGGCTTCGGCCACGAATACCTCGCCTCGCCGAACAACCCGCCCGTCGACCTGAGCGAGGTCTTCCAGAACTACCGCCTGATCGCGCACAACGGTGTGCTCTGGCTGTGGTCCCTCGCCGGTGTGGTCGGCTTCGCGCTTCTCTGGCTCGTGTATCCGCTCGCAGGGACCCTCGCGCTGAGGGGATACCGCGCCGCGGACACTTCGCTCGAGCGGAGCGCGGCGCTCGCTTCACTCGGCGGCATCGCCGTGTGCGTCGTGCAGATCTGGGGCGACCAGGGGCTGAGCAGCTACATGACGCTCGTGACGTTCGGCGTGTGCTTTGCCGTGGCGTCCCGTCTCGCCGTGCGCGCTGCATGACGCTCGACCGGGCGACGTGCCTCGTGCGTACGGCCGTCGCATGGTCATCGGCGTAAGGCTCGGCGCGGACTTCATCCTCGATCGCCGGACGCGGCGAGCGCTCGCGAGCAGGTTGTGGAGGCGTACATCGGCCTACCAGACCTCGACGTCGTCCGGTCGCACGGGTGCGGCATGGTTCACCATGGCAGCAGGCGCTCGTTCGCCCCAGCAAGGCTCGTCCGTAGCGGTTTGTCGGAGCGGTAGCCCATCCTCGAGGGCGGCGGGTCTCTTGCGTGTCCGCGGGAATGATCCAACGGTTGTCCGCCAGTGCCGCACGGCTCCGCGCCGTCAGGTCCTCGGCATCAGTCGTGCTAACGTGGACGCTAGGCTATGAGTGACCCGGCCGAACGGCGTATTGGCAGCGTGATCGCCGGAAAGTGGCGAGTGGACTCGCTGCTTGGTTCCGGATCGATGGCTGCGGTCTATGCCGTGACACACCGCAACGGTGCCCGCGCGGCGCTCAAGATTCTGCACCCGACGCTCTGCGCGGACGAGGGCGTCTGCGAGCGCTTCCTCGGCGAAGGTTACCTGACGAACTCGGTGAAACACCCGGGCATCGTCCGGGTGCTCGACGACGGCGTGACCGACGACGGTTGCGTGTTCCTCGTCATGGACCTGCTCGAGGGCAAGACGCTCGAGGCGCTACGGCAAGACCGCGGCGGTCAGATCGGGCTCGTCGAGATCCTCGACATCGCCGACAAGCTCATGGATGTGCTCCACGCCGTCCACCAGAGCGGGATCATCCATCGGGACCTCAAGCCACAGAACGTCTTCATCTGCGACGACGGCACGGTGAAGCTGCTCGACTTCGGCGTCGCGCGCGTGTTCGACGGAGGCGCACGGAGCAAGCTGTCCTTGTTCGGCCTCGTGCTCGGGACGCCGTCGTTCATGTCGCCGGAGCAGGCGCTCGGCGCGCGCGACAAGGTCGATCACCGGTCGGACATCTGGTCGCTCGGAGCGACGGTCTTCACGGCGATCACCGGGCAGACCGTGCACCTCGGTCCGCATGTCCAGGCGAAGCTCCTCGCGGCGGCGACGGTCAAGGCTCGCTCGATCGCGCTGGTGAAGCAGGACCTTCCAGCGCCCATCGCGGCCGCGATCGACACGGCGCTCCGCTTCAAGCAGGAGGATCGCTGGCAGACCGTCGATGCCTTCCGTCGTGCGCTTCGCGAGGCGCGGCGCGAGGCGGGCCTTGGGAAGCCGGAGAGCGTCCCGCCGATGGGATGGGCGGATCCGGTCGACCTCGACGCCACCCACGTCGACACCGGCGAACGTGGCGGCCCGGTCGTCGTCCGCACGAGCGGGCAGCCGCCGCCCGTGCCGACGAGACCCGGACCACGCGCCGCGGACGGACGAACCAAGACGATGGTCGGGATCGGCGCGCCCGACGGTGTAGCCTCGGGAGGAACGGGCACCGTCCCGCTCATTCCGGCAGCTGCGCGAACCGCCGATGTGAGCGAGCTCGACGCCGTTCCGCGCGCGCCGGCCGCCCGCAGGGCTTCCGCGGCGCCGTCGCCGGCGGCGATCATCCATTCCGCTTCGTCGATCGAGTCGGGGCGAGGTGGAGGCGCGAACGACGGCAGCTATCCGGCCGTCGGCAGCACGGTGAAGGTGCACGGCACCGATCCGCTCCTCGCTCAGGTTACGGGCCGACGCTCTGGAGCGGGCGCGTGGATCGCAGGGATCCTCCTCGCGGTCGCTGCGGTGTCCGGGGTTGCGTTCCTCGCGGTGAACCGTTCGAGCGCCAGCGATGCGCAGAGCGCCACGACCGCACAGACTCCGCTCACGTCCGCCACAGAGGCCGTCAGCACATCGGTCGCTACGCCAGCGCCTACGCCGATCCCGTCGCCCCGGATCGACGCGAGAGACCTCGTGAAGGACGCTTCCGCGGTGGTCGACTCGCCGATGAAGGCGTCCGTCACGACAGCTCCGCCGCCGCGCACGGGTCCTGCAGCTCAGCCTCCCATCGTGCGCGCGCCGAAGATCGAAGCTCCGACGCCGCCGCGACCCGCCCCTCAACCTTCCACCACCAGCACGACGACCAACACGCGGCCCGTTGCAACGCAGGACCCGCCGGCACAACCGCCAGCGCCAGCCCCCGCACCGGTCCCGACCGTTCCGCCGGACCCCTTCGGCACTCCAGAATGACGACGCCGGCTCACGAAGCGGCGGACACATTCTCCCGACGGCCCGAGAGACTCCGGTAAGCTGACCAGACAAGGCTCATAGCGATGGCTCGAATCGAAGAAGCAACACTCTTTCGACCCGATCCGAAGCTCCAGTACCCCGGCACCTCCCGCAGCGGCGGCGGTGGCGGCGGTGGTGGACGCGGCGGCGGGCGCGGCGGCGACGATGACGACGACGGGCCGAACATCGCAGTCAAGGAGCGCATCGCCGAGGCCGCGCGCTCAGCGAAGCGGCGCAAGGGCCTCTCCTTCGTCGTCGTGATGATCTGCGGCGCCCTCACGGTGCTCGGAGCGATCTTCGCTCCGCGCAACTACGAGGTGGAGGCCCGCGTTCTCGTGCAGCGCACTCAGGCGATCACCGGCGGCCAGCAGCAGATGCTCACCGCCGAGGAGATGCGCAACACCGCCAAGGAGTACGAGGAGCAGGTGATGGCGCATGACAACATCATCGCCATCGTCCGGCAGAAGAACCTCGTGCAGCGCTGGGACGACATGCGGCAGCCGCATCGGCGGCTCATCGACAAGATCAACCGCAAGCTCGGTAAGGCCCCGCCGTCCGACGACGAGAAGTACGACGCGCTCGTCACCAACGTGAAGAGCCGCCTCAAGGTCTGGGTCGACGCGACCACCGTGACCGTCAAGCTGGACTGGTCCGAACCGGAGGCCGCGCGTGACATCGTCGATGCGGCCGTGAAGAACTTCCTCGAGGCGCGCTTCCAGTCCGAGGTCGGCGTCATCCCCGAGCGCGTGAAGATCCTCGAGTCCGGCGTCCAGCAGGCGCACAAGGACCTCGAGGTCTCCGCCGCAGAGCTCGTTCGTCAGCAGAAGCTCGCCAACCCGCGCGAGCGTGTGAACATCGTCATCCCGAACCTCCCGCAGGGCGTCACCGACCGACGCATCGACGAGGCCGCGGATCCTGCGCTGAAGGCGCGGCTCGACGCGGTCCGCCAGCAGATCGCGGTCCTCCAGGAGGCCAAGCTGCGTCGCGAGGCCGAGCTCAATCAGGAGCTGATCCAGAAGCGGCAGACGCTCGCCGAGCAGCACCCGGAGATGATCGCCCTCAAGCAGACGCTCGAGGCGACGCGCGCGGACACGCCGCAGCTCGCGAAACTGCGTGCGGAGGAGCGCGAGCTGTTGAACGAGATCTCCGCGAAGCAGCGCGCCGCAGCGGAGGCTCGCGACAAGGAGCCCAAGCCCACGCGCGTCGCCGCCCCCGTCGCGCCGGCCGTCGAGGCGCCCGTCGCCGGAGCGACGAAGAGCATGCAGGACGCGCAGGTCCAGTTCGACGCGGTCACGCGAAAGTACAGCGAGCTCGTCACCCAGCTCGATGCTGCGCGCAGCGGCTTGCAGCTCGAGGAGGCGGCGTTCAAGAACCGGTACAAGGTGGTCCACCCCGCCGAGCTCCCGGCCGGTCCGAAGCGCCCGGTGGGGCTCATCGCGATCGCGATCGGCGTCCTCTCGACGATCGCGGCGGTCCTCGCGGTCGCTGCGCTCGCCGACCGGTTCTCCGGGATCTTCTTCGAGCCCCGCGACGTCCGCGACCGCCTCGGCCTTCCGGTGTTCGCGACCTTCTCGTAGCCGCGCACCAGCGTCGGCGACAGCGGAGGCAGAGAGGTTCGTCCTCTCTGCCTCTCTGGTTTGTGCGCCCTCGCTGCGCGAGCTCGTCACCGACGGGCTTCGGTCGTCAGACCGGCCCGGGTCTCGCTGGGTGCCTCTCTTCGGCGCATGCCCGGCACGCGTCCTCCGCCAGGACTCTGATGCGTGCCTTCCTTCAGACCGAGGCGCTGGCGCGCGTCTGTTCGGTGACCGTCTGCCCTCCGGTGGTGTTCGCTTCAGGTTCCCAGGCTCCGGCTTCTGGGCCTCGCCGAGATTTTCACAGGGAGAAGGGGAGACAGGGGAGAGAGGGGGGTAGGGCGGCGTTGCGATCTGCGGGGCGTGTGCCGTTCGCTGCGCCTGAAGGTTTCACAGGGAGAAAGGGAGACACGGAGGATCCAGAGACTCAGAGGCCGCCTTCGTACGTTGGCGACCTCACTGTTGCCGCCGCCGACGCCTCGGACGTCGCCATGGAGGACGTTCACTCAGGCGCGATCAGGCCCAGCAGCTCGAGATGGCGCTCGCAGCAGGGAAAAGTCACCTCCGGATCCTCCGTGTCTCCCTGCCTCTCTGTGAAAGCTCCAGACCTGGCCGGTCGAGCGATGCTCGGAGACCCGCGACGACCCCCGATACAATCTCCTCCTCGTCTCCCTTTCTCCCCGTTCAATCTCTCGAGCGCCGAGGAAAGCCAGGACGCCGACGTGATCAGACGCACGGGAGCAGACGGACGTGAGCAGACAGACGTGAGCAGACGGACGTGAGCAGGCGGACGTGATCAGACGGACGCCGGGGCGGTGACGCGAGGGCGCGTCAGGCCGACGTGATCAGACGGACGCCGGGGCGGTGACGCGAGGGCGCGGGCCGAAGGCCGGAGAGCGGCGCCTGCGGGCACGGACGTGAAGACACGGAGAAGGCCGAACGAGGGCCCGTTGCCGGATCCCATCCGACCTTCTGCCGGTTCTGACGTGCGAGGGCAGCTTCAGCGCGCCGCGCGTCCGCGCTTCGTCGTGGAGCGCTTGGCGGTCGTGCGCTTCGTTGCGCCGCGCTTTGTCGTGGTCGCTCCACGTGCCGGGCGCTTCGCGCGCGTCGCAGGGCGCTTGGCGGTCGACGCGGGCCGCTTGGCGGTCGTCGTGCGCGTCGAGCGCTTCGCCGTGCCGCGGCTCGTAGTCGCGGTCGTGGTCCCGCGCGCGGTGGTCTTCTTCGCTCCGCGCTTCGCCGCGGGGCGCTTCGCGGTGGCGCGCTTCGCCCCGGTCGCTCGGCGCGGCGTGGCACGTGTGCCGGTCTTTGCCTGCGCCGTCTCCCGCGCCACGAGCTTCGAGAAGCGCGACGTCGGCTGGTAAATCATCGCCAGGTTGTTCTTGTCGAAGGCGTCGAACCACTTGTCCCACGCCATCCGCTCGAGGCTCTCTACCCCGCTGAAACCCGGGTAATCGATGCGGAGAATGCCGGGATCATTGCCACGACCCGTGCCCTTCACGCGTGCAGGGCAGCCGCCCTTGGACTCGACCCAGCGCCGGATCTCTTCGTGGTTGGTGGTGACCTTCCCTGATGATCGTCGCGCAGCCATGTGTCCTCTCTTTCCTTCGAGGAGATCCCAACGAGTTTGGGAACACGTGCGGTTCGCAAGCGGTGTGCCGCGTGCATGTGAACGAACATCTTGTCCGCGGACCATCTTGTGAGCGTGGCCCCAGAGCCGATATACGTAGGACCTTCGATGCGTTCGGATGAGGACCTCGCCCGGCCCAGAACACGCCCCGGGACGAAGGCGCGCTGATGCTTCCCTTCACCGCTGTCATGCCGATGGACGTGGCGCAGCAGGCGTACGTCTCGGCCCGTGCAGAAGAACGCGTGAAGTTCGGCAGCGACATCAATGCCGCCGAGACGGAGCTCAACCCGATGCTCCGGTACGACTTCATCTGGCGCGGCGGTCAAGACCACTTCGTCGCGATGTACAACCCGCGCTTCATCCACACGTCGTCGTGGGACCGGACGCTGCCGGATCCGAACCTGATCAACCCGCAGACCCTCAACCTGACGGACCCGAACAAGACGCCGCTCTCCGCGCTCCACAACGGCGGCGTCGGGCTCGAGATGGTCCGCTCGCGCTGGAGGCTCTCGCTCTACCAGTTCCTTGCGTACGGCCCGATCTCGACGACCGCGCTCCTCGTTCAGCAGCCTTGGAACGGCGTAGCGCTTCCCCCGGATCCGAACCCGATCATCCCGGCGATCATCGGTGCGCGCTTCCGCCTCTTGTTCGTCCAGACGCAGCTCTTCGTCCCGATCCGACTGAGCCCCCGGACCGCGCTCATCCCAGGCTTCGTGTACAACGCGTTCGGCGGTGCGGATCGCACCTCGCGCGGCGTCATCGCCCTCACGCAGGGACCGGGCGTCAGCCTCGCCCTCGATCATGCGGCGACGAGGAACGATCGCTTCGTCACGACGATCGGCGCCGGTCAGGTCAACACGACCTTCCAGGACGAGCGCGAAGGCTTCGTCATCACCCGCACCGAGGCGACGCAGAGCTGGCGCCACTGGTACAGCAACAACCTGTCGAGCGAGTTGATGGGCGGCGCCGCGATCGGCGGTGACCAGATCAACGGGTTCACGATGTTCACCGTGGGCCACGCGGCGCTGCTCTGGGATTCGTGGGGGCAGGCCCGGATCCCGCCCGGTGCGCCGCCCTACGGCGTCTGGGGCGGGCGAGGGCATCGCTTGCAGATCGGCGCCGTCGCCAAGGTGCAGCCCTGGATCGACCTCTTCTCCGGCGATCTCGAGCAGCGCGGGGTCGTCTCGCTCGCGGCGAACTACACCGTCGATCGCACGACGTTCCGTGGGAACGTGTCGCACGCACGCGTGCTGGCGACACCGCGCTCCGTCGCCGAGTACCAGATCTTCCTCGCCGACGGCGGCATCCAGTACCGCATCCTGCCGACGTTCTCGGCGGACGCCGGGATCCGCGCCGGCTACCAGGACTTCAACAACGCCGTTCGATTCAACGAGCTCACGCAGCTCACGATCTACGGCGGTCTGACCTGGGCCCCCCTGCCGGCGCGGTTCTGACGCTCTCGCGATCGACCGCTCAGGTCCCGCCGGGCTTCGCGAGCCGGTAGACGACCTCGAGCTGCGTCGAGATCGTGATCTCGCCTGGCGCGACCGGCGTCGCATAGCTCGCCATCTCCGCGCTCTTGCCCGCCGCGAACATCGGACGCGGGTTTCCGCCGATGTTCTCGCTGACGGAGACCACCTCGCCGAGCGTGCGGCCCTGCGTCTTCGCAAGTGCCTCGGCGCGTGCGCGTGCGTCCTGGCTGGCCTTCTCGCGCGCTTCGGCCTCGAAGGCCTCGGGCTTGTCGATCTCGAACGAGATCCCCCAGACCTCGTTGGCTCCTGCCGCCACGGCGGCATCGAGCAGCGGACCCGCCTTGTCCAGGTCGCGAACGGTGACACGCACCGTGTTCGAGACGCGGTACTGGCCCAAGCGCGCCTGCGCGGGCGCTCCGACGGCACCGCCGCTTCCAGTGTTTCCGCCGGCTCCACCCGTTCCGGGCCTGCCCGGCGGAGGCACGGGCATCGGCATCGGCGGCTCCATGCGCTCGTAGTTGATCGAGTAGTTCGCCGTCTGGACGTCCTTCTCGGCGATCCCTTCCTTCTTGATGACGCTCATGAGGTTCGTCATCTGCTGGTTGGCCAGGCGCGACGCCTCCGCCACCGTCGGCGCGGTGACGGCGATGCCCATCGTGATCCGTGCGACGTCAGGCTTGCGGGAGACCTCTCCCTTGCCGAGCACGATCACGACGTTCGTGTGTGCATCGGCTTCCGAGTGAGCAGGCTTCGCTCCCGACGAAGCACAGCCGGTAACGAGAGAGCCGAGGCCGACGAGGACTGCGAGCACGAGCGATTTCGATGAGAAGAAGGTGCGCTGCATGAGCTTTCTCTGAAGAAGCGGGACGCCCCGCGAACGTGAAAGGACTTACGACGACAACGCCGTCGCACTCGTCGTCCTTACACGTTCTGTCTGCGAGCGACCAAGATCGAACGAACGACGCCGCTCCGAACGGCGGCCTCGCATCGAGCGCGTGACGGAATGGTAGCGGCATGGCGACGCGTACGGATCCGTTGACAACGCCGATGGTGGCTCGTATTTAACGGTCACGTTAATTAACAAGGTTGTTAGGTATGCCGTCCGTCGATCCTCTCAGCACCACACTTTCGGCGCTCGCGGATCCCACTCGCCGAGCCATCCTTGCCCGTCTCGCGAAAGGCGAGGCGACCGTCAACGAGCTCGCCGCACCGTTCGACATCAGCTTGCCGGCGATCTCGCGGCATCTGAAGGTGCTCGAGTCCGCCGGGCTGATCTCGCGGGGGCGTGAAGCTCAGTGGCGCCCCTGCCGGCTCGAGGTGAAGCCGCTCAAAGCCGTGGACGGTTGGCTGGACCGTTACCGCAGGCTCTGGGAGGGGAGCTTCGACAAGATGGACGCCTATCTTCTCGAGCTGACGAAAGGGAAGCACAAGTGAACGCCGAATCCTCCACCCGTCGGGAGCTCGCCGACGACGAGCTACTCATCACGCGGACGTTCGACGCGCCGGTGTCGCTCGTCTTCCAGATCTGGGCAGAGCGGGAGCACATGATGCGCTGGCTCGGACCGAAGGGGTTCACCTGTACGAGCCTCGAGATGGACTTCCGGCCCACTGGCAAGTGGCGCGCCTGCATCGTGTCCGCCGAATACGGTGAGAGCTGGATGGGCGGCGAGTACCGCGAGATCGAGCGTGACCGTCGCCTCGTCTTCTCCTTCGCGTGGGAAGAGGGAGGCCAGCCGGGGCTCGAGACGCTCGTGACGGTCACCTTCACCGAGCAGGACGGCAAGACGGTGCAGCGGTTTCATCAGACGCCGTTCGCGAACGTCGCGTCGCGCGACAGCCACGTCGACGGCTGGAGCCAGTGCTTCGAGCGCGAGCAGGCGTATGCGGAGAACCTAGCGAAGGAGCAGAAGCGATGATCACCGTCACGGCGTTCAAGTGGGTTCCCCCGTTCGCGCAGGGCCTCGTCCGCGATCTGCGCGCCCGCTGGGCGCTCGAGGAGGCGGGGTTGCCGTACGAGGTGAAGCTGATCGATCCCACGATCCAAGCCTCCGCCGACTACCGCGCGCGGCAGCCGTTCGGGCAGGTGCCGGTGCTCGAGGACGATGGGCTCGTGCTCTTCGAGTCCGGGGCGATCGTGCTCCACGTCGGCGCGCGGAGCGAGGCGCTCTTGCCTCGCGATCCCCATGCACGCGCCCGTGCGGTCACGTGGGTGTTCGCGGCGCTCAACTCGGTCGAGATCGCGATTCAGGGGCTCGCCGAGATCGACCTGTTCCACGCAAGCGAGGACTGGGTCAAGGTGCGGCGTCCGCAGGTCGAGGAATGGGTCGTCCAGAGGCTCCGGGAGCTCGCAGCGGCCCTCGGCGACCGCGAGTACCTCGAAGGCCGCTTCACGGCGGGCGATCTGATGATGACGACGGTGCTCCGCATCTTGCGGCATACCGACCTGCTCGATCGCGAGCCGCGGCTCAAGGCATACAAGGAGCGCTGCGAAGCCCGTCCGGCCTTCCAGCGCGCGCTCTGCGGGCAGCTGTCGGCTTTCGAAGCAGCGCGGTGAGCGTGACCGTCAGCCGGCCGCCTCGGCCTGGATCTTCTTCCGATCCTTGACCATCCGGAGGACGTCTTTGATGTCCTTCGGACGGACGACGCCGGTCACGAGCATCAGCGCGCCGTACGCTGCCATGTCCACCAGAAGGCGAACGGGGCCGATCCCCGCGAGCCCTACGTGGACGGCGACGACGACGCCGCAGATGCCGAGCGACTTCGTGATCGACGTCATGCTCCGGTGGTCGATCGCGCGCTTGCCCAGGAACGCGAAGAAGATGATCGCGATGACGAGCTCGCGGGCTGAGAGCGCCATCGCGACGCCCATTCCGGTGGAGCCGGGACCGAGCCCGCGCGTGAGCGGGACGACGACGAGAATGAAGACCGGCAGGAGCGCGAGGCCGACGAACGAGATGATCGTGATGGTCCACGACCGATCGAGGATCATCAGCGCGATCCACAGCAACACGTTGAAGTAGGCGAGGACGAACGTCGGCGCGAGCCACTGGAGGCTTGCTGCGGCGGGGAGGAACTTGTCCTTGAGCGCGATGCCGATGACGAACTCCGCTCCGAGGGCCAGCATCAGCGTCAGTGGGATCGACACGACGCTCACGCCCTCGAGGCCGCGGCGGAGGATCGTGAAGAACTCATCGTTGCTTCGGTGCTTCGCCCGGCTCATCATCGGGACGAGGACGCCCGAGAGCACGGGCGACATCAGCGCCGAGAGGCGTGCGATCTCACGCGCTGCGCTGTACCAGCCGACCTCCTGCGACCCTTCGGGGACGAGCTCGCGGAGCACGACGACGTCGATCGTCGAGCCGAGCGTCACCGCCGCGTTGGCGATGAAGAAGGGGAAGGAGACCTTGAGCACCGTCTTCGTCGCCGAGAGGTCGAGCTTGATCCGGAGTCCGACGGCCTCGCGCGTGGCCCAGTAGAGGAAGCCCGCCTTCAGGAATTCGGACGCGAGCATCGGGAGCGGCAGGACCCAGAAGGGCGCGCCCACCGTGACGGCGGCGAACGTCCCTCCTCCCCAGAGGATCTTCGCAACGACGTTCGCGACCGCGAGGCCCCCGACGCGCGACGCAGCCTGCAGCGTCTGCTGGAACGTCTGGTTCATCACGATGAACACCTGCGTCAGTCCGAAGAGGGCAGCGGCGAGGCGTTCTTCGGGCAGCTTGTGACCGAGGTGGAACCAGCCGTACAGGAAGAGCGGAACGAGCGCGAGCGTGCGTGCGGCGACGATGCCGCCGAAGAAGTCGCTCGCGTGCTTCGGCCGAACGGCAACTTCGCGCGAGATGTACGTGTCGATGCCGAAGCCGACGAACACGGCGAGCGTCGCGGCGTACTCGAACCCGTACTTGTAGTAGCCCCAGAAGAGCGGTCCGAGATACTTCGGGAGCTTGAAGGTGATGATGAGCGCGACGCCCCACGTGAGGACGAGGGACGTCGCCAGCTTCAGGCCGTTCCGGAGCGCCGTTGCACCTTCGCCGCTTCCTCCTGCTCCTCCTGCTCCTCCTGCTCCTCGTGCTTCTCGTGCTTCTCGTGCTTCTCCTGCTTGGTGAGGGGCCACTTCGTGCGCTGGAGGGCTCGCGTTCTCGATGGCCGCGACGTGTGGGTCTTGCGGCTGCTCCAGAACGGCGACAGCGACCGGCTCGCTCGTGGCCGGTGAGTCCTTCGGCATGGTCAACGCCATACGCTATTACTGCGCCAGGCATCGCACTAGCCCGATCCCCGCGGGCGGGCGGGACGTGGCGGGACGGGACGGACCTTGGGCGGGACGTGACGGCCGGGCTCGTTCGCGCGCGCGTTGGGGGATGCCCGGAGGCTGGTCCGGCCGGTTCGTGCTTCGCAGCGCGCCTCTCGTAGGTCGGGAGGGCGGTCCGGTCAGCTCACTTGCCAAGCCGCGAACGCGGGATCGTGACACATGTGCGAGGGCGAGGCGCCGTGCCACTCTTTTTATGGGTTTATGGGTCGCCCTGGGGTGGGAAGCCCGCGTACGATGGACTCGTGCTGCTCGCTCCCGGTTCTCAGATCGGGGTCTACGTACTCGAATCGCTACTGGGGTCGGGAGCTTTCGGGGTCGTCTGGCTTGCACACCGGACGGACACCGGCGAGCGCGTCGCGATCAAGGTCCTTCACCCCGAAGCCGCTGTCTCACACGAGAGCGTCGAACGTTTCCGTCGTGAGGCCTGGGCGCTGTCACGCCTCCAGAGCCCACACATCGCCAGGATGCACGAACTGTTGACCGGGCCGCCCGTCGAGATGGCACTGGTCATGGAATACATCGAAGGCGAGCTCCTCTCCGATGTCTTCAAACGAGCATGTTTCTCGGTGGAAGACGCAATGGGGCTCGGAATCGGCATCCTTGCCGGCGTGGCGGAAATGCAATCGATGGGCATCATTCACCGTGACATCAAGCCGGAGAACGTCATCCTCCGGCCGAACGACAGCGGCTGGCACGCTGTCATCTTCGACTTCAATCTCTCCCGGATCAAAGACGCGAAGGGCAAGACGAGCAGCCTCACGTCCATGCATGCGGCCATCGGGACGGTCCCGTACATGTCCCCGGAGCAGCTGCTCGACGCGCGCCGTGTGACCGAGGCTTCCGACGTCTATTCCGTCGGGACGATCCTCTATCGCGCGGTGTCCGGCGCCCTTCCGTTCGACACTCGTGAGAGCCTCCGGGAGAAGCTCCAACAGGAGTGCCGCCCCCTCGTGACCGGACGCGAAGACCCCCTCGCGAAGGGGTTCGAGAAGGTGGTCAACCGGTCGCTGCGACGCAGGCCCGCGGAGCGCTATGCGAAGGCCCAGGACATGCTGGATGACCTCGCGAAGCTTGCTTCGGAGGGCCAGTGATGAGTGCGGACGGCATGGGAGCGCTTACCGAAAACAAACCGGCGACGAGGAGCACCCCGCTGGGGACGGACAGCTCCATTCCCTATCGAGGTGCGCGTCCCGCGGCGAAAGCCTTGGTGACCAGCAATCGCGTTCGGACCTGGATCGCGTTCGCGGCGCTCGCCTTCTACGCCATCTTCGTCTTCCGAACGAGCTTCACGGTCGCCGGGACGCGGTACTTCGTCCTGTTCGAAGACGCGATGATCTCGATGCGCTACGCGCGTCACCTCGCGGATGGACACGGGCTCGTCTGGAACATCGGTGAGGCCCCGATCGAGGGCTTCACCAACCTGCTCTGGGTGCTCTGGATGAGCGTGGCCCACATGCTGGGCCTCTCCGAGTCGAAGATCTCGCTCTTCATCATGTTGAGCGGCGTCGCGATCTTGCTCGCGACCGGTCTCGTCGCGTCGAAGATCGCGCGCAAGGTCTCGACGTCGCCCTGGGTGCCAGTGGCGGTCCTGGCAGCGACGCTCTTCGACTATCCGCTCGTCTTCTGGACGCTCCGCGGGATGGAGGTCGGCGCGCTCACGCTTGCCGTGTACACGCTGCTCTGGCTCGCCCTCGAGAACGAGGAGGAGTTCAGCGTCTCGCGTACGATCGCGATGGGCGTCCTCACGAGCATGGCCCTCCTCATCCGGAGCGACTCCGTCGTGCCGGTGGGCCTGATCTCGCTCTACGGATTTCTCACGTGCTCGCGTCGCTGGCTCTTCGCCACGGTGATCGGCGCGTTCGCCGGCGGCGCCGTCGGTGCCCAGACGGTGTTCCGCCGGACGTACTTCCACGAGTCGCTCCCGAACACGTACTTCCTCAAGCTCTACAAGATCTCGGCGCTCGATCGCATCAAGCGCGGCGCCTTCGTGGCGCTCGAGGTCCTCGCGTTGCACCTCGCGGTGCCCATCTCCATCGTCGCCGCCAGCCTGCCCGGCGTCCGCCCGACCATCGCATGGGTGAAGGAGACGTGGAGCGATCGCGCCTCGCGTCGGCTCGTGCTCCTCGGGACGCTGTTCACGGCCCAGGTCGCGTACGCCACGTACGTCGGCGGTGATGCCTGGGAGTGGATGCTCTACGCGAACCGGTACATGTGCGTCGGCATGCCGGCGCTCATCGTGCTGGTCGCCGTGCTGATGCAGCGCGCGCTCTCCGGCAACGACGAGGAGCGCGCCGTCTTCGCGAAGCGCCTCTCCTACGGTCTCGTTGCGAGCGGCCTCGTGCTCCTCGGGCTGAATGTCTACGCCAAGGTGTTCCCCGAGCAGGGCATCGCGGCCACGATCGTCTTCAGCAAGACGCCCTTCGCCGCCGGCGCGGCGATGGTCCTCGGCGGCGTCCTCTTCAGGATGAAGGACGCTCGCCGCGGGCTGGTCGAGGGGCTCGCCTGGCTGCACACACGTCTCGGCAGTCAGAAGACGGTCGCCGTCGCGGCGTTGATCCTGACGGCGCTCGTCTGGCTTCCCTCGCACCTGTTGCCGCTCGGACGCTGGGCCGCGCAGAACGCGGCGCAGTACCAGGACGAGGCCCGTTACACGCGGCTCGGACTACTCATTCGCGAGAGCACGGCACCCGACTTCCGCATCGCCGTCGCCGCTGCCGGCGCGACCCCGTACTTCGCGCAGCGTCCGACGGAAGATCTCCTCGGCAAGAACGACCGCCACATCGCGAAGCTCGCTCCGCGCGGCGTCTTCTCGCCGGGCCACGACAAGTGGGACTACAGCTACAGCCTCGGCGAGCGCAACGCGCAGCTCGTCGTCGAAGCGGTCGACGTCAACGACGCCGACGAGCAGTACATGAAGTCCCTCGGGTTCGAGGAGCTCGAGAACGGCATGCGCCTCCGTGGCGAGGCGAACGTCGCCCGCCGCGATCTCATCGGCAAGGACATGGTCGACGGCTCCGTCCTCGCGGCGGCGCTCGGCGAGCTCGGAAAGACCTTGCCGGCGAGCTTCGGCATCATGGACTTCGTCATCGTCCTCGCGTTCGGCCTCGTGGCTGCGGGCGCGATGCGCAGGATCGGCAAGGACGGCGAGTCGTACGCCGAGCTCTCGCCCGAGCGACCCGTCGAACCGGCCGAGCTCGACGAGGGCCAGAAACAAGCGCTCGCCGGCGCGGATGCTCGCGCGATCCCGACGCTCGACGGCATGCGCGGCCTCGCGGTCCTTGCCGTCCTCATCTTCCACTTCGCATGGACGTTCCCGGGGGACGATCCTTCGGAGGCGCACAGCCTGATCGACAAGATCGCGGTGCAGCTCCATGCGCTCTCGTGGTCCGGGTGGACGGGCGTCGACCTCTTCTTCGTGCTCTCGGGCTACCTCATCACGCGCGGCCTCGTCGCCGATTCGAAGAAGCCGCTCGGCACGCGCATGAAGATGTTCTGGATGCGCCGTGTCCTGCGCATCTTCCCGCTGTACTACGCGGTCGTCGTCGTCGGCACGGTCGTGACGCTCGCCTTCGGGGCGCAGTGGGTGCCTGGCCTGCCGTACTGGCTGTACATGCAGAACTACACGCTCGCCTTCGACCACGAGGTGATGCGCTGGACGGCGCACTTCTGGTCGCTCGCGATCGAGGAGCAGTTCTACTTCGTCTGGCCGCTCGTCGCGCTCACCGTCTCGCGCCGGCGTCTCATCCCCACCATTCTCGTTCTCGTCGTGATGGTTGTCGGGCTCCGCGCAGGGCTCACCTTCAAGGGCGAGAACATCGGCCTCTTCCAGCAGTGGTTCGCGACCGAACCGGGCGGCATCCAGCACGGCATCGCCAAGTTCGTCTACCGCGCCACGTTCACGCGCGCCGACGGCCTCTTGCTCGGCGCCTTCGTGGCGGTCACGCAGCGTGAGGTCCGTCACCCGGTCTCCCAGGTGTGGCGTCGCCTCCGGATGCCGATCTTCATCGGGACGGCGCTCGCTCTCGCGGGCCTCTACGTCCTGGCCACCGGGCTCAACGACTACGACCGCCGCGTCATCGGCATCGGCTACGTGACGCTTGCCCTGTTCTTCGCGAGCGCCGTGTCCCTCTGCGCAGATCACGTCATCGGCGACCGTTCGCGTCGTTTCCTCTCATGGGGACCGCTCATCTCCTGCGGGAAGGTGAGCTACGGCATGTACATCTTCCACTGGCCGCTCGTCGTTCTCGGTGTCCCGTACCTGATGAAGTGGCAAGCGGGGCAGTCGACGGTCGTGCAGATGGCGATCTCCACCGGCTTCATCGTTGGCGGCATCACGCTGATCTGGATGCTCGCGTCGTTGAGCTTCCGGTTCTTCGAGAGCCCCTTCCTGAAGCTGAAGGGCAAGTTCCACGACTGAGCCCGCTCTTCGCCTTCTCGTCGCTCGCTCTTCCGAGAGGATTGAACCGAGAGAAATGAACAGGGAGACAGGGAGGCGGGGAGATCAGAGGGCCTTGTCTCTCTTCCATCTTGGTACCTCGTGGGCCCTCAGGAATTGCTTCGCAATTCCTTCGGAAATTTGAGTCTCGCTGGCCACCCGCCGAGGTGGATCCACACGGTGCTCACCTCCTTCCGACCTGCAGGACGAGAGACCGCTGAGTGCGACCGCTCGTAACGCGACCGACTCAGCGCCCGCGTTCTTCCCAACGTCGTACGCTGCGTCCAGTCACCAAGTGGGAAGAGAGAGGAGACCCTCTGATCCTCCCCGTCTCTCTGTCTCCCTGTTCAATCTTCTCTCGCGAGCGCCAGAGAGAGACGAGGCACGCACGCACACCAAGGCGCGCGCGTGGGCGATAGCGCCGGGGAAGGGCGAGCGAGCAAGCGCGGATGGGCGACGGAGGCTGGGACGAGGTTTGCAATGCTCGTGCTCATGACCGCCACTGCGAGGGGGACGAACACGTCGAGTCACTCGAACGAGGACATCCGAAAGAGCGCCAAGGCGCCCGAGAGCGGACGTAGAATGACGCGAAAAATGGGCGTTCTCCTCCTCGGCGCGGACTACTACGGCACCCTTGCCGCGGCCCGTGCGTTCGGGAAGGCAGGCATCGGGGTGACGATGGCGGACGAAAGCCGCCGTGCCCGCGCGCTCTTCTCGCGCCATGTGGCAGAGAAGCTCGTTCATCCGCCGCTGTCGCGGCCCAAGGAGCTCGTCGACTGGCTCGTCGATTGGGGGACGAGGCGCGGGGAGGGAAGCACGTTGCTCTACCCCCCGAACGATCACCTGGCGTGGCTCTTCGCCGCGGAGCGCGAGCGCCTCTCGAAGGTGTTCGCGATGTTCTCGCCATCGGAGGGCGCCGTCTTCACGCTGCTCGACAAGCAGCGACTCCACGAGGCATGCGCCGACGTGGGCATCGACGTACCGCTGACGCTCTCGGTCGCGGATGTCGAGGGGGGACGCGACGTCCCGTTCCCGGTGCTCCTCAAGCCGCGCACGCAGGTTTACCTCACGAGCGGCATCAAGGGGTTCATCGCCCACGATCGCGCCGAGCTCGACAGCGAGCTGAAGCGCTTCCGCGAGCTGGTGACGTTCGACCCGGTGCTCACCGAGCGCCATCCGGACATCGCCGAGCCGATGGTGCAGGAGTACCTGACCGCAGCGGAGACGAACATCTTCAGCGTCTCCGGTTTCGTCGCCGAAGACGGCTCGATCGTGGCGCGGGCTGCGATGAAGGTGCTCCAGCGTCCGCGGAAGGTGGGCATCGGCCTATGCTTCGAGGGCCGTGAGGTCGAGGCGGTGCTCGTCGAGAAGCTGGCCGCCCTCTGCAAGAAGATCGGCTACCACGGCGCATTCGAATCGGAGTTCATCGTCCAGGACGACAAGCGACTGCTCATCGATTTCAACCCGCGCTTCTACAGCCAGATGGGCTTCGACATCGCGCGTGGTCTGTCGCTGCCGCTGCTCGTCTGGCACTCGGCCCGCGGAGATCACGACGGTCTGAACCGCGAGCTCGAACGAGCGAGTCGGTGGCGCGCGAGAGGCAGCGAGGTCTACGTCCACAAGACCATGTTCGATCTCGTCCTCGGCCTCCAGGGGCTGTCGGGGCAGATGTCCCGCGACGAGGTTCGACGCTGGCGGTCGTGGTACGAGAGCCATCGCTCGAGCGCGGTCGACGCCGTACGCGATCCGGATGACCGCATGCCAGCCGTGATCGACACCGCGCAGTGGGTGCGTCACTTCGCCAAGCATCCAAGGAGCTTCGTGAGAAGCTTCGTATTGAACCGCTGACGTTGCCGACAGGTTGAATGGACATCCTCCCGGGAGCCGCCTTCGGCCGCTATACGATTGAATCCGAGCTCGGACGCGGAGGGATGGGGCGAGTCCTGCTGGCGACCGACGGCGTGCTGCATCGCAAGGTCGCGCTGAAGATCTTGCTCCCCGGCCTCCTCGAGAAGCAGGAGGTGGTAGCCCGGTTCTTCCGCGAGGCGCGTCTCGCCGCGCGCCTGACACACCCGAACACGGTCCACGTCTACGACCTCGGCGAGATGGGCGGCGTTCCGTTCATCGCGATGGAGTACGTCGAAGGAAAGCCGCTGACGACGTACCTCGGCGACGCGCACATTCCGGCAGAGCGAAAGATGCGCTGGCTCGTCGACGTCGCGAAGGGCCTCGGCGCGGCGCATGCACGCGGTCTGCTCCACCGCGACATGAAGCCGGCGAACGTCATGATCACGACCGACGGTCTCGCGAAGGTGGTCGACTTCGGGCTGGCCAAGGGAGAAGGTGCAGCCCGTCAGGAGACGCACGACCTCGCGACGGCCGGTCATGCGATGGCCGCAAGGGCGCCGGCGACGCGCCCGACCTTCCAGACCGCTACCGGATTCGTGATCGGAACGCCGGCTTACATGGCGCCCGAGCAGCTCGACCCCACGCAGGTCATCGACGCTCGAGCGGATCAGTTCGCATGGGCGCTAACGGCGTATGCGCTCATGCTCGGCAAGAACCTGCGCAAGGACGATCCGCTCCTGTTCGGTCCGATCCCGCTCCTGAGCGATCGCGTTCCGGGGATCTCCCGTCGAGCGGCCGAGGTCATCTTGCGTGCGCTGTCGAACGATCGCGAGATGCGTTTCCCGTCGATGGAGGCCCTCGTCGCCGAGCTCGAGTCGGCCCTCGCCGTGCATGTGTCGGGGCCCCCGACGCCTCGCGTTTCGCAGCTTCCTCCCATCGAGATCCTTCCGGCATCGCGTCGGCCGTCACAGCCGCCGACGCCGCGAATGGCCAGCGCACCACCTGCGGTGAGGCGCTTCTGCCCCGAATGTGGGCTCTCCTTTGCGATGTCATCGACGAAGTGCAACGGTCCACATGCAGAGGCCTTTCCGCGACCACCCGGGTTTGCGGATGACTTCACCTGATGTCGTGACGACGAACGAGACGAAGACGTGAGTGAGCCCATCACACCCCGGAGCTTTTCATGAAGAACGGGTCTCAGCAGCGTGTGGATCTGGGGGACGGCCTCTGGATGAGCGTCGTGATCGCGACCTACAATCGCCCGGACCTCCTCCGTCGGCTGCTCCAGGATCTCGACGCTCAGACGCTGGACCCGGTGCGCTACGAGGCCGTCGCCGTCGACGACGGCTCGAAGGAGGACACGCGCGAGAAGCTCGCCGACCTCGAGACTCGCTATGCGCACCGCATCGACCGCCAGCAGAACGCCGGTGCGGCTGCCGCGAGGCAGCGCGGTGTCGACCTCGCGCGCGGAAAGATCGTCGTCTTCCTCGACGACGACATGCGGGTGAAGCCGGACTTTCTCGAGAAGCACCTGGAGAAGCACCTCGAGCACGGCGATGGAACGAACACCGTCGTCCTCGGTCGGCTGCGGCCCGACGCGAAGCTCGCCGACATGCCGCTCTTCGAGCGCTACTACGCACGCGTCATGGCGGCGCAAGGCGACGAGCTTGCCTCCGGGAAGCGACCCGTCCGCGGACACAACATCTATACGGGCAACGTCAGCATGCCGCGGGAGCTCTTCGCTCGCGCCGGCGGTTTCGACCCGGCGTTTCGAGCGCTCGAAGACGAGGAGCTCGGGGTCCGGCTCGAGAAGGCGGGCGCCCGCTTCGCTTTTGCGAACGAAGCGGAGAGCATCCACGGGTCCGACTGGACCTCGATGAAGAAGTGGATGGATCGCGCGTACCGCGATGGCGTGTACCAGGCGAAGCTCGCGAAGAAGCACCCCGACATGCCGGAGTCGAGCCCGTGGCGATTCTTGCCGGTGGCGAATCCACTCAAGCGTCCGTTCATGACGCTCGGCCTCGCGGCGCCGAAGGCGGCGAGCGTCGTCGCGGGCGCCGCGATTCGCACCTCGTCGGTGTTCGACAAGGTGGGGCTCGAACCGGTCGCGTTGGCCGGCATGACGTTCGTCTACGGCATCCAGTACTACCGTGGTGTTCGGCAAGAGGTCGGCGCCTACGACGAGGTCCGCCGCGAGTACGAAGAATTCAAGCGCGGGCTCGGCCTGCTGAAGAAGGGCGAGCGGGGCGACCGCAGCGCGTTCCGTGGCTTCCGCGAGGCAGTGCTCGAGGACTATCGCGTCCTTCGGTACTACGGCGAGAAGTACGACGACCGTGTCGAGTCGGCGAACGGCGCCCGGGATGCATCGGAGCTCGCCCTCGATGCTCCGAGCATGGCCGCCATGGCGACCGATGCCGTCAAGAAGATCGGCTTCCAGGTCATGATCGCGTACCGGGTGATGCGCTACCTCCGTGCCGCAGGTCTCCGGCCGGGAGCGATGTTCGCCTCGCGGGTCATTCGTCACGTCTACGGCTCCGACATCCATTGGGACGCGGATCTCGAGCCCGGCATCATGATCGTGCACGGCTTCGGTCTGGCGATCAGCTACGCGGCCTATGCGAAGCACGGATGCATCCTGTTCCAGAATGTCACGCTCGGTTACGGACCCGACCCGCAGACGAAGGAGGCCGGCGCCCCGACGCTGGAGCCGAACGTCCACGTGGGCATCGGCGCGACGCTCTACGGACCGATCGTCGTCGGTGAGGGCTCGAAGATCATGGCCGGCTGCGTGCTCTCGCGCAGTGTGCCGCCACGATCCATCGTCGAGGCGCCGACTCCGCAGGTGGCCGCGCGCGCGCCGGCACGCCCGCGCGCGTGACGGATCAGTCCGTTCCGATCTCGCCTGCCATGCATTGCTGCCGCATCGAGCGCCAGCAGCGAGCGCGAGACGACCGTGGCCGCCCGGCGGTTCGTGCGAGCGTGATCGTGCCGAGGGAGGTGCAACGTTCCACGTCCGGCGATGCAGCGACCGGCCACGTGGCCGGCGCGATCCGTGTATGATGAGGCGGACATGATGTCGGGATGGTTCCGCGCTTCGCTCCTTGCCGCCGCTCTCGCCTCGGTTGTCGCGTGCTCGTCAACCGGCCCTTACGTCTGGGTGGACAGCTTGCCGCCGTCGGCCAACCAGTCGACCGACGGCGTCGTCATCCAGGACGGTGACACGGTCAACGTGCGCGTCTTCAACCAGGAGCCGCTCTCGACGCACGAGAAGGTCCGACCCGACGGCAAGATCTCGATGCCCGTCATTGGTGAGGTCATGGCGCGCGGCAAGCGTCCCGCGCAGCTCGCGTCCGAGATCCAGGATCGCCTGAAGTCGGTGGTCGTCGCGCCGTCCGTGACGGTCACGCTCGATGCGGGCGCCGAGCTGAGGGTCTCGGTCCTCGGCGAGGTGAAGAACGCCGGCATCTTCCAGCTCGAGCACGGCGCGAACGTGCTTCATGCCCTCGCCGCAGCGGGCGGCCTCTCGGACTACGCCGACAAGGACAAGGTCTTCGTCTTGCGGAAGTCGCTCCCGCAGCGCGTTCGCTTCCGCTACGAAGATCTCCGCTCGGCGGAGCCGAAGAGCGTCGGCTTCACGCTGCAGGGCGGCGACGTCATCGTCGTCGAGTAGCGAAGCGCGCCGACACCGCTGCGCGTCGGGCGCCGCCGACACCTTCGGGCGCATGGCGTTCGCTCGATGGCTGCCGCGCGGCCGTAGGGTAACGAGACGTGATCCGTGTGCCAAGCGAGCTAGACTGAGCTCGAATGCACAGCTCTCGGCGTCGCGTCCTCCTGCTCGGATGGTTGCTTCCCCTAGCCGTTGCGTGCGTCGTCCCGGCGTGCAGCTCGGAGGACGATGTTCCGGTGATGACGCCGGCGGAGCGGCTCGAGCGCGAGACGGGCTCGCCCTGGATCGTCGACTCGGATCCCGAGACCGGGACACCCGATTTGATGGTGGCGCTCGACCCGATCGCGCCCACCGCCGTGAACGGCGTCTCGTACGAGCGCGCGGCGCGCGACTTCATCGCCGCGCACAAGGACATGTTCAAGCTCCGCGATCCCGCGAAGCAGCTTGCGCTCGACGAGGTGATCGTCGCGCACGACAATACGGCGCACGTTCGCTTCGTACAGGTTGAGGGCAACCTCCGCGTGGACGGCGGCATGCTCGCCGTGCACTTCCGCGCAGACGGATCGATCGCCGTCCTCAACGGCACCATAGCGCCCGACGCCGCCAAGGCCACAGGCGCGCCCATCATCACAGCTGAAGGAGCCGTCCGTGCCGCCGAGACGGCGGTCAAGGCGCGCCGGCCCGACTACGTCCCGCAGTGGCTTGGCGAGCCTCCTGCCCCGGAGCTCGTCCTCGCGGCGCGAGGCGCGGGCGCCGTGCTCGCCTGGCGTCTCGTGCTCGACGTCCAGAGCCCGACGGAGCCGTTCGGGCTCGGCTTCTACGTCGATGCGCGCACGGGCGCGGTCGTCGAGTCGTGGAGCACGTATGCCGACGAGCGCGCCACCGGCACTGGCTACAAGGGGGACACCAAGACGTTTGCGGTGAGCCGCACGCTCCTCGTCGCCGGCGACTACGAGATGAGCGGCGTGTTCGGGTTCATCTCCAAGGTGACGACGCGTGACGCCAATCGGGACAACGCCGTCGTTCGCTCGTCGAAGATCGACGAATGGGATCGCGTCGAGGTCGGTGCGGGCGCCGCGGTGGACGCGCACACGTACGTGAGCGACACGGACAACTACTTCCGGCGCTACCACGGGTGGGCATCGCCGACCGGACGCGGAACGACCATCGACGTCTACGCGCACGACAACAAGATGCCCGGCAACGCCTGGTGGGACGGCAAGGCGCTCCACTTCAGCGACGGCGATGTCCACACCGGCGGGCAGAAGATGCCGCGATCGACGGGGCCCGACACGGTCGGGCACGAGTTCATGCACGGCGTTGTCCAGCACACCTCGGGTCTCAGGTATCGCGGGCAGTCGGGGGCGCTGAACGAGTCGCTCGCCGACATCTTTGGCTCGTATGTCGAGGCCGAGATTCATCCCGGCTCTCCGTTCGAGCACGGCGACCAGTCCGGTCCGGTGTTGCGCGATCTCGCGCATCCGACGGCGAAGAGGCAGCCCGATCACATGTCGATCATCCGCTTCCCGAACGAGGAGCCGACGAAGGACAACGACTGGGCGGGCGTCCACTACAACTCGGGCATCCCGAACAACGCGTGGTACCTGATGAGCGTCGGCGGCACCAACGACACCTCCGGGATCACGGTGCCCGAGTCGATTGGTCTCGGCTCTGCGCGTGGGCTCTGGTGGGCGACCGCGCGCTATTTCCTTGGGAGGGATTCGCAGTTCGAGCGCGCCGCACGCTGGCAGACCGCGTGGGCCTGGGTCACCCGCCGTCCGGTCGCTGCCGTCGGCTGCGCATGGGTGGCGACGGGCGTGCTCACCCACGACTACGTGAAGAAGAACTACAAGACCCGTTGCTTCTGCGAGACGTCGGACGGCGGAGTGCAGACCACAGACGCGATGCGCTGCTGCGCCCCTGGCGAGCGCGCAGGGGCCGACACGGCGTGCTGCAAGACCTGCGCTGACGCCGGGGCGGTGGACGCGGGCGGCGGCGCGCCGTCGGACCCCGACGCGTCGCCGACGGAGCCCGATCTCTACGACTCGTGCAAGGGTCGCGCAGACGGCGTCTATTGCAGCCAGCTCGCCTCCTACAGCGCGATCGTCTGCGAGGGCGGAAGCATCGCGCGTGGGATCCAGTGCGCGGACCTCTCGAAGTGCATCGGCCCGAACGGACCCGGCGGTGACATCCAGTGCGAGGGCAAGCAAGCCCCCGCGTCGGATGGCGGAGGAGGCACGACGCCGCCTCCGCAGCCGGACTCGTGCGATGGACGGGCCAACGGCATCTACTGCAGCGTGTCGGCGCCGTATTCGGCGTACGAGTGCAACGGCGGACAGGTGTTCGGCGGTCACTACTGCGCCGGCGAAAAGACATGTATCGGACCCAACGGTCCCGGCAAGAACATCGTCTGCCAATGAGCGCGGCGAATCGGCGCGCGTCGCGGGGTCGTCGTCTCGTCGTGAGCGGAGCGTCGCTCACGATGCGCCGAGCGGCTTCGGGCGCGTGTGTCGCGTCGCGCCGCTGAGCATCGCTCGCACACGTCCAGCTAAACGCTGGTTGCGCAGTTGCGGTACGCAGGCTCGTTGACGGGACATCGGAGTGCGCCCACGTTCGATGCATGAAGCGGCCTACGCGGGGCGCCGCGGTGTTCGGCCTCGCGCTCGGTGCGGTCGTGATGAGTGCTGGCGTGATCGGGCTGCGCGCGCTCGAGACTCCTGCTCCTGCTCCTGCTCCTGCGCTCGGCGTCGGATCCTCTCGGATGACGGGCGGCGAGATCGCAGGGGCCACGTTCGTCGGCGCTGCGCGATGCGAAGGATGCCACGAAGAGCAAACGCGCGCGTGGCGCTCGTCGGATCACGCAAGTGCGATGAGGCCCGCCGATGCCACGTCGGTCGCAGGCGACTTCGAGAGCCGAACCTATTCGTACGCGAATACGCTCACGTCGTTCCGACGCACGGCGGCAGGCTACGAGGTGACCACGGACGGCGCCGACGGCGGGCTGGCGACTTACCCGGTGACGTTCACCTTCGGTGCGAGACCGCTGGAGCAGTACCTCGTGCCATTGGGCGGCGGACGCCTTCACGCCTTGCCGATCGCGTGGGACACCCGGCCGAAAGAGCAAGGCGGAGGGCGTTGGTTTCACGTGTACCCGAACGAGACGACGACCTTCCGCGATGCGCTCCACTGGACCGGCCCTGCGCAGAACTGGAACTCGGCGTGCGCGGAGTGTCATACGACGAACTTCAGGAAGAACTATCGCGCCGAGAGCCGCACGTACGAGACGACGCAGTCCGAGCTCGGCGTGAGCTGCGAGGCGTGCCACGGCCCTGGCTCGGCCCACGTCGCGTGGGCGAGCGGGGCAGACCGCAGCGCCGACCCGACGGCTGGATTCGCCGTTCGCCTCGGGGGCGAGACGTTTGCGTGGGGCTTCGACGGAGGCCCGATCGCTGTCCGCCGGTCGCGGCGACCCAACGGCGGCGAGCGCCTTGCCGGCGATGAATGGAACGAGGTGCAGGTCGCGACGTGCGGACGTTGCCATGCTCGTCGCGCACCCATCTGGGCCGACCATCGACCTGGAGCACCGCTGGCGGACAGCCATCGCGTCGCGTTGCTCGACGAGGGGCTGTACTTCCCCGACGGCCAGATCGAGGAGGAGGTCTACGAGTACGGCTCGTTCCTCCAGAGCAAGATGTACGCGCGGGGCGTGATGTGCACCAACTGTCACGAGCCGCACTCCGGCGCCGTACGCCAGCAAGGCAACGCGCTCTGCGCGCAGTGTCATGCGCCGGCGATCTTCGACACGCGGGCGCACACGATGCACTCCGAGGCCTCCACGGGTGCGCGCTGCATCGCCTGCCACATGCCGCCGCGCATCTACATGCGCGTGGACCTCAGGCGAGATCACTCGTTTCGCATTCCGCGTCCGGACCTCTCTCCGGAGCTCGGCGCGCCCGACGCGTGTACAGCCGCGTGTCACGAGAGGAAGGGGGCCGCGTGGGCGGCCGAGGCCATCGCGAAGCACTACTCTGCACCGAAGCGGCCGCCGCACTACGGACAGGCGATCGCGTCGGGGCGCGCGTGGAAGGCTGACGCCCGTGTGCGCTTGCTCGATGTCGTTCGAGATCGCTCAGTGCCTCCGATCGCCCGCGCCAGCGCGATCGCGCTGCTGCACCGCTACCTTTCTCCCGAGGTGTTCGCCGAGGTCGAGCGTTCCACCTCCGACCCCGATCCGCTCGTCCGGCGCGCGGCTGTCGTGTTGCTCGGCGAGGCCCCGCCACCGATGAAGCTGCGCGTGCTGCGTCCCTTGCTGGCGGACCGAACGCGCTCCGTCCGGCTGGCGACGGCGAGCGCGCTTGCGGGGGCGCCTGGGATGGATGCCCGCCAGGACCGTGTGTTCGGAGCCGCTCTCGACGAAGCGCGAGCTTCCCTTCGTGAGAACGCCGATCGCGCGGACTCTCGCGTCGAGCTCGCGAACCTCGAAGCGCGTCTCGGGAATCACGAGCTCGCCGAGGGCGAGCTTCGTGAGGCGCTCGAGCTGCAGCCGACGTTCGTCCCGGCCTATGTGAACCTCGCGGACCGATTGCGACTCGACGGACGCGACGAGGAAGGCGTACGGCTGCTCGAACGCGGGCTTGCGGCTGCACCCGACTCGGCGATGATCGAACGTGCGCTCGGGCTCGCGCTCGTTCGACGCGGCCGGACGAAGGACGCCCTGGCTCACCTCGCGAGGAGCGCCGAGCTCGCGCCCGACGACCCGATGTCCACGTACGTCTGGGCCGTGGCGCTCCACGGCACGGGGGACGGTGCAGCTGCCGTCCGGCTGCTCGCATCGGCCGCCGTCCGGTTCCCCGGGCACCAGCCGACACGAGACGCCGTGGCGGCGTATGGCGAGCGCCGCCGATGAGCGGATCCGATCGACTCGGAGCCGTCACTCGCTGTGATGCCTCGCGATAGCGTCGCGGACCTGATCCCTCACGTTGTCGATGTTGAAGGACGCGCCTCGCTGCATCGGCGGGAAGTCGCTGAAGGTCTGCCCCAACGTCTCCACCTCCTTCTGCACGAAGACGAAGCGCCAGAACTCGTGAGCGAAGAAGTCGGCCAATGCAGGCGGCGCCTTGCTGGGATCCGTGCGCTCGAACGGATCGAGGCGCAGGTTGCCGATGAGCGGCCAGTTGACCTTCGTCGTGCCGCCGAGCCACCCGCCAGGCTGATCGATGAAGCGGAACTTCCAGTCGCCGATGCGCACGGCGCCGAGCGTGCCTTCCGCGAAGTACCAGACCTTGTCGCGTTTCGTCGGCCCCTTGCCGGTCAACAGGTCGAGCTGGTCGTACCCGTCGAGATGGACCTTGTATTCCTTCTCGCCGATCTTCTTTCCCCGCACGAGCTCTTCGAAGATGTTCGGATTGCCGGCTGCCGACACGAGCGTGGGGAACCAGTCGAGGCCCGACATGAGCGCGTTCTCGACCTTGTTCGCGGGCACCCGCCCGGGCCACTTCACGATCATCGGGACGCGCATGCCGCCTTCGAGCACGGTGCCTTTCGCGCCGGCGAACGGTGTCATTCCGCCGTCGGGCCAGGTGAACACCTCCGCGCCGTTGTCCGTCGTGAAGACGACGATCGTGTCGTCGGCGAGCCCGAGATTCCGGAGCTCGGCGAGCGTACTGCCGACGATGTCGTCGAGCTGCGCCATCCCCGCCTCGTACGTGTACCAGTTGTTCTCGGGCGTCCGCATGCTGGCGTACTGCTCCGAGAGATGCGTGAACACGTGCATGCGCGTCGGGTTCAGGTAGAGGAAGAACGGGTTGCCCTCGTCCTTCGACTTCCTCATGAAGGTGACGGCTTTTTCGAGGATCTCGTTGTCGACGGTCTTCATCCGCTCCGGCGGCAGAGGCCCGACATCTTCGATGCGCTGTTTGCCGACCCTTCCCCAGCGCGGCTCCTCCGTCGCATCGTCCTCTTCCGTCGCATGGCTGTGGATCATGTTGCGCGGACCGATCTTGTCCCGCTCCTCTTGCGGATAGCTGTGCCAGTACGGGTCCTCCATTGCGTCGAGGTGATAGAGGTAGCCGAAGAACTCGTCGAAGCCGTGCACGGTCGGCAGGAACTTGTTGAGATCGCCCAGATGATTCTTGCCGAACTGTCCGGTGGCGTAGCCCATCGACTTGAGGGCCGCGGCGACGGTCACCGCTCGATCCGGGATGCCGACGTCGGCTCCCGCCTGACCCACGGTCGTGAGGCCCGTACGAACGGGTAGCTCGCCAGTGATGAAGTTGGCTCGGCCTGCGGTGCAGCTCGGCTCCGCGTAGTAGTCGGTGAATCTCATCCCCTCCGCAGCGAGGCTGTCGATGTTCGGGGTACGGCTCGCCATCATTCCTTGGTGGTAGGCGCCGATGTTGAACCATCCGATGTCGTCTCCCATGATGAAGACGATGTTCGGCTTTCGAGCAGCCTCTACCTGGACAGCTTGCGTCGCCACGCCCTGCGCAGGCGAGCTGCAGGAGGTAGCGACGGCGATCATGAGGCCCATGAGTCCGATCCCGGTGCGAAGAGGGTTCATGCTGCTCTCCTTCCGGCCCGCCGGGCTGCAACCGTCACTCCATCTCGCCACCTCTCATCGCAGCCGTTTGGCGGTGCTCGCTAGCGAACCTCGGTCTTCACCTGGTTGATCTCGCGGATCCCCATCCCGCCGGCGTAGCCGTAGCTCGCGTAGAACCCCATTCCCCAGACCGTGACGGAGAACGGACCGTCGCTGCGCATCTCGTGGCGACCATGGCCGCACGATTTCGAGCCGAACTTCTTCGGGACCGAGCCCTCCGTGATCTGGACCCATGCGTACTCGTACTCGCCGGCGGTGCCCAGCGGCTGGAAGCCGGTGAGCTCGCCGGCACATTCGAGCTCGACGGGGGCGAACCCGTTCGACGTTCGCTTGCGAACGACGGTGAGCGACGTCTCCGGGAAGGTGTAGTCGACGAAGAATACGTATCGATCCAGGAACTGCTCCGTCGGGATGACGTTGACGAACTCCGGATCGCCCAGGCTCTCCGCTCCGCCGCTGCTCCCACCGGCATTGTGCTCGGCGCCGGTCATGAAGACGCCGGCGTAGAACGGGTGGGTCAGCCCCTGGCTTCGGACGGTCGTGAGCTTGTCCGTCGTGAACGTCGCGACCTCGCCCGCTGCGAGCGTAGCGGGCGCGCCGCCGGGGCGGGCGAGGTCAACACGGTGCCGTCGACGGCTCCGACGAGGCGCCACGGGACGTTTTCGTTCGCTAGGCCCCTCGGCCGATACGGGACGAGCGCATATTCAGCTCCCCAGTTCGCGAGCGGAGGGATCTGCTGCTGGGTCAGATCGCACGCCCAGACCGTCGATGGGATGAAGGTGCACTCGGATCCACCGAAGAGACCGACGGGCTTGTCGGACTCGATCGCGCTTCCGCTCAGCTCCTCGGGCTGCGTGATCTGGAGCACCTCTCCGCGCGACAGCCGCCACGTCTGGACGTGACCGCGCGCGCCGCCGACGACGCCTTCGCCGTCGGAGATGTCCGCAGTCGGCCGCATCCGCACCTCGGTCTCGTCTTCGTTGGCGATCAGCTGGAGCGTCGGCATGCCCGGCTTGATCGCCCACGAGCTCACGGCGACGTAGCTCGTTCCCCATGACGTCACGGGCAGGAGCAGCGAGGCCGTGGGCACGACCGACGACGCGCCGCCATACGGGAAGATGGAGTAGGCGCTCACCGGAGCGTCCGTCTTCAGACGGAACGCCCGCGTGCGTGTCGTTCGATGCGCGATGGGATCGCCGACGAACGCGGGGACGACTCCGTCCGGGCATCTCGTGAACGAGAGAGAGGACGCGGCCGACTCTGCTTGCGAGAGGAAGACGAGCGCGACCTGCCCCGGCGGAAGCGGACCGTCGAGCCGCGTGTACACGGTCTCCTTGCCGTTCTTCTCCGCGACGTAGATCGACGACGAGAGATCGAGCGGCTCCTGGCCGAGGTCGGCCGTGATCGTGACCGGGCGCTCCCACGTGTTCGCGATCATCGCCGTGAAGCACGAGCCCGCCGCGTAGCGCCGGTCGTCCGGGGGCAGCGCCCAGAACGAACAGCCGGTGGACCCTTTGGAGAGCTCCGCGCTGAGGCATGCGTCGACGCACTTGCCGGCGCCACATCCCTGGTCGACGCCGCACTCTTCGACGACGTGATCGTCGCAGCCGTGCAGCACCTTCTTCAGATCCCGCGAGCAGCGGAGGCCCTCACAAGCGGGGACCCGCTCCTCGCTCGCATCGCCGAGCAGCGGATCGGGCTCACGCTCCAGCCATCCTCGGCGCTCGGCTCCTCCACATCCGGCGGAGAGCGCCATGATGCTCGCCGCAGCCACGATGGCTACCTGCAGACAGCGTTCTGCACGGGCGCTCTTCGTCATCGGCTACTGCTTCCCGGTCGGACGTTTGTGGAGGGCGATGTTCTCTCCCACGACCCAGACGTCGTCGGGGCCACTGCCCCAGATGGCGTGGAGCGTGTTCGAGATCGGGAACTTCGTGACCGCGGTGCGTGCGACGCCCCAGCTCGAGCCGTCCCAGTGATGCAGTCGCCCGTAAGCACCTGCGAGCCAGATGTCGTTGGTCGCCGGTCCCCAGGCGTCGAAGTAGTTGAAGCCGGCGCCGTAGTCGCTCGCGGTCCAGTCGAACGAGTCTCCGCCGTTGGTAGTGACGCCCGTGAAGAACGATCCCACGGTGTAGAGATCGTTGCCGAGGATCAGGACGCTGTCGCGGGCGATGGCCGCGCCGCCGGTCATCTTGCGAACCGAGACCTTTTCTTCGGTCCAGGCCATGCTGCCTTCACCGTCGGGGGCTCCACGAAGGACGAGGGCCTTGCTCGGGCCCATGTCTCCGCCGATCCACACGTCGGAGTTGCTCGCGCTGCGCACGCCCCACACGCGCGAGAACGCCGCGGGCTGGGACGAGATGGGATCGAGCGACCAGCCAGCCGCGCCGGTGTAGTGGAGGACCTGGCCTTGATAGACGAACGGTTGCGTGGTCGTCAGCGCTTTTCCGGCGACGGCCCAGACGTCGGCGCTGCCAGAGCCCCATATCGACGAGACGGGGAGCGTTGCCGGCGTAGCGACAGCCGTCCAGGCGATCGCGCTCGAGGTCGCGCCTTGACCGTGAAAGAGCCCGCCTTCGCCACCGGCCCAGATGTCGGTCGGGCCGCTTCCCCAGATCGCGTGAAGCGCTCCCGTGACGGTGTGGTGGACCGACCACTCTGCGCCGTCCCAGCGAAGGATGTTTCCCTGCTCGGAGACGGACCAGACGACTCCTGCACCATCGCCCCAGACATCGCGCAGCGTCTGATCCGGCGGCAGCGCGACATGACACCAGCCCTCGACGCTGCACAGCTCGACAGGCGCCGCCGAGTCACCGTCCAGCGAGGCGTCACCGGCATCGGACGGCGAGGAAGACGAGCCGGCGTCGGGATCGGTGACCGGCACGGATATGGCGCCGCCGTCGCCGTCGCCGTCGCCGTCGCCGTTGCCGAGCATCGCGTTGTCGTCGTCGTCGTCGGTGGCCGTCGCGCATGCGATGAGCGAGACGAGCCCAGCAGCAACGATGCCGAGCGTCCAGGAACGAGAGAAGAGCGTCACTTCGAGCCTCCTCGTGACGGCTTCGCGCCGGAATTGGAGTGATGGAGCACGATCCCCTCGCCGACGGCCCACACGTCGTCGGGGCCGCTGCCCCAGACGCCGTACAGGTTGGGTCGCTCTCCGGACGCGAAGGCCACCGTCGACTCGGTCCACGCCTTCCCGTCGTAGTGGAGGATCATGCCGGCGTCGCCGACGGCCCAGACGTCGTTCTTGCTGCTGCCCCACACGGCATGGAGGTGACGCGACGTGGGCGATGCGACGACGTTCCACGTGCTCGCGCCGGCTGTGAAGTGACGGATCGTCCCGCGAGCGCCGACGGTCCACACGTCTGCCCCGCTGCTGCCCCACACGGCTTCGAGCTCCGCGTTGGACTGCGCATCGACCTCGGTCCACACGAGGACGCCTTCCTCTCCGAGTGTTCCGTTCGAGTGGAACGTCTTGCCGTTCTCCTCGGGGAGCGCCGTGTCGCGTCCCACGATCCAGACGTCGTTTGCCGACGAGCCCCAGATGCCGCGGATCGTCATGCTCGTCCGGAAGGTGCGCTTCCAAGAGCTCTTGCCGTCGTCGCCGCTCCGGCGCCATTGGTTCACGACGGCCAGGTCCTCCTCGTAGTACGAAATCGACTCGCCGCCGATCCAGACGTCGCTCGCGGAGGTGCCCCACACCGCGTGCATCAGCTTCCCTTTTACGGTCTGCCAGGCGGCGGTCTCGACGGGGACGTGCTCTTCCCACGTCGCCGTGCCGTTCTTGAAGCCCGTCCCGTGGACGAGCAACGTCGGGGTGCTCACGATCCAGACGTCGTTGGCGGAGCTTCCCCAGATTCCGAAGAGTGTGTGTTTGGTGTTCACGGGCGTCGACGTCCACGTGCCCCCGTCCCAGTGAAGGACGGTGCCCGCCGAGCCGACGGCCCAGACGTCGTTCTTGCCGCTGCCCCAGACGGCCGTGAGCGCGTATCTGGCGTCCATCGTGGTCGGAGACGGACACCAGTCCGCCACTTCGCACGTCAGCGCCGGAGCTGCACATCCGGCGGTTCCTGCTTCGCAGCCTGCGTCCGCATCGACGCCGACGTGCGCGTCGTTCGTCTGTGACGCGTCCGGTCCGGCGTCACGAGCAGGGTCGTCGGAGTCGGAGGGAATGCTCGACGGATCGTCCTCGTCGCCGTTCGAGCATCCCACGCTCGACGGCAAGAGGGCGGCGGCGCCGAGGGGCAATACGACCAGCAGCAGCCTGCCTGTTCGCGACGGCCCATGCTTGCGGAGCCATGTGTCGATGAGCCTGCTCGCGATCATTTCGTCTCTCCCGGGGCGCAGTCCTTCATGAGGCACACGCCGTCGATGCACGGTTGTCCGGCGTCGCTTTCACATGCACTGCCGCACGCGCCGCAATGCCGGGCGTCGCTCAGCAGGTTCGTTTCGCAGCCGTTCGCGCGGTCCTCGTCGCAGTCGCCCCAGCCGGGCTGACACTCGTATCCGCAGAGGCCCTTTCGGCAGACGGCGCGGCCCTGGCCTCCGGTGGCTCCCGAGGGCTCGGGACACTGGTGCCCGCATGCACCGCAGTTCAGCGGATCATTGAGAAGGTCGGCGCACCAGATGTCGTCGGACGCCAGGTTCCCGCACATCGTCTCGGTGTCGTTGCAGATGCACGCCGGAGGATTGCGTGCGAGCGAGCGACACAGCTTGCCCGGCGCGCACTCCGCTCCGCACTGCCCGCAGTTCTCCGCGTCGTTGCCGAGGTTGATCTCGCAGCCGTCCTTCTCGAGATCGTTGTTGCAGTCCGCCCAGATGTCACTGCCGAACGTCAAACATTTGAAATCACATTTCCCGGCGACGCATCCGTAAGTCGTATTCGGAGGGCGCGAGCCGAGGAGTCGGCATCGTACTCCACACGCGCCGCAGTTCGTGTCGTCCGTCATGAGGTCGCGGCAGCGTCCGCTGCACTCGACCTGTCCGGGAGGGCAACCACAGATCCCGTCGTGACAGTTCACGCCGTCGGGGCAGACGTTCCCGCACGCGCCGCAGTTGTTGGGATCTTCCTTTACGTTGGTCTCACATCCATCTTCGATGAGACCGTTGCAATTCTGGTTCGTCTCTGCAGATACGCACTCCGGCTCGCAGACACCGCCGACGCAGGTCGACGTCAGGGTGAGCGGGGGAAACGTCGGGCAGACGTTGCCGCATTCTCCACAGTTGTTTCTGTCCGTGAGCAGGTCGACCGGACACAGGTCGCCATCGGCCTGGCCGACGCCGCACGATGCGCGAGGGTAGGGGCATTCGCTGGCGACGCAGAGGAGGGACGGGGGGACCTGCGTGGTCGCCGCATCCCCGCCGTCCACGACGACCGGCGCGAGGATCGGTGGCGAGTCCTGCGGTTCGTGGGACGCGTCTGGCTGGCTCCGTCCGAGGTCGACGGGACTGCAGGCCTGCGCCCCGAGCACGATCGCGCCCAGGACGACGCCCGCGAGCACGGATCGCTGCCTTCTTCGCGCCGGGTGCGTCGACAGCCGCCCTGCGCACACGACGGCTTGCGGCTCGGAGCCGCTCGGCTCCGAGGAACGACGATGATCGATCATGGATGGTGTCCCGCTCGAGGAAGGATTGAGGGAGCTAGTCGACGCAGGATCGCGCGCCGACGTTTCCAGGATTCGTGGAGAGCCAGGGCGACAGGCGCGCGGCGTACGGCGACTTCGGGCGAAGAGACAGGAACTCCTGCGCGCGCGCGGAGGCCGAGCTGTGGTCGCCGCGCATTCCGAGCAGCTCGATGGAGATCACGTCGACCTCGTCGCGAAGCCGCCCGGAGGGAAAGCGAGCACGGTACCGGTCGATGACTTGCGCTGCCTGAGCGCATCGACCGCGCGCGAGCGCACGTGAGCCTTCGTCGACGAGCGCGAGCTCGTCGCGGAGCGAATCGGCGAGCGCAGGGGTGGCGGGCGCGGCCTGGCTCGATGCCTCGGATGGCGGAGGGCGAACGATGCCCGCCGAAGGCGTGACCTTGTTCGGCGGGGCCCTTCGCGACGCGGGCGGTGGGGCCGATGGCGTCGCGGCGAAGGCGGCAGGGCGGGCGTCGTCGTCCGGCTTCGTGGACGGAGGCACAGAAGCCTCAGGAGGTGATGCCTCGGACTTGCTGCCTGCAGACGCGAGCCTCGACGTGTCCGCGAACGCAGCGGGAGACGGCGGCGTCGTCGAGGGCCCGAGCGCGCGAGCACCGTGCTCCGTCGTCGAGCTCGTGGCGACCGAGAGCAACGCCACGAGGGAGAGCTTCAGGAGGAAGCTCGAGGTCGTCGAGGGCTCGCGAAGCTCGGTGAGCGCATCTCGCCCGAGGCCGGGCTGGATGGCTTCGCCCGTCTGGGCAGCTTCGAGGGCGAGGAGCGCGCGCTGCCGCCCGTTCCCGCGCGGGACGTCGCGGCGGCCGCTCTCGAGGAGGAACGCGAGGCGTTCGTCGGGGGTCTTCACCGTTCGCTCCGAGGTTCGTCGGCCACGTAAGAGGCGAGCAGCTCGCGCGCGCGGCGGAGGCGAGAGGCAACGGTGCCGGCCGGCACGTCGATAATATGAGCCGCTTCGGTCATCGTCATTTCCTCGAGCTCGCAGAGCATGACGACCGCTCGAAGATCCTCGGGCAGACGCGAGAGCAGGTGGTCCAGTGAGAAGAGCGCATCCACACGGAGGGCCTCGTCGACGGAGTCTTGTTCGTCGGTCGACCACTCCACCGCGCGCTCGATCAGCGCACGTCGTCGACGCGACGACCTCCGAGCGCGCAGCGCTAGTTGCTGTGCGGCGCGGAACAGGAAGCGACGCTCGAGCCCCGGCTCGATCGTGGCGACCCGCTTACCGAAGAGAAGAAAGACCTCCTGCGCGACGTCGTCCGCCTCGTGCTCCGGGACGCCGGAGCGGCGTAGGGTTCGCCATACGAAGACGTAGTGGGATTCGACCGCTTCTCGGGTGCGGGTGTAGGTCTCGGACTTCGCCGGTTCGAGGGCGGAGAGAGACCTCGGCGTTGTCGCGGTCGACGTCACGAGGGGAGCCTCGCGACATACGTCTCCGGCTGGTCACGCTTTGATCATCGGAATCTGTAGCCGACGCCGAACGCCGCGCGGAAGGCGACGGGCGGGGGCTCGAAGGCCCTGCGCCCTTCCACGAGGAACGGCACGCGGACGAGCGGCGAAAGCGCGCCGACATCGAGCTCGAGGGCCCAGCCGGGCTCGAGAGCGAATGCGACCGCGCTTTTTCCGCCGGCGCCGACCCAAGGGCGGACCCCCGCTTTGCTGACCGCCAGATCGAAGGACTGGCCGAGGAGCGCACCGAGCTCAGCCGCAGCGCAGGCCCGGACGCTCCAGCGGCCGCGCGAAGAGGCGAGGCACAGATCGAGCGCCGACGCCGCCCAAGTGAAGGCGACGGTGCCTGTGCTCACGCCCCGCTCCGGACTTCGCGCGAGGGCGATTCCGACGCGGGCCAGTGGACCGCTCGACGGACTGCGCTTCGCGACCTCCAATCCGAACGCCACTTGCGGGGCAAGGTCGTCGGCGGTGCCCGTCACGATTCCGGCTCGTCCCCAAGCGCTCCACCGAGCGGGCGTGGACACGGAAGCTGTACGGACAGAACGTGTCGGGACGCGAGGCGAGGAAGGAGCGGACGGGAGATCGGGTGGAGGCGCAGGCGGTGGGCCGTCCTCGCGCGGGGCCTCCTGTGCGGTGCTCCATGCGACGTCGAGCGCGAGCGCGAGGAACGCGGCCAGCGCGGCGACGACATCCGCGCAGCTCTCTCCGTGGATCTCTCGTTCGCTCGAGACGCCGTCTTCGTTCGCGATGAGCAACGTCCCGGACGCGCGACGAGGGCCGGACGTTTGATGCGCGATTCGAACGAGGATCTCGCCTCGAGCGATCGCCGAAGAAGGCGGCCAGTGCGTGACGCGTCCTCGGACCTCGCCGAGAAACGTCTCGCTGTCGGGACATTCGCTCGGCACCTCATACGACAGGTTCAGGGCCGCCGGGCTCTCGGCGTGTCCGACGTTCGGCCAGGCGAGCCCGAGCCCCCACACCGCGGCTCCGCACACGTGCCGGAGGAGGCGGCGGTCGAACACCATCGTACGCCACTATAACCCGGCATCGATCGTCGAGGATTGGCGCCGCATCGCACGACGAAGACGCGTAGGTCGTCGTCGTATGGCCGCCAAAATAGGCGAGAGCGCCACGGCGAAGGGCCGTGACGCTCTCTATTCGGATTGCGAAGCAGTCTTAGTGCGAGATCCCTTCGAGCTTCATCTTGACCTGCCAGACCTTCACACCGGTGGTCGTGATGAAGAGCGTCTTCATGTCCTCGCCGCCGAACGTCATGCCGGTCGGCTGCTCGGGGACCGCGATGGCGCCCCACTTCTCACCGGACGGCTTGAAGACCTCGATACCGGCCTTGGTCGCGACGTAAACGTTGCCGACCTTGTCGATGGCGAGGCCGTCGGGCTGCGAGTCCTCCGGCCCGATGTCGGCGAACTTGGTCCACTCGCCGAGCGTGCCGTCCTCGTTGACGATGTACTTGCGGATGAACGGCAGCGTGCCCGCGATCGGCGCCGAGAAGCCGACGTAGAGCGTCTTCTCGTCCGGAGACAGCACGATGCCGTTCGGGCGCGGGACGTCGTCGAAGGCCTCGACGACCTGGACGGCGCCCGAGGGATCGATGCGGTAGATGCGGTTGGCCGTCGGCGTCGCGAAGTAGCCGGGGTCGGTCACGTAGAGCGTACCGTCGCTGCGCGAGACGACGTCGTTCAGCGTGTCGAACTGGCCGTCGCCGACCGGCGGGGGCGGCGCGTTCGGATCGAGGGGATCCGGCTGCTGCTGATCGACGCCCGTGTACTTGGTGGCGATGACGATCGGGTCGCCGCCCTCTGCGGCCTGGCGGACGATGCGCTTGGCCTCGACCGTGATGACCTCGCCGGCAGCGTTGACCGTGTTGCCGATCGGCTGAGTGCCCTGCGCGCTCACGCCGTCACGAACCTTGAGCATGCGGCCGTCGGGGAGCATGCGGAAGAGCGCGCCCTCGCCGAGCGGTCGCGTGAAGAAGACGACGCCCATTCCCGCGTGCCACACGGGCCCGTCGGTGAAGCCGCCAGACTCGAGCACCGCCGCTGCGGGCTCGAGGCCGTCGGTCGGGTTCGTGTTCATCTCGACGTCGGTCGGCGGATCGCCGGGGTTTCCGGGAGCGCCGGGAGTGCCGGGCTGCTCACCGCCGGTGTTGGCGGGATCGCCGGCGCCGTTCTTGTTGTTGTCAGAGTCGTCTTTGCAACCGAACGCCATGGCGCCGAGTGAAAGGACGAGCAGCAGCGGCAGAATGCGTTTCATCGTTCGCTCCGAAATCCGAAAGTTGGTGAAGTGAGCCGAGCGCATTCGGACCGAGAGATTCGAGTCGATCCGCTCCGGCACTGTTGACCGAGGCTCAAGCAGGACGCGTACCCAACTCATCGGTGGCGAAGATCCACGCGTTACCTGGACTTGCGCGTCGACTGCTGTGGCGAAGGCCGACAAGGATCAGAGCTGTCACCGCTCGCCTCGCGCGCCGAGGCCGCGCGGCCCCACGAAATGCCGGCCGCGAGACGACATGCCGCTCGCGCGCGTCACCCAGTCATGCTCGAGCTTGGGCGTGAGGCGCCGACGGCGCGTACTGCCACGACGCCAAGCTCGAGCTTGGGATCGTGACGTTTCGCTCCGCGCGCTCTAGGGTGTGTCCCTGAACGGGTTCGGTCTTAGCGTGCCCGTGCCCGTGCCCGTGCCCGTGCCCGTGCCCGATCGGGCCCGAGCGGAACTCGCTGTGCTCACTGCACGTCCTTTCCATCCGTTCTGCGGCGTGCTCCATCGGGCGCATGATTCGCCGTCAGCTTCGCGATGAGCAGTGGTCGAGAATCGAGCGTGTGCTGCTCTCGCAGCGGCGCACGGGGCGACGCGGGCGGGACGACCGCAACTTCATCGAAGCCGTGCTCTGGTGGCGACGCACAGGCGTGCCTTGGCGTGATCTACCGGCGGAGTTCGGCTCGTGGAAGACGGTGTTCAACCGGTTCGACCGCGGGTCGAGGGACGGCCGATGGACGCAGCTGTTCGATGCGTTGCGCGTCGACCCGGATGATGAGTGGCACTTGCTGGACAGCACGATCAACCGGGCGCACCAACACGCCGCCGGGGCAAAGGGGGGCCCGCAGCGAACGGGATCGGGCGCTCGCGCGGAGGTCCTTCGACGAAGGTGCACCTCGTCGTCGATGCGCTCGGGCTCCCGCTGACGTTTGAGGTCACCGAGGGCCAGCGCAACGACATCGTTCCGGCGGAGCAGCTGGCTTCGCGTGCCGGGTCGCGGTGCCTGATCGCGGATAGGGCTTACGATGCGGGCGCGTTCCGAGCGTCGCTTGAAGCGGCGGGGTGCACGCCGGTGATCCCGTGGAATCGCAGCCGCGCGACGTCGCGCTCGTACGACAAGGCGCTGTACAAGGCCCGCTCGGAGATCGAGTGCACGTTCAACCTGCTGAAGCAGGCCCGGCGCTTCGCTACGCGGTACGAGAAGACGCTTCGCAACTACGCCGCGGTTGTCGCGCTCGGCTGCGCCATGCTCTGGCTACGGCTCTGACCCAGTGCGTGACTGTTCGCAGGCCTGGGCCAGACGGATGAGCATGGCGACGATGCGTACAACCTTCTCCTTACCGGCTTCGTGCCGCGCTGCGTCCAGCAACTTCAGGCGCAGGCACGCGTCGAGCAGAGCTGCGGACTCCGTCGCCGAGCCTCGTGCCGTCAGGTAGTAGCGGCGCTTGTCGCCCTTCGAGACCTTGCCCGCCCCCTCCGCGATGTTGAGAACGACGGACATCGACGCCCGCGTGAACTGGTCGGCGAGGTGGCTGCGACCGCGGGCAAGCCCCTCGATCACGCTGTTCGCGAAGACGAGGAAGTCCAGCGCAAGGTGGTAGACATCGAGCCGTTCGTGATCGAGCACCTGCATCTACGCTAGGTCGGCCGCTTCGCACACCTCGTTGCGTCCGCCGGGCACGGGCACGGGCACGGGCACGGGCACGGGCGAGAGGGAGAGCCGGCGTTCAGGGACACGCTCTAGTCCTCAGCGACGACCGGCTCGGGCGTGCACGTCCCCGTCGCCCGAAAGCGCACGACGAGGCGCTGCGAGAGGCGCTCGACGAACGCGCCGAGGTCGCCGACGTCCTCGCTCGCTCCGGTCGCGTAGGCACCGCCGACCGCACGAGCGTCGTCGAGCGGCACCGCGCGCAGCTCGTCGAGCGTAACCGTCCCGTCTCCGTCGGCGTCCGCCGCCGTGATCGCGTCGGCGCGCGTGACGCCACCCGCCAGGTCGTCGGAGAAGAGCACCTCACCGCCGAGGACGACGTCTGCCGCGTCCTTGCCTTCGGGGGGAACGACGAGCCCGCGGACGACGGTGCCGTTCTGGGGCTCCACGCAGTTTCGATAGAGCGTGTCGGTCTTGAAGCCCCACTTGAACGACTTCACGACGCCTGCGCGCGAGGCCTTGCCCTCGACGTGGACGGCGAGCGCGCCGTTCTGCATCATGTTGCGATCGGTCTCGGTCACGGTCGGCGCGAGCGCGATCTCGGTGTCGGACGTCGCCGGTCCGATCTGGAGATTGACGTCCTCCCACGCGCGCGCGGTCCGGACCGTGGCGATCAGGAGGGGCTTCGGCACAGGCGCGATCTGGTCGATGATCTGTGGTCCGGCGGAAGCGGCGAGGACGCGATCGTCGCCCGAGACGTTCACGGCGCTCACGTGGACGAGGAAGCGGTCGTACTTCACCGTCCAGCCGTCGGTCGTGAGCAGCTCTTTCTCGATCGCGGGCGCGCTGGTCGTGATCTCGAGCTCGCCGAGCTTCTGGAACGAAGGATTCTCGTCGCAGGCGACGAGCGCAAGTGTGGCTGCCGTGGCGGCCATCGTGACGAAGGCGCGAGGTCCGTTCATGGTCGCTCCTAGAAGCTCAGGGTGACGGACGCGAGGAACGTCCGGCCGTTCTGGACGATCTGACGCTGGCGGAACTCGCCGCTCGGGATGATGGCGTATCGCCAATCCATCGCGTTGTAGACGCCGAGATTGTAGCGCATGCTCATCCGCTCGACCTCGCCCGAGAGCACGAGATCCCAGACGACCCCGGCATCGGTCTTTTCCTGTCGCGCGTCGGTCTCGTTCTCGTTGCGATCCGGTCGGGGCCCCTCGAGCGTCAGGCGCGTCATGCCCATCAACGTCCGGCCGAGGATCGGCATGGCGCCGCGCACGGACCCGAGGTGCTCGAGCGAGTTGGCGACGTCCCGCAGGCCGCCGCCGCCGGTGTAACGCGCCTTCTGGTACGAATACGTCGCAGCGAGCATCCAGCCCTGACGCCATTCGCGGCGGACCTCCGATTCGGCGCCCATGATCACGACGTCGGCTGGCGAGTTCTGGTACTGGACGATGCCCGGCGCGATCTCGCGCAAGATGACCAGGTCCTCGACGAGGTTCGTGAACCCGGCGATCGTCCCGGTGACCGTCTGCGAGAAGCGATGCGTGAGCTCGATCTCGCCGGAGTAGATCTGCTCCGGGCTCAACGTCCGCGGCGGCACCTGGAAGGGCGCCGTGTAGTGCAGCTCGTAGACGCTCGGCGATCGGAATGCCTTCGCTCCCATCACCTTGAGAACGCCGCCGTCGTACGGCTTGATGATGAACGCGAGCCTCGGGTTGGTGGCGGGCAGGACCTCGAACTTTGGAAGGTTCGAGTAGTAGTCGAGGCGGGCGCCCGCGGAGATCTTGAGGCGCTGGATGGGCGTGACGTCCGCGTTGACGTAGCCGGCGCCGACGGTGAAGGGATCGTTCCGGCCGGCTCTGCCGATGGCGTCGGTGACGTAGGCGCCCGCATCGTTCACACCGACCTGACGCGTGGCGAAGTGACGCACGATCTCGCCGCCGGCCGTGAGACGGACCTTGCTGCTCGGTGTGAAGACGAAGCGCTGCTCGAGTCCGCCCCACCGTCCGCGGTAGGAGTCGCGTGATGCTCCCTCGAGCTCCGGCGCGTACGGGGTGTAGCCGTCGAAGTTGTACATGTTGAAGTGCCCGCGGCTCAGGGACTGCAACGTTTCGGTCACCTGCGGCTCGAAACGGGCCTCGACCATCCCGCGGGTGTCGCCGAACCGCGCCCGCGCGTGGTCGAAGGTCGCCTCGTATTCGCCGGTCGGAAGGAACTTCTTCCGCGACGTGAGGAACCACTGGAGCGTGAGCGCCTTGTACCAGGCGCGTCCGGTGATCATCCCCGCGTGCTGGCGATCGGTGCCGCGCGTGATCCCGTCCGACGGCAGGCCGTTCGCCTTTCGCTCCGGGGTCGGATTCGTCGGGTCGGCTTCGTACTCCGGGAAGTACATCTCGCGCGAGGCGCCTCCCTGCAGGGCGCTCACGGTCGACCAGAACCCGGCCTCGGGAGAGAAGCGGACGACTCCCGTGGCGCGTGCTCGACCGAGCCCGTGCTCGAACGTCCCGACCGACACCTCGCCGTGCGTCGGTTGCGTGCGCGAGCGCGTCACGAGGTTGATGACGCCGAAGAAGGCGCTCGAGCCGTAGAGCACCGAGCCAGGGCCGCGGACGACCTCGATACGCTCGATGTCGTCGATGTCGACGCGCCCGTCGGTCCCGACGTACGACGACCAAATGTAGTTGTCGTTCATCGGCTGCCCGTCGAGGAGCACGAGCACGCGGTTGCCGTAGTCGCCCGGGCGTGAGTAGCCACGGAAGCCGATCGTGTTGTAGCTGCGGTCGTCGGACAGGTAGAGGCCGCGCACGCCACGCAACGCTTCGGCGATCGTCGGGTACCCCATCGCGCGCAGCTCCTGACCGGAGATGATCGAGACGGAGGCCGGTGCGTCTTCGACCGATTCCGTCGTTCGAGACGCGGCGCTGACCTCTTCGACGAACGCGAGCTGTGCTTCGACCTTCGCCTCGCGCTTCGTCGAGACGTCGATCGGCTGGACGTAGGGGCGATATCCCTGTTGCGACACCTTGATCGTGTGCTTGCCGACGGCGACGTTCAAGACGGCCGGAGTGAAGCCGACAGGCTGATCGTCGACCGTGATCAGCGCGTCACGGACGTCCGAGCTCACGACGACCGCGCCCGTCTGGGAAGCGAGACGAGCACGCACGGGCGTGACCTCGTTCGCCGGGATGTCGGTCGTGATTTCGCTCGCCTGGTAGCCCTCCTTGAGGATGAAGAACGTGTGGCGGCCAGGAGCGACCTGGACGCTGCAAGGCACCGTGCAGACGACGGGGCTTCGCTCGTCGTCGATCTTCACCTGGGCGCCTGTCTCGCCTTCGAGCCTCGCTGTGCCGAGGATCTGCTTCAGCTTCAGCTCGACCTTCACTTCCTTTCCGATCTTCAGCTCGACGAAGTCGGACTCTGCGGGCTCGTAGCCCGCCTTCTCGACGATGATCTTCCGCCGGCCGTCACCGAGACCGAGCGTGCGCGGGCTGTTTCCGCGCGGGCCGAGGTCCTTGCGATCGAGGTAGACGGTCGCGCCGGGCGGGTCCGTCTCCACCTTCAGGATCGCGACGTTCGGCGTGATGCGCACGAGCGCGTCCTCGATGCGTTTGCGCGCTTGCGGCTGCGCCTCACCCTCCAGCGCGAGGAGGTAGTAGCGATACGCGTCGGGCGCTCGTTTGAGCTGCTCGTACGTGCGCGCGATGTTGAACAAGACGTTCTTGTTCGCGACGAGCCGATTCGACGCGAGGAAGTGCTCGAGCGCCCCCTTGAAGTCGCCGGCGTCGTAACGCTCGGCGCCGAGCTGGAACTGCAAGTCGGCTTCGTCGGCGACGTCGTCGGCTCGCGCCGCGCCGACGGTCAGCGTCGCGGCGAGGAGAAGGGCGAATGGCAGACGTCGTGTACGCAGTGCGCGCGAAAGGGCATCACCACAGTTCATCAAGGAATGGGGCTCCGATCGGGTACCCGCGCCAAACGACTCGCGGCGTGGACCAGCGTGCCCTGCGGCCGTCGCTCGGCCCCAGGGCAACACTGGCAGTCATACAGCGTTCATCGATGCTTCGTGGACAGGCTTTCTCTTCACGGTGTCGTCATCGCTCGTGCCGGATGTCGTTCTCCGGCGGCGGAGTGGCTGACGGCGGGATCGTGGTCGACGGCGCGGTTCGCGCGGGACGCGACGATCCCGGCCGCGACGACGGAGTCGGCGACGGCCGCGGCGAGGCCGCCCTCGCCCCGGCAGCGGATGTTCCGGCCTCGGGGCCCGCGGGCTCGTTCGTCGCGAGCGCGCCTGCGGTGCCGTCGGAGGCGGGGAGCGCGGGGAGAATCGGCGCTTCCGCAGCTGCGGCCTCGATCGGCGCAGTGGCTGCCGCGGTTCTCGGCGCCGGCGTGCGCAGGCGTGCGGCGAGCGCGAGGACTCCACCGGTGAGCCCGAAGATGATGCATGCGAGGGCTGCCCAAATGAACGGGCTGCGCCCCGGCTCCGGCGCGCGCGACGGCACCGCGATCGAGAGCGGCGCGGCGCTGTTCTTCGGCAGCTCCTTCGTGATCGTCGGAGACGAGAGCGGCGGTGGTGGAAGCGAGTCGTTCTGCTCGACGTGCCCCGCGGCCCAGGCCTGCGTCGCGACGGCTCGCTCCACGATGGTGCGGGCCCGCTTCGGCGCAAACGGGAGCAGAGCCACCGCGAGATCGGCCGCCGAGCGATAGCGCTCGTCCGGGTTCTTCTGCAGGCATCGCTCGATGATGACCTCGAGCCCATCCGAGATGTCGGGCACGAGCGACCGCACGGGGCGATGCGGCTCGTGGAGGACCTGCGCGATGATCCCGGTGATCTCCGTCGCGGTGAACGGGGTCTCGCCGGAGACGAGCTCGTAGAGGACGATCCCGAGCGACCAGATGTCGGCCCGCGCATCCACGTCCTTCGTCGAGCGGATCTGCTCCGGGGACATGTAGTGGGGCGAGCCCATGATCTGGGTCGTATCCGCCGCGAGCAGGCGAGCGTCGTCGAACCCGCTGTTGCTGATGCCCGCCTTCGAGATGCCGAAATCGAGCAGCTTGATCTGTCTCGTCCCGGAGCGGTCGACCCGGAACAGATTGGCGGGCTTGATGTCGCGGTGGACGATCCCGAGCGCGTGCGCTGCCGTGAGCCCTTCGCACGCCTGGATGACGTATTCGACCGCTTCCGTGATCTCGAGAGGACCGCTCTTCGCGAGCAGTAGCTCGAGGTCGAGACCCTCGAGCAGCTCCATCACGATGAACGGGCCACCGTCGGCCGTCCAACCGACGTCGTAGACGCGAGCGACGTGGTCGCTCTTGATCCGCGCTGCTGCGCGCGCCTCACGTGCGAAGCGCGCGACGATGTCAGGACGCTCGCGTGCCTCGCGATGCAGGAACTTCAGCGCGACGTGCTCTTCGAGGTCGAGATGCATCGCCTCGGCGACGAGCCCCATCGCGCCCTCACCGATGATTCGCTCGATCCTGAACTTCCCCTCGAGGACCTCGCCCGTGCGCACCGGGAGATCGAGCTCGCTCGCGGCAACCGCGTCTCGCGTCGGCGTACCCACCACCGACCGAAGGTATCACGTGAAAACAAGTCGCTGCGGCGACGTGCCGTTTTTGGCAATTTTACGGCGTAGGATTCCTTACACCGCCCGTCGGCCGTTCAGCGAACGTGTCGGATCTCCGTCTCCGCTGGAGCGGGCGGCGCCGCCGGGGCCACCGCCGACGACGGACGGGAGCGCGGCGCAGCGGACGGCGGCGCCTTCTTCGCGGGAAGGACCGGCGGCGGCGACGTCATGTTTCGCGCGGCCGCTTCGGTGGACGTGACCGCGGGCGCCGCTGCTGCTGGCCCGGGAACCGCCGACCCGTGGGGCGACGCGGCGGATGCGGATACGTCATCTGCCGTCGACGACGGATGGGCGGACGGGACCGGAGCGATCGGTCCCATCGTCGGTTCAGCGCCCGACAGGTACCAGGCGGCTCCGCCTGTCAGCGCGATCAGGAGCATCACCGCTGCGCCAGCGACGAGACGTCGGCTCCGGTTGGGCGCGGGAGCGTCGTTCGTGACGGAGGCGCTGCTCGGAGCCACTGCTGGAGTGCTATCGAAGGAGGGCACCAAGGGCGGGCGAAGGTCGGCGCTCGACGGAACGTCGATCGTGCCGTCCGACGGGCGTGGCGGCATCGACGACGGCATCTCGAGATGGGGATCGAGCCCGCTCGACTTCACGTGTGCGATCGCACGCGAGACGGAGGAATGCGCCCGCCGCCGCGCGAAGGGCAAGAGCGTCAAGGCGAGCTCGCCCGTCGACGCGAAGCGTTTCGTGCGATCTTTCTCGAGACAACGCTGGATGGCGGCGGCGATGGGTGCAGGCACGTCGATGCCAGCAGGGATCGGCTCCGGCGGCGCCTCGAGGATCTTCGTGACGAGCTCCGTGAAGCGTGTCGCCGGAAACGGCCGCTCGCCGGTGATCAGCTCGTAGAGGACACAACCGAGCGCCCAGATGTCGGCTCGGTGGTCGGCAGGCGGCTCTCCGCGGAGCTGCTCCGGCGCGAGATACGCAGGCGTGCCCACGGACGGATGGCTCGACTTCGCGTCGACCTCACGCCCCTTCGAACGCACGGTCGCGATGCCGAAGTCGATCAGCTTGATCGTGGGGCGGCCATCGGTATCCGTCACGAGAAAGAGGTTCGCGGGCTTCACGTCCTGATGGACGATCCCGCGCGCGTGCGCCTCGGCGAGCCCCTCGCAGGCGTCGATGACGTATTCGGCTGCGCGATGGACGGGAACACGTCCTCCGGAGAGCACGTCCGCGAGCGTCCGGCCCTCGAGCAGCTCCATGACGATGAACGGGCCGTGCAGCGTGTCTTTGCCGACGTCGTACACGCGTGCGACGTGGTCGCTCCGCAAACGCGCCGCCGCGCGCGCCTCCCTTCCGAAACGATCGGCGACGACTGCGTCGTCACCGCGTGAGGCGAGCAGCTTGAGTGCGACCTTCTGATCGAGCTGCACGTTCGTCGCTTCGACGACGACGCCCATCCCTCCGCGTCCGACGATTCGCTCGACCCGGAACTTCCCAGCAATGAGCGACCCCGGAACGATGTCGTTCGTCGCGATCCGCTGCTGACTGCTCGTCGGCCTCGAGGTCATCGGACCGAGACTAACGGCAAACGACGACGGATCGTTTCTATAAGCAAACGAAAGCGAGCGGCGCGACGCCCAGCGGGGCGCGCTCGTTCCACCCCTTCGTCAGTCGACGCCGTTCTCGTTCGTGCTTCTGCCCGCCGAGAACGGATCGTGCGCGATCCCGTTCGTTCGTTCGTGGATTTTCGCGGGGATGCCCGTCGCGATGGCCCCCGGCGGGACGTCGGTCAGCACAACTGCATTGGCGCCGATGAACGCACCACGACCGACCCGGATCGGGCCGAGGACCCGGGCACCACACCCGATGACCACATCATCCTCGATGACGGGGCAGCCATTGTCCTTGGCCGTCCCGATGGTGTTGTTGCCCATGAACTTCACGCGCGCCCCGACCTTCGACGTCCCGCCGATCACGGTCCCGAGCGTGTGCGTGAAGTTGATGCCCTCGCCGAGCTCGATGTCGTTGCCGATCTCGATGCTGTAGAGCACCGTCGTGACGAGCCGGAGCGTGTGGTTCACGCCCGGGACGTGCCACCGTCGCGCGCTCTCACGGATGCGGCTCATGAGCAGGACCTTGTATCCGTCCTGGGTAAGCGCGGCCTTGACGGCTTCCTTCACGGACGGCCGGTCGTGCGCCTTCTCCTTGCGGAGGGCGCGTGCGAGCTCGAATGCGTCGGCGGTGATCTTCCCGAGAAGGCCCATGAGGTCGATGTTAGCGCGGGTCCGCGCTGCTCCTGCAGACTAGAGGGATGCGACGATCTGTGCGCTCGAGAGGTGCTCGAGAGGCGCTCGAGAGGCACCGCACGATGGCGACGTCATGTGCGACGAACACGAAGGACAGCGATGGTCGGCACGTCGACTAGGTGATCAGACGATCAGACGCCGGAGCCCTTGACCACCACGCCGAACGTCTTGGCGAGGATGTGGATGTCGAGCCACGGCGACCAGTTGCGGACGTAGTAGACGTCGATCTGGACGCGCTGCGCGAACGACGTCGCGTTGCGATCGGAGACCTGCCACATGCCGGTCATGCCGGGCGGAGCGCGGAGGATGATCTTCTCCTGGCCGCTCATCTCGGTGAGCTCACGCTCGATGTACGGGCGCGGTCCGACGAGGCTCATGTCGCCCTTGATGACGTTGAGGAGCTGCGGAAACTCGTCGAGGCTGAACTTTCGGAGGACGCGGCCGATACGCGTGACGCGCGGGTCCTTCTTGAGCTTGTGATAGATGTCGTATTCCGCCTTGAGCGCAGGATCGGCATCGAGGATCGCCTTGAGGCGCGCCTCACCGTCGCCGTGCATCGTGCGGAACTTGAACGCCGAGAAGTAGGTCCCGTCCTTGCCGAGACGCTTCTGCGTGTAGAAGACCGGCCCCTTCGAGTCGAGCTTGATGAGCGCGGCGATCAAGAGGAGGAACGGCAGCACGAAGATGCCGCCGAGGCACGTGAGCGCGACGTCCATGATGCGCTTCGCGAGGCGCGGGCCCGGGAGGAGGAGCTGCTGCCTGACCTCGACGCCGAGGATGCCGCCGAGGCTCTTCGCCGGGACGCCCATCGTGGCGAAGCCGAAGAGGTCGGGGATGATCAGCAGGTGAGTGAACTTTCCGCCGATGCGCTCGACGATCTGGAGCAGCTTCGAGGACTCGACGCCCGGCATCGCGAGCACCGCGTACGGGATCTTCAGGCGCGCCGCGAGGACGGGGGCGAGCGAGAGATCGCCGACGAGCGGAACGCCGTCGACCTCGGCGAACTTGCCGCGCGGGAACTGCGAGGCGTCCTTCGTGATCTGCGAGCGAGAGATGCGCTGGCTATCCGGGCTCCAGAACTCGGCGCTCACACGGTCTTCCGGATGTTTCGTGTCCGGGACCTTCGAGCTCGGGACCTTCGAGCTCGGGGCGGGGATGAGATCCACCTTCGCCTGCGACGCGATCGGGATGTGATCCGAGCTGATCGGCTGCCCGGCGCGCTCGAGCTCGTCACCGAAGATGTCGTGCGCGAGCTCCGCGCGCTGTGAGTCGGTGAGGAAGTGCGCGGCCGAGACGTTGACGGAGTAGACGTCCATCACCTCGTTCGTGAAGCTCGCGCGCAGCGTGCCGAACTTGCTCTTGTCGTCGTCGAGCATCATCACGGGCTTGAGGCCCGAGCGCGGCTGCGCCTTCAGCGTACGCACGACGAGCCGTCCGGTCTTGGCGGCGCCGAGCACGCAGACCGGGATGCCCCACCAGGGCTGCACGGAGAAGTAGTTCCGCACGAGCGAGCGGATCACCGGAACGAGGAAGAGCGTGGCTGCCCACCAGACGCCGCGGACGAGGACACCCCACTTGACGATCGGCAGATCGCCGAGCGTCGACAGGAGCGACGCGCCGAGGTGGACGAGAGATGCGGAGAAGGTGATGTCGCGGATCTCGTCGGGCGTGCTCTTCGCCATCGGCGAGTAGAGCTCGAGGCCGAGGAACGTGAGCATGCAGAGCGCAATCGACGGGCCGACGACGAGCCACGCCGTCCCGTCGAGCGTCTGAAGCTCCGAATAGGTGCGCACCCAGTGAACGCTCGTCGCAACGAGCGCGGCGAGGAGGAGCGAGAACAGGTCGGTCAGGAACAGCGTCGCGACCGTACGACCCGGGCGCGTCAGGACCTTCAGCCCGACGACGTCTTTCTGCTCGCGCGCCGCGGCCGAGATGTCGCTGAGGAGACCCTCGTTCTTGCGGATCTTGAGCTGCTCGATGAGCGCCCGTGCGATCGCTTCCTCGGTGCACGCCCCGAGCGAGACGAGGATGCGCCCGATCTGACCGCCGCGCTCTTCTTGCAGCGCGAGCGCCCTGTCGACCATCTCTTCGGTTACCGCCCCGTTCTTGACGAGGATCTCGCAGATGAGCGTCCCGGCGCCCTTCACCTTCGCGGGCGACGACGAGCCGAGCAGCCCCCCTTGCGGGATGCGAATGATCGGCGGGGCCGCTGGAAGGATGCCGCCGGCGACGCCGCCGCTTTGTCCACGCGGGTCCTTCTCTTTCACGACCGGATCGGAGACGGATGCGACGATCGCCGGCTCGGGGGGAGTGCCGGCTGCAGGCGTGATCTTCGGGATCGCCGTGCCCGCCATCGGCGTGACCTTCGGTGAACAGCCACCCGCCGCGGGGCCAACCCGCGCTGCGGGGATGCCCTGCGCCGGAGTTCGCCGGCGCGGGACGATCGGCGCCGGGTTTCCCGGGACCGCCGCCGGAGGAGGCGCGGTGCCGATCAGCGTCGCGGTGCCGGGCTTCAGCGGCGCGCTTCCGTCGACGGCCCTGGGCGCGGGAGGCGGCGACGTCGGGCTCGGGCTCGTGGTCTTCGCGCTGTTCGTCGTCGCGCTGTTCGTCGTTGCGCTCTTCGTCGTCGCCGCAAGAGGATGATCGGCAGTGGCCGTCTTCCCCGGCAAAGGTAGCCCCGCCGCCGGCGAGGGGACGGCGACCAGCGTGTCGGTGAACGGAGAAGGAGGGGAGCTCGCGCGGACGACCGGAGCGCCATGCCCCGCGTTCGGGACGGGCGGCCGCGTGCTCGGCGTCATCGGTCGCGTGTTCGGGACCGGCGGCGGCTTGCTCGCCGCAGACATCACTCCTGGAGCGCCTGGAGCGCCTGGAGCGCCTGGAGCGTCTGGCCGCGCAGCTGGAGCATTTGTCACCGCAGCGTCTTTTGCCTCAGGGGGGACGTGGCTCCCGATCGCGGGAGGTGCGATGCCGATCGCCGTCTGCCCGAGCCGTTTCTTCGCCTCCGCGCGTGCCTTGCCTTCGGGCGTTTGCAGCGGGCTTATCGCAGAAGCTTGCGTCGTGGCGACGTCGAGCGGCTCCTTCACGGTCGGGACAACAGACGTGGGCGCGCTTTCCACTTTCGGCGGACCTCCTGGCGTCAAAGGACGCTGAGGCGCCTCCTTTGCCAGCGGTGTGCCGCCGTTCGCGGCGCCCGGGCTGCCGACCGTCGTCGCCACTTCGTCGCTCACCTTCTCCTCCTCGCGAGAGGAGGGCAGGGACGGGCCGGGTGATGCGGGAGAGGACACCGCCGCTAGCCCCGGCGCGGTGCTCGACGACTTGCCCCCACCGTGCTCAGGGTCACTCACCGCCCGCAGTATACCAGCGCGGGACGAGCCAGGATCGCAGCGTGTCGCCGATCAGATGAAGGTGACCGAAATGATCCTGGGGTCCCATGCCGCGGAATCCGCGTACGTGAAGTCCGCTCTCATCGGCTTCGAGGGCTAGTGCCATCGATCGCATGGTCTTCCCGGACGCGGGCGTTGCGGTCACGCCGACCTCCGCGAGGAGCGCCGTCGTCGACTCCGACGTGCTCGCATAGTCCGGCGGAACGATCGCCGAGTGCGTGATGACCATCGTCTTCTTTCCGTCGGCTGCGTCTTTCGCGAAGCGGACGAAGTGCCTCAGCATCTTCACGTCCACGAGGTCTGCTCCGCGGGCCGGCCCCTCTCCTCCGGTGTATTGTGCATGCAAGCTGTCGAGGAGGATGACCGTGTCGACGGTGTCGTAATACTCGGGCACCGCGAGGATGCGGCTCACCGCGGCGAAGCCCGCGCTCCACGATGCGAGGGCGAGCCGTCGAACGTGGACGTCGTCGCGCTTCGTCTTCTTGCCGATCGTGCGCGTGAGGCGCTTCATCATCGAGCTGAAGCGCGAGGGATCCTGGAAGGCGCGCGAATAGCCGCTCGTCCCGACACCGTATCCGCACGACACGAACACGCCGCGGACGCCGCTCGCGCGCATCTCGCGCTCGGACATCTGCCCGGCGTGGAAGTGGAAGATGACGTCGATGCCGCCGTCCTCTGCGACGAGCTCTTCCTTCGGCGCGAGGTACGAGCAGCTCGAGACCCCGAACCCTTGCCACTGCTCCTCCATCTCGACCGTCTCGACGACGCGCGCCGTCACCCCCGTCGCCATGGCCGGAGTCGGCGCCGGCGTTTCGACGACCGCCGCCGCGACGGCGACGTCGGGCGCCGTCTTCGACGAGGGCGTTTCGCCCGCGTGCGCGCACGCTGCGAGCACGATCACGGAGCCGAGAAGCAGAGCGCTCCGGAACAGCATGGCGGCGCACCCTACTTTCGGGCGGACGCGTCCCGGCCTTGCAACTCCGTCTCAAGGGCAATCCGGTCGGAGGTGAGCGCACCTCCTCCCATCCATCGTGCTCGATGACGGCGAAATCGTTGGTGCGCAAACGGACCGCCGGCCTGCGGTCGGCGATCCGTTGGGAGAAGCAAGAAAGCGCGTAGCGCGCGGCGAGATCAGACGCGCAGGCCAGGGGCCGGGAACTTCGCGCAGAGCTCCTTCACTTCGCCCGCCACCTTCGCGATCAGCGCTTCGTCGCCGTGGTTCGCCACGACGCGGTCGATCCACTCGGCGAGCGTCCCCATCTCGGCCTTGCCCATCCCGCGGGAGGTCACGGCAGGCGTGCCGATGCGGAGGCCCGACGGATCGAAGGGCTTGCGCGGATCGAACGGCACGGCGTTGTAGTTGGCGACGATGCCGGCGCGGTCGAGCGCCTGCGCGGCGGGCTTGCCCGCGACGTTCTTGCTCGTGAGATCGACGAGCATGAGGTGATTGTCCGTGCCGCCGGTCGTCACCCCGAAGCCGCGCTCGACGAGCGCCTGCGCGAGATACTTCGCGTTCTCGACGACGGCCTTCGCGTACTCGACGAACGAAGCCTGAGAGGCCTCGAGCGCCGCGACCGCGATGCCGGCGGTCGTGTGGTTGTGGGGGCCGCCCTGGAGGCCGGGGAAGACGGCGCGATCGATCGCGGACGCATGCGCCTTCTTGCAGAAGATCATGCCGCCGCGCGGGCCGCGGAACGTCTTGTGCGTCGTCGACGTGACGACGTCCGCGATGCCGATCGGCGACGGGTGCACGCCCGTCGCGACGAGACCGGCGATGTGCGCGATGTCTGCGGCGAGGATCGCGCCGACCTCGTCGGCGATCTCGCGGAACGCCTTGAAGTCGAGCGTGCGCGGGTAAGCCGTCGTCCCTGCCCAGATGAGCTTCGGCCGGTGCTCCTTCGCGAGCTTGCGCACTTCGTCCATGTCGATGCGGTGGTCCTCGCGTCGGACGCCGTACGGGACGCTCTTGAAGTACTTGCCCGTGATCGAGACGGTGTGTCCGTGCGTGAGATGGCCGCCGGCGGGAAGGCCGAGCCCCATCACCACGTCGCCGGGCTGGAGGAACGCGAGGTAGACCGCAAGGTTCGCAGGGCTGCCCGAGTACGGCTGCACGTTGACGTGGATGTCGTCCTCGCCGCCCGCTGCGGCCGTCTTCGCGAAGAGCTTCCGGAGTCGCCCGATGGCGAGCTCCTCGACCTGATCGATGACGGCCTGGCCCTCGTAGTAGCGCTTGTGCGCGTAGCCCTCGGAGTACTTGTTCGTCAGGCAGGAGCCGGTCGCCTCCATCACGGCGCGCGAGGCGTAGTTCTCGCTCGCGATGAGTCGCATTGACTCGTGCTCGCGACGGTTCTCCTCCTCGATGAGCTTGGAAATCTCCGGGTCGACCTGAGCGAGATCCTTGTCGGGCATGGAGAGCGCATTACCACGATGCGGTCGCGTCCGTCTCTCGTGCGAAGAGCTCATCCGGCGATGACGGCGCGCGCGCGCATGCGGTATGTTGCAACGCGTGAAGCGCCCTTCACTCGCGTTCTGTCTGGTCGGCACAGCCATCCTCGCGTCCGGAGCTCCCGCGCACGCCGACGGTGCGCAACAGAGCCCCAGTGCCGCGGGACCGGAAGATCCCACGCAACGCGGCGTGTCGCCGGAGCGCCGCAACGGTCTCGCCCTCGGCGCGGCGGGCGGTGTCGCATTGGCGGGATCGAGCGGGTACCCGAACAACCCAAAGTACTTCGAGAATCCGGACTTCTACTCCTCGAGCCCGCTCCTCGTGGGTTGGTCGGCCTCCGTGTTCGCGATGGGCGCGTTCAATGACTACGTGAGCTTCGGCCCGACGTTCTCGATCGCGACGTTCGAGAGCCCGAAGTGGAAGTCGACCGGATTCGCCGTCGGCTTCCGCGCCGAGGTCTTCCCGCTCGTGCATCTCGTCCCCACGCTCGCCGATACGGCCATCTACGGCCAGGCCGGGTTCGGGGTCACCGAGCTGCGCGCGAAAGGCCCTTACCCGACGGCCGACGGTGCGCAGTCGTTCCTCGGCATCGGCCTCCAGCACGAATGGCGCCTCGGGCGCTTGCTCGGCGGACACGCCTCCGCCGGTCCGTACGTCGAGTACAACGCCATCTACACGCCCGCGGTCGAGCGCCACTGGGCGAGCGGCGGGCTGCGCGTCGTCTTCTACTCCGGCGACGTGAAGCTCGATCACGCGCGCTGACGCGCTGACGATGCCCCGACCGAGCTGGAGGCGCCCGAGACGCAGCGTCCTCCTTCCAGCTGCGTGGCGCCCACTCCGGCCGCGAAGCCTGGAAAAACCTAGCGATCGGCAAGAGGCGCGGGCGCTGATATGGTGCCCTTCGTGCAGACTCACGCAGTCGATCCGTTCGGGATCGTGGGGCAAGTCCTCGATGCGCAGTTCCGCGTCGATCGCTTGGTCGGGGAGGGAGGGTTCAGCGCGGTCTACCGAGGCCACCACCTCGGGCTGGAAGAGCCGATCGCGATCAAGTGCCTGAAGCTGCCGCCTTCGCTCTCACCGCAGCTCGTCGACCAGTTCGCGAAGCGCTTCCGCGACGAGAGCCGCATCCTCTATCGACTCTCGCAGGGCAACCTCAACATCGTTCGAAGCATCGCGGCGGGCACGTGGCAGGCGAACACGGGCGCCGTCGTCCCCTACATGATCCTCGAGTGGATGGAGGGACGGTCGCTCGCGAACGAATTCACGATCCGGCGCACCGTCGGGCAGCAAGGCCGCTCGCTCGACGAGGTCATCAAGCTCTTCGGGTCGGCCGCCGACGGCCTCGGCCATGCGCACGCACACGGCGTCGTCCATCGCGACCTGAACCCGGGCAACCTCTTTCTCGCCTCGACGCCGCAAGGCGTGAAGATGAAGGTGCTCGACTTCGGCGTGGCGAAGATCCTCGACGAGTCCACGCTCAACATCGCGCGCACGCAGACCGTCGGCCAGATTCGCATCTTCGCGCCGGCATACGGCGCGCCGGAGCAATTCGACGACTCGATTGGTCCCGTCGGAGCAGCCTCGGACGTTTATGCGTTCGCGCTCATCTTGCTCGAGGCGATGCGCGATCGGTGCGTCAACGAAGGCAAACACCTCGGAGAGTTCGCCGAAACGGCGATCGATCCGAAGCGGCGCCCGACGCCGCGAATGTTCGGCCTCGACGTGACCGACGAGGTCGAGCAGATCTTCGCGCGCGCAACGAAGCTCGATCCGCGCGAGCGATGGCAGAACGCCGGCGAGCTCTGGCAAGCGCTCGCGATCGCTGCGAGCGCCGCGAGCCAGCAGAAACACGCCCGCGCGGCGCAGGAGACGCCGCCGCTCGCTATGCCGGGCGGTCCCCGGCAGACGCAGAAGGGCATGGCTCCACCGCCGGCCAAGCCCCGTCTCGATCGCACACTGCCGATCGGCAGCGCGATGCCCATGCCGAAGTTGAACGTGCCGTCGCCGTCGCCGGACGAAGCGGCCTCGGGCTCATCCTCGTCATCCTCGTCGGCGCGTGCGCCGAGCTCGGCACGCATACCGGCACCCGGTGCTCCTCGGCCGCCGTCTCCGTCCGTGCCGCGCGTGCCGGGACGACCGAGCGTCCCCGATGCGCGGCGCGCGAGCATCCCCGATGCGCCGCGAGCAAGCATCCCCGATGTGCCGCGCGCCGGCGACGCGAACCATCCGGCCACGCAGCGGCTTCCGAACGAGTTGCCGCCGAGCATCGACGGCGAACGCGAGATCCCGATGCGCGTCGGCTCCGTGCCGTCGATCGAGGACGAGGACGAGGCAGAGGACGAAGTGACGCGCGTGCGCGCGCCGGAGCCCGACATGCTCCGAGGCCTCACGGACCAGGATGCGCGCTTGCGTCCGCCGGGGGCGGCGACGACGCAGCTCTCGCGCGGGAGCACGCCGCGCCCGGCGGCCGGTATGGCTCCCGATCAAGGCGCGGCTCCTTCGCCGCCGAACGTGATGCCGCCCGCGCTTCTGCCGGAGTCGTCGTCGATCCCCGCCGGGACGCTGATGATGCCGCCTGGATACGGGCACGGTTCCGTTCCGTCGATGCCCTCGCTCCCGACGCAGTCGCAGTTGCACGGAGCGCCGCCCGCAGAGGCGCGCTCGGCATCCGGGCAACACGGCCTCGGCCAGACGATGCCCCTCGCGGGGCCACATCCGCTCGGCATGCACGGTCAGCCGTCGGGCAACGCACCTGCGGCAGGTACGTCATCGCAGCTCCTGCAACCGCAGCCGCCGTATCCTTCTCCGCCGCACCAGCACCAGCACCAGCAGCATCAGCAGCAACATCCGATGTTGCAGCCGGCGGCCCATCTTTCGATTCAGACGCAAGGGCCGGTGTTTGCGCAGCCGCAGCCGTCTTCGCGAATGGGCGAGTCGGCGAGCATGCCGCCCGGCTCGGTCGTCGGGGGGCCGAAAAGGAACAACACCATCCTCTATGCGATGGTCGGCATGGGCGCACTCGCCGGTATCGGCATCGTCCTCGCCTTGATCGTCCTCTTCGGTGGCAAGGGCGACGGCGGCAAGGGCGCGTCGGGCGCAACACCGTCTGCATCGATTCCGGTCGAGACGACGCCGACGCCGACGCCGACGCCGACTCCACCGGCGGTCGTCGATCCGGTCCCACTCGCGGACGTCACGCCCGACGCGAGCGACTCCGCGCAGGAAGAAGAGGCTGACGCCGCGGCGGCTGCCGTCGAGCCGACGCCCGCGCCAACGGCGACCGCGACCGCAACCGAAGTCGCGCCCGTGCCGGTTCCGGTCCCGGTGCCCGTGCCCACGGTTGCAGTGGTGAAGGACGCGGGCCCGCCACCGGATCCGAATGCGTTCAACGAGACGCTCGCGCGATCGCGTCTCGGTCAGGCGAACGGCATCCTCGTCTTCTGCAAGAAGGAGGGGGGCGTCACCGGACCGGGGACGGCGTCCGTCACGTTCGCGACGGACGGAAGCGTGAGCGGCGTGAGCATGGACCCGCCGTATGCGGGGACACCTGCCGGCGATTGCGTCGCCGGTCATTTCCGGCGGACGAAGATCTCGCCGTTCCAGGGGGCACCGCAGACGCTCAAACACTCGTTCCAAGTGCCCAAGTAGACGGGACGGGCGCGCAGCAGCGCCGAGCGGCGGACGCCGAGCCCGAAGAGAGAGAGGGCGGGCTCGACATCCGTGTGCCGCGATGTATAAGGAATTTGAAAGTCGCTTTCAATAACGTGCGCAGGTCCGGTCGCAGACGAGTCCCTGGCTACGGGTGGACGGCCCTCGTCCTGTTGGTCGCCAGGACCGCGCACGCCCAGAAGCCCCCCGCGCCGCCGAACAAGGACGGAGAGACCGTCGTCATCACCGGGACGCGCACGCCCGAGAACGTCCAGCGCTCCACGGTGAAGACGGACGTCGTCACGCGCGAGGAGGCCGAGCGTCGCGGCGCGACGAACGTCGCCGACGCGCTCGCGACGCAGCCTGGGCTCCAGGTGAACCCTGGCTCGTACGGATTCCTGGGCGGCGTGAGCGCGCTGCAGATCCAGGGCTTCGATCGCGATCGGGTGCTCATCCTCGAGGACGGCGAGCGCGTCGTCGGGGACGTCGGCGGTGCGGTCGATCTCGCGGCGATCCCGACAGCGGATCTCGAGCGGATCGAGGTCGTCGCGGGGCCGACGAGCTCGCTCTACGGGTCGGCGGCGATCGGCGGCGTCGTGAACATCATCACCGGTCCACCACGACGGCCCGGTCTCGCCGCGCGGGCGCGCGCGGAATATCGATCGCTGAACGGCGTGGTCTTCCAGGGCAACGCGTCGGCGCGAAAGACCGGCGACCTCGGCCCGCTGAAGGAGCCGTGGATCGGCTTCGACGTGAACTACACGCGGATGGACGGTGTCGAGCGCACGCCGGGCCTGCCCGACCTCCGCATCCCCGAGACGAACCGGCGAATGATCGGGCTTCGCGGCGGTATGCAACTCCTCCGAGGGAACAAGAACACGCCCGAGATGGACGTGCGGATCCGCCTGCGCGCGTTCCGCGATCGGCTCGACGGCATCGAGAGCGAGACTCGTCCGACGATCGCCGAGCGCTTCGTCACGGACCTTCCGCAGCAGACGGATCGCTACACACTGCACGTCATCCACGTCACACGCTTCCCGAGCGGCGCGAGCCTCCGCGTGACGATGGGACGGCAGCAGTTCGACAACTTCACCGGCAAGGATCGTCGTGGCTCGCCGATCGACGAGCGGCGCGATCGCGACCACAGGATGCAGAGCTTCGAGGCGATCGGGACGGTCCCCGACGGGACGCGCACGTGGGTCGCCGGGACGCGCTTCGAAGCGGAGCACTTCGATCAGTCACTGACGCGAACGGTCAGCACGTCGAGCGGACCGGTGACGTCGAGCGGTCCCGAGGTCGTCCCGCTCACGTTCGGCATCGCGGCGCTCTACGCCCAGCTCTCGTGGAAGGTCCTTCCGGGCGTGACCGTGATGCCCGGCGTGCGAACGGAGCTGCATTCGCGCTACGGGGAGTCGGTCGCGCCGCGGCTCGCTGCAGCCTGGGAGCTCTCGCCGCAGGTGACGCTGCGCGCGTCCGGAGGTCGCGGCTTCCGCGCGCCGAGCGCGAAGGAGCTCGGCTTCGTCTTCGATCATTCGTTCTACGGCTATCGCATCAACGGCAATCGCGACCTGTTCCCCGAGAAGTCGTGGGGCGTGAACGCCGACGTCACCGTGCGCCCGACGAAGGACGGCATGTTGCGCGGCTCCGTCTTCGCCAACTGGGTCGAGGATCTCATCGACCTCGATCTCGGCAACGGCGTCTTCGAAGGAACCGTCGCAACGTACTCGTACACGAACTTCGGACGTGCACGGACCGCCGGCGGACAGGTCGATGCACGCTTCAAGCCGACGGCTTGGCTCACCGCAGAATCGAGCTACGCTTACACGTGGACGCGGGACGACGTGAACGAACAGCCGCTGCCCGGGCGGCCGCCGCACTCGGTCACGTCGGCGCTCCGCGTGGAACCGGGATGGAAGCTCGAGATGTACGTCCGCGCGCGTGTCGTCACGAGCTCGTTCCTCGACGTCGACAGCCGTTCGCCTGGCTACCAGACGGTCGACGTCCGCATGGGCCGCACGCTCTGGCCGCGCTCACAGGCGTATGTCGGAGCGCTCAACGTGCTCGACGTGAAGCAGGACCCTGGACGACTCGGGGATACGCGTCCGCCGCTCGGTCGTATCCTCTACGTCGGGCTCCGCGCCGACTTTCCTTGGGAGGACTGAAACACCCATGAAGCACTCTTTCTTCTCCTCGTTCCCGTGTCGCGGATCCAAGCTCTCGACGTCTTCGATCGCCATCCTCGCCCTGCTCGGTCTCGCGGCCGCGTGCAGCGAAGAGGTCGGCTCGGGAGGGAAAAATGGCCCGAGCACGACGCCCTCGGGCGAGGCCGAAGATCAGCCCGGCGAAGAGTTCAACGCCGGCGAAGAGGTGAAGGTCGCCGTGCCGGAGACGGGCCGTGTCTTCGTGAAGCTCACGAGCCCGCCGTCGGTCGTCACGCCAGCGGATCCGAAGACCGACAAGGGCTGGGACCTCGCGTTCGAAGGGCTCGATGTCTACACGAACAGCGGTCCGTCGGGCTCCGGCGCATCGCTCGCATTCGGGCCGCTCGATCCGATCGTGTTCCTCGAGGATGTCGCGCCCGAGGTGCCGTTTCTCACCGCCGACAAAGCGGGCGGCGCCTTCATCCGCTGGTACTTCTACGAGGGAGCGCCGAGCCACGCGCTCTACAGTCGCTTCCACGTCTTCGGCGTGAAGGACGGCGACAAGCTCTATCGCGTCCAGATCCTGACGTACTACGGAAAGCGCGACGGCACGGGGGTGCCTGGCCTCTACCGGATCCGCTACGGCGAGGTCGGCCAGCCGGCGAAGGAGGCGGTCGATCTCGACGCAACGGCGGGCGGCGCGACGGCCGCGGATCCGTCCGCCCCGAGCGAGTGCATCGATCTCGGCACCGGCGCGCGCATGATGCTGACGCCGGCGGAGGCGCGCACGTCGAGCGCATGGCACCTCTGCTTCCGCCGCCAGGACATCTCGGTCAACGGTGAAGAGGGCGGGCCGCGCGGCGTAGGCGCCGTCGACTTCGACGCCGACAAGACGGCGAACGAGAAGCTCGCTGACATCGTCCAGCTCACGCCGGAGAGCGAGCTCGCGCGGTTCGATGCCATCACGGCGGCGAGCTTCGACGGCGAGACGCTACGGGGCGATCGCGTCGTGAGCGCATTCAGCGGTCTCTGGACGCAGCGTGGTGTGACCCCTCCGGCGCCGGGCAAGTTCGCCTGGCTGGTTGTCGGTGCCGATGGCAAAAAGCGCTACCTGGTCGGCTTCCCGACCTTCGAAGGCGCAACGGCGACGAGCCCCGGCACGGTCGTCATGCGCGTGAAGGCTGCCAAGTAATCGTGATCGACTCGCAGTCATAGGAGATGGCCCATGAATCGCCTCTTGCTTCTTCTTGCATCGGCCCCGTTGGTCCTCGCCGCGATCCCTGCCTGCTCGTCGACGACGACCCCTGCGGCAGGGACGGAGGATGGCGGTACGACGCCCAACGATGGCGAAGATGACGACTCGGGGATCCCCGCGGGCGGCACGCAGTGCACGGCGGCGCGCAAAGGCCATCTCGTCCCGATCGCGAAGGTGTCGACCGGTGAGGTGAAGGTCATCTCGAGCGAAGATGGCGTGACCACGCTCTACGTGGACGCGTCGGCTGGCGGCGCGATGGAGGTCGCCAAGAGCCCGCGCGTGTACATCAAGCTCACGGGCGAGAAGGTCGACATCGACGACAACGCTGCGTTCGACTCCGAGGAGTGGGACGTCGCGCTGAAGCGGGTCGATCTCTACACGAACAGCGGAGATGCCGGCCCGGGCAAGGGTGGCGCGGCGCTCGTGAGAAAGGACTTCGATGCCGTCACGGCCGCTGACGCCGATGCCGCGAAGATCGAGCCGGAGACGTTCTTCGACGAGGAGTGCAACGGCCTCAAGGACGAGGCGAGCTACATCATCACGACGCTGTCGGGCTGGTACAACTACGAGGTCGGCGCCGGACCGAGCGTGAAGTCGAACGTGTCGTTCGTCGTCCGAGGGGCCGACGGGACGTCGCGTTACAAGCTCGGGATCGTGAGCTACACGGGGACGAGCGCGGGCGGGACCGACGGCCCGGCCACCGGCCGCTTCATCATCAAGGTCGCCCCGCTGTGATCGGCACGACCCGCATGATGCCTGCTGCGCTTGCAGCGGCGTTGGGGTGTGCTGCGCTCGTCGTTTCATCGAGCGCCCGCGCGGCGTGCGTGGGGCGGCCGACCGATCCGAGCGGGTACCAGGGATACGACTACGGCGCGGTCGAGGTGAAGTCGCATGCGACGGCGAAGGTGCGCGTCCACTGGGCGCTCGAAGGAACGCACAAGGCGACGCTCGCGAGCACCCGCGGCGACGGTGTTCCCGACACCGTCGCGTACGCGGCCGACATCGCGGAGGAGGCCCTGTCGAAATACGCCGAGATGGGCTACCGCCCCGTCCCGTCCGATACCGGCTGTCCGTCGAACGGGGGAGACGAGAAGCTCGATATCTACCTCGTGCGCTTCAACGGGGGCGATGGCGCGTGTGTCGCCGAGTGCAACGGCGACGAGTGCCCCTCGTTCGCGCTGATCGACTCGACGTTCGTGAACCGCGGATACGCATCGCCGCGGGACGGCTTCCGAACTGTGGTGACCCACGAGCTGTTCCACGCGATCCAGAACCTCTACAAGACCGAAGACGCGCCGTTCTGGGCCGAAGGCACGGCGCAGTGGGCGATGGAGACGCTCCATCCGGACCTGAGCGACTTCGAGCGCAATCTGCCGAAGTTCTTCGAGGAGCCGACACGTTCGCTCGATGCGCCGCCCACCGGCGTCACGGCCGGCTACCTCTACGGCTCGGCCGTGTGGCCACTGTTCCTGGCGACGAATCACGGGCAGGAGACGATTCGCCAGATCTTCGAGCGCGAGGCCACGGGCAAGAAGCCGTTCGATGCGACGAACGAGGTCCTGATGGGGAAAGGCTCCTCGCTCGCGGAAGCGTTCCCGATGTTCGCGGCGTGGAACGTGGCAACGGGCGACCTCGCCGGACCGGCGGGGTACCCCGAGGGCGCGAAGTACCCCGGCATCGAGGCGGCGGCGCTCGAGGACGGCGCGTCGGCGATCACGTCGGGCCTCGCGTATTTCGCCTATCGCGGGATGCTCGAGGCGCCGCAGCAGATCGCGCTCGAGACCGACGTCGACCGCAACAGCGGGGTCGTCGTGCCGGTCGACGGCGGAAAGGCCCAGCTCGACCGTGCGAAGAAGCTGCCGGCGAACGCCGAGGGCGAGGTCATCGTGGTCGTCGCGGGAACGACCACCAAGAAGACCGACGCGCGGTTCACGATCCGCCTGCTGCCTCCCACGACGGAGGCCCAGGAGCCGGCGAGCGCGGGCGGAACGGGGGCCGCCGACGAGGACGGCTGTCGGGCGGCGCCTGGTCGCGCTCCGTCCGGCGGCGATCTGCTCCTTGCCGGCGTAGGTATGGCGGGGGTCGTCGCGCTACGATCGCGGCGTCGCGACCGCGCCGTCTCTTGATTCCACGTGCAGATGTACGTGGGGCCGCGACGCGTGAGAGCCGATAGGGATCCATGAAGGCTCGCTTCTCGTCGCCCGGTCTCGCTGGTCTCGCTGGCCTGGTCTTGTCCTGCTCGTCGGCGGCGCCGTCCGAGAGCGAGCGCACGTCCACGGTCCGCGCTCCGATCGTGAACGGCGTCGACTCCGACGCGAGCCAGGACGCGATCGTGCTCGTGATGCACTACGACGCCGTGAAGGAGGGCGGGGGAGCTGCGAGCGGCTGCACCGGCAGCCTTCTCACGCCCCGTCTCGTGCTCACCGCACGTCATTGCGTCGCCACTACGGATCCGGGCGCTGCGTGCAACTCGGAGGGCAAGCCGGTCGCGGGGGGCGCCGTCGAGAAGGATCACGAGCCGAGCGCCATCTACGTCTTTGCTGGAAAGGATCGCCCGGATTTCCTCTCGGGGACCGCAAAGCCGGTGCGCGGGAAGGAGATCCTCACGACCGGCGCGACCACGCTCTGCGACAACGACATCGCGCTCGTGCTGCTCGAGCGTCCGCTTCCGGAAGGGAAGATCGCGCCTGTTCGGCTCGACGCGAAACCCGAGAAAGGGGAGACGGTCACCGTCGTCGGCTGGGGGATCGCCGACGACGATCCGAACCCGTCGACACGGCAGCAGCGTTCCGGCGTCACGATCGTCGACGTGGGACCCGCCGACGAGCTCGGTCCGAAGGAGTTCCGCATCGGCGAGGGGACGTGCCAGGGCGACAGCGGCGGCCCGGCCATCGCCGCTTCCGGGGCCGTGCTCGGCGCGCTTTCACGCGGAGGCAACGGAAGCGCCGCGACGGGCGCCGACGCCTGCCTCGGCGGCACGAACATCTTCACGTCGACGGCCGCTCACGCGGACTTCATCCGCGCCGGCTATCAAAAGGCCGGACAGGAGCCCTGGCTCGAGGGCCAGCCGAACCCGCTGCTCGCCGTGAACGGCGCGGCTTGCGCCGCCGATGCGGACTGCCGCTCGAACGTCTGCGACGCGGAGCGGAAGACGTGCGCGGAAGAGTGCTCGAGCGCCGGCGCGTGCAACGGAGGCTTCACGTGTGTGGCGCAGAGCGAGCGGAAGATCTGCGCGCCGACCGGAGCGAACGAAGACGACTACGACGGGTGCTCCGCATCGCCGCGCGGCTCGTCGCGCTCGAGCGTAGCGGCGAGCGTCTCGAGCGCGTTTGCTCTCGCTGTTCTTTTTTCGTCGGTACGGCGCAGAAAAAGGCCGGATTGATAGGGCTCGAAGGGGATCGAAGCGATCACGCCGAACGGCTGATCCACTCCTGATGCCTGTCTGACTCTACGAGGTGAATGTGGGCCACCTCGACAAACACGAGGTTCTCGCGCGTTCGCTTGCGAGACGAAGGTGGCAAGCCGCATGCAGTGACGAAACGCGTCCTGAAGAAGGATGTCACGCGTCGAAGAGGGGAATGCGAGGGGCGCCCCTTCACTGGCGGCAAGGGACCGGAGGTCAAAACGATGAAGGGCATGCGAATCGTCGGAGCCGTCTGCGCAAGCATCCTCGCGATGTCTCTCGGGACCCTCGCCGCGTGTAGCGGGGAAGGGTCGTCGGAGTCGAAGGAGCCGACGACGGCGCAGGCCGTCAGCGCCGCCAGCGTCTCGATCGAGCTGTTCGATGCGAACGGCACCCGCGTCGGCAGCGGATCGGGCGTCATGATTGCGCCGAACCTCGTGCTCTCGTCGGGGCATCTGATCGCCGGCAAGCACAAGTGGGTCGTGACGTCCGCGGACGGCAAGCAGACGGCCACCGGCGTGCGCGGCATGACCTACGACTGGATGAAGTACGACAGCGACAAGGCGCATCCGCGCAAGCACGACGTCGGCGTCATCCATCTCGACTCCCCGATCAAGCTCGCGGCCTATCCGAAGATCGTCGGTGAGAAGTCTGCCGACGGGACGAAGGCCACGCGCGTCCGCGGCAACGGCGGGACGTTCGCGCAGCTCGAGATCTCTCTCGGTAAGGTAAAGAGCTCGCCGAACGCGTTCCTCGGTGACGGGCTCGCGGGTGAGCCCCTCGACACCGGCGGCGCCGTCTACGACGCACGTGGCATCCTCGGCATCGTCTCGGGCCGCGGCATGACGACGGGCAAGCTGTACGTCGCGCGTGTCGACAAGCTCGCGAAGTGGCTCGCTCCGAAGATCGCATGTGCCGGCGGTGCCACGACCGTGCGCACCTACGCGGGACCGGGCGCCGACAAGTCGGTGGAGATCTGCGAGGACGCAGGGACCGGCACGGGCACGACGAGCGGCGGACCGAACGGCGACGGAACGACGAGCGGCGGTCCGGGCAGCAGCGGCCCTGGCGGAGACAGCGGAGGATCCTGCGACGGCAACGACGACGGCGTCTGCTACGGGAGCTGCGGTTCGGGCGGACCGAACGGCTCGAACGGTCCAGGCACGCCGGGCTCATCGGGCTCGTCGGGATCGTCGGGCGCTTCGAGCAGCGGCGACGGCAACGGCGGGACGAACGGGGCGAACCCGGGCGGCGACGGCAACCCGGGCTCGTCGGGCTCGTCGGGCTCTTCGAGCGGCGACGGCAACGGCGGGACGAACGGGGCGAACCCGGGCGGCGACGGCAACCCGGGCTCGTCGGGCTCGTCGGGCGCTTCGAGCTCCGACGGGAGCAGCGGCAACGGGGGCAATACCAGCAACTCGAGCGGCGGACCGACCGGCGGTGCTGGAGGGTCGCAGAGCACCGTCCCCGGAAGCGACAACGGCGGTAGCGACGAGGGCGAGGCCTGCCAGGGCCCGAACGACAATCCCGACCTCTGCCCGCCCGAGCCCGACGGCTGCGTGGGCCCGGCCTGCGGCGGTGGTCGACCGGACGAGTCCATCGACTACGGCAACTGCGCTTGTGGCTCGTCCGGCAGCGATATCTATCTCCGCTGACCGACCCGGTCCGGCTCGAGCTCTCGTCGGCGCCGCTCGCGAGTGGATCTCGCGGGCGGCGGCCGCATGTCCGTCGGAGCCGAGCCCAGGCTGACGCGGCATCGCCCGTGCACTTTCGCGCGGCGTGATCCGCCGTCGGAATCGCTGGTTCATGACTGCTCTGCTCGCAACGGGCGCCGCGTGCGGAGCGCCGGACCTCGAGGACGACCTCGACAAGAACCGCCAGCGCTTCGTCGGAGGGCAGCCGAACATGGACCTTCCGGGCGTCGGCTACCTCGTCCGCGATGGCGTCGTCTCTTGCAGTGCCTCGCTCGTCGAGCCCGACGTCGTGTTGACCGCTGCACATTGCGCGAGCAAGGAGGACGAGCGGATCGAGTTCGGCTGGGGCGAGACCCATGACCGGAACACCGTGCCGGTGATCTCGCGCGCGCTCCACCCGCGGTACGTGGAGCCTCCGCGCAACGGCGGCGTCGTCTTCGAGGGGTTCGACGTCGCGCTCCTCGAACTCGAGCACTCCGTCGACCTTCCGCCCATGGGGCTCGGTCCGACGCCTCGATCCGGCAAGGCTCGAGCGATCGGCTACGGCGCGACGTCGTACGTCGAGCATGCGGAAGGCAAGATCGAGCCGCGCGGCATCGGCACGGAGCGCCGAAGTGCAGAGGGGGTCGTCGTCGGTGTGAATCCGACGGAGGTCTTCGTGCGCTTCGACCTGGGGGCGAGCGCGTGTTACGGCGACAGCGGCAGTCCGCTCCTCCTCGAGGACGGCACGGTGTTCGGCGTTCTGTCACGGTTCACGGGCATCACGCGCTGCGAGCCGAGGATGGGCTCGCTGATGGCGTACACGCGCGTCGACCGGATGGGTCACTTCTTCCGCGTGGCGAAGATGTGCCTCCGCACGGACGACGTCGCGACCTGTCTCCGTCAGGACGGTCTCTGCGACGAGCCGCGCTTCTCGAACCGCGCTGCGCCGGCGCCGCTCGAGCCGTCCGCGGGCGACCGGCACCGAGGTGTGGCGCTCTACGGTCTCGATGCGCACGAGGAGCGAGCGTTCCTCGTGACTCCGCCGGACGACGCGGTCTTCACCGCCACGGCGAAGGGCGATGCCGCCATTCATCTGTTCGTCGACGGAAGAGAGGTGTGTGGCCAGACGCGACGAGCGGAGCTCACGCGAGGAACGACGTACGAGCTCGTCGTCCGCTCGTGCAACGGCGCGAAGCAGTCGGTGGCGCTCTCTTGGCGGCCGCTCGGTACGGAGCGATGACTGGGGCACGACACCGCTTCCCGTGCGGTCGCTCGTGAGCGATCCTCTCCCGCATGACGGGGACCGAAGCTTCATCTCCTTACGAGCTGTACTACTGGCCGAGCATCCAGGGGCGCGGAGAGCTCGTGCGGCTCGCGCTCGAGGAGGTCGGAGCCGCATACGTCGACGTCGCACGCGTGAAGGGCGTGGAGACGATCGCGTCGGTGCTCGGAGCGGAAGCGGGAGGCGGCCGGCACTTCGCGGTGCCGGTCCTGAAATGCGGCGACGTGGTGCTCGGGCAGACGGCCTGCATCCTCGACTTCCTCGCGACGCGGCACGAGCAGCTCTTGCCCGACCACGACGTGGTGACACGCCACCGCGCGCTCGAGCTGCAGCTCACCTTTGCCGATCTGATCGCCGAGGTCCACGACACCCATCACCCGATCGCGGTGAGCGCGTACTACGACGAGCAGAAGGAAGAGGCGAAGAAGCGAACCTCGTCGTTCTTGAACGAGCGCATGCCGAAGTTCCTCGGCTTCTTCGAGTCCGTCCTCGCCGAGAACAAGGCGAGCAAGAAGGAGCACCTCGTCGGCGGTGGCTTCTCTCACGTCGACCTGACCGCGTTTCACGTCCTGTCCGGTCTCGCGTACGCATTCCCCAAGGCCTTTGCGGCCTACCGGAGGCAGATCCCGCTCCTGCTCGCGCTCCGCGATCGGGTCGCGTCGCGTCCACGCGTCGCCGCGTATCTCGGCTCGACCCGGCGAGTCGCTTTCTCGGAGAGCGGCATCTTCCGTCACTACCCCGAGCTCGACGCAGAATGATCCGCGTACTCGACGCGGCAGCCTCGTCCGCGCCCGCTACTGGAGCGTGACGGTGACGCCGGTGGCCGTGCCGAAGCTGCTCGAGCATCCGTTGAAGCCGGTGTCCGCGCCGAGCGCCTCGAGCACCGCCGTGCTGCCCTCCCACTTGCCCGTCGTCTCCGACTTCTCGACGACGCGGGCCACGACGCATGTCGAGCCCTTGCAGACGCGAGCGCTTTGTCCGCATAGCGATCGCGTGAAGTAGGCGCGCGGGACGGCGATCCACGTGCCGTCGTCCACGAAGGAGCGTGCGGGAGACTCGTCGCAGAAGAAGACGACGCGCCCCTTCGCACGCGAGTACGAGTCGCACCGGACGAGGAAGCTCCAGTTGCCTTGCCAGAGCATCGTCACGCCCGAGAAGGAGCGACCGTTGAAGGAGGGGTTCGCGGCGCCGTCGTCGTCGTCGTCGTCGTCGTTGCTCGCGGCCGATCCGTCTGCCGTCTTCAGGTAGCCACCGTGCGCCCAGCCGACGTTCGAGCCGTAGGAGACCTTGTAGAAGCTGTTCGTTGCCGAGCCCTCGAGCGCCGTCAGGCTCGCTCCCTCGGGAATGGTGACGATGACGTCGGCGTTCGTCGACGATTCTTCGCGCAGGTTCACCCGTGCGGTCGTCACGAGCTTCGTTCCCTTGGCAATTCGGCCGCTGAGTGCGTCCGAGGACAGCTCGACATCCTCCGGCGCGCCGTCATCGATCTCCGCGCAGGCCGCGAGACCGACCGGCGCGAGAGCGAGGACGAAAAGCGCTGCGAGCATGCGGCCGGCGTGCATGCCGTGGCCTGCAGCAACGTGTGTGCCTTCACGCGAAGGGGTGTGGACCGCCGACAAAGCGAGGGATTCCGCGCGGTGACGAGGGGGGTGATCGGGGAGTTCAGGGCTGTGAAGGAGCCAGGTGTGGGGTGATCGTCGAGGTCACCGGCGAAGGCGAATCGCCCGGCGGCGACCGGGCGACCGGCGAGCGGGGCGGAGCGACCGAGCGACCGAGCGAGCGACCGAGCGTGTTGCGGCCCGATGGGGGGAACGGCAGAGCGGGGCGGTTTGCAGGTTTGCTTACGCATGCATGCGGGAGGGCGCGGAACACGGCTCTGCTCGTTCCGCGGTCCTCGACCGGGCCGGGATGGTCTAAAGTCGCGCCAATGAAGCGCGCCTCGGTCGTCCTCGGTAGCTCGGGCCTCGCAGCTCTTCTCGTCGCCGCGTGTGGAAGCGATCCGCCCCAGCCGAAGGCGCCCGAAGGCAAAGCGGCGGTGGCGCTCCCCGTCGTGCCGCCGGTCGCGGGAGAGAAGCACCTCGCCGACGTGAAGCAGATCACGCTCGGTGGCGAAAACGCCGAGGCGTACTGGGCGTGGGGTCGACGCGAGCTCGTCATGCAGTCCCGCACGGGCGACAGCGACTGCGACCGCATCTACCGCCTGCCGCTGTCGTCGGTGTTCGACGTTCCCCCAGGCGCTCGCGAGAGCGTGCCGTCGCCGGTGCCCGTCTCGAGCGGCAAAGGCGCGACGACGTGCTCGTACTTCATGCCCGGCGATCAGCAGGTGATCTATGCGTCGACGCATCTCGGCGGTGACGCTTGCCCGCCCAAGCCGGATCACAGCCAGGGCTACGTTTGGGCGCTTTACGACTCGTACGACATCTTCAAGGCGGACGCGGACGGCAAGAACGTCGTTCGCCTCACCGACACGAAGGGCTACGACGCGGAGGCGACCGTCTGCGGAAAGGACGGCTCGATCGTGTTCACGAGCCTCCGCGACGGCGACATCGATCTCTATCGAATGGATGCCGACGGCAAGAACGTGAAGCGCCTGACGAACACGCCGGGCTACGACGGCGGCGCGTTCTTCAACGCGGACTGCTCCAAGATCATCTGGCGCGCGTCCCGTCCGAAGCCCGGCAAGCAGCTCGACGACTACAAGCGCCTCCTCGCGCAAAGCCCCCCGCTCGTGCGTCCGTCGAAGCTCGAGCTCTACGTGGCCAATGCCGATGGCAGCGACGCGCAGCAGATCACGTACCTCGACGCGGCGTCTTTCGCTCCGTACTGGCATCCCTCGCAGAAGCGCATCCTCTTCTCGACGAACTACGGCGATCCGAAGGGACGCGAGTTCGACATCTGGGCGGTGAACCTCGACGGCACGGCGCTCGAGCGCATCACCCATGCCGGAGGCTTCGACGGCTTCCCGATGTTCTCTCCCGACGGCAAGCTCCTCGCGTTTGCGTCGAACCGAGCCACCGCTCCAGGCAAGCACGACACGAACGTGTTCATCGCGTCGTGGGTCGAGGACACCGGCGAGCCGACGATCGTCGAGACCGGCGCCGATCGCATCAAGAAGGACGTTCACTGGCTCGCCGATCCGGCGCGTGAAGGTCGCGGCATCGGCCTGGCCGGCCTCGAAGCCTCCGGCAAGTACATCGAGGAGCGCCTGAAAGCGCTCGGTCTCGCGCCTGCGGGGGACGACAACAGCTTCCGTCAGTCGTTCCCCGTCGTCACGAGCCTGAAGCAAGACGATGCGACCAGCCTCGAGATCGGCGGCAAGGCCGTCGACAAGAAGGACTTCGTCGTTCTTGGGTACTCGCCGCAGAAGGCGGCGGTGGCGGGCGATCTCGTCTTCGCCGACTACGGGATCATCGCGAAGGACCTCGGGCGCGACGACTACGACAAGCTCGACGTGAAGAAGAAGATCGTCGTCGTGCGCCGCTTCGTCCCCGACGACGGCAAGTTCACGACGCCCGACGCGCAGCGGCGCTTCGGCGACATCCGCCGCAAGGCGTTCTGGGCGCGTGAGAAAGGCGCAGCGGGGCTCGTCGTCATCGACGATCCGGCGCCGCCGGCGAGCAAGCCCGCGGACTGGAAGGTCCCCGAGGAAGCCAAGCTTCCGGCACTGCAGCCCGAGGGCTATTCCGACGCCGGGCTTCCGGTGCTCGTCCTGAAGCGCTCCGTCGGCCACGCGCTCGTCGAGGAGCTCCAGAAGAAGCAGCCTGCGCGCGCGAAGCTCACGGTCGCCCTCGCGCCCGTCAGCTCACAGGCGTTCAACGTCGCGGGCCGCATCGTCGCGGAGCCGAAAGACGGAAAGAAGCTCCCCGGCGTCGTCGTGATCGGCGCCCACTACGATCATCTCGGCCGTGGCGGTCGGCACTCGCTCGCTCCTCATTCGGACGCGGCGCATGTCGGCGCCGACGACAACGCTTCCGGGGCGGCGACGCTCCTCGAGGTCGCTCGTGAGCTCGCGAGCAAGAAGAGCGAGCTGAAGCGCGACGTCGTGATCGTCGGGTTCTCCGGCGAGGAGTCCGGCGTTCTCGGCTCGGCACACTTCGTCCAGAAGTGGCTCGAGGCGGAGCGCGCGAACAAGACGAAGGCGAAGCCCGGCACGCCGAGCAAGGACGGCAAGGCGACGGGCATCTACGCGATGCTCAACATGGACATGGTCGGCCGCATGCGTGACAACCGCCTGCAGGTCCTCGGCGCGGAGACCGCCGCGGAGTGGAGGGAGATGATCGGCAGCGCCTGCGACGCGCAGCGTGTCGAATGTGCGGGCAGCGGCGACGGTTACGGCCCGAGCGACCAGATCAACTTCTTCTCCGCGGGGATCCCCGTCCTCCACTTCTTCACGGGGACGCACGGCGACTATCACAAGCCCTCGGACACGGCCGACAAGATCAACGCCGCAGGCGCGATGCAGACGGGCAAGATCTGCGCGTCGATCGCGCTCGCAACGTCACAGCGCGAGGCACCGCTGACGTTCAAGGCGGATGCGCAGGGCCCGGCTCCGCACGGTGACATGCGTAGCTTCAACGCCTCGCTCGGGACGATCCCCGACTACGGCGGCCCCGGCGCGGGCAAGAAGGGCGTGCTCCTCTCCGGTGTGCGCCCCGGCGGGGCGGCGGAGAAGGCAGGCATGCGCAAGGGCGACATCCTGGTGCGTCTCGGCAAGAGCGAGGTCGCGAGCGTCGAGGATCTGATGTTCGTCCTCAACAGCAGCAAGCCGGGCGAGACGGTCCCAGCCGTCGTCGTCCGCGACGGCAAAGAACTAAAGCTCGAGGTCACCTTCCAGGAAAGCCAGCGCCCAAAGTGACGAGCGAGGGGCAAAGGCCCGCCTAGAGATAGCGATTCGGAGCAAAGCCCCGTCCAGCGCAGCGGGGCTCTGGAGCAAACCCGCAACGAGAGACATGGAGCTCGGACGAAGCTCGCCCCGGGCCCCCACCCAGAGATAGCGATTCGGAGCAAAGCCCCATCCAGCGCAGCGGGGCTCTGGAGCAAACCCGCAACGAGAGACATGGAGCTCGGACGAAGCTCGCCCCGGGCCCCGCCCCCGCGAAGCGGGATGCCGCGGGGTTTACCCCCGCGGGGCGGGGTGGGGTTTGGGGCAAAGCCCCAAGTAGAAGCCCCCGCCCCCGCGAAGCGGGATACCGCGGGGTTTACCCCGCGGGGCGGGGTGGGGTTTGGGGCAAAGCCCCATCTAGGAAGAAAAGCCCCATCTAGAAAGCCAGGCGCTTCGATACCGTCTCGTTCGGCTTGATGACCACCGTCGTCGTCTGCTTCACGTTGTCCTGGGCGTTCTCGAGCGTCAGAACGTGCGTTCCTGCCGGCAGTGCGACGCGCACGAGCGGCGTGTTTCCGAGGACGCGGCCGTTCAGACTGACGCGGGTCCACGGATAGGTGTCGAGCGTCAGAAAGCCCTGTTCCGCTTCCGGCGCCGTGGCCGCGGGTTGCGGGGCGGGCGCGGCACGTGGCTCCGGTTGAGGCGCAGGCGCCGGGGTCCAGCGGTGGGCGACGACCGGCGGAGCAACATGCGGCCTCGCCTCCGGTGCCGGGTCGGCCGTCTTCGCAGTCTCCGGCTCCTTGTTCGTCGACGGCTTCTCCTCGACCGAGGGCGAGGGCGTCGGTGCGGGCGGGGGCGTCTTCGCCTCCGCCGGCGTCTTCGCCTCCGCCGGCGTCTCGGCGACCATCGCCGTCGTTGCGGTGACCTTCGGCGCGCGCGCGTTCGACACGAGGACGCCTGCGAGACCGCCCACCACGAGGAGCAGCGCGAGGAGGCATGCCACGAGGAGGTTCACGGTCTTCTTCGACGGAGGCTGCGCGATCGAAGAAGAGGTCACCTGCTGGACCACGCCGTGTGGCGTCAGCGACGAAGGCAACGACTTCGCGCCCGAGGGAATGGAGGGCATCGAGCGCTCGGACTGCTCGTCCAAGATCGGCACGGCCGGCGTACTCAGGCGGAGCCCTGACGGATCGACCTGTTCCGCCTCCGCCGACGTTTGCGCCAAACGCTGCCGAACGATGGCCGCCGTCTCTTCACGCTTCTTCGCAAAGAGCTCGGTCACGATCGCGCCGATGTCGGTCGCGCGGATGTCGCCGCTGCGCGTTGCGAACGCAAGTAGCGCTTCACGCATGGCCTGCGCGGTTTCGTAGCGATCGTCGCGCTCACGAGCGAGCGCCTTGTGGACGATCTCGTCCAGCTCGGGATCGACGTCCGGGACGACGGACGAGAGGCGCTCGGGCTCGGACTTGAGGACGTTCACGAGCTGCTCGACCATGTTCGCGCCCGCGACCATCTTGCGTCCGGCGACGATCTCCCAGAGGACGACTCCAGCAGCGTAGATGTCGACGCGACGATCGAGCTGTCCCTGATTGAGCACCTGCTCCGGTGCCATGTAGCGAGCCTCGCCCTTGAGCGTGCCCGCTCGCGTCTCCGTCGATCGCGACGACGCCATCGCCACGCCGAAGTCGACGAGCTTGATGTTGCCGTCGTAGCCAAGGAGGATGTTCTGCGGGCTGACGTCGCGATGGACGATGTCGAGCTTCTCACCTGCGAGGTTCTTCAGCTCGTGGGCGTAGTGCAGCCCGGCGAGGATCTCGCTCATGATCAGCGCTGCCTGTGCCGTCGTGAGCTGTCGCCCGGAGCGCGAGAGCTCCCGTTGAACTTTGTTGAGCGACTGGCCTTCGATGTACTCCATCACGAGATGGAGCGCGCCATTCTCCTCGTACGCGTCGTGGGTGTGCACGACGTTGGGGTGGTTGAGGAGCATGGCGAGCTTCGCCTCGTCCCAGAACATCCCCTTGAAGTGGGCGAGGTCCTCCGGGTCGTCGCCGATGTCCGGTCGCAGCCGCTTGATGACGGCGAGCTTCTCGAGTCCTGACGCCGTACGCGACACGGCGAGGAACACGTCTGCCATTCCCCCGGACCCCAGCTTGACCAGCGGGCGATAGCGACCGACGTTCATCGGCGCGGTGCTCGGTCTGTAGGGCTCACTTTGCACGGCTCTTTCAGAGTTACCGGCCTCTTTGGAATTCCGTCAAGACAAGGCGTCTAACTCACATGCGTGAACAGTCCGTACATGTCCGCGCGAATTCCAAGGATCAACGGCGTGAGTCGGAAAACGTTCACACTTTTCGGGCGGGCGAGGAAGGAGGACGTTGTGTGGGGGCGGGATGCGCCTGTGCGGCGGCGAACGCTTCGCGCAGCTCTGGTGGCGCCGCGACCACGCTGATGCTCGTGATCCCGCCGTTCTTGAGGAGCGTTCGCAGACGCTTCAGGACGGCCTTCTCGTAGGTGGCCCGATCCACGAACGGCTTCGACGTTCGCCTTTGGGCGTGCATGATGACGACGTAGTCGAAGGCGCGGATCTCGGCCGCAGCTTTGATGAAGCTCACCGAGCCGATCACGATGGCTCCGTACGCGGGGTCGCTTGGTACGAGCACGAGAGGGTGGCTCGCCTGCTCCGTGGGGCGGAGGTCGACGACGTAGCCGGCCGGCCCGATCGGCTCGCGCGCGAACGTCCCGGCGAAGGTCTGCGAGAGCTCGCGCGCACGCGGATCGACCGAGCGGACACGCGTGCTCATCTCCGCGGTCCCATCGAGGACCGGCAGAGGGGAGGGGCGGGGGGAGGAAAGGGTGGAGATTGACGTTGGTGCGAGCAGTGGCGGTGGGAGCGTGGTCGGGAGTGGCGCGTCGCTCGTGCGCGGTGCACGAACGATCGAAGGAACGAACTGCTCCGTCGTGGACGGCTCGTCGAAGGCTTCGGTCGAGTCGTAAGCGCTCAGATTGACATTCAACGATACGGAGATCGAATTCGTGCGCGCGAAGGCCTCGATGGCGGCGGCGGCGACGAACATCGAGGGGAATCGCTTCGCCGGATCGACGGACATCATCCGATCGATCGAGGCGGCCACGGTCGGATCCACAGTGGGCGCAATGACGCGCAGGGGCTGCCGCCGGCCACCGCGCGCGTCGGGATGCACCATCGCGAGGAGCTCGTATGCGGTTACGCCATACGAATACTGATCGGAGCGCGCGTCTGCCTCGAGCCCTTCGCGCTGCTCCGGCGCCATGTACCGCGGCGTCCCGAGGAGCTGCCCCACCTTGGTCGTGAACGCCTCGTTCTCCTCACCGAGCGGCTTTGCGAGGCCGAAGTCGAGGACCTTCGGGACGCCTTCGCTCGTGATCATGATGTTGCCTGGCTTCACGTCACGATGAACGATGCCGGCCTCGTGCGCAGCGGCGAGCCCGCGCGCGATGCCGGCCAGCCAGTCCAGCTTCACCTCGAGCGGGATGCTGGGATCGGAGATGAACGTGCGCAGCGTCGTCCCCCGCACCAGCTCCATCACGAGAAAGAGTGTCCCGCGGACTTCTCCGAGGTCGTGGATTGCGACCGTGTTGGGGTGGTGCAGCGAAGCCGCGACGCGAGCCTCGCGCAGGAACCGCGCGGCCGCCGCCTCCCAGTCGCTCGTGCGGTCCCGACGGATGATCTTGATCGCGACGTGACGAAGAAGGCGCGTGTCGAGCGCGCGATAGACTTCGCCCAAGCCACCGAGCCCGATTCGCTCCTCGATGGTGTAGCGCTCGAATGTCTCGCCCGCGACGAGCGGCACGGTAGGATCCTATCTCAACGCCAGCGCCCATGCGGAAAGACGTGCTGCGGCGGTGCAGACGTCATTCTCGTCGAGCGTCGCTAGCTCGTCCCTTGCGGGTGCGCGAGGGCGTCACTCGCAGCGGCTGGCACCGCACGCGGCGCCGAACGACGTACGGCCCGTCCCGGCCGGGGTGTACTCCGTCGGACGGAGGAGGAAGTAGCCGCCCACCGCTGCGCCAGCGAGGACGACGCCGGTCGCGACGAAGAACAGACCGCTCCCGAAGAACGACTTCTTCTCCTCGGTCGTGCCCCCTCCTCCGCGGGTTGCGGGCTCGTTCACGATCACCGTCTTCGGACCGTCCGGCGAGCCCTCCTCGAACACCGCGTTGTCCTTCGAGTCCATGGCGCGCACCCAGTAGTCGAGGCGACCTGCGCCGCTCGGGTTCGCGGGCACGTCGATGCTCCTCGTGCCGGGCTCGACCGTGACGTTGGTGTAGTCGCGTGCGGGCGCCCACCGATAGCCGACGGCCACGCGTTTGATGTTGTTCATCGGGTCGACGGTGACGACGCGGATCTGGCCGGCTTGCCCGTACTGCATGACCGCCTGGACCTCCATCGACGGGCGACGTCCCTGCGCTTGCCAGTAGCCGCGCGCCTCGGCGAACGGCTCGTTGAAGCGGGGGCCGAGCTTCGAGTCGACCTTGAAGTCGGGGTCGTACCCGAGCAGAAGCGTGAAGTACTCCTTCGCCTTGTCACTGTGGCCGAGCGCTGCGTGCGAGAGTGCGGCGACGCGGGTCGCCCGCACGAGCACGTCGTGGCTGAGGCCTCGTTGCGCGAGCACCTCGTCGGCCTTGGTGGATGCCGCAGGATAGTCGAGCGCGGCGTAGGCGTTCTCGGCGGATGCCAGGTCCCCCTCTGGAGTCGCGAGGGCGAACGCGGGGACCGCGGTGACGACGACGAAAGCGAGGACCGAGACGAAGTTCTTGAACGGACGCATGGAGTTCTTCCTCGTCATCAGCGGCATGCACCACTGCACTTGTCCGAGAGCTTTGCGCACGTGGACGGATTGAGCCGTTGGCGGTCGTCGATGAGCGCCACGGTGATGTCGATCGCCTTCGTGTCGCCGTACGCAGCCTGTTGGCTGCAGCCAGCGAGCACGTCCTTGCCGCCAATCTGACCCACGGCGAGCATGGTGTAGTCCTTCTTCAGATCGAGCTCGACGGCGTTGAGCTCGTTGTTCTGGAGCTGGCAGGGCGTCAGCGACGGCGTCTCCGTCAGACGCGGCGGCAGCGGCTGTTCCGTCTGCCGCAGGCGAATGAGGTCGTTGCACGCGAGCAGTCCGTCGAAGACGTAGATCTTCACGTTCTCCGTCGCGATGGCTGCGGCGGTGGACTGAAAGTCGATCTGAATCGCGATCTCGGGCGGCGTCGCCTCCTCCTCCTTGGCGCAGGCGGCGAGGAGAACGGAGGTCGCGAGGAAGCAGAGTACGTGCGAAGCGTTCATGTTCGACCTCTTGCTCAGAAGGCGAGACGTCGGGAGACGGTCTCTCCCGGCTTGATCGTTACGACGGTGGTCTGCTTGACCTTCTCCGTCGTGTTCTCGAGAACGAGCGTGTGTGTCCCGGCGCTGAGCGGCACGCGGACGAGCGGCGTGTCTCCGAGCACCTTGCCGCCGGTGCTGACACGCGTCCACGGATACGTGTCGAGCGTCAGATAGCCCGTCTTGCCCTTCCCATCTTCGGGGTCGGGAGCTTTCGTCTCGGTCGTTGGCGGCGGCGTAGGCGCTGGCTGCCGAGGTGGCGGAGCCTGTCGCGGCGGCGGCGTCCAGGCGGGGCGCGCCGGAGCAGCCGCGACCTTCGGCCGGTCCCGCTCGATCTTCTCTGCCTTCTCGACCTTCTCCGCCTTCTCGGGGGGCGCAGTGCTCGGTGCGTGCGACGCGACCGCCGCGGTCTCGACAGGCGGCGGCTCGAGGGGAGCGGTCGGCGAGCCGGAGATCGCGGGCTCCGTCGTGCTTGGTGGCGTCGCCGTCGTGACCGCGACCTCCGTGGGCGCGGAGCGAGCGCCCACCCCGATCGCGAAGCCGATTCCAGTGATGAGCAGGGCCGCTCCGACGATGAGCCACGTCCGCTTGCTCGGAACGGTGCTCTCGGGAGGGGCGAGCGACGCGTTCTCCTGTTCCTGCCGCATCGAGATCGCCGAACCGGCCGGGGTGTGCGTGCCGCTCACGCCGCTCACGAGGCTCCGGTCCGAGCCTGGGGAGCCCGTCGGTGTCTTCGACTCTGGCGACGGAAGCAGGCTCGGGAGCTTGTCGGCGCCGGAGCCGGCCTTCAGCCGCGCGAGGTGACCATCGATCTTCGTGCGTGTGGATGCGCGCTCTTCCGCGAAGATCTCTTTCACCACGCGCGCGACCTCGCGCATCGTCGCGGCCGGGTCCGGCGCGAGGAACTCTTCGAGCGCCTCCTGCAGCTCCGCCGCGCTATGGAAGCGCGCGTCTCGATCTTTGCTGAGCGCCTTCTCGACGATCTTTGCAAGGTCGTCGGGAATGTCGGGCACGTACTCGCGAATGCTCGGCACTTCGCCGCGCAACATGTGGGCGAGGACCTCGACATCGCCTTTTTTGGCCCACATGCGCTGGCCGGCGATCGCCTCCCAGATCATGACGCCTGCCGAGAAGACGTCGGCACGAGGATCGACGTCCCCCGCGATCTGCTCGGGCGCCATGTACGCCGGCTTGCCCTTGAGGATGCCGGTGCGGGTCTCGATGCTCGAGTCGAGTGCCTTTGCGATACCGAAGTCGACGATCTTCGCCGTGCCGTCGAAGGTGATGAAGACGTTCTGCGGCGTGACGTCACGGTGGACGATCCCGAGATCCGTCCCGTCGAAGTCCTTCAGCGTGTGGGCGTAGTGCAGACCGGCCAGGATCTCGCAGATGACGCGCAGGTGCATGTTGCGCGTGAAGAGCGTCGACTTCCGACGGAGCAGACGCGCAAGCGTCACGCCGTCGAGGTAGTCCATGACGATGTAGTGGCGCTTGTCCTCCTCACCGACCTCGTACGTCTGGACGATGTTCGGATGACTGAGGCGGGCGGCGAGCCTGGCTTCCTCGAGGAACATCTCGAGGAACGTCTCGTCTTCGACGAACTCCGGCTTCAGCTCCTTGATGACGAGAAGCTTGCTGAACCGCGCAGGCCCTTGAGAAACGGCGAGATACACGATGCCCATGCCGCCGCGCGCGATCTCGGCAACGAGCTGGTACTTCCCTAGCTGGAGTCCCATCGACGACGAACCCTCGAACATTCTCACCGCGCCGATCGCGGAGCCCCAAACAAAAGTATCAACGCGTGGCCGCCCATCTCACAAGCCCTCTGCCGAGCTCGAGCAGTCTTTGGTGGCACAAGGGCGCCCGACGTGGGTGCACAAAAAATGAAATCGAACACGTGGCCGACTGATGACTCATCGCGAAATGGGGGCCGGATCGATCCCTCGATTTCATCGAAACGACATGCTCGGATTGCATGATACATGCATGTGCTTACGTGTTTCCCGCTACGGAGTGGGAAGCCAGCGGACGAAATGCGTCACGCGCATCACAATCCGCGCGAATGCGTGAACGCAAGCTCCTGACACTCGCGGTAAGGCGAAGAAAGACGATCGCGCTGACCACGACCGGGCTGACGCGAAAGAACGATTTGTCCTAGAATCACTCTCGTGTCCGGACGAGCGTCCGTCGACCGAGCCCAACATGCGCATATCTGCCCAGGCCACCATTCTTGGTTCGTTGCTCGCGGCCATCGCCATCCTTCCCGGATGCAGCGACTCCGGACAGCCCGACACGCCGGCGCCCACCGAGGAGAGCAGCAACACGATCTCGCTCGCGCTGGTGGTCTCGCTCACCGGGCCCACCCAGGCGATCGGAGACGAGGCGAAGCGCGGCGCAGAGGTGGCCGTCGCGCAGCTGAATGCGCTCGGTGGAGTCCTCAACAAGCGCATCAACCTCGTCATCGAGAATGACAACGGCGACCCGAAGGTGACGCGCCAGAAGCTCACGGAGCTCGCCCAGCGAGGAATCACGCTCGGGATCGGTCCGTCGACCAGCACGGCGGCCCTCGAAGTCAAAGACCTGATCTCGAGCGATCAGGTCCTCTACATCTCGCCGAGCGCGACGTCGCGCCTGCTCGACAAGCTCACGGACGAGGAGCCACCCACGCCTGCGCCCGGAGAGCCGCCGCCGAACCCGGTCTTCTTCCGCACGGCGGCGACGGACGTCTTCCTCTCCGCGGCCCTCACGCAGTACGCGTCCACGAGCGAGGGAGGAGCGACGCGCCGCTGTCCGTCGATCGTCCTCGTCCAGCAGAACGACGCCTACGGCGTCCCGATCGGCGAGGCTGTCGAGCGCTACTACCGGATCTTCTCGCTGGCCGTGCGCCGGAAGCTGGAGCTGGATCCGAACGTCGACAACACCGCGAAGCTCGCCGATGCCGCCGCGGCTGCAGGCAAGACCCTCGACGCACAGTGTCAGATCGTCGTCGCGCAACCGGAGGTCGCGGGAGCGTACATGCGCTCGTTCCAGCGTTTCCGCGAGGAGAACGAGGAGCTCCGCGACTGGTCGAGCTTCCTGACGATCGGCTCCGACGGCTTCCGGCAGGACGACTTCATCGTCGCAGGGCGGTTCGACCGTGCAGACCCGAACCTGCCGACCGCCGGTGAGGGGAGCATCGCGGTTGCGGCGGATACGGCGCCGCTAGCGCCGGAGTACAGCGCCTTCCTCAACCTGTTCAAGGCGCGGTTTCCGAACGACGAGCCGGGCAGGTATGGCTCGACGGCCTACGACGCGACGATCCTCCTCGCCGCCGCGATCGAACGCGCGCAGACGACCAGCGACCACAAGCAGATCCGCGACACACTGTATCGGATCTCACAGGGCCGCGTCCGTGTCGGCCCGAACCGGCTCACCGACATGATGGATCTCCTCCGTCGAGGGGAGGACATCAACTACGAAGGCGCCTCCGGATCGCTCGACTTCACGAATAGTGGCCACGTCCGTTCGGCATTCGGCGTCTGGCGGATTGAAAATGCCCAGTTCGTGAAGGTGAAGACCTTCGAGATCTCCGAGCTCGATGACGTGAGCAGCACGCTCTGATCGCCGCGCCGCGCCCCTCGGGCGAGCGCCCGGAAGTGGGCGGGGGGGCGGCGGCGTTCCTTCCGATGTCCTCGACCGTGCGCTCGCGAGAAGCGAGCTTGTCCGGATCGAGCGACGAGTTCGAACGACAAACGAGAGAAGGCGGCGCGTGATCAGCGCCGCCTTCGTCGTCGAAGCTTACGTGGTCGAGGTCAGGGGCAGGTGAACGTGCCGGTCAGCGCGCCGGTCGTCGCGCTGTAGCTCTGTCCCGTCGCCTCCTCGTAGACGCGGGCGTTGTTGTTCGGATCGATCTTCACGCACCAGATGCCGTAGTCGGACGGTGCTTCACCGGTCGCGACGTCGAAATCGAGCGGGCCCGACGCGCCGTTGAAGTCGATCTTCTCGCCCTTCAGCATCGCCTCCATGCCCTTCGGCAGGCCGGTGGGCCCGACGTCGATCTTCTGTGTGCCCCCGGTGAGGAGCGCCATGTTCTTCGCGAGGTCGGTGCCCGTGACGGCAGCCCCCTTCGATGCGGTCAGCGCGTACGTGATCATGTAGCCGATGTCGTACGTGCCAGCCATGCCGTAGGAGAGGACGGAGTCCGCACCGTACGCCTCCTTGTACGCCACGTTGAAGAACGTCTGCGCGAGCGTCGTGAGGACGCCGGGCTGAGTCCCGCGGATGCGCTTGCGAAGCCCTTCACGATCGCCCGGAGCCGGCGTCTTCGTGTCCGCGGGGTCGACGAGCGCCGTGAGCTCCGGCTTCTTTTGACCGTCTGCAAGGACGTAGATCGGCTTCTTCGAGGGGTTCGTAGCCTCGAATGGGCGCATGATGTCGTCCGTCGCCTCGCTCGTTCCGGCCATCACGACGATATCGGGCTGGAAGGTTCCGAGCTGGGTTGCAGCTGTGGAGCGCGCAATGCCGTCGGGATCGGCGTCGGCCGTCTTGTAGACGATGTCCGTGAAGCTCGTGTCGGTCGGAGCAGCGCCGTTGATCATGAGGCCGTTCTTGAACGCCTCGGCGATGCCCTTCCCGTATGCGTCGTTCTTGGTCACGAGAGCGAGCTTGATCGCGGCGTTACCGTTCTTTGCTTTCAGCTCCGTCTCGACCTGCAAGAACATCTTCTGCAGCACGATGCTCTGTACGACGTCCGACGGGGCTGCACGCCAGAGGAGCCGCGTGCCGTCGGGCGACGCGTTGAAGTCCGCCGGATTGGTGATCGCGATCGCCGTCGAGCTCGGCGCGAACTGCATCACCTTGCCAGGCACCGTCGCGTTCTTGGCGAGGTCGAGCGTGTTGCCGCTGGTGCTCGCGCCCACGATGACGGGCACCTTGAGATCGTTGATGAGGTGCTCGGCTCCGCGGATGCGATCGATCAGCGGCCCGGCGTCGGGGCCGGCATCGGGAAGAGCGGCGGTGTTCGTGTCGTCACACGCGACGTAAGCGAGCGTGCGCGGGGCCTTGCAACGGTCCGCGTCACGGACGCCGCCCGCAGCATTCACTTCCTTGATCGCGAGCTCGAGGCTGTTGATGCGCGCGGTGCCCGACGTCCCGTTCGAACCCGTCTGCGCGAGCGAGACGCCGATGACGAGGACGTTGCCGCCCTCGAGGTCGCCACCGACCTTCTGGCAGTCGGGCGACTTCATCTTCACGCATTGACCCGCGACGCAGACCTGAGGGTCGTTGGGATCCGTCGTGCACTTCGCGGCGGTGCACGACGGGGCTTCCTGCGGCGGACACTGATCGTTCGGCCCCGTCTCCTGATTGCCGCTCGAGTCGAGCCCGGAGTCGGGCGCGGTCACGCTCGTAGGGTCGTCATCGCTGCAGGCGGCGAGGACACCGAGAATCAGACTGGACCCAGCTATGAGCGTTGCACTCGTGTTGCGAATGAATGACCGCATTGACTCCCTCCAGCGCTTTAAGGCTTCCGACAAGCATCGCCCTTTTGATGGGGCCACGCCAAGTCCTAAGAGCGGCATTTGCACGAATATCGATTCGCTCGTGACGCTCTTCTCAACTCAACACGTTTCAGATCACCTTTCCTCGTCTTTCATCTCACATGGTTACTCCGCGTGGCCGACGTCTCGTCGTCTGGCCTCACTCATGTGGCGTCGCTCATGTGGCGTCGCTCATGTGGCGTCGATCATGTGGCGTCGCTCATGTGGCGTCGCTCATGTGGCGTCTGGTCTCGTCTGGCCTCGTCTCGTCTGGTCCCGCCTCGCGTCTCTTCGGTTGTGGGCGCGCTCCCTTCGTTCCGTCGACATGACGTGGAGCTCGCGGTCTGCTCTCGCTTCCGTCCAACGCTGCACGTCATCGCGGCACACCCGCCCGATTCCCTCTGGTCTCGTTCTGTTGTGGCGCCCGTCTCGGGCTCGGCGCCTCGCGTCATCGACGCGCATCGGTGCGTTTGGAGCTCGAGAGCATCGCTCCAGGCTGAGGCTCGCCACGTTTGGCCGTCGGGCTAGGAAGGCGACGTCGTCGGCTGGTATCGTGCGTCCGCCCTACAGGAGCCCACGACCATGTCCGATTCGAAGAGCATCGAGCTGCTCGCCCGTGCCGAGCGCGTCATCCCCGGCGGCGTGAACAGCCCCGTCCGAGCGTTCCGCAGCGTCGGCGGAAAGCCCGTGTTCATCTCGCGTGCCGAAGGCGCCTACCTCTACGGTGCGGATGGCAAGCGCTACACCGAGTACGTCGGTTCGTGGGGGCCGATGATTCTCGGCCATGCTCATCCGGCCGTGGTCGAGGCGATCGTGGCGGCGGCGAAGAACGGGACGAGCTACGGCGCGCCGACCGAGCTCGAGGTTCGGTTCGCGGAGAAGATCATCGAGCTCTACCCTTCGATCGAGATGATGCGGGCGGTTTCGAGCGGAACCGAGGCCTGCATGGCCGCGCTTCGTGTCGCGCGTGGGTTCACCGGTCGCGAGGCGATCGTGAAGTTCGAGGGGTGCTACCACGGCCACGCGGACTTCTTGCTCGTGAAGGCCGGTTCGGGCGCGCTGACGTTCGGCGTGCCCGACTCGGCCGGCGTGCCGGTCCAGACCGCCAAGTCGACGATCACGGCCGCGTACAACGACGTCGCGGCGCTCGAGAAGCTGTTCGCAGAGCGCGGCAAGGAGATCGCCGCCGTCATCGTCGAGCCCGTCGTCGGCAACATGGGCGTGGTTCCGCCGGAGCCGGGCTTCCTCGAGGCGATCGTGCGGCTCTGCCGCGACAGCGGCGCAGTCTCGATCTTCGACGAGGTCATGACGGGTAGCCGCGTCGCGCGTGGCGGCATGCAGGAGCGCGCGAACGTCCGTCCGGACATGACGTGCCTCGGGAAGATCGTCGGCGGAGGAATGCCGCTGGCAGCCTACGGCGGCCGTCGCGAGATCATGCAGAAGGTGGCGCCCGTCGGCCCCGTCTACCAGGCGGGTACGCTCAGCGGGAACCCGGTCGCGGTGAGCGCAGCGCTCGCAGTGCTCGAGCGTCTCGACGCCTCCGTCTACGCGAAGCTGGAGGCGCTCGGCGCACGCCTGGAGCAAGGCTTCATCGCAGGTGCGAAGAAGGCCAACGTGGACGTGTGCGTGCAGCGCGTCGGGTCGATGATCACGCCCTTCTTCACGAAGGGCCCGATCCGGTCGTTCACCGATGCAGTGAAGTCCGACACGACGCGTTTCGGCAAATGGCACGCGGCGATGCTCGAGCGCGGGCACTACTGGCCGCCGTCGCAATACGAGGCTGCGTTCGTCAGTACCGCACACACCGAGGCGGACATCGACGCGACGATCTTCGCCGCGGCCGAGGCGTTCGCGCTCGCGACGAGCTGAGCCCGCGTACGGCTGAGCTCTCGGGCCGGCGAGCCTTAACCCCGCCGCGTCTCTGCCGTTCCGCATGGAATGGCGTACGTGCGATTTCCCGCGAGGAGCCGTCCGCGGCTCCTCGGGATCATCGGCGTCGCCGCATGGCTGGCCGTCGTGGCAGCAGGGCTCCTCACGCTCACGGCTCATGGCGCCGCGGCGGGCCCGCCTGCATCACCGCCGGCAGAGCTGCCCGCGGACGGTGAGCTGTCGCCGAGCCTGCGCCGCGCGGGCCGAGCCATGCTCGTCGTGGCTGCGCATCCGGCGTGCCCGTGTACCCGCGCGACCCTTCGTCAGCTCGAGCGGGTGCTCGCGTCGACGCGTCCCGCCGACAGCGAGGCGGCAAGAGGCGCCGACGTGGTCGTCCTCTTCGGAGGGCCGCTCGGTGACGCCAGGACCGACCGCATTGCCAGCGACCTCCGCGCGATCGCGGCCGCGATCCCTGGCGTCCGCCTCGTCGACGATCCCGGCGGCGTCCAGACCGCGAGCCTCGGCGCGAAGACGTCCGGGACGGTCCTCTTCTACGACCGCACCGGCAGGCTTCGTTTCAACGGTGGGATCACACCGGGGCGCGGGCACGAGGGCGACAGCGCGGGCGCCGACGCCCTCCGCGCGCTGCTCCGGGAAGAGGCGATCGACGACGTTCCGGCCGAACGAACGAGCTCGAGCGCGACGTCTGTCTTCGGATGCGAGCTGTTCGACCGGAGCGAGCGGCCATGACGACGTCCGGTCACCCTGGCGCCGTCCTCGGAGTCGAGACCGCGCGCGACAGCGCTGTCGGCGGGAACGACGCATCCTGCGAGCGGCGCGAGGCGGAGCTGTTCGCTGCCGATTGGGTAAAGCTGGCGTCCAGCATCGATCGTCGCTTCGCGGCGCTCCTCGGCGTGCAATACGTCTTTGGGATCGTCGTCGCGCTCGGGCTCTCGCCCCGGACCTGGGACGGCGCGACATCGAGCGTGCACCCGCACGTCTGGGCGGCGATCACGCTCGGCGCGCTCATCTCCGGCCCGGGGATCGCGCTAGCCCTGCTCCGGCCAGGCCAGGCAATGACGCGCCACGCGATTGCAATCGCGCAGATGTCGACGGGCTCGCTCCTCATCCACCTCAGCGGCGGGCGCATCGAGACGCACTTCCACGTTTTCGGGTCGCTCGCCTTCCTCGCGTTCTATCGCGACTACCGAGTCCTCGTGACCGCCTCGGTCTTGACCTTCGGCGATCACGTCGCGCGTGGCGTGTTCTTCCCGCTGTCGATTTACGGCGTGGAGGCGGTGCAACCGCTCCGCTGGCTCGAGCACGCGGGCTGGGTGGTGTTCGAGGACGTGTTCCTCGTGCTCGCTTGCATGCGTGGGAAGAAGGAGATGCGCGCAATCGCGTCCCGCCACGCCCGCCTCGAGGCGTCGAAGGACGTCGAGGTGAAGTGGGCGGGCGCGCTCGAAGCGAACAAGGCAAAGAGCGAGTTTCTCGCGAACATGAGCCACGAGATCCGAACGCCCATGACCGCCATCATCGGCTATGCGGATCTGATCCTCGACCCGGAGACGACGCTGACCGAGCAACGGGCGCACATCCAGACGATCCGGCGGAACGGCGAACACCTTCTCGCCATCCTCAACGACATCCTGGACCTCTCGAAGATCGAGGCGGGGAGGATGACGGTCGAGGAAGTCTCGTGCTCGCCGAGCATGATCATCGTCGACGTCGCCTCCTTGATGCGCGTTCGCGCGGCGGAGAAGGGGCTCTTCTTCGAGGTCCACTACCAGACGCCGATCCCCGAGACGATCAAGAGCGACCCGACGCGCCTCCGTCAGATCGTGCTCAATCTCGTCGGCAACGCGATCAAGTTCACCCAGACCGGCGGCGTTCGGATCCTCGCGCGCTGCCTCATGGACGGCGCCGAGCCGAAGCTCGAGATCGAGATCGTCGACACCGGCATCGGGATGTCGCCTCAACAGAGCGCGCAGTTGTTCCAGCCGTTCGTGCAGGCCGACTCCTCGACGACGCGTCGTTTCGGTGGCACGGGGCTCGGGCTCGCGATCTGCCGACGGCTCGCGCACATGCTCGGCGGGGACATCCGGATCGACAGCTCCCCGGGCCGCGGCAGCTCGTTCTGCCTCACCGTCTCGACGGGATCGCTCGACGGCGTGCGGATGTTCGTAGAGCTCACCGAGGCCGCCATCCCGGAGTCGGTTCACATGCTCGCCCCCGAGCCAACGCTCGAACGTCTCGACTGCTCCGTGCTGCTTGCGGAGGACGGTCCCGACAATCAGGTGCTCATCTCCAAGCACCTCAGCCGCGCCGGTGCGCTCGTGACGGTGGTCGAGAACGGACGTCTTGCGCTCGAAAAGGCGCTGGCGGCGGCGCGCGCCGGTCGTCCCTACGACGTGATCTTGATGGACATGCAGATGCCCGAGATGGATGGCTATGCAGCGACCTCGGAGCTCCGGCGGAAGGGCTACACCGCGCCGATCATCGCGTTGACGGCCCACGCGATGGCGGGCGACCGAGAGCGCTGCATCGGCGCGGGCTGCACGGAGTACCTCACGAAGCCGATCACTCGCTGGCGGCTCGTCTCGACCGTCGCGTTCTTTGCCAAGCAGGCGCCGCCGCACGGTGTCCCTCTCGTCACGCCGTTCACGCCGTTCACGCCGGTTGCCCCCGAACGACTCCTCGCAGCGTCAGTCGACGTGGCGGCGGACGAAGACTCGCCGATCATCAGCGAATTCGCCGACGACATCGAGATGCGCGACGTACTCGAAGCCTTCGTCAGCGGGCTGCCGAAGCAGATCGAGCGCGCTCGGGCCGCTCTCGACGGCGCCGACGCCGAGGCGCTGCATCGCGTTGCGCACCAGCTCAAGGGTGCGGCTGGGGGCTACGGTTTCATGTGCATCACCGACGCGGCGGCGCTCCTCGAGCGCTCCGTGAAGGAAGGCCTGCCCGACGTCGAAGAGCGGCTCGCGGAGCTCTCCGCGCTCTGTCGTCGGGCACGTGCAGGTAAGGCGGGGCAGCGAGCGGCATGACGGGGGTTGGAGATGACCGGCTATGAGCGCGACCGTTCTCGTGATCGATGATGCCCCCGAAGTGCATGCGCTGCTGGCTGCGCGGCTACGCGCCGAGGGGGTGCTCCTCCTGAGCGCGCTCGATTGGGCCGAAGGGCGCGAGCTCGCGATGACGAAGGCGCCGGATCTCATCCTGCTCGATGTCGAGATGCCTGGGTTCAGCGGACTCGACCTCTGTCGGCTGCTGAAGAGCGATCCGCGGACGTCGTCGATCCCGATCATCTTCCTCACCGGCGCGACGGACGTCAGCACGAAGGTGCACGGCTTCGATCTCGGGGCGGTCGACTACGTGACCAAACCTTTTCATCCGGCCGAGCTCCGTGCCCGCGTCCGCTCGGCGCTCCGGACGAAGCGCTATCAGGATCTCCTCGCGGCGAAGGCGCAGGTCGATGCCCTCACCGGGCTCAGGAACCGCGGCTACTTCGACGAATTCCTCGCTGCGGCGGTGCGGTCCGCACATGCCGAGTCCCGTCCGTGCTCGCTCGTTCTCGTCGACCTCGATCACTTCAAGCAGCTCAACGATCGCTTCGGGCATCCGTTCGGCGATCTCGTGCTGCAGCGTGTCGGCGAGATCGTCAACGCGAGCGTTCGCGTCGGAGAAGCCGCGTGCCGCTACGGTGGCGAGGAGATGGCGCTCATTCTGCCCAACACTCCCGTGCGGGCCGCCGTCGTCGTGGCAGATCGGGTTCGCACCGCGATCTCGGCGATCGAGCTGTCACCGCGAGGTGAACGTGTGCTGGTGACGGCAAGCTTCGGCGTCGCGGAGACGGGTAGGAGCGGTCGCGCGGGGCATGGGGCGAGCGCAGCGGCGCTCGTCGTTGCGGCCGACGCGGCACTCTACCGGGCCAAGCAGCATGGGCGAGACCGCGTGTGTGCCGTCAGCGCCTCCGGAACCGACCATCTGGCGGCGTAGCGCCTTCTCGCGGGGCGCGGGGCGCGGCGTGTCATTTGACGTCAGCGGCGCACGCTCGTGTCCGGCGGCATGCTCTCCCACGTGCAAGCCGTCATCGTCGGAGCTGGAGCCTCGGGCGTTCTCCACGCGCTCGCGTTGCGCGCGGCAGGCGTGAGGATCGCGGCCGTCTACGACCCTGTTGCGGAGCGGGCTCGTGCCGTGGCCGACGCTTGCGGCGCTGCCGTGGCGACCTCGATCGCGTCCGCCGCTGGGATGAACGCGGCGATCGTCGCAGTCTGCAGTCCGCCGTCGGTGCACGTCGAGCACGCGGAGGTCTTCTCCGCGGCATCGGCCGATCGCATCGTGCTCGTGGAGAAGCCCGTCGCCACGACACGGGCGGACCTGGAGAGGCTGCATCGGTTGCCTCGATGTGTCCCGATCCTGCAGTGGCGTGCGGGCCGGGCACTGCGCGCGCTTCGACGCGCGATCGCGCACGGGGAGCTCGGGCCCACACCGGTGATCTCGTGCGACCTCGCATGGTCGCGCGACGGCGCCTACTTCGATGCTCGGCGCGCGTGGGGCTGCGGCGCGATCCTCTCGGTCGGCATCCATGCCATCGATGCGATTGGCTGGGCCCTCGGTGGCGTCTTCGAGGAGGTGGCTGGCCTCGTCACGTCGTCACGGAGCTCTTTCGATGAGCGCCACGAGGCCGACAGAGAGACCTCCGCCGTCGCAGTCCTGCGCTTCGCTGGCGGCGCGATGATGTCGTTGCGAATCACGCTCGACGGCGGCGCCGACACGACACGCATCGCGATCTGTGGAGACGGAAAGAGCGTGGTGCTCGAAGGTGGTGAGGCGGACCCGACCGGAGGAACGCTCCGCTGGTCGGCGAGAACGGTCGAGCAGCGCAGGCGGCTCGAGGCGCTGGAGAAGGACACGCCCGGTGCGCTCGGGTCGCCGCTCCTCGTTCCGTATCTCGGAGGTGTGGTCGCTGCTATCCGTGCGGGTGAGGTGCCTGGCGAGACGCTGCGCTTGCCGGCGGTTGCGGACACGTTCGGCGCACACGCTGCGGCGATGGCTCTTGCAGCGCCGCGCCCGCCCGCGTCCGTCACGCGCGCTCCGAAGTCCTCGTCCGCCGCGCAACCGCGTGCTCCGTCACGGCTGGACGCCGAGTGACCCGACGATCCCGGTGAATCCCTCGAACGTAGTCGTGCCCAAATCGGTGATTGCGCCGTCCGGGGCGAACACGAGCTGTCGGACGGCCTGGTTCTCCGCGACGAGGACGCGTCCTTTGAGAGAGCCGCGGTCGATCGCGAACGCGATGAGAGGAAGCTCCGTCTTCTTTCCGTCCTTGTAAGCGACCTCGGGACCGAGCGTGAAAGGCGCGTCTGTCTTGGCGGGATCGTAGGTCAGCGCCCGGAGCGCGTCCTCGCCGTCCGACTCGAGGAGGAGCGCGGCATTGCCGAACGGCGACATGACGACGGCCGCCGGGTTGGCGACGGTCATCGTGGGCGCGGGCTTCATCGTGTCCAGCGCGACGGGCGCCATCCGACTGCCCATGGCGAAACCGTTGTCCGTGACGAGCGCCCACTTCCCGTCGGGAGTTACGGCGACCCACGACGCGATGGCGTCCGAGTCGCCGAAGACGGGGCCGCTCGCCAGGCGCTTCGGCGTCGCCATCGAGAGATCGAGCGTGTGCGCGTAGTCGCCGCTAGCGGAGTCGAACGCTGCGCCGGCGACCAGGACGGCGCGATCGGGATTCGTCGGGAGGAGCGCCATCGCGTGCGCTTGTCCGCCCGGCACCGTGAGCCCGACGTAGGTGAGCGAGCCGTCGCAGCCGATGCGGACCTCGTGCACGCCGCCGCCGTTGTTGGCCGTCTGTGGGTCGATGAGGAACGCGCGCGCTCCGTCACGCGAGACGACGACGTGGGAAGGGTAGAACTGTCCGGTGAAGGCCGCATGGACAACGCGCACCTTGCCGGCGGCGTCGAACGTGAAGACACCGACGGAGCCGTCCTCTTGCGCGACGAGACCGACCTCTCCGTCGGGTGTGAACGCGATCTCGCTGAGCCCCCGGGCCATCTCGAAGGTCTCGTTCGTGCGCGTGAGCGCGCCTTCGCTCGAGAGCTCGAGCACCTCGTACAGGTTTGCCTTCGAGCCATCTTCGCCGAAGGGGTGAGAGACGACGACCTTGCGTGTGCGATCGTCGGCCTTTGCGACGCGCGGGCATGCCGCGGGTTGCGCCGGCGTCTCCGAGGGCGGGGACGATCCGGGCGTCGGCTCGGTCGTGCTCGAAGGCGAGGGCGCTGGGGGCGACGCTTCGCTTCCGTCACTGTCCGAACATGCACCGACGGCGACGACGAAGGAGACCAGAGCGGAGAGCCGGAGAGTCGACGCGCAGCGCATGGCCGTCCGTTGCCATGCGCTGCTCCTGCGTCAACCAACCGGGTCTTACACGGGACGCGGACGAGACGCTCAGGCCGTGCCGGACGCCGAGGGAACCGATGCGCGGCCGTTGCGGTGCGAGACCTCCGCCTGCGCTGCCGCGAGGCGCGCGATCGTCACGCGGAACGGAGAGCACGACACGTAGTCGAGCTTGGCGTCGCGGAAGAAGCGGATGCTCTCCGGGTCGCCGCCGTGCTCGCCGCAGACGCCGAGCTTGATGTTGCCCTTCGCGGCGCGGCCACGCTCGACGGCGAGACGAACGAGCGCTCCGACGCCGTCTACGTCGATCGAAACGAACGGATCCTTCGCGAGGATGCCCGTCTCGACGTAAGCCGGGAGGAACTTGCCCGCGTCGTCGCGCGAGAGGCCCATCGTGCACTGGGTGAGGTCGTTCGTGCCGAACGAGAAGAACTCCGCCTGCTGCGCGAGCTCCCCTGCACGAAGCGCGGCGCGGGGCAGCTCGATCATCGTACCGAAGAGGAACGGCACCTTCGGCAGCTTCGCGAAGACGTCGGCGGCGACCTCGTCGACGATCTGCCGCATGCGCGCGAGCTCCTCACGCGTCATCGCGAGCGGGATCATGATCTCCGGCTGCACGGAGGCGCCCTCGGCCGTCACCTTCGCGGCAGCCTGGAGGATCGCGCGCACCTGCATCGCGTAGATCTCGGGATACGTGATCGCGAGGCGGCAGCCGCGGTGCCCGAGCATCGGGTTGAACTCGTGCAGGTCCTTGATGCGCTGCTCGAGGCGGACGACCGACACGTTCATGAGCCCCGCGAGCTCTTCGATCTGCTTCTTCTCCGTCGGGAGGAACTCGTGGAGCGGCGGATCGAGGAGGCGGATCGTGACCGGCAGCCCCTTCATCTCGCGGAAGATCTCGATGAAGTCCTGCTCCTGGTGGGGAAGCAGCTTGGCGAGCGCGCTCTCGCGGCCCTTCACGTCCTCGGCGAGGATCATCTCGCGAACGGCGCGGATGCGCTCCTCGTCGAAGAACATGTGCTCGGTGCGGCAGAGGCCGATGCCCTCTGCGCCGAAGCTGCGCGCCGTCCGGGCGTCGAGCGGCGTGTCGGCGTTCGCGCGCACCTTCATCGTGCGGAGGTCGTCCGCCCACGACATCAGCTCGCCGAACTCGCCGGTGAGCGCTGCGTTCACGGTCGGGACGGCGCCCTGGTAGACGTGTCCGGCGCCGCCGTCGAGCGTGATGAGGTCGCCCTTCTTCAGTGTGACCGTCTCCGTCGGTCGACCCGCGTCGTCGTACTGCGTGATCGTGACCTGCTGCTCCGCGTAGCTCACGGCGAGCGCGGAACATCCAGCGACGCACGGCTTGCCCATGCCGCGCGCGACGACGGCCGCGTGCGAGGTCATGCCTCCGCGCGCCGTGAGGATCCCGCGCGCAGCCTTCATGCCGTGGATGTCCTCCGGCGACGTCTCGACGCGCACGAGGATGACGGCTTCTCCCTGCCCCGCGCGGCGCTCGGCCTCGTCCGCGCTGAAGACGATCTTGCCCTGCGCTGCGCCGGGGCTCGCGGCGAGACCGCGCGCGAGGAGCTTCTTCGGCGCGCTCGGGTCGAGCGTCGGGTGGAGCAGCTGATCGAGCGAGGATGCATCGACACGGCACACGGCCTCGTCGCGCGTGATGAGGCCCTCCTTCGACATCTCGACCGCGCAGCGCACGGCGGCAGGGCTCGTGCGCTTCGCCGAGCGGCACTGGAGCATGTAGAGCTGCCCCTCCTGGATCGTGAACTCCAGGTCCTGCATGTCGCGGAAGTGCTTCTCGAGGCGGGCGCCGATCGACGTCAGCGTCTTGTAGGCATCGGGCATCCGGCGCTCGAGCGACTCGTCGTCGTTCTTACCGTCCGCGCGGAGCGGCATCGGCGTGCGGATGCCGGCGACGACGTCTTCACCCTGCGCGTTCGGGAGCCACTCGCCGTAGAGGAGGCGCTCGCCCGTGGACGGGTCACGCGTGAATGCGACACCGGTGGCGCTCGTGTCGCCGAGGTTGCCGAAGACCATTGCCTGCACGTTGCACGCAGTTCCCCAGCTCTCGGGGATGTCGTGCATCTTGCGGTAGACGATGGCGCGCGGGTTGCTCCACGAGTTGAAGACCGCACGGATCGCCCACCAGAGCTGCTCCTTCGGGTCTTCCGGGAAGTCCTTCTTCGTCTTCTCTTTGACGATCGCCTTGAACTTGACGACCAGCGCCTCGAGCTCGTCGGCGGGGATGTCCGCGTCCGTCACCTTGCGGCGGAGCTCCTCCGCGTTCAGGCGCGTCGCGTCGACGCCTCGGTCCTTGGCGATGCGTGCGCGGACCTCGTCGAGCGCGTGCTCGAAGTGCTCGCGCGAGACGCCGAGCGCGACGTCCGCGTACATCGCGACGAAGCGGCGGTAGGCGTCGTAGACGAACCGCTTGTTGCCGGTGCGCTCGACGAGCCCCTTCGCCGTCGTCGAGTTGAGCCCGAGGTTGAGGATCGTGTCCATCATGCCGGGCATCGACGCGCGCGCACCGGAGCGCACGCTCACGAGCAGCGGCGCTTTCGGATCGCCGAAGCGCATGCCGATGCGCTTCTCGAGGAGGGCGAGCGCTTCGTCCACCTCGGGGCCGAGCTCCGCAGGCATCGCGCCCGTGGTCGTGAATGCGCGGCACGCCTCCGTCGAGATCGTGAAGCCGGGAGGAACCGGCAACCCGAGCGAGGTCATCTCCGCGAGGCCGGCGCCCTTACCGCCGAGCAAATCGCGACGTGTGGGATCCCCCTCGGCCTTGCCTTCACCGAACGAAAACACGAGCTTCATGGCGCGCGCACTCTACACGAGGCGAGGCGCGGCGGGAGTGCTTCCAGCGCCGCCGCAGCGAGGCGCTTTCCGCAGGCTCAGGTCGACATCGAGCTCGACCGGAGCGAGGCCGGCCGAGGGCGGTCCGGCGTCGCACCGCTCTCTCTCATCGGCCTCATCCACGGCCTCATCGGCGCGAATTGCCGCGGCGATCGGAGAGTCGGTGCGACGACCCTCCCGAAGCGCGTACGTTTGTCGAGTGACCATCGAGCTACCCTTCGCTCCAGGGGAGAGCCCGTTTCGCGCAAAGGGGACCGTCTACCGGAACCTCTTCGACTCGGCCGACGCGCGCGTGCCGGGCGGTCATCGAGGCGTCCTGCAGCGGCTCGACGACCCCCAGCTGGTGGCGTTTTTCGACCAGACGTTTCTTGCCGCCTCGACCTACGACGTCCTCCCGATCGTTCCGTTCGGGATGACGGCGGCGCGCCTCTCGGGGATGACGTATCCGGAGTTCGTGCGCGGCGGTGCGGCCTTCTCGGCGAAGCGCGACATGAGCGGCGTCTACCGCGTGTTCCTCAAGCTGGCGTCACCGGCGGCCGTCGTAAAGCGCCTGCCGCGGATCCTGCTCCAGTACTTCGACTTCGGATCGATCGAGGGGCGGTTCGTCGGCGAGCACGCGTACGAGGCCGTCACGCGAGGAATGCCGCAGACGCTCTCCGTCTGGAGCGCGAGCGTTGCGCACGGCTTCCTTCCCGTCGTGCTCGAAGCGGCCGGGGCACGAGACGTCGACGTGAGGATGGGCCCTCGCGAGCCGGAGCGCGAGGAGCGGGGCGTGATGCTCTACCGCTCGTCCTTCGTCGTGAGCTGGAAGGAGTGACCTGGAACGAACGTGCGACGTGTGACGTGCGCGCTCAGACGAGGCGCGAGAAGTCCCCGATGCGAAGCATGCACTGCGCTCCGTGGGAGAGCAGCTCGAGCCGCTTCGGCGTGCGTGCGTCGTTCGGGTCGTTGACGAGCGTCCGCGTGAAGACGTCGTCGAGGCGCGCGGCGAGGTCCTCGGCGCCGGAGAGCGCCGCGGTCACGGCCTCCTCCGTCTCGAGAGCCTTCGTCGATGCGTCGACCTTCACGATGACGTCGACGATGGCGTGATCGTCCGGCTTCTCGAAGGCGTCCTTGCCATGGAGCACGGGCTTCGCCTCTTTCGAGATGCCGGAGAGCCGCTTCGCGACCGTGCGGGCCTTCTCGAGCCAGGCGCGTCCGTCGGTCACCGCGCGGTGGAGCGCCTTCGCTCGGGCGAGCACGTGTGCAGGCCGATCGAGGTCGCCGCCGGCACACGCTGCGTCGGCCACGGCGTTCGACGTCTGTGCGGCGATGACACCACGCAGACGCTCGTGGGTGAACTCGCGCAGCTTCTTGATCGTCTCGTCGCGTGAGAGATCGAGCTTCTTGCCCGCGAGCCCGTCGTAGGCCCAGCCGAACAGCTCGCTGAGCGAGAGCGCAGCGTAGGCGGGATGGCGCTTGGCGCTCTCGAGCAGCGTCCGGAGGGTCGCGATGCACGCGCGGCGGAGCGCAAACGGATCGGCGGCGCCGGTCGGGGAGAGGCCGACGGCAAAACATCCCGCGAGCGTGTCGAGACGGTCGGCGAGAGCGACGCAAACCGAGACGTCGTCGGAGGCGACCGGACCTTCGGCGCCGATCGGCTTGTAGTGGTCGCGGACGGCGTCGGCGACCGGCTGCGGCTCCTTCGCGTACAAGGCGTAGTCGCGGCCCATCTCGCCCTGGAGCTCGGGGAACTCTCCGACCATCAGCGAAACGAGATCGAACTTGCAGATGTGCGCCGCGCGGCGAACGAGGTCGATGCGATCGCTCGAAAGGCCGATGGCGCCGGCGATCTTCGTCGCGAGCGTCTCCATGCGCGCGACCTTCTCGCGCACGGTGCCGAGGCGGTTGTGGAAGACGATGCCCTGGAGCTTCTCGACGCGGTCTTCGATCTTCGCCTTGCGGTCTTCCTCGTAGAAGAACTTGGCGTCGGCGAGCCGCGCGCGCATGACGCGATTGTTGCCCTTCGCGATGCGGGCGGGATCGAGCGCGGTGTTCACGACCGTGAGGTAGTGCGGCAACAGCTCGTCCGACGATGCGTCTTTCGAGACGCAGAAGTACTTCTGATGCCCGCGCGCCACGGCACGGATCACGGCGGCCGGGAGCTTCAGGAACTCCCCGTCGAACGAGCCGGTGACGACGTGCGGGTCTTCGACCAGCGACGCGTTCTCGTCGACGAGGTACGGGTCGGGATCGTGCACGCCTCCCGCTTCTTTCGCGGCGGCGGCGACGCGATCCATCATCGTCTGCGCGCGCTCCTCGCGATCGACGAGGACGTTCGCGCCGCGCATCGCGCTCACGTAGGCCGACGCCTCGGCGAGCTCGATCTTTCCCGGCGAGAGGAAGCGATGGCCGTGCGATGTTCGGCCCGACCGCACGCCGGCGAACGACATGTCGACCGTGCTCTCGCCGAAGAGCGCGACGATCCACTGCACGGGACGACCGAAGGTGGCGTCGCCGGTTCCCCAACGCATCGACTTGCGGAACGGGATCTCCGCGCAGATCTCGGCGAGCGCCTTGCCGACGAGCTCGCGCGCCTCGCGGCCGCTCTCCTGACGACGGCCGACGAGATACCGTCCGGCCTTCTGCTTGCCGGACGCCCCCCGCTCGACGACGGAGAGCTGCTCGAGCGTGACGCCCAGCTTCGTGGCAAATGCCTCGGCGGCTTTGGTCGGCTTCCCGTCCTTGTACGCTGCGGTCTCGGGCGGACCGGTCACCTCTTCGTCGAGATCCGGCTGTCTCTCGGCGACGTCGTCGACGAGGAGCGCGAGACGACGCGGCGTTCCGAGCGCGCGGATCTCGCCGTGCGACAGACGCAGCGCCTCGAGCTTCGTGCGGGCGAGGCCCGGCAAGGCGGCGAGCGCCGCGTCGACGAAAGAGGAGGGGAGCTCCTCGGTTCCGATCTCGAGCAGAAGGGCTTTTCCCATCAGAGAGCCGGGGAACCTAGCAGAAATGCCCCCGCTTGTTCTGCTCTCGGTCCAGAGGGGCGTACTCTTCCGTTTGATGACGACCTTCACGATGCGGCACGACATCGAGTGCTCCGAAGCGCGCTTCTGGGAGCTGTTCTTCGACAACGAGCTGCAGAAGCGCATCTACGCCGAGCTTGGCTTCCCCAAGTGGGAGGTCCTGGAGATGAAGGACACGGGAAATGAAGTCTTCCGGGTCGTGAGAGCGATCCCGAAGCTCGACGTGCCTGCCGCGGTCGCGAAGCTCCTCGGGCCCGGCTTCGGCTACACGGAGGAAGGCCGCTTCGACCGGGCCTCGAAGGTCTTCCGCTTCAACGTCAAGCCATCGACGCTCGCGGACAAGCTCAGGAACGAGGGCTCGGTGAAGGTCGAGCCGAAGGGCGGCGACAGGTGCACGCGCATCGTCGAGATCGTCGCGGAGGCGAAGATTTTCGGCGTCGGCGGGATGATCGAGAAGATGACGGAGACGACCCACCGCGTCGGCTGGGAGAAGAGCGTTCGCTACTTCGATGCCGAGGCGAAGAAGACGCCGACGGCCGGCTGACGCATCGCGCGCGGGAGTCGCAGGGGCCGTCGCTCACGCGGAAGCGGGCGTTGCGCGTGTGCCGGGGGCTCGCTCGCGTGGAAGCGGGCGTTGCGCGTGTGCCGGGGGCTGGCTCGTGCGGAAGCGGGCGTTGCGCGTCTGCCGAGGGCTGGCTCGTGCGGAAGCGGGCGTTGCGCGTGTGCGGGGGCTGGCTCGTGCGGAAGCGGGCGTTGCGCGTGTGCGAGGGCTCGCTCGTGCGCATCGAGCGGCGTGTGGAGCGCGGGCTCGCTCGCCCCGCTCGTGCGCGCCGAGCTGCGTGCTGGAGTGCGGGCTCGCTCGCCCTGCTCGTGCGCATCGAGCTGCGTGCTGGAGTGCGGGCTCGCTCGCCCCGCTCGTGCGCGCCGAGCGGTGTTTCCGAACGAGATCGGGCTCAGCCGTTCGGGGCCCGAGCGCCCGATTGCGTCTCGATTGGGTATCGATACGCCCAAAACACCAGGAAATACGGGGGGTCCCGTTGCGGGTAGGGATCTTCGGCGGTAGAGCTCGCTCCCCCGATGAGCTCTTCACTCACCTTCCGCCGTACGCTCTCGTGCTTTCTCTTCGCTGGCGTCGCCATCGCCTCGCTCCAGGCCGGGTGCGGCGATACGGCGGGCTCGGAGTTCACCAACGTCGATCCGAACGGCCCGCCTTCGGGCCCCATCCCGCCGGGCTTCGGCGACGGAGAGGACGGCTCGGCGGGCACGTCTGGAAACCCGGACGCCATGGGCGTTCTCGACGTGACGCCGGCGACGGCGACGATCAACGTCACGATCGCGAACGGCGTCGTCACGGCGTCGCCGCAGACCTTCACGGCGTCCTACAACGGTCAGCCGGTCAGCGGCGTCACCTGGCTCATCGATCGCGGCGAGCTCGGCGACATCACGAACGCCGGTGTCTTCACGGCCAACGGCAAGAACGTCGGCGAAGGCGTCATCACCGCTCGCTACGGCGCACGCGAAGGTGTCGCCAAGGTGAAGGTGGTCATCACGGCGACGCAGAATGGTGCGCCGGTCGGAGCGGACGCAGGCGGCGGAGGTTTCGGCGGCATCGGCGGCGTCGGCGGTGAGCCGCTCGGGCCGGCCGTGCAGGACGCGGTCGTCGCGAAGTTGAAGGGCCAGTCGAACCCGCCCGCGAATGCGCAGGAGTTCGGCTTCCTCTATCCGTACGACAAGACGGTCTGGCCGCGTGGCCTCCTCCCGCCCTTGCTCATGTGGCAGACGAACCGCGTCGCTTCCGCGGTTCACGTGAAGCTCTCGCAGGGCAACTACACCTTCGAGGCGACCTACAGCGTCGACCAGCACCCGGAGAACAGCAACGCACGAAAGCGCGTCCGCCTCGAGGAGCAGGCGTGGACGACGGCGACCGGCGGCAACACCGGAGACGACCTGAAGGTCGAGGTGAAGATCTATTCGCCGTCGGAAGACAAGGTCTACGGGCCGATCACGCGTACGTGGAAGGTCGCGCCCGGCGTGCTCAAGGGCACCGTCTACTACAACTCGTACGACTCGCAGATCACGACGAACGGCGGTGCGCCGACGGGCGGCGTCATCGCGATCCAGCCGCGCTCGCCGTCACCGGCGCTGGCCGTTCCGACGCAGGCAGGCAAGTGCCACGTCTGCCACTCGGTCTCGTCCGACGGCTCGACGCTGTGGGCGCAGGATGCCACGGGTCCCGCCGGCACGGAGACCGAATACTCCAACGGCGCTTCTTACGACCTGACGAACAGCGGCGCGCGTACGGAGTACAAGGCGCTCGGCGCGGGCGGCAACATCGCCAACGATCACAAGTTCACCTGGTCGGCGCCCTATCCGGACGGATCGTTTGCGCTCGCGAGCTCGCGCTTCGCGCGCGAAGCGTACGTGCGAGGCGACTCGAAGCTCTTCGCACGCGGCAGCGGCAACGCACTGCCGATGAGCGGCTTCGATGGCGTGAGCAGCGCGGTGACGCCCGCCTTCTCGCCGGACGGCCGCAAGGTCGCGTTCAACTTCTGGACGGGCACCGGCGCCAACGGTGTCTCGGCTGGCGGCGGCCACTCCCTTGCAGTGTTCGACTTCACCTGCGGCGCGCCCGCGGGCTCGACGAAGTGCGCGAACGGCGGGCCGTATCAGTTCAGCAACCTCCGCGAGATCTACCGCAACGCGAGCACCTTCCCCGCATGGGTCTCCTTCCTCCCCGACGGCAAGGGAGTCGTGTTCAACAACCAGGTCGAGCGCGGCTCCTGCGGTCCGAATCCGGCGGACCCCAACAGCATCCGGAACTGCCAGATCTCGACGTGGTACGGCGGAAAGTCGGAGCTCTGGGTCGCGCGGGACACCACGCCGCCGAGCGCGAGCCGCCTCGACGCGGCGAACGGCATCGGTCTCCCCACCAATTCGGATCACCCGAACGACGCGCAGCTGAACTTCCAGCCCACGGTCAATCCGGTGCCGTCGGGCGGCTACTACTGGGTCGTGTTCACGTCGCGCCGCATCTACGGCAACCTGCTCGAAGGCAAGCCGTGGGGTGAGAACAACAATGACGGCGGTGGACCGCAGAAGAAGCTCTGGGTCGCCGCGATCGACATCAACGCGCCTGCCGGCGGCGACCCGAGCCACCCTGCGTTCTACCTGCCCGGGCAGGAGCTGAACGCGGGCAACACGCGCGGATTCTGGGTCGTCGACCCCTGCAAGCCGAACGGCGACTCCTGCGAGACGGGCGACGAGTGCTGCAACGGCTTCTGCCGCAAGGACGCGCAGTCCGGCGCGCTCGTCTGCATGGACCAGCCGCCCGGCGGTCAGTGCGCGCAGGAGTTCGAGAAGTGCACCGTGGACGCGGACTGCTGTGACCCGAAGTTCCAGTGCATCGCGGGCAAGTGCACGCGGCCGGATCCGGTGGTGAAGTAACGGCCGTCTTCGGCCTGCCCGCCCCGGCGTGCGCCTGCGCCGGGGCAAGTGGAGCGGTGCGGAAGCGGGTGGACGTGCGCCTGCGCCGGGGCAAGTGGAGCGGTGCGGAAGCGGTGGGCTTGCGCCTGCGCCGGGGCAAGTGGAGCGGTGCGGAAGCGGTGGGCGTTCGCTTGCGCCGGGGCAAGTGGAGCGGTGCGGAAGCGGTGGGCTTGCGCCTGCGCCGGCGTCGAGACGCCGGCGGTGGGTCACGTGAGCGGGCCGCGCATGAAGACGGTCTCGATCTTCTTCGTGGCGCCGAGCTGGATGAGGCCTTCGGCGATCTTCGGATGATCTTCGATCATCATGTGGACGACCGCGTCCTCGGGGCGGGCGAACGGCCTGAGCGCCCGGAGGAGCGACAGCGCGTGGGCCATGTCCGGCGCACGGAACGGGTAGATCCCTGGGAACGAGGGATTGAAGACGGCGAGCCCGCTTCGCGGGGCCGTGCTCGAGCGGACTGCCATGAGCACGCGACCGCGGCGCGCGCGCGCATCGGCGAGCACGCCCCTCGCCAGATCCCATTCCGCCTCGAGCGCGTCGTCGTCGTCGCCGTCGCGCAGCTCGCGTACGAGCTTCACGTGAGGCGCGTCGTCCTCGCGCAGGGCATCGACGAGCGCCCACGCCAGCTTGACCGCCACGTTCCGGTGGGTCTCCACGAGGCCGAAGCTCTCGTACAGCCGGATGGCCGCCGTGTTGGTCGGACGCACGTTGAGCGTCATCGCGCGGCAGCCCGCGGCGCGCGATCGGCGTACGGCCTCGGCCATCAGCGCGCGGCCGACACCTTGGCGGCGCGCGTCTGGCGCTGCCACGAGATTCGCGAGGTGCACGACCTCTTTCATCGGCCGGAACAGCGCATAGCCGAGCGAGCGCTCGTCACGTTCGGCGATGAGCGTCGTCGGCATCCAGTCGGCCGCGAAGTCCTCCGGATTGGGCGGCGGATCGTCGACGCCGAGCTCGGGAACGAGCTTCGCCACGGTCTCGTGGTCGTCCGTCCTCGCGGTCCGGATCGTGATCGTCGTCATGCGCCGAACACCGTGTGCACGGTACGCTCGCGTCACAAGGGCGTCCGTTCGCGAGGTGCCACGAACGTTCTGCGAACGTAGACTCGGAGGAGACGTCGTCAGGTTCGCCGCGGAGGGCCCGTGATCTGCCGGAGATCCGCGAGATCTGGCCATAAAACTCGGCCGAGCCGCCTAGGATCCGCGCTTGTCGTGCGTGTTTTGCCCATGGTATTCCTTCGGGCCCATGAAGCTCTGGCGCCTTGGTCTCGCCCTCACTGTTCTCGTCGTCGGATGTTCGAGCGGCGCGGACGAGCCCTACAAGCCGGCTCCGGCATGGTCGGGCAGCAAGCCGAACCTGCCGAACCCGCCGCAACTCAGCTCGGCGCCCATCAAGGTCGGCGACGCGTACACGATCGAGGGTGCGTCGCATCACCTGCGCAGCCGCATCCACGAGAAGGACGTGACGACGAAGCCGATCACGATCCAGGGCTACATCGTCGAAGAGAACATGTCCGACGCGCCCGGCTGCGCGCTCCACAAGACCGGCAAGGCCGATCCGGAGAACTGCCCCGCTGCTGGCCAACCGCCGATCGAGATCCCCTCGTTCTGGATCGCGGACGAGAAGGGCGCAGGCAAGGACAAGCCGCGCATCCGCGTTCTCGGCTTCGCGAAGAACTACGCCACCGTCTGGGAGGCGTTCGAGAAGTACAAGAACCTGAAAGAGATCAAGAACCCGGAGAAGGATCTCGTGAAGGACGAGATCTGGAGCGTCGACGTTCCGTACCCGCTTCCGGCGGTCGGCGCGAAGGTGAAGGTCACCGGCAAGTATGGCTTCGTCTTCTCGAAGTCGTCGACCGGTCTCGTCTCCGATCCGGTCAACGGCGTCATCACGTACGAGAAGCTCGAGTACGTCGAGCCGGCGACGGACAAGATCGAATTCAAGAACAAGAAGTAGTCGGTCCGTCTTCGCGTTTCGCGTCTTCGTGACGAGTCCCTTCGCGGTACACCTCGTGAGACGAACGAAACGACGCTGAACGACGACGAACGAAAGGCGCCGCGGTCTTCCCGTCGGCGCCTTCGTTCGTTTGTCGGGTCGAGTCCGTCGTGGAGATCGCGCGCGCGACGAACGGAAAGCTCACCGCGAGCTGAAGGACTCGGACCGTCGCGGAAGCTCAGCACCCCATCGGGCCGCACCCTCCGAGACCGCCCATCCCCATTCCTCCAAGGCCGCCCATCCCGCCGAGGCCGCCCATCCCGCCGAGGCCACCGAGGCCACCGAGGCCGCCAAGGCCACCGAGGCCACCCAGCCCGCCAAGGCCGCCGAGGCCCCCCAGCCCGCCGAGCCCGCCGAGGCCACCCAGCCCGCCGAGGCCACCCATTCCGAACGGATTGTTCAGCGGGTTGTTCATGGGGTTGTTCCCGAACGGGTTGTTGTTCCCGAGCGGGTTGTTGTTCCCGAACGGGTTGTTGTTGTTCCCGAAGGGGTTGTTGTTGTTTCCGAACGGGTTGTTGTTGTTCCCGAAGGGGTTGTTGTTGTTGTTCCCGAGCGGGTTGTTGTTGTCGTTGAACGGGTTGTTGTCGTTCATCGGATTCTGCAGCCCGCTGTTTTCGAGGCTCGGCAGGTTCATCTGAGGCTGCTCGAGGGGATTGTCGAGGCCCGGCGTCTCCGGCGTCTCCGGCGTCTCTTCGTCGGGAGTCTCCGTCTCCGGGGTCTCGGCGGCCGGCTCTTCGCCGGTCTCGCCAGCCGCTTCACCCTCGATCGGCGTCGACTCGTCGGCCGCGATCGCTTCATCCGGCTGTGCTTGTTCCTGGGCCGGCCCCTTCTCCTCGGAGGCGGCGGGCGGCGCAGCGCTCGAAGGCCGGCCCTTCTCCGAAGCTGACTGCCCCGCACCCGGCGCACCATCGTCGCCGGACCCGAAGCAACCCCCGAGCGCGAGCGCAAGGCCGACGAGGGTGATGGATATCGATCGCGCAGGATCGAAAGAGATGCGGTGTTGCCTAAACATGTCGAGCTACCTCCTGAAGCGTGTTGGGCTCTGCACCCGCGAGACCAGGACGTTGCGCCTCGACCGGAAGGAATCAGCTCAGCGGATCACGCGTGTCCCGCTTCGATCGCTCGTTGCCGCGCTTCGCGGCCGTTCGCGTTCGGAACCGTCGTGGCGTGCCCTCGACGTTTTGTTCCCGCTCGAGCCGAGCCGTAGCGCACGTTGGCCGAACGGGCCCCGCGAGGCGGCAATCCTGCTGAGCCTGTCCGACCGTTTCAGCGCAGCCGCGCCCGGGTCGCTGCCGCCACGTCGCTCAGGCCGTAGGAGCCACGCGGGCTCGGGGTGTTTGCGCGCGCACGACACGCGCGCGCCCCGCTCGACCGTCGGTCGCCACGTTCACGCTGTGATCCGACACGCAGCGAGGCGTCTCACCCGAGTAGCGCCTTCACTTCTCTCGCGGCAGTCGATGCCGCTGCGGGCGCCAGCACCTGCAGCAGCGCGCGCTGCTCGCCTTCGCTGAAGCCGCCGCCCGTCTGCGCGATCCAGTGGCTCGCAACGAGGGCGCCCGTCCCGATCGCGAACGCGGCGTCGTTTTGATCGGGCCCGATCGTCAGCGGCTCGGGATCATCCTTCGCAAGACGCGCGGCGGCGGCCGTGAGCGCTCGATCGCGCAAGACGTCCACCGCGACGATGAGCGCGCGCACCGCCTTTGCAGCGAAGAGCTGCTTGGTCGCACGACCGAGCGCGCTATCTACTGCTCGCTGCGGAAGCAGTGCGAGCGCGCGGGTCACGAGGGTGCGCCCGGCTCGTGTCGATGCGAGCGAGAGATTCTCGTGCGTCCAGACGAACGAAGGCGCCGACCTCGATACGCTCGCGAGATCCGTCAACGGCGTCTTGCGGAGGAACGCCTCGGTGACCCAGCTGAACCGTTGCGCGTCGACGGCCGATCCGCTCGTCGGCAGCTCCATCAGCGGGCGCGGGGTTCGTGTCTCGGTCACGCGACGGAGCTCCGGCCATGCGGTCAGGCGCTTCGGAGGTTCGGTACCGAGAAAGCGCTCCGAGCCGGTCCACCATCTGATGTCGATGTCGGTGCGAGCGAGCTCGAACATGCGCGAGAACCACGTGTGCCGTGACAACGCAGAACGAACGTTCTCGGGCGGCGGAATGCGCTCGAGCGTCATCTCCACGACGTCGAGAATCCTCTTCGGTCCCGTTCGCCGGAAGACCGCGTCGAATCCCGGGTGCGTCGCCTGCACCATGTCGTGCAACAGCGCTCCGAGTGCCCATTCTGCGCCGCTCGGCGCGACGTCGAGCGTGTCGATCGGCGCGAGCTTCCGCGCCACCCGGACGCGGGCGAGCTCGGCGCGAGAGAGCAGATCGACGTCGGAGGGTTGCCGGTCGTCACCGATCGACAGCGCGTTCTTGCCGCCGAACGGCTTGCCGGGGCGCAGCGTGCCACCGACGACGAGCGGCCCTAGGAAGGTCGAGAAGAGCCGCTCGCAGAGCGTCTGCGGATCGTCCTTCGCCATCGATCAACGCGTGTGCGGCCCCGGGCCGGGCGGTAGCTGCGCGACGCCCTGCTGCGGCTCGGCCGGCGACGGAGGCGGCTGCACCTGGCTCAGCGCGAACATGCCGAGTGGTTCGAGCTTGAGATCGACCGGTCGCTCCTCGAGGGCCCGATGGATCGCGTCGGCGACGAGCGGCTCCCACGCCTGCGCCTCGAGCAGCGCCGTCTCGAGCGGCGAGAAGGCGCTGTCTTCGACGGCGATCGCGCGTGCGCCGGTGTCGATGAAGAGCACCTGCGAGGCCGATGCGCCGAGGGCGCGGTAGAGCACCTCCGGTGCGACGGCAGGCGTGACGTCGTAGCCGGCCGGGATGTAGAGGTTCGGGTGGATCTCGACGAAGAACATCCCGAGCGGCACGGCCTCGATGCCCTGATTCGAACGCAAGAAGGCGCCCTTCTCCGTGAGCGCGACCTGCGTCCGTAGAATCGTCTGGTGCGGCAACGCGTAGGCGATTCGACGGAGGAGCGGGACCTGCTGCGGCTGAATCCAGGTAGCCGTGACGTTCCGCCAGGGTGCAGGAGAGGGGACGACGCGCAGCGGAACGCGGACGGGCTCGGGGAGTTTGGTCGCGATTGCCTTGAGGGCGTCGACTCCGTCGTCGCCACGCAGCTCGACGCGCGCGAATGCGCGCAGGTCGCCCATCTGAGGCATCTTCTCGAGGGTCCACGGCTCGTCGCCGCGACCACGGAGCAGCACGAGGCCCTGAGGATCGAAGACGGGGCACGCGCGGAGCGCCACTGGATGGCGGTAGCCCATCTCGACGGCCACGCCGGGGCCGGCCGGTAGGAACGTCGTGAGCCCGGGCGTCTTCGCCATCAGCGGGCGCATGCGCTTCGGCAGGTCGGGGATGCGCATGATGTACCGGCGCACCGGTCCCTCGTCGAACGCGCTCTCCGGCGGCCACTCGCCGACCGCGACCTCGCCCTCGACGCGCGAGCGGACGAAGTAGTGGAGCAGCGCGGGGCCGAGGCCCTGTTCGGCGACGATGAACCGCGGGCCATTGTCGTCGACGGTCGAGGGATCGACGTGTGGCATCAGGCGGAGGAGGAGCGACCTGAGGCCCACCTCCTTGTCCGTGCCGTAAACCTGCGTGAACCGATCGTGATAGAGGACGAGCGACGCGTCGGTCGAGATGAGCTGCGTAGCGTCGTAGCCGAAGGGAGCGGCGGCATCGCGGTACTGCACGAAATGCCGGCTGGTGCCCGTGAACGTGAAGCCGCCGACGAGTCGGGCGGTCTCCGCGACGCGATCCATCCGGTCGCTCGACTCGGCCGCGAACGAGAGCGTGATCTCTTTCGTCCCGAGCTTGCTCTGCACGATCTCGATGACGAGGCTCGGCATGAGGTCCTCGAGGGAGTGCTCGCGCGTGTAGACGCTGAGCCACGCGACGAGACGGTCGAGCGACGGCAGGAGCACCAGGCCCTTCGCGCCGAGCGCGACGCCCTTGCCCTCGAGACCGAGGCCGGGCGTTCGGAGACGCGTCTGGTGGAGCGCGATGCGTTCGAGCATGCGGGGGCCGCCAGCATACCAACGCCGGGCGGGCCGCGTATCGGAACGGCCCCCTCGACGGCTTCGTCTCCCTGGCGCGCCGAGATCGAGCCCATCTGTCGCGAGTGTCCGCTGCTTCGCCGTCGTCTTCTCGTCGTGCGAGCGCCGGCGTCGCCGACCGAGCCGCGACACACCTGTCGCGCCTGCCGCGCCCGCGCCTGCCGCGCTTGCCGCGCCTGCCGTTCGGGACGTCTCGGGCCGCCGCCGCGAAGACCGCGGACGCGGACAGGCCGACGAACGGATGGATAAGGCGAGCGGAGGCCTGGATCGCGCTCTCCCCGCTCGCCCGGGCGGATCACGCGCGAAGTTGCGCAAATCCCGCACAGAACGTGAGGGGGGGCGGTGGCACCATGTGTGCACAAGTGCGTGCCGACGTCCGAAACGACGGAGAGGAACTCGATGATCTCGCTGGCTCGTTGGTTTGCGCTCGCTGTCCTGCCCCTCACGCTCTCGACGCTCGCGGGATGCGCCGCCGAGACCGAAGAAGAAGATGTCAGCGAGGAGGGCGACGTCACCGAAGACGAGCTCCGGAAGGGGGCCGCGGAGCAGTGGGTCTACAACGGCACGCTTCCGCACCTCGACGACCCGGAGATCACCGTCTCGCTCACGGCCCACACGGCACGCGTGACCGGCTACGTTCCTGCCGGCTGGCGGCAGCCGCTGCCGTATTACGCCGACTCGGTCGTCGAAGGTGGCCGCACCAAGATCGCGGTCGTCTATCCGATCGCGACGGGCTCGAGCGTCAACTCGCAGGGAACGAGCTACGAGATCAACCGCGTGTCGCCGTGGGTTCCCACGAACTCGAAGGCGACGTGGGGCGGCTTCCCGTTCGTGCCGTACAACCGCGGGATCGCGTTCCACGGTCCGATCACGGCGGCCGACGGCGAATGGAAGCTCATTCGCGGCCCGGTCTCGCATGGCTGTAACCGGATGCAGGGCGAGCACATCACGGAGCTCGCGCATCTGATCGGCGTGGACATGACGACGACGGTCCACCGCGGCGATGCGGTCACGGGCCTCGATGTCCCCGTCACGGTCATCCGCAAGCCGGACACGTGGAAGGGCAAGCAGGTCGACGTCGACTATCCGGCGCAGCGCGGTGTGAAGCGCCCGACGGAGAACGTGAAGATGTTCCCCTCGTGGACCGCCGACCAGCTTGCCGCGTTCGTCTGCCCGCTGAACAAGCGAGAGCTCAACGGTGCGCGGGAAATCCCGGCGAACTACTGCTCCCGCAAGTACCGCAACGCCTTCGACCCCGCGGCCGGCCCGCGCTGATCGGCGGATCGCTCCGCCCTGGCGCGGTGTGTGTCGACTCCAGGACCACGCGATCAACGCGCGTCGAAACGCTCGAGGAGGCGCCCGCCGAGCGCCAACATCGATGTGGCGAACACGAGTGACGCTGCGAGCGCGACTGGACCGAGCCAGGCGGCCGTCGCGTCGTGCCAGAGGAGCGACGGCAAGACAAGCCAGGTTCGTCCCCCGTCGAGGGGCTCGAAGAGGTCCGGCCGGTAGATGAAGAAGGCGGTTCCGAGCAGGGGACCTATCCACAACATCGCTGCGAGGAGAAGGGCCTGGAGTCGGTCGCGAGCGACGACGAGCAGCGGTAGCAGGAGCGAGAGGAGCGCGACCCCGAGCGCGACGAGGAAGAGACCGCTTCCCATTGCTCCAGCGGTGGTGATCGCGTCTCCCGGTGCGAGATGGCGAGAGACGGACAGCGCTGCAGCCAGTGCGACTGCGGTTCCCGCGACCACTGTCAGCCCGAGGACAGGGCCGACACGCGCCGCCAGGAGCACGCGTCCACGAATCGGCTTCGCGAGCAGGAGCTCGAGTCGTCCCTCCTCGCGGGTGGCGATGGTGGCATCGACGATGCTACCCAGCCCCACGAAGAACGTGACGAAGTATACCGCGAGCAGGTCATTGATGAGCAGGAGCGACGCGATGCCATCCAGCCTGAACGCCTGCTCCATGAAGCGCAGCACCGTCGCGGGCAGCCGGATGATGAGAGCGTGTGATCCGAGCACGACGAGCACACCGCCGACGATGGAGGCGATGGCTGCACGGCAAGGAGCGCGGCGAGCCTCGAAGACGAGATAGTCCGCTGACACGTGGGTCGTCATGGTTCACGCCTCGATCCGACGTACGCCGCGTGCTCCAAAGGCGACCGTTGCTGCGGTGAGAGCGAGCAGCGCGAGCACCGGCGCGATCTGGAATCCGCCACCGAGGTCATCGAGCGCCGCCGAGCCCAAGGTGATCGGGTTCAGCATCGTCACGTCGCGCCAGGTCGGCTGGTAAAACCCGACGAGCGCGAGCCCGACGAGGCCGTTCAGGACCGAGAAGCCAACCAGCGCGGAAGTGCCGCGATGTTTGACCCACGCGCCTATCGTGGCCGAGAGCGCCGTCGCGAAGATCCCCGCGAACAGATGTAGCGACATCGCCTCGACGAACGGAATGACACGGAAGCCGGGGACACGCAGCGAGAACCAGACCGCGCCGGCGATCTGCGCGCCGATGTGGAGCGTGGCGACGACGGCGCACGCGCTCGACGTACGTATGGTGAAGTACTGAGGGAGCGAGATCGGTTTGCTGGCTAGAAGAGGAAGGATTCGTGCGTCGCGCTCGCGGAGCACCAGCCCGCTCGCCATGACCACGGGCAGAAAGGCGATGACCTTGTTCATCGCGAGGTCGAGCCACACGTACATGAAGATCGCGAAGGGATCGGCTGAACCGAACCACGTCGCAATTGCCTGCTTGACGTGCTCGGGCGGACGCTCGAGCACAACGGGCATCGTCAGGACCGCATACGCGAGCATCAGCGCTCCCAGCCACGTCTTGCGTTCTCGCAGCATCCCGACGTAGTCGAGCCAAAGGAGCCTGAAGTTCATGCTGCGCTCCGGCGAGCGACGGCGAGATAGAGATCATCCATCGTTCGGGCGCTGTGCACCCCCTTCAGAAGTGCGACTTCGCCGGACGCGATCAGCTTCGCCTGGTGCATGATCGCGACACGCTCACAGAGCGCTTCGACGTCGGACAAGATGTGCGACGAGAAGATGATCGTGGTGCCACGGTCACGAGCCAAAGCACGCAGCAGGTCGAGGAGATCGTGGCGGCCGAGCGGATCGAGCCCCGACGTCGGTTCGTCGAGGAGAAGCAGCTCTGGCTCGTTGATGAGCGCTTGCGCGAGTCCGACCTTCTGCGTCATGCCGGTCGAGAAGCCGCGCAACGGGCGATCTGCCGCGCGCCGGAGGTCGAAGCGCTGGAGCAGCCCCTCGACTCGCGCGTCCGCGACGTCCCGTCGGAGACCGAACATCGCGGCGATGTAGCGGAGGAAGCCGCGCGCCGTCATCTCCGGCGGCAGCGCGTAGCTTGCGGGAAGGTACCCGGTCCGCCGTCGGATCTCGAGCGCCGCACGCGTGACGTCGTGACCGAGGACTCGGGCGCACCCGGCGCTCGGTGGCGTCAGCCCGAGAAGCATCCGCAACAGCGTCGTCTTGCCGGCGCCGTTGTGCCCCATGAACCCGAAGATCTCCCCGCGCTCGACGGTGAGCGTGACACCGTCGACGGCGAGCACAGTACCGAACCGCTTCGTGAGGGAATCGAGCTGGAGCACCGCGTCGCGCGTCTCCGTCGGGCTCGGTCCTGCGCTGCGATGAAACGGCTTGTCCGCCTGGTTCATCGCTTGGGCCTCCTCGTAGACTCCGACTTCGGTTGGCTTCGTGAGCTCATTGCCGCCTCGCTCGGCGTCGAGCGATCGCGCGCCGCGAGGCCCATACGGAAGACGTCGAGCACGGCTTCCAGCGTCCGCTCCGCGGAGCCCACTCCGAGCGAGGTCGCGAGGCCCAGGTGCTCCGGCGCGAAACGAAGAACACCGATCACCATGGGAATGGCCTCGCGGTCGACGTCCGGGCGGATCTCGCCGAGGCGGATCCCTTCCTCTACCCATCCTCGCAGCAGCGTGTTCTGCGCCTCGGCAGCACGCTTCGTGGATGCCTCGCTGCCCGGCGGCACCAGCACCTTCAGGTCGGGGTCATCCCGCATGAGCTTGACGAACAGGGGTTCCGCCGCGAACTGCCGGTAAGCGAAACGAAGTGTCGCCACGAGGCGGTCGAGTGGTGATGGGACGGTCGCGACCTCTTCGTCGAAGCGTCGCTTGATGGCCGTGAAGGTCTCGGCGACGACTTCGCGGAGGAGCTCTTCCTTGTCAGCGAACTCGAGATAGAGCGCGCCTTTGGCGCAACCGGCCTCGGACGCGATCGCGTCGAGGCTCGCGCGTTTGAGGCCATGGGCAGTGAAGCTGCGTTTCGCCGCGTCGAGGATTCGCCGTCTCCGCATGGGGTCGCGCGAACGCTGCACCGTTCGAGGCATATGACCAATATGACCAGTATCGTCAATCTGGTCAATTCGTCCACGCCCACCGCTCAGGCCGACTCGCTGCCTCATCGGCGCGTGCTTGCGCTTACCGATTGAGCGCGACCGGCAGGCGACATGACCAATTCGTGACGTAGCCGACCAAAGCTGACGGAAGCATGGCTGCTTCCGCCCGCGCCGCCACGTAGAGTCGCGCGCGATGGCGGTTGCGGTCTTCTTCGTCGGGCATTGGGTGTCGTCGGTCTTCTTCCAGACCTTCTTCCTCCACCGCTACGGCGCTCACAAGCAGTTCACGATGTCGAAGCGCTGGGAGCGCTTCTTCCACCTGTGCACGTACCTCACGCAGGGCTCGAGCTTCCTGTCCGCGCGCGGCTACGCGATCTTGCACCGGATGCACCACGCGTACAGCGATACGCCGAAGGATCCGCACTCACCCGAGAACCACACGAACCTGTTCACGATGATGTGGGCGACGAAGAAGCGTTACGACGCGTTCGCGTATCGCCGCGAGGAGCCGGAGGCGCGCTTCGAGAAGGGCATCCCGGACTGGCCGGCGCTCGATCGACTCAGCCAGTCGTGGCCTGCGCGCGTCGTATGGCTGTCGGCCTACACCGCGTTCTACGCCGTGTTCGCGACGCAGTGGTGGATGTGGCTTTTCCTCCCGGCGCACTTCCTCATGGGCCCGATCCACGGCGCGATCGTAAACTGGTGCGGCCATCGCTACGGTTACCGCAACTTCGACAGCGACGACGTCTCGCGGAACACGCTCATCTTCGACTTCTTGACCTGGGGTGAGTTGTTCCAGAACAACCACCACCGCCACGCGATGCGCCCGAACTTCGGAGTCCGCTGGTTCGAGATCGATCCGACGTGGCAAGTCATCCGAATCTTCGCATGGCTCGGGATCGTCGAGCTTCGCCCGGCGCACGGCGAGGTGGACTCCGACGAGTCGCTCGCAGCCAAGGCCTGACGCGAGACGTTTGCGGAGGCGCTGCGGCGCCACTCGTCGGTTCGATGTGCTCGCGCGCCCTCAGAAGCGGACGCTGAGCGTGAGGCGCGCGACGAGTCGAAGCGAATGCGGTGACAGCAGGATCAGGTCGCGACCGCGGTCGTCTTCGACGATGTAGTCCGACGTCGAGAGCGGCAGCTCGATGCCCACGGTCGCGCTGGCCGCAAGGCGTGGTGCAAGCTCGGCGGCGATGCCCGCAGTGGCGTCGAGGACGGGAACGGCGTCGATGAACGCCGTCCGCCGAGGCTGGCTCGACGGGCGCAGGGCCGTCGTCGTGACGCTCACGAGGTCGACCGCGACGCCGGCTGTCGTGCGGAAGACGACGCCGGGCGCGATGGGGACGTCTGCCCGTGCCGATGCGTGCAGCGAGCGCTGTGCGAAGCGCGCCGCGACGGACGGTGTGGTGACGATGATCCGCGACCGCTGCTCGAAACCGATTCCACCGCCCAGGCGGACGCCGCCGCGCTCGGTCGCGAGGACGAGCGCCGCGCCGGTGCCCACCACGAAAGGCGCAACCGTCGAATAGGTTCGCGCCGCCGCGACGGACTCGAGCTGGAACCACGTCGAGGCATGTCGAGCCGCGCGTCCAGTCGTGGAGCCACCCTCGCGCGTGGAGACGTTCTGCGGGGGCGGCTCGGGCTGCGGCTCGCCCACGTCCTCGCCACGCGCGATGGCCTCGACGGAATAGACGACGATATGGCTGGCCTCTTCGCGGACGATGTCCTCGCTGCCTTCGGGGATGGGGAGGCTCCGCACGAGCGCGCGCCGTCGGCGTGGGTCGACGATAAGGAGCGAGACCCCCTCCTCGCGTCCGAGGACGAGCCGCACGAGAGCGATCGCGTCCGTCGGCTTGCCATCGGAGAGGCCCGGCTGGTCCGGTGTGACGTGGATGATGCGGGCCTCGAGTCCCGAGCCCGCGAGCAGCTGGGTGATCGACTCCTCGAGCGCCGGATCGGCGCTCCCGACGATGGTGACGTCGACGTGCGGCTTCGTCTCGCGAGCGCGCGAAGTCGACGGCGTCAGCGCTGCCAGCGCAAAGGCGCAGAGGCAGGCGCGTACCGTCCGTCTTGCGACTCGCCGTCGACCACGCCTCACCGCGAGCCATGCTACTGCACTCTTCATCGAGCGCGCCTCCGAGCCGCAGCGCGCTTCCGACTGCGCTCGAGCTCGACCGCAGCGTGCGCGAGGCTGGGGTGGGGGAGGCATCTCGTGACAGAATGCCGGGCCTCCGGATGGCGGTATCACGCAACTCGGCCTTCCTTCGAAAGCTTGCCTGGCTCGGCGCGGCACGCGCTCCCTTCTGGGTCCTCCGCTACACACCGCCCGTCGTCGGCTGGACCGCGGCGGTGCTCTCCAAAGATGCGCGCTCGCGCGTCATCGAGAACCTCCACCGCATTCGCGGACCGGCGCCTGTATGGCAGGACGCGATCGACACGATGCGTACGTTCGCGAGCTTCGCGGGCGCCCTCGGTGAGTCGCTGGCTACGGGCTCGAAGAACGAGCGCCCGCTCGAGCCGATGATCGAAGGCTCCGAGCACCTCCGTGAGCTACTCGGAGGGCCGTTCATCATCGGGACCATCCATTCCGGAGGCTGGGACGTCCTAGGCTCGCTGCTGACGGGCGACCTGCAGCTCGACACGGTCATCGTGATGGCCCACGAGGCCGACCCCAATGCCGAGCGCCTTCACGACGAGATCCGCGGAAAGGCGAAGATCCGCGTCGTTCACGTCGGAAGCGACCCGCTCGATGCGCTGCCGCTCCTCGCGCAGCTCCGTCGAGGTGGGACCGTCGCGATGCAGCTCGATCGATCTCCGCCGGGGATGAGGACGGTGCCGGTCCGGCTCTTCGACGAGGAAGGCGCATCCCTTCCCGAGGGGCCGTTTCACCTCGCTCGACTCGCCCGTGTACCGCTCGTCCCGATCTTCTGCGCGCGGACGGGCTTCCGCCGCTATCGCATCGTGATCTCTCCGCCGATCAGGCTCGACCGAAGCGATCCTCCCTCCGCGACGGAGAAGGCAGCACAGACGATCGCGGATCGGATCACGACGTTCCTGCGGACATACCCGTCCCAGTGGTTCAACTTCGGAGGTTGACGGGGCGCGCCGTCGACGCGCGCGCGGCCGCCGGCGCTCAGCGGTACGGCGTCCCGGTCTCGGCCAGCACCGACTCGGCGATCGGAGATGCCGGCCCGCGGTGACGAACCACACGTTCGAGCATGCGCTCCTTGGGGGCCTGCTTCCGAAGCTCAACGAGCGCCGCACGGGCATCTTCTCGGCGTCCGAGCGCGGCGAGCGCATGCGCATGTGCTGACAGCCAGGTCAGGCGGAGCGTCGCATCGGGCTCCGCTTCGAGCCCCGCGCGGGCCATCGCCTCGCTTCGTGTTGGATCCTCCTCCAGCGCCGAGAGAAGCGTCTCGCAGGCGGTCAGCGCTCGCTCCCACATCGCCGCCGGAACGGGCCGCGGGACCTCGGCAACGACCTCGCGCGCGCGCTGACGCTGTCCGAGCGCGATGTGGGACACGGCGATGATCTGAGCGCGCGAAGCGACTCCGAGAAGATCGATGCGGGTGCGATCGATGCGCTCGGCCCAGCGCAGCGCTTCGTCGGCCAACTCCGCTTTCGATGCACCGGCCGCGACGAACGTGACCACGCGCGACCAGGTCAGGTATCGGGAGCGGGAGCTCGGCGGCGGGCCGACGAGTTGCGTGAGCAGCGCGAGGTTCCGCGCGCGCTCGTCAGGGTCGCGCAGCGCTTCGACGGCATGGTGTATCTGCCGGGCGCGACGCGCACGAACCAGGAGCAACGGCTCGATCACGACGAGCGCACACACGCTCGCGGCGGTCGCCACGCCGCGCCCGAAGGTGGCTGCCGTGAACGAGAGCAACAACACGACGAGAACGGCGGCAAGCATGAGGCGACCGCGCGAGACACCCCAACCCCGGGGGAACACCCGGAGCGTGCCGAGCCAAGCCACGACGATCCCGAGCCCGAGCGCGGCGCCGAAGAGATCCATTGCGGGCGATCTTATCCGATCGCGGTCAACGCGATTACAGGCGTCACGCGCGGCGATGCCGCCGGGCGCGCGCGAGGTGGACCCACGACGGGCCGCGCAGCTTCTGGCTCGCGACGATGCGCCGGACCTTCTCGCCGAAGCGGATGCCGAGCTCCGGGACGACCCAGCCCGCGTGTTTGGGTGCCTCGCGAGCCAACAGGTCGAGCAGCGCCTGATGGTGTGCCGCACGGTGAGGCGAGCGCTCCTCGCGGTCCTCCATGAAGACGACGAACACCGCGACGTCTGGGTCGAGCTCGCGCACGAACGCCAGCGTGCCTTCCGCCTCTGCGACGGTCTCACCTTCCGCGCCGAGGACGAACGAATGCGTATCCGCGATGCCGTGGCGGACGAACGACGCGCGCACGCGGCGCACGTCGTCGAGGTCGAACGGCTTGCGCAGCCGCTCGAGCACGCGCGGAGTCCCGGTGTCGGTCCCGATCTCCGCGCCGACGCATCCCGCGCGGCTCATCGCAGCGACGAGCTCGTCGTCGAGCGACGCCGGCGTCACGTAACAGACCCAGGGCAGGGGAGCACCGCGACGTTCGAGCGCCTCGCACACGGCGAGGGCGTGCGCGCGCGGGACGTTGAACACGCTGTCGACGAAGAAGCCGTGCGTGACGCCCGGCACACGCGCGCGCTCCGCGACCTCGGCGGCGATCTTCTCCGGGTCGCGCATGCGCACCTTGCGACCCTCGAGGTCGGGATAGTCGCAATACGCGCAATGAAACGCGCAGCCACGCTTCGTCTGGAAGCCGTCGGTACCGTCGACCTCGAAGTAGCGCGGATCGACGAGATCACGAGCAGGCGCGGGCAGGGCATCGAGCTCGGAGGCGGGCACCGGCGGGACGCGCAGACTGAACCTGGCGTCGAGCTGGATGAGGCGCCGCTCGGCGACGACGCTCCGGAGGACGCGCTCGGGTTTTTCGCCGCGCGCGAGCGTGTCGACGAGCGACCGGAACGCGCGTTCGCCTTCGCCGACGACTGCGTGGTCCGCGCCGAGGCGATCGAGCAAGCTCGCGGGCTGCAGCGTGATCGCAGCGCCGCCGAGCACGACGGGAGCACGCGTCGCGGCACGTACCGCGCGGGAGAGCTCCTCGTAATACGTCAGCAGCGGCTCGCTCGAGCCGTACGCGTTGTCGTGCAGGTTTCGCAGCCCGATGCCGACGACCTCCGGCGAGAACGCCGCGATGGCGTCGCTGACGGCACGGAGCGGATCGGGCTCGAAGCACATGTCCACGACGCGAACGTCGTGTGCGTCCCGGACCGCGCCGGCGACGGACAGGACTCCGAGAGGGACCACCGGCGAGGGGTACTGCTCGCGATTCGCGCTGACGAGGAGCACCCGCATCGGCCGGCATCGTACTCTGCTAGCCGACCGCGAGCACGCGCACCGCTCCGAGCACGGCTGCAGCGACGGTCTCGGTTCGGAGGATGAACGGTCCGAGCGACGCCGGCACGAAGCCCTTCGCGACGGCGATCTCGATCTCGTCACTCGATAGGCCGCCCTCCGGACCGATCGCGAAGGCGATCGCGGCGCCGCGTTCGATCGCCGGCGGCAGCGCGTTTGCCATGGTCTCGACGGCCCGCGGGTCGAGACAGAAGCGCGCGTCGCAGTCGCTCGCCTGCTCGAGCGCCTCGGGCCAATCGAGGACACCGACGACCTCCGGTGGATCGGCGCGACCACATTGCCGCGCCGCCTGCTCCGCGATGCGGCGCCAGCGCTCGAGCTTGTCCTTTGCGCGGTCGGCCGTCGCTTTCACGACGGCGCGTTCGGTCCGCGTGACGATCACGCGTGTGGCGCCGAGCTCGGTCGCGTCGCGCACGACGTCATCGACCTTGTCTCCCTTCGCCAGCGCGTAGACGAGGACGAGGCCCGCTCCCGCGACGACCTGCGCCGGCCGCAGCGGACCGATCTTCGCGCGCGCAGCGGTGGTCGAAGCTTCCGTCAGCTCGACGTCCGCCTCCACGCGTGCGTCTGGATCGAAGCCGATGAAGCGCGCGCCGGAACCGAGGCGCCGCACGCGACAGAGATAGTGTGACGTCTCGGTCGAAAGCTCGCGCTCGCCCTCCGCGAGGCCGGAGATGGGCGCGCGGACGGTCATCGGATCACGCGGAGCGCTTGCGGAGCGCGAGCAGCGTCCACTCGCCCATCTCGGGCGCCTCGAGCAGCTCGAAATCGGGATAGGCCGCGCGCACGTCGTCTTTCTGCGGAACGAGGATGCCCGAAAGGAGCAGGAGCCCACCGGGCGCGACGTGGCTCGCGAGCTCGGCGGCCATCGGGATGAGCACGCGAGCTTCGATGTTCGCGACGACGACGGGCGAGACGAGCTTCACGTCCTCGATCGCCGTGGTGCTCGCCTCGACCCGATCGGTCATCCCGTTGCGAGCCGCGTTCTCTCGCGTGACGTCGATCGACTCCGGATCGATGTCGACCGCGACGGCGCGCGGCGAGCCCAGCGCGAGCGCGACGAGCGCGAGAACTCCGCTGCCGCATCCAACGTCGAGCAGCGTGACGTCTGCGAGCTCGCTCGCGTGGTCCGCGAGAGCCTGTGCAACGAGCCGCGTCGTCTCGTGGAGGCCCGTGCCGAATGCACGACCGGGCTCGAGCTCGAGGACGTGCTCGCCCTCCTTCGCCGCATGAGCCTCCCACGGCGGTCGGACGACGACGGCGCGCCCGTCCTTGCTCCGCGCGATCGCGAAGGGGCGATAGTGCTCCTTCCAGGCGTCGCGCCATGCGTCGCCGACGATCTCCTCGTAGCGGGGCGACAGGTCGGCCTCGAGCTGCGCGATCGCCTCCTCGGCGTCCTGTTGCGTAGCGAACGCAGCGACCAGGGTGACCTTGCCGCTCGCGGCGCTCTTCGCGAGCGTGCCCTCGTCGCGCTCTTCCACGCCTTCGGCGCCGAGCTCGAACAGGAGCGCGCTCGTCTCGTCCACCATGTCGGGGACGACGTCGACGTGGACATAGGGATACCGCGGCTCGTTCACGTTTCGTTCTCCAGACATCAGAAGCGAAGACCCGCCTCGCCCACGTTCACAGTGACCGTCGACGTACCGCGAGCGGCCGGCGGGTTCGAGCTCGAGAAGACTCCTGCGAGCGCGAGGCCCCCGACGATCGCTGCGGCTCCGAGGATTCCGCCGCCGATCGCGAGCGGGAGGACCCAGCCCGAGCCGCCGCCGTCGGGGATCGCAATCCGGAGCGGGCCCTGGGCGTCGCCGCGCGAGGCGATGACGTTGCCGCCCGCGTCGAGCACCTCGAAGTAGTAGTCCATCACGGGCGGCTTCACGGCGGACGCCGGGATCTGTGCGCGCACGCCGTCGCCCTCGACCTCCGCCGTCGTCTCGTTGAACTCGCCCTTGGAGCCGGTCCGGTAATAGAGCTTCACGGCGTCCGCGCGATGGTCCGGATCTTCGAGCCGGGCACGGAGGTCGATCGTCTTGTCCTTGTCGGCCGACGACGGCGAGCCGTGACGGAGCGCGACCGGCTTCTCGACGGGCTTCTCCTTCACGAGACCGGGGCGGCCTTCCGCCTCCCACTTCGCCTGCGCGTCCTTGAAGAAGTCGCGGAAGCGCGGCGACTCGTTCGCCGGAAGCTGGTAGTCCGGCTTCACGACGAGGAGCCCGCGGACGGCGCTGTCCGCCTCGTCCTTGCGCCCGAGCGTGATGTAGTTCAGCGCGAGCAAGCGGTAGATTTCGACCTTCTGCTCCTTCGTGTTGCTCGGGCGAAGCAGGGCCGCCGACAGCGTCTGGATCGACTCCTCGTACTGCTGGTCTTCGAAGAGGAGCTGGCCCTTGGCGATCAGATCCTGAGGCTGTGCCGGCGCGGTCGCCGCGGGCTTGCCGGTCTTGTCGCCCTTGCTCTGCGCGTACGCTGGCGACGTCGAGCCCAGGGGCAGCACGAGGTGGAGGGCAACGGCGAGCGCGATCCGGGCCGAAAGCTGTCCTCGCAGAGCCCGCATCATGGGCGCGACATTAGCGCGCGACCGGGCAGCAGTCATCAGCTTCGGCTCCGAGCCGCTCGGGGCGGTCCGGCGGCGGAGGAGAGTCCTTCAGGCAGGTTGCGGAAGGCGGTGCGTGGGCTCGAACCAGACGCGCCGCGCAGGCTCCGAGACGAGCAGCTCGCGTCTCGCGCCGATCGCCCGCGGCACCTTCTGCCCGTGGCCGAGCACCATGGCGGTGAGCCGGCCGCCGTAGACGCACCCGGTGTCGAGGCCCGTCGCCCACGCATGGATCTGTAGACCCGGCGCTGCGTTGTGGCCGAAGACGATGTGCGGCGGCCCGGCGTAGCGGAGGCCCCAGAGCACGTGTCCGTCTCCGCGCGGGCGTCCGTGCTCGACGACGGTCCGGATCCGCATGAGCGTGTCCGGGTCCTGCTCGTCGAACGGCACGGCAGGGTCGACACCGGCGTGAACGACGCGGACGCCGTGCTCGGGCAAATCGAGGGAGACCTTCGTCGACCGGAGCAGAGACCAGTCCACCGGACGAAGCGAACGCGCCAGATCGCGATGCATCTTGCCGATCGGCGCCCTTGCAGCGCCCGTTCCGCGCATCCATTGATCGCGTGAGCCCTGCCACTCGAGCAGCTTCTGCTCGTGGTTGCCGCGAACGACGAGCGCGCCGGTCTTCCGCGCGATGTCGAGGACCCCGAGCGAGTCCGGTCCCCTCGCGATCAGATCGCCGACGAAGACGAGGCGATCGCCGCACGAGAACGCGACGGCGTCGAGGAGCGCATCGAGCTCCGTCGCGCAGCCGTGCACGTCACCGACGATGATCGTACGCACCGACGATCCTCCTCTGGAGCCCCAGTACGAGCATGATCCAGAAGGGGGAGGCTTGCTAGAGCCGCCACATCTTTTCGTCGTCGAGCTTCGCGCGTTTCGGGATGACGACGAGGCCGTTGTCGGTGACGAAGAAGCGCTTGCGGTCGGCCTCGAGGTTGAACCCGACCTCGACGCCCGGCGGGACCTCGACGTCCTTGTCGATGATGCACCGACGCAGCTTCGCGTGGCGGCCGACGCGGACGCGCTCGTAGAGGACGCTCTCCTCGATCTCGGCGAACGAGTTCACGCGACAGCCGACGCTGAGCACGCTGCGGTGGATGCGCCCGCCGGAGATGATGCAACCGTGGCTGACCATCGAGTCCGTCGCGATACCGACACGCGCATGGGCCTCGTCGCGGAAGACGAACTTGGCCGGGGGATCGTGCGTCACGCCGGTGCGGATTGGCCAGCGGTCGTTGTACAGGTTGAAGAGCGGATGGATCGAGATGAGGTCCATCTGCGCTTCCCAGTACGCCTCGATGGTCCCGACGTCGCGCCAGTAGCCCTGCGCGCGCTCCTCTTCGCCGGGGACGACGTTCTTCGCGAAGTCGTAGACGAAGACGTCCTGCCCGTCGGCGACCATGCGCGGAAGGATGTCGTGTCCGAAGTCGTGCTTGCTCGATTCGACCGCGGCATCGCGGTTGAGCTCGCGGATGAGATCTTCCTTCCGGAAGACGTAGTTTCCCATCGAGGCGAGGCACATGTCGTTCGAGCCCGGCATCGTCGGCGGGTTCTTCACCTTCTCGTGGAAGGCGATGATGCGCCCGTTCTGATCGATCTCGAGCACGCCGAAGTCGCTCGCGTCCTTCTTCGGGACGGGGATCGCGGCGACGGTCGCTGCTGCGTTCCGCTGGACGTGCGCATTGATCATCTGGCGCACGTCCATCTTGTAGACGTGGTCGCCGCCGAAGATCGCGACGATGTCCGGTCGCTCGTCCGTGATGACGTGCTGGCACTGATAGACCGCGTCTGCGGAGCCCTTGAACCAGGAAAGGCCCGTCCGCTGCTGCGCGGGGATGGCCTCGATGAACTGGTCGAGCATCGGCGAGAGGCGCCAGACTCGAGCGATGTGCTCCTCGAGCGAGGCGCTCTTGTACTGCGTCAGCACCTTGATCCGCGCGAGACCGGAATTGACGAAGTTCGACAGGACGATGTCGATGATCCGGTAGCGGCCCGCGAACGGGACGGCCGGCTTCGCGCGGTCGAGCGTGAGCGGATAGAGTCGCTTCCCCTCGCCCCCCGCGAGGATCATGACGAGCACTTGGCTGGGATCGTAGCTGGGAGCGCCGAGGACGGGCATTCGAGGGCTCGAAGGATAAGTCGAATTCAGACGTTCGGGAGGTAGAATGAACGTCGTCGATGAGCAAGCACCGCGGCCAGACCGTCGAAGAGGAGGGAGCCAGCTCCGTCGACGCCATTCGCGCCGCAGCTGACTCTTCCTCCGTGCCGCAGCGGTCGACCGAAGGCTCGACGATCGGGCTCGCGCTGCCCGTCCCTCGTGCGGGAGACGCAGCGGTCGTGCTCGCCGCAGCATCGGCGGCGATCGCCGGCGGGACCTCCGGCGCCATGGCAACGGTCCTCGAGCGCCACGGATCGGCGCCCGGCACCCCCGGACAGAAGCTCTTCGTCGCGGCGGACGGTACGTGTGTCGGGACCGTGGGGGGCGGCGCCGTCGAGCGGATGGTCCTCGAGGCGCTCGTCGCCGTCGCGCGTGACGGCGGAGGCGCGAAGCACGAGGTCCGCACGTTCAAGCTCGGCGCGGAGCTCGGCATGTGCTGCGGCGGCCGACTCGTCGTCCTTCTCGAGCCCATCGTCGGGCTCGTTCCGGCGCTCGTGGTCGGGGCGGGGCATGTCGGGACCGCGCTCGCCCCGCTGCTCGCGAGGGTCGGCTTCGCGGTGACCGTGGTCGACGAGCGTGAGGCGTGGGCCGAAGACCGGCAGCTCGAAGGCGTCCGCTGCGTGGCAGGCGACTTCGACGACGTCGGGCGAGACGTCGATCCGCGCGGCGCTTGTCTCGTGATGACCCACGATCATTCGCTCGATCAGCGTGTCATCGAATGGGCGCTCCGCAGGGGGTTCGCCTACGTCGGAGGCGTAGGGAGCCGGGCGAAGGCCGAACGAACGAGGCAGCGTCTCGAAGCCAAGGGCTTCGGCGAGACGGAGCGCGCACGCGTCAGGATGCCCATCGGCGCGGACATCGGCGCGCGCACGCCGAACGAGATCGCGGTCGCGATCTCCGCGGAAATGATCGCGTGGCGTAAACGCCGATAGCGCGCGGCGCCCGAAATCCAGGTCGCGCGCCGTCACCCGGACGGGTTACGCCGCTCGAGTGACACCTTTCGAGTGACGCCTTTCGAGTGACTCGCTTCGGGTGACGCGACGGCATCGAATCAACGGCCCATGGTTGCGGTCTCACCTCACGCGTCCGTCACGGGCGCGCAAAGGACCCAAGGAGAACGGACGAATGAACCAGGGCTCGCGCAAGAAGTTGTTCGGCGGTTTCTCGATCCTCGCCGGCATCATGGCGCTCGCGGCGTCGTCGCACGCTCAGCCGAAGCCGGTGGCCAGCGCGGGCCAGGGGGTCGTACCGGCAGCGCAGTCGAAGGCGCTCCCCGGCGCGAGCCTCAAGCTGCAGCCGATTGTCGTGTCTCCCGATCTCAAACAGGCGATCGCCAGGAAGGCGAAGTTCGACCCCGGGCAGCTCGCCCAGCGGATCTCGTATTCGGGCAACACGCCCGTCCTCAAGATCAAGAACGGCAAGTCGTTCCAGCTCCAGCCGCTCACCGAGCCGCCGCCTCCGCCCACGCTCCAGACGAAGACGCTGCCTCAGGTCGTGTCGCCATACAAAGTGCACATCGAGTCGCCGTTCGTCATCGGAAAACGCGTCATCAAGCTGCCGGACCTCGTCATCTCGAACATGGCCCAGCAGACGCCGGTGAAGGACCAGGGCGCGCGCGGCACCTGCACCGCCTTCGCCGCGCTCGGCGGTCTCGAGGCGCGCGGCAAGCGGGAGGGCGTGACACGCGACCTCTCCGAGAACCACGCGTTCCAGCTCTTCATGAGCGAGAGCGGGCAGTCGTGCACCGTCAGCGGCGGCTTCACGACGTGGCAGACCGGGCCGATCCTCACCGAGCGCGGCGTATGTGCGGAGTCGTTCATGCCGTACACGTCGAACGCGTGCCCGTCGTCGGTGCCCGTGTCGTGTCAGTCGAGCGGCAACGCGCGCTTCACGTCGACAGCGCATTTCTTCACGCCCACGTACGGCGGCACCGGCGCGCTCCGCGCCGACAACACGAATCTGCTCGAGTCGTTCATCAAGGCGGGGCACGACATCGTCTACGGGCTGAACGTGGCCGGCAACGACTGGTCGGGGGGCGACGGCATCATCGACGTGCAGGTCGACGGCAGCGGCAATCCGGCGCCTTCGGTCGGCGGCCACGCCATGCTCATCGTCGGGTACAACCGGACCCAGAACTACTTCATCGTGAAGAACAGCTGGGGCACGGACTGGGGGCACGACGGATACGCCCATATCTCGTACGAGTACATCCAGACCTACGGCAAGTACGGCTACGCAGTCCTGAACGCGACGGTGCCCTGACCGCTCCCGAACGGAGGGCCCGCGAACGACGCGCGGCGCGGCGGCGAGAGCCTCTGCGCCGCGTTCCTTTTGGCGAGCGGCCGCGTATCATCTGCGGATGGTTCGCTCGCCGTTCTTCGAGGTGGTCGTCAACGGTCGCAAACAGATCGTCGAGGACGTCCCGCCCAACACCACGCTCCTCCAGTGGCTCCGTGCGACGGGGAAGACGGGGACGAAGGAGGGCTGCGCAGAGGGCGACTGCGGCGCATGCACCGTGGCGCTCGTCGATGTCGACGGTCGCGGCGAGCGCACGTATCGCGCGGTGAATGCCTGCATCACCCTGCTGCCGATGGTGGCCGGGCGCGAGATCGTGACCGTGGAAGGCGTCGCGCCGCCCGGCGCTCTCCATCCGGTGCAGAAGGCGATGGTCGAACGGTATGGCTCGCAGTGCGGCTATTGCACGCCCGGGTTCATCGTCTCGATGTTCGAGGCGTACTACCGGAACGACCTCTCGAACGAAGACGGCGATGCCCGGGCGAAGGTCGGCGACCAGCTCAACGGCAACCTGTGTCGATGCACCGGCTACCGGCCGATCCGCGATGCGATGCTCGATGCCCTCGACGAGAAGAAGAGGCGCGACCCTTCAGAGGACCTCTTCCAGCTCCGCCTCTCGAAGAACGCTCCGCTGCCGAACGTCCCGGCGGTCGACTACGAGGCGAGCGGGCAGGCCTTCGTCCGCCCGACGACGCTCGAGGCGCTGTTGCAGATCAAGGCGCAGCACGGCCAGGGGGCGGAGCTCGTGGCAGGCGCGACGGAGATCGGCGTCTACATCAACAAGCATCACCGCCGGTATCCGCTGCTCGTCTCCACCGACGGCGTGCGCGAGCTCACGGTCATCGAGAAGACGGAGAGCCCGTCTGGGGGTGTATGGCGCATCGGCGGAAGCGCCACGCTCACGGCGATCGAGGAGGCGCTCGCCGGCGAATACCCGATGATCGACAAGATGCTCTGGGCGTTCGCGTCGCGGCAGATCCGCAACCGCGCGACGCTGGCGGGCAACATGGTCACTGCCTCGCCGATCGGTGACATGCCGCCGATCCTGCTCGCGCTCGACGCCGACGTCGTCCTCCAGAACGCTCGTGGCAGCCGCACGGTGCCGATCGCGGAGTTCTTCGCCGGCTATCGCAAGTCCGTCATCGCGCCCGACGAGGTCGTCCGCTGGGTCGTGATCCCGCGCAACACGCGCGTGTCCGATCGCGGCACGCGACGCATGGATTCGTACAAGGTCAGCAAGCGCCGCGAGCTCGACATCAGCATCACGGCCGCCGCGTTCGTCGTCGACACCGATGAGTCGGGCATCGTCACGCGCGCGCGCCTCGCGTTCGGTGGCGTCGCTGCTACGCCGGCGCGGGCGAAGAACACGGAGGCGTTCCTCGTCGGCAAGCGCTGGGACGCGAGCACGATCGCCGGCGCATCCGAGACGCTGGCGACCGAGTTCGCTCCCCTCGACGACCATCGCTCCGGCGCGGCGTACCGCCGTGATCTCGTCGTCAGCCTCTTCGAGAAGTTCTTCCGCGGTGAGAAGTCGGTCTCGCAGGACGAGCCCCTCGTGTTCGAGCCGCTGTCGCGGTCGTGCGAGCGTCGGGCCGAAGACGACGCGAGCCGTGCCCTCGAGCAGGAGAGCGCGGTCGGTCACGTTACCGGCGGCGCGATGTACGTCGACGACGTCGCGGCCCGTCGCGACATGCTCGTCATCTGGCCCGTCATGTCGCCGCATGCGCGGGCTCGGGTCCTCTCGATCGACACGAAGGACGCGGTCGGTGCTCCCGGTGTCGCCGCCGTGCTCACGGCGAAGGACGTTCCGGGGATGAACGACGTCGGAGCGATCCGTCATGACGAGCCGCTGTTCGCCGCCGAAGGGAGCGAGGCGTCTTTCCAGGGCCATGTCGTCGCGATGGTCGTCGGCGAATCGTACGAGGCTTGCCGGCTCGCCGGTGCCAAGGTGGAGGTCGAATACGAGCCGCTGCCGCCGGTGCTCGGAGTGCGCGAGGCGATCGCGAAGGAGAGCTTCCACACCCAGCCGCACGTCATTCGTCGCGGCGACTGCGACGATGCGCTGGCGAAGAGCCCGCATCGTTTCGCAGGCGAGATCGAGATCGGCGGACAAGAGCACTTCTATCTCGAGTCCCACGCCTGCTGGGCGGAGGTCGGCGAGGAAGGTGAGGTATTCGTCTCGTCCTCGACGCAGCACCCGTCCGAGGTCCAGGCCGTCGTCGCGCACGTTCTCGACCTTCCTCGGAACATGGTCACCGTCCAGTCGCCGCGGATGGGCGGAGGCTTCGGCGGGAAGGAGACGCAGGGCAATGCCTGGGCGGCGTTCGCTGCGCTCGCGGCGCGGAAGACGGGCAAGCCGGTGCGAGTACAGCTCGACCGCGATCTCGACATGATGCTCACCGGCAAGCGGCATCCCTTCTATGCCCGCTTCGACGTCGGTCACGACGACGACGGCCGCCTCACGGCTGCGCGCGTCGCGCTCGTCTCCGACGGCGGCTGGGCACTCGACCTCTCGGAGTCGATCACGGACCGCGGCCTCTTCCACCTCGACAACGCGTATTACGTCCCGGTGGTCGACTTCTCCGGTCGCGTGGCGAAGACCAACGTCGTCTCGCACACCGCGTTTCGCGGCTTCGGCGGGCCGCAGGGCATGGTCGTGATGGAGGAGATCCTCGACCGTGTGGCTCGCCGGCTCGACCTCCGGCCCGAGCAGGTCCGTGAGCGGAACCTCTATCGCGGCAAGGGCGAGACGAACACCACCCACTACGGTCAGCCGCTCGACGACGAGCGCATTCCCGCGATCTGGTCGCGCCTGCTCGACACGTCACGCTTCGCCGAGCGACGCCGGGAGATCGACGCGTTCAACGCGAAGAGCGGCATCGCAGCGAAGCGCGGGCTCGCGATCACGCCGGTGAAGTTCGGGATCTCCTTCACCGCGACGTGGCTGAATCAGGCGGGCGCTCTCGTCCTCGTCTACCGCGACGGCACCATCCAGGTGAACCACGGCGGTACGGAGATGGGGCAGGGCCTCTACGCGAAGATCCGCGGCATCGCGATGCGCGAGCTCGGGGTGCCCGCGGAGCTGATCCGCGTGATGCGCACGCAGACGGACAAGGTGCCGAACACGTCGGCGACGGCAGCATCGAGCGGGTCCGACCTGAATGGTCAGGCCGTTCGCGATGCGTGCCTGACGATCCGCGAACGCCTCGCACCGGTTGCAGCGGACCTCTTGTCGACGGAGGCGTCGCTCGTCGTCCCCGCGGGCGCCGTCGTCTTCGACCGCGGTGTCGTGCGCGCGCCGCAGGTGCCTGGCGTCGAGATCCCGTTCGGGCGCGTCGTCGATCGCGCGTACATGCTGCAGGTACCGCTCTCGGCATCCGGCTTCTATCGGACGCCGGGCATCGGCTATGACCGGTCGAAGGGCAAAGGCCGCCCCTTCTACTACTTCGCCTACGGCGCGGCTGTGGCCGAGGTCGAGGTCGACGGCTACACCGGCATGAAGCGCGTGCGCGCCGTGGACATCCTCCATGACGTCGGCGAGTCGCTCAACCCGGGCGTCGATCGCGGTCAGATCGAGGGCGGGTTCGTCCAGGGCATGGGCTGGCTCACGGGCGAGGAGCTTCGCTGGAACAAGGACGGCAAGCTCCTCACGCATTCGGCGAGCACGTATCAGATCCCGTCGTTCGGCGACGCGCCGGAGCGCTTCGCCGTCGAGCTCCTCGCGAACGCGGCGCAGCCGGGCGTCATCCACGGCAGCAAGGCCGTCGGCGAGCCGCCGCTCATGCTGGCGATCAGCGTGCGCGAAGCGATCCGTGATGCGATCGCCGCATTCGGCACTGCCGGCGGTGAAGTTCCGCTGGCCTCACCCGCGACACACGAGGCGATCCGAGCGGCGATCCGCGTACGTCTCGATCGTGCGAACGCGTCTTCCCCGGCGCGGGCCGCCGAGTGAGCGCTTCAGGTACCGGCCGGGCGCGCGGCGGTCGCCGCTGCGGTGGCCTTCGGTGTTCCGGAGCCGGCCGTGGTGGGCGTAGCGATCTTCCCCTCCGTCACGTTGCATCCATACTCGCCCGCGACGATGAACGCGCGCCGGCAGACGACGACATAGTGGCCGTGCCGTAGGACGTCGTATTCGATGCGCTCTTCGAGCATGCCACGATCACCGCGGAGCCCTTCGAGCTTGCAGTCGTCGCCGCACCCCGCGGCCTCGTTCACGGTGGTGCGGGCCTTCGTGCGGACGTCGGTATCGTCGGTGAAGACGTTCGCGTAGGCGGTCCAGACGCAGAGCAGGAGCAGAAGGACCGTGAACCACTGGAAGAGCTGCCGCCGCCGCACCCCTCGAAGCTACGACGAGCGCTCGTTGCACGCCATGGGCCCTTGGGCGTAGATGCGCGGGCCGAGCTCCCTATTTCAGAAAGTGTTTACGTAACCGTCCTTCTCGGCAGCGCGTCCCGTGCTCGTCGCGCGCGGCGCGGCGGTGGGTTTCAGCGTGGGCGTGGTCGTGGGGGACGACGGCGCGCGAGGCGGAGGTGTTGCGGCGACGTGAGGAGGCGCCGGCTTTGGCTCTGCCGCTCGCGGGGACGCCGGCGGCGGCGCGGCCTCGACGCGTGCGCTCTCGGCCGGCGGCGTCGCGAGGGGAGGAGGAAGAGGTGGTGGTGAGGCTGGTTGTGATGGTGGCGTCGCTGTCGCTTCTCCCGGAGCTTCGCTCGCCGACGATGCAACGGCGGACGTGTCGGGCGCAGGCACGGGGGATGTTGCGCTCGAGGAGGAGGACGGCTTCTGCCTGAGCACGAGCGCCCCGCCGCCGAGGAGCGCAACGAGGAGCAGACCCCCCGCCGCCAGCGTGAGCGCCGTCCACGGAGGTTGCTTCGGCAGCGGCGCCACCGTCGACGGATGGTCGACCGTCGCGTAGAGGCCGGGAGACGTATCTCCGGTGCGCGCCGGAGCTCCGGGGCTCGAGTCCTGGTGCATCGGCCGGATCGGCATCGTCGCCGCGAACAACGGCGGCTGCGCAGGTTGCGAAGGGAACCCGGGCGCACCGGGAGCGATCGCGTTCGTGTCCGACGGCCCGAGCCCGCGATCGGTCGCCGGCGGAAACCGCGGCGAAGGCGGCGCCGCCGACATAGCGTGAGCGTGAGCGTTCTGCACCGGAGGAGGCACCGACGGTGACGAGATCCTCTGCGGCGGAGCGAACTGCGCTGGTCCCGTCGCGGCGGCGGCCGCTGCCGTGGAGTGAGACCCGATCGGCGGCGCCGCGCCCGGGCTTTCGGGGGCTGCCGATCCCGCTTCAGCGGAGTCATCCCGCGGCGAGACCCCGGCGCCGAGCATCGTGGCCGTGTGTGGCGGCGGGGGCGCGACGACGAGCGGCTCCGCGACTGCAGCGCGAGCATCGAGCCCCGGCTCGCCTTTCGCGGACGCGAGCGTCGCCTCGAAGCTGCCTCGTGGCTCGGAGCCGACGCGCGCCGGAGCACCTGCCATGATGGGTGTCGCCGGCGCCGCCGTGCCTGGGACCGCCGGCCCGGGCGCAGCGATGACGGCGTCCGACGGTGTCGGCAACCGACCTGCTGCGGGTCGTGGCCGGGCGTCGTCGGCGAGCGGCATGTGCCGGAGCAGATCATGCACCTCGGCGCGGATCGCCTCGTCCTCGGCTACGCGCGGGTTGCTCTTCAAGACGGCTGCGACGGCGCGCAGCTCCACCGCGAGCGCTCCAGCCGAAGGCCGGCGTTCGGGATCCTGCTCGAGTGCCTTCGCGACGGCGTCGCTCAGCTCGCGAGGCGCCTGCGGAACGACGTCGGTGAGCAGCGGCGCGGGCTTGAAGCAGCGCGAGAGGCCGACGCCGGGATCGTCGTCGAACGGACCCTTGCCGGCGAGGATCTCGAAGAGGACGAGGCCCGCGGCATACACGTCGTTGGGCGGGCTGGCCGCCTTGCCCTGCATCTGCTCGGGGGCTGCGTAGTAGAGCGTGCCCACGAATCCACCGGTCTTCGTGATGCGCCCCTGCGAGACACGGCCGTCCTTGTCGAAGATGTGGACGATCCCGAAGTCGAGCACCTTCGTGACGGTTCCTCGCGGTTGCTCGGAGAGGAAGATGTTCTCCGGCTTGATGTCACGGTGGACGATCCCGCGGCGGTGCACGTACTCGAGCGCATCGAGGACGTCGGTGACGATCTCGATCGACCGGAGACGGGTCACGCCCTGCCTCATCGTCGTTCGGAGGTCGACGCCTTCGAGCTTCTCCATGACGAAGTAGCTGACGCCTTCTTGCGTCGTCCCGACATCGTGCACCTGCACGACGTTCGGATGGCTGATCGCCGCGAGCACCTGGGCCTCACGCTCCATCCGTTTCGCGGCGCCGTCGTCGTTCTTGATCTGATCGTGAATGACCTTCGCGACGTACCGCTTCTTCAGCCGTACGTGCTCGATCTCGTAGACGACGCCCATTCCGCCCGCGCCGATCTCGCGAACGACCTGATAGCTCGTGCCGTCGAGCATCTGGCCTGGCCGTAGCGCCCCCATGGCCCACGACGATACCAGATGCGGTCTCGCCTCGATCGAGATGGAGCGACTTGCACGAATTCATCGATTCGGGGGCCGAGCGCCAACATGCGGTTAACCGAAGGTCTCCATTCGCGCTTGGTTGGTCGATGCGAGCCCCCGCGGATTCCCGTACGCTCCGATCGATGTTGTGCGGTCTCCGTTCGCGACGGCACCACGTGACGATGGCGCTTTCGGTCGCTGTCCTCGGAGGTCTCGGTGCAGCGCTCGTCCCGGGATGCGGAGTTGCCGACTGCGCGGCGACAGCGACATGCGCGGACGGCGATCCGAAGGCGGAGGCCGACTCCGGCGCGCGGGTCTATCCAACCGTCCCGCCGCCGCCGGGATGCAATCCCACGGCGGACGCGAAGGATGCTCCGGCGTGCGTGGCCGACGAGTACGCGCTCTTCGTCGACGGCGTCGGCGGGAGCAACAACGGCGCCGGCACCCGAGAGGCGCCGCTCCGTACGCTGTCCGCCGCGACGGACATCGACAAGCTCCGTGGGCGACCACGCATCTACGTCTGCGGCGTCGGCCCTTACACGGATCGCGTCGACCTGCCCCCGAACGTCAGCCTGTTCGGTGGCTTCGAGTGCAAGACATGGAACTACGTCGGCTCGAAGACCAAGATCGCGGTCCCTGCCGGAGTTCACGCCCTCCGCGTGATCGACTCCAGCGCGGCAGCGCTCTCCGATCTCGACATCTCGTCCTCGGATGCGGTCGACCCCGGCGGATCGAGCGTCGCGGTGCTGGCGATTCGATCGACGCTCACGATCCGCCGCGCCGTCATCACGGCGGGGCAAGGAATGGACGCGCCGCCCGCAGGAGCACCGCCTTCGAACTTTGCGCCCGACGAGGTCGACGGCATCGCGTCGACGAACGCCGCCGGAGGTGGTGAGCGCGCTTGCTCGTGCCCGCAGTTCGGCAAGAGCCGCGGTGGACGTGGCGGCGACGCGGCGAAGCCTGGCGGACCCGGATGGTCGGATCCCGTCGCGACGATCTCCTTCGGCCGCGACGCTGCCGGCGGCGAGGGGACGAGCGGTTCCTGCACGAAAGGAAGGCCGGGGTCCGACGGTTCGTCGGGCGCGGGAGGAGAGCCCCGCTTCGTCCTCGGTGCGCTGACGGAGGAGGGCTGGACGCCCGCACGCGGAGCGGTGGGCGCGCCGGGCTCGCCAGGCGCCGGAGGTGGCGGCGGAGGAGGGAACGGCTCTGCCGGCGGCGGCGGCGGCGGCTGTGGTGGATGCGGCGGCGCCGGCGGCCTCGGTGCTCCGGGCGGCGGCGGGAGCATCGCGCTCGCGGTGCTCACCTCGGACGCGATCCTCGTCGAGTCTTCGCTTACGACCGGCGCTGCCGGTGCGGGCGGGATCGGCGGCCAGGGACAAGGTGGTCAGCCTGGCGGAGCCGGCGGCCCGGGCGCGTGCGCGGGCGCGGTCGGCGGAAACGGTGGTGGCGGTGGCGGCGGTGGTGGCGGCGCTGGCGGAGTGAGCGCCCCCGTCCTTCGCGTCGGGGGTTCGGTGGTGACGGACACGGCGACGGTGCTCTCACCCGGCAAGGCGGGCTACCGCGGCCTCTTCGGGCTCGGCGGAGCCGGCGGCGAGAACTCGGGGGGCGTCGCGCAAGGAGGATCCCCCGGTAGAGAGGGCGTCGACGGCGAGGCGCAGCCGATCGTGGTCGTCATCGACTAGCGCGTGTCCCTGAACAGGCTCGGTCTCTCCGTGCCCGTGCCCGTGCCCGTGCCCGTGCCCGTGCCCGTGCCCGTGCCCGATCGGGTCCGAGCGGAACTTGCTGTGCTCACTGCACGGCCTTTCCATCGGGTGTGCAGCATGCTCCATGTCGATGCATGGTTCGCAGG
>JAFAER010000080.1 GCA_023423895.1 Pseudomonadota bacterium
GCGCCCGCGGCGTCGGCGAAGCCACCGCGAAGGCCGTCGTCGCGAGCATCGTCGCGATCTTCGCCGCCGACTACATCTCGACGTCGATCATGACGGAGCTGTAGACGCCTACTTCGACATCTCGAGCATGCGTTCGATCGGGACGTGAGCGGCGCGCATCAGCGCCTCGTCCATCTCGAGGCGCGGCTCGAGGTCACGCAGCGAGAGATACACCTTCTCGAGCGTGTTCTTCTTCATGTGCGGGCACTCGTTGCACGCGCAGTTCGCCTCGGGCGGAGCAGCGACGTATTCCTTCTCCGGCGCCGCCTTCTGCATCTGATGGAGGATGCCCGGCTCGGTCGCGACGATGAACGTCTTGGCGTCGCTCTTCGTAGCGAAGTTGAGGATGCCGGTCGTCGAGCCGACGTAGTCCGCCATTCGCAAGATGACATCGTCGCATTCGGGATGCGCCAGCACGAGCGCACCCGGGTGGCGCTCCTTGAGGCCGATCAGCTTCCGCTCGCTGAACGTGTCGTGAACGATGCAGGTGCCCTGCCAGAGCACCATGTTGCGACCGAGCTTCTTGTTCAAAAAGCCGCCGAGGTTCTTGTCCGGCGCAAAGAGCACCGTCTTGTCCGCCGGGATCTGCGAGACGATCTTCTCGGCGTTCGACGACGTCACGATGTAGTCGGACAGCGCCTTCACCTCGGCGGAGCAGTTGATGTAGCTGACGAGGACGGAGCCCGGATGGCGAGCCTTCCAGGCCGCCACCTTGGCCGCCGGCGCGCCCGAAGCGAGGGAGCAGCCGGCCTCGAGGTCCGGGATTACCACGACCTTGTCCGGGTTGAGGATCTTGGCCGTCTCCGCCATGAAATGAACGCCGGCGAAGCAGATCACGTCGGCATCCGTCTTCGCGGCGGCCTGCGCGAGCTGGAGCGAATCGCCGATGAAGTCGGCGACATCCTGGATCTCGCTGTCCTGGTAGTAGTGCGCCAGGATGACCGCGTTCTTGTCTTTCTTCAGACGAGCGATCTCGTCCTCGAGGTCGAGCGAGGGATCCACCGGCCGCGGTGCAGCTCGACCGGCGATGGGGAGCGAACGGGTCATCATCGCCGCACAACCTAGAGCCGTAACGCTTGCCGGTAAAGGCATGCGCTCGAGCGTGCGCTGGCTCGCCCGCCGTCGATGACGCCGGCTAGCGGCGGGCCAGGAGCTTCTCGGCGAGGCGATCACCGAGGGAAGAGCGCATCAGCTCGGCCACGAACCGTTCGACGCGAGCGCGATCGTCGTCCGTCTCGAAGACGAACTGGATCCCCATCCCCGCGGGGTCGTCGGAGGTGGCCGTCGACTCCGGGACGACCCACTTCACCTCGCCCGTCAGCTCGAGACGTACCGGCGCGTTCTCGGGGCCGGGCTCCGGGACCGTGAGCACGAATACGAACCGGGTGCCGACGTCGAGCGGCTTGCTCGTTCGGATGAACGTCCCGCCCTTCGAGATGTTCTTGGTGTAGTCGGCGAAGAACGTGTTGAGTCGCTTGTAGTCGACCTTCAGCGTGATCGCGGCGCGGTCCTCGCCGCGGCGATCATCCGCGTGCGCGTGTTCAGCGCCGTCCGCGTCGTTCCGTTCCGCCATCGGTGTCGAACGATAGCTGATAGATTCTTGCCATGTGGAATGTCTTGGAGCGAGCGCGCGCGGTCCGGGAGGAAGTCCGCGGCGTCCCCGAGAAGGTCCGGCTGTCGGCGCAGCTCTCGCGCCAGAGCGGGCTGCTCTGGTCGTTGACGCGTCCCGGCGTCGTCGAGCTGCTCAAGGTGTTCACGAGCGGCTCTCAGAACCCCTCCAAGATCTACCGCGTCCACGCGCGCAATTCGCCGAGCAAGCCTGCGCTCGTCTGGCGGGGGCGCACGCTCACCTGGGCCGAGCTCGACGATCGCATCGAGCGGCTCTCTGCAGGGCTGGCGCGGCGGGGCATCGGTCCCAAGCAGAGCATCGTGGTCATGATGCGGAACCGGCCCGAGCACGTCGAGCTCGGCGCGGCAGCCGCCCGCGGTGGCGCGGCGGCAGTGAGTATCTCGTGGCGCTCGACAGCGAAGGAGCTCGTCTACCTCGCGAATCACTCCGGAGCGCGCGGCATCGTGACCGAGCCCGAGCTGCTGCCGGTGATCGAAGAGGCCAGCCCGGAGCTCTCCGAGAGTTTCCTCGCGAACGTCCTCGTCGCAGGCTCCGACGCGTCCACGTCCTCGAAGCTCCAGACGACCCCGCTCGACGCGCTGCTCGAGGAACGTGCCCCCCGCGCGGCCTCGGACGACGGCGATGACGATGACGCCGCCGTCATCATCTACACGTCGGGCACGACGGGGAAACCCAAAGGAGCCGTCCGCAAGTTCCCGAAGGACACGATGCAGGCCGCGATGCGGTTCATCAACGAGACGCCGATGCGCGTCGACGACGTCCACCTCGTGGCCTGCCCGCTGTATCACTCGACCGCGTTCGGCTTCCTATCACTCTCGCACGTCCTCGGCTCGACGGCTGTTCTCATGGACGAGTTCAAGCCGGAGCCGTTCCTCGACCTCGTCCAGCGCCATGGCGTCTCGACGACCGCCGTCGTGCCGACGATGCTCCATCGCGTCCTCGAGCTTCCGGAGGAGACGAGGCTTCGCTACGACACGCGCACGCTGCGTGTCGTCTTCTCCGGCGGCGCCCCGCTGCCGGCGCCGGTTGCCATCGAGTTCATGGATGTCTTCGGCGACATTCTCTACAACTTCTACGGCGCGACCGAGACGGGGCTCGTGACCCTCGCGAAACCCGAAGACCTCCGCGCAGCGCCGGGAACCATCGGCCGCGCCGTGCCTGGCAACGAGATCCGTCTGCTCGACGACCAGGGGCGCGACGTGCGGCTCGGCGAGGTCGGTGAGCTCTACGTGAGGAACAAGCTGCTCGTCGCCGGCTACCACCGCGACGAGCAGGCGACGAAGGCGAGCATGCTCGACGGCTTCTTCAGCGTCGGCGATCTTGCGCGTCGAGACCGCGAGGGCCGCTACTTCATCGAAGGCCGCAAGCGCGACATGGTCATCTCCGGTGGCGTGAACGTCTATCCGGCCGAGGTCGAGGCCGTCCTCGAGCAACATCCCGACGTCCGGGAGGTCGCCGTGGTCGGCGTTCCCGATCGCGAGTGGGGCGAGCGCGTTCGAGCGTTCGTCGTTCCTCGCTCGGGCGTCCGCATCGACGAGGGGGCGCTCAAGGCATTCGCGAGGGCGCGGCTGGGCGGACCGAAGGTCCCGCGCGACTTCGTCGTCCTCGACGCGCTTCCGCGAAACCCCACGGGGAAGGTGCTGAAACGAGAGCTGCGCGAACGCGCCGTCTGACGGGATCCATCACGACGCTCCGAACCAGGGAGCCGCAGCCTCGCCCGCGCTGAAATCGGAGCGCCGTCCGGGGGGACCGCGTGAGCCGTGGTACGCTGGAGCACGGTCTTGGCGCTCGAGCCTGGCGACATCCTGCGCGACAAATACCGCATCGACGCGTTGATCGGTCGAGGCGGCATGGGGCAGGTCTTTGCCGCGACCGAGCTCCAGTCGCGGGCGCATGTCGCGATCAAGGTCGTCAGCCGGCTGATGGTCGACGACGTGCTCATGGTCCGCCTCCACCGCGAGGCCGAGGCCGCGCAGCGCATCCGCAGCGAGTTCGTCCCCCGCGTGCTCGAGGTGAGTGACACCGAAGACGGCGAGACCTTTCTCGTGATGGAGCGGCTCGTCGGCGAGCCCCTGTCGCAACGAATCCGTGACCACGGCGCGCTCCCCTGGAGCGAGGTCAGTCGGATCGGCGAGGACATCCTGCGCGGCCTCATCGACGCGCATACCGCGGGTATCGTTCACCGCGATCTGAAGCCGAGCAACGTGTTCCTCGCGCTCAAGGACTCCGGGATGCGCGCGATGGTGCTCGACTTCGGCGTCTGCAAGATGGACGGCGTCGACGCCGAACGGCTCACCGGCACGGGCGAGTCGATTGGCACGGTGGCCTACATGGCGCCGGAGCAGATCCGAGGCGCGGCGCGGGTCGACGAGCGAGCGGACCTGTTCGCGTTCGGTGTCCTCGTGTTCGAGCTGCTCTGCGGACGGCTTCCTCACGACGGGCCGAGCCAGATGGCGATCCTCGCGAGCAAGCTCGAGAACCCGGCCGCGTCCCTCCGATCATGCGCGCGGGTGGCCATTCCCGACGGGGCAGAAGATGTCGTGATGCGCGCGCTCGAGCGCGACCCCGCGATGCGGTTCGCCAGCGCGCAGGAGCTGCTCAAGGCGTGGCGCCGGCTCTCGAACAAGGACGTCGTCGCCGTCTCGTCGCCGCCTCCGGCCGGTCCTTCGGGTTCGTCGAGCGAGCACGCGATGCTCGGCGGCGATCACCCGACCGAGGTCTCTCGACCGCCTGCAGCGCTGCTCGCGCTCTCGTCGGAGAGCTCGGAGAACGACGTGGCGAGCACCGGAGCAAGCCATCTCGATCCCACCTACGTCCCGCTCTCGTCGCGACGAGGTTCGATCCCCGCCGAAGCGCACCCGACGCAAACGTCGCTCACGACGCATCACACCTCGATTCACCGCAAGACGGGCGGCACGCGCGTGGCGCTCGTCCTCGCGGCATGCGGGCTCGTCGCCGGTATCGTCGTCGTCGGCGTCTCGTTCACGCGCCGCGACGAGAGCCCGAACGACGCTCCGCGCGTCCTCCAGGGCGACCCCTCGACCGGTGACACGACCGCGAACGAAACGCTCTCGGCGATCGCGTCGAGCGACGTGTCGGGAGAGGCCGACGCCGCAGCGGCCTCCGAGGAAGCAGCGTTCGAGCTCCCCGCAGATCCGCCGGCTACGCATTCGACGCATCCGCGCGCGCCGAAGGTGAAGCCCGTCGTCCGGGCGCGGCCACGACCCTCGCCGACGCCGAAGTCGAGCGGTCCGCGGATCACGTCGCAGCCTCGATACTGAAGCTGAAACATCCGACGGCGCACGTCCCGAGCACGAAGGGGATCGACGAGCTGATAGACTGCTCGCGGACGTGACCGGACGCTCGACATGGCTCGGGGGGCTTCTCGCGCTCGCGGTCTCGTGGGTTGGCTTCGCGACGCCCGCGCATGCCCGACCGCAGGAGGGCGCGGCGACCTCCACGAGAGACGCGAGCTCGATCGATGCGGCGTCGCGCGAGAGGTCCCGAGCCGCGTTTCGGAGAGGCGTCGCTCAGCTACGCGCGCAGGACTGGGCGGGCGCGCGCGCGTCGTTCGAGGAGGCGTGGTCGCTCGTGCAGCACCCGAGCATCCTCTTGAACCTCGGCATCGCCCGCCTGCGCACGGACGATCCCGTTCTGGCCGAGCAGGACCTCGTCCGGTTCCTCAGCGAAGATCCGGGCGCCGCTCCCGAGGAGCTGGCGAGTGCACGCGAGGCGCTCGCCGAAGCGCGCTCGAAGATCGGCACGCTGCATGTCGTCACGACGCCTGCGACGGCGCGCGTCTCCGTCGACGGCCATCCGGTGCCGGTGCGCGCGCCCGCGGAGCCCGGGCAAGGTGGGATCGCAGAGGTGAGGCTCAAGGCCGGCGTCCACGAGATGAAGGTGGCCGCCGACGGGTTCGTCGCGGAGGAGAGGTCCGTCGAGCTCCAGCCGAAGAGCGAGACCGACGTTCGCGTCGTGCTCGTCTCGAACGACGCGGGGCGGTCCGATCGTCGTGGCACATCACCGACGCGCAGGATCGTCGGTTGGTCGCTCGCCGGCACTTCCGGGGTCGCGCTCGTCGCGGGCGGGGTCATGGCGCTCCGTGCGATGTCGCTGTCCGGCGACTACGAAGACCGGTCGAGCCCTTCGTTCCGGGACAGGGACGTCAGAGACGAGGGGATCGCGTTTCGAACCGGCGCAGACATCGCGCTCGTGACGGCGATCCTGGCGGGGGCTGGCGCCGCCGTGCTCCTGCTGACGGACATCGGCGAGCCGAGTGGATCGAATGTCGCCCGGACGGCGGCGCAGCGGACAGGGGCGCTCCCGCCTGCGCTGCTCCGCTGGTGAGAGGCGGATGAGCGGCGGGCGAGAACCGACCCGCTGGCGTTGCCGTCCGTTCCGCTCCTGCGGTAGTGAGTGCGCCATGACTCCGAAGGAAGCCGCCGACGTCGCTCGCCGCTCTCTCTGCCTCGAGCTCCTCCTCCAGCGGCTCGGCCTCGAGACGGACACCGAGGACGCTGCAGCGGAGCGCGAAAAGGTCCGGTCGATGTGGCTCACGCGTCTGCCCGATCTCGGCCTCGAGGCCGCGATCCTCGATGACGAACGAGCCTTTCTCGAACGTCCGATCGGGCAGCTGTCCGAAGACGAGCTCGACGACCTTCACGGCCGCGCCTCCGGCGCGCTGGTCCTCTTGTGGGCGCTCGGCAGGCTCTCTTCCCGTCCGACGTTCGCTGCGGTCGACGACATGGAATCGCTCGTCGCTGAAAGCGGCGTGCTCGGCAGCGGCTCGATCTCGAAGGCGAAGGACGCCGTGACCGGCGCGCGGCTCCGTTCGGAAGAGGAGCTGCAGGATGCGCTCTCCGCCTATGCGCGGACGCGCGGCAAGGCGCGCGAGCCGTCGGATCCCGATCAGATCTACGCGGGTGTCGGTGCGCACCATCTCGAGTGGATCCTCGACGGCGAGATGCCGTTCGAGGTCTCCGAGTAGCGACGACGCGTCCCGGGATCGGTCGACCTGATACGATGGTCGACGGTGGCCGACCCGACGACGATGTCGCTTCCAGCGGCGAAGGACCTGCGCGCCCGCGCGGACCGCGTCATCGCGGGCGCGGCGCTCCGCGGAACGCCACGAACGCGGTTCCAGCGCGAGCAGCGACGCCGCCTCGTCGGGCGTCTGTTGCCGACGCTCGCGCTCGCGGCCGTGGCGACGGGCGCAGCAGCGATCGCCGACCTGTTCGTGACGCCGGCCGTCGCCCGATCGGTGACGCTTGCGCAAGGCATCACCGCGACGCTGCTCGCCGGGATGGCGCTCGGGTGTTCGGCCGCACAGAAGAGCTACCGGGCGCTCATGAGCATCGCGTTCGCGAGCGTCGTCGTGCTCGTGTGCGGCTGGGCGTTCGTCACCGCCGCGACCGGGGGCATCACGGGCGGCTACGCGCTGTCGGTGCCGATGGGCCTCACGGTGCTCGTCATCGCAGTTCCCTTCCTCCCCTGGCACGTTCCAGCGCTCGCGGTCGTGGGAGCCGCCGCGTTCGCGTTGGCCGCGCGCGGCCAGTCGCTCGGGACCAGCGCACCGGCGTCGGCATTCGTCCTGTTCGCGCTCCTCGGCGGGGGCGGTTTCGCGATGGCGCGGACGAGAAGGCGCCGCGCGTTGTTCGCGTTCCGGCGGGTCGAACGCCTCGCGGCGGCCGTGGCGCGCATCCGCCGCGTGCAGGATCAGCTCGTCGTCGTCGAGAAGCTCGAAGCGCTCCGCGTCCTCGTGGGTGGGATGGCGCACGAGCTGAACAACGCGCTCGCCGTGAGCCTCGCGTCCACCGAGCAGATCGTGAAGGTCGCCGAGCGCGATCCGGTATCGGCCGCGAAAGCCGCCGAGCGGGCGCAGCGTGGGCTCGTGCGCATTCGCGGAACCATCGATCGCTTGAAGCGGTTCGCGCTCGCCGAGGAGGGCGTGCTCGAGCCAGCCGATCTGTGCGCGATGCTCGACTTCGCGCTCGAGAGCGCCATCGGGCGCGCGCGGTCCGGCGTCATGATCGACCGGCATTACGAGGAAGAGCTGCCACCGATCGACACGCACGTTGCCGCGCTCGCCGAGGCGCTCTTCCAGATCGCCCGGAACGCCGTCGACTCGATGCCGAAGGGCGGCACCATCCGCGCGACGGTCCGGCATCAGGGCGACCGCGTCGTGCTCTCCGTCGCCGACGAAGGGAAGGGGATCCCTCCGGCGCGCCTCGCGAAGGTGTTCGATCCCTTCTACGCACGCGAGGCCACGGACACGACGTTCTCCGGCGGCGGACGCATTCTCGCGCCCATGCCCGGGAGGCCGGGGCTCGGGCTCTCCGCCGTCTACGGGCTCGTCAGCGCGATCGGGGGCAAGGTCGACATCCGGAGCGAGGTCGGGAAGGGCACCGAGGTGTCGATCGGTCTTCCCGCGGCGAGGGGAGGGCGCCGTCCGTCGCTCCCCTTGCAGCCCGGTCGACCGGCCGATCGAGCGGGTTAGCTCGGGTGCTCGCGCTCTTTTCTCGCCTCGCCTCGCCTTTCCTCGTCTCGCCGTCGTCAGAGACTTGGCCCGCCGACGCGGCCGTGGATATTTACAGTCTCGGGGTTCGGTGCGGGTGTCGGGTGCCTTGCTCCCACGTAGTTTCATGGAGTTGCGCTGCGTGGTTCCGAGCGCGAGCACGTTCGAGGAAATGTTTTCGGATTCCCGACTGCTTGAACTGTCAGTCGCCGCACGGTCCCATCCCCCTACATGCCGCTAAGGCGCTAACGGCGGGGGGACGGCACTAAGTTTCCCCGTTGCAGAATAGGGCGTTCTGTTGGGCTCGGTTTTTGCCTAAGCTGCGCCCCATGCGATCGAAGTGGCTGACTAGGTGTGCTTTCGGCGCGCTCGTATTGGGCGTTCTCGGAAGCTCTGTGGGCTGCGCTGAAGAGCGTGACCCCATCAACCGGGTGCAAGCGGGCGCCGTCCCGAAGGCATTCTTCCTCGGGCAGGACCTCGAGGACTACAAGGACGACCCGGAGTTCCGGACCAAGTCCTTCAACGTCGACAGCGCGGCGAACACCGCGAACTTCTCCGGCACGATCGGTGGCGCGTCGGCCGTCGACCGCGTCCGCTGGGAGGTCACCGAGAAGTTCCTTTTCGCGCGCCGCTCCTACCAGGAAGCTCCGGGCGCCGACAACAAGGGCCTGCCGCGCGTCGAGGTCTCGCCGGGCAAGTGGGAGTTCCCGACGGAGGCGACGGGCACCATCATCGCGGCGTACCCGATCACCAGCCACTTCGACATCCGTCGCGGCTACAACCCGCAGACGGGCGAAGAAGCGAACACGATCGAAGAGAACATCAGCGACCGTCCCTGGCAGAAGCGCGAGTACATGCGCGTCGACTGGTCGCGGAACCTCGCCGAGAGCACGAGCGGCGACACGATGTGGGTCTTTGGTGAGGGCACCAAGGCGACCGCGATCGAGTACAACGCGAGCAACGAGTCCGACTCCGAGGACCGGCCGCACTTCGAGATCACGGACGGCTACTTCGACATCACGAACAAGTACACGATCTCGCCCGAGATCCTCCCGAGCTTCGGGGTGCCCGAGTGCGTCATCGTCGGCTTCTTCAACGGCACGACGTCGTTCGACTGCACGCCGACCGAGGTCAAGGTCCGTCACTCGTTCGTGAAGCTCAGCGGCAAGGAAGACTTCGAGCCGTTCGAGGAGTCGAACGCGCAGCGTGACATCGTCGGCAACTGGGGTAACGCCGGCAACAGCTTCAACCGCGAGTACGGCGCTCCGCCGATCACGGCGTGGGACCCGCAGTACGGTTACACCGACGCGAAGACCAAGACCTTCTACTCGATTCACAACATCTGGGAGAAGAGCCACCAGGATGTGAAGTGCTCGACCAACGTCGACGCCGACAAGGACGGCACGGCGGACGAGTGCTCGCCCGAGATCACGAAGTACGCGGGCGCTTCCGGCTCGCAGTGCGACGTGCACATCGGAAAGTGCACGATCCCGGTGCGCGATCGTCCGGTGAAGACGATCGGCTACTGGCTGAACGCCGACGCGCCGCAGGATCTCACCGACGAGGTCAGCGACGACGGCAAGACGGTCCTCCGTCAGGGCGCCTACGAGGAGCTCACGGAGACCTGGAGCCAGCTCCTCAAGGCCTCCGTCGCCTACCGCCGTGAGGTCGAGTGCCGACGCACGCGCGACGGCAGCCGCGACGAGTGCCACGCGGAGTACTTCGAGGGCACCGGCCCCGACGCGAAGGAGATGGTCAAGTTCGGCGGCTGGATGGTCGACAAGACGATCCCGCAGCCCGTCGACGTGGATCCGGTCACGAAGAAGGACCGCCCCCTCGTCACGACCTGCCACAACCCGGTCCGCTCCTACGACGAGCCGATGTGCGGCAAGCCCGGCGAGGTCATCCGTCTCGGCGACGTTCGTAAGAACTACGCGATCTACTGGGCCTACGCTTCCCGCGCTCCCTACGGCGGCGTCGGCAGCATCGGCGCCGACCCGCTCACGGGCGAGATGGTCGGTGTCACGGCGACGACGATGATGCGCTCGGCGACGATCGCCGCGGCTCATCAGCGTGACATCATCGCGCTCGCGATGGGCGACCTCCAGATGGATCAGCTCATCGAAGGCGTCCAGGCGTCGCGCTACGCCGAACGCGTCAAGAACGGCGTCGTCGCGGACTCGATGATGAAGCCGAAGTCGGTCGCGGAGATCGACCAGGCGATCAAGAACATCGACCTCCCGAGCATCCAGGCTGCGATCGGCGAGACGCCCGAGACGCTCGCGAAGATGACGCCGATGCAGCGCCAGCTCCGAGCTGCGATGCTCCGTGCGGACAGCTCTCCGCAGGCGCCCGGCATCGCGATGGCGGACGCACGCCTCAAGGCGCTCACCGCGCAGCTCGACGGCTCGCCGGAGATGCGTGAGATCTCGAACCGCTCGCTGAACCGCCTCGTCGCTCAGTCGCAGGACAAGAGCACGTCCGTCTACAACGCCATCAGCACGATGGCGAAGATGGATCCGAGCCGGATCCAGGAGATGTTCCAGCAGTACCAGGCCTACCTCGGCCACAAGGGCATCTGCTTCCACGACTCGATCAACACCTCGGCTCCGGGCTCGATTTACCTCCCGAGCCTCGCGCCGTACTTCAAGAAGCTCTACGGCGGTCTCGACCCGGTCGAGCGCGGCGTCCGCATCTACAAGGACCTGCTGCGCGAGTCGACGAAGGGCATCGCGTTCCACGAGATCGGTCACTCGATCGGCCTCCGGCACAACTTCGCCAGCTCCTGGGACTCGATGAACTATCCGCCCCAGTACTGGCAGCTCCGCACGAACGAGAAGGGGCCGAACGACGTCAAGGCGTGCGGCACCGAGGGCGCGTCGCAGGACGACTGCATGGGCCCGCGTTACGTCGACCCGATCACGGACGAAGAGGCTGGTCGTGGCTCGGAGCCGCGCCCCGGCATCGAGTACTTCGCGAACACCTCGACGATGGAGTACCAGATCGAGCGTGGTGGTGAGACCGTGGGTGCCGGCACCTACGACCTCCACGCGATGAAGACGCTCTACGGCCGCGTGCTCGAGACGTTCGACGCCAAGCAGGTGCCGTTCGAGCAGCAGACGCACTTCGGCGTGAAGCACCTCTCGCAGGGCATCTCGCGCGACCTCATCCTCAACGACCAGAACGGTCTCGGCCTCCACTACACGAAGGCCGCCATCGCTGCGAAGGTCTTCGACCCGAAGCGCGACTGCCGCCCGGCGACCGAGGAGGAGAAGGAAATCGGGAAGTGGCGCATCGTCCACGGCAAGGTCTGCTCGCCGTCGCCGAAGAACCACCTCGCCTACGAGGACATGATCTCGGGTGAGATCGGCATCAAGATCGGCGCCCAGACCGCCAAGATCGGCGCCAACGGCGTTCGCTGGAAGGGCAAGGACGAGTCCGGCAAGGAGCTCATCCGCTGGCCGTACCGTTACGGCGAGGACTACAGCTCGGGCGGCTACCTCCACGCCAAGCCCTTCGACTCGGGCGCGGACATCTACGAGATCACGCACAACGTGATCAACCGCTACGAGAACCAGTACCCGTGGTCGTACTTCCGCCGCCAGAACAAGGAGTTCGCGTGGTGGGCGATCTCGTACGGCGTCGCGAGCAGCACCTTCGCTCGTCTCCGTGGCTACCACTGGAGCACGACGACGGACCTCGGCCGCTCGAGTGCGGCGGATCTCGCGAGTGACGACCAGGAGCGTCCCTCCGTCCTCGCGTCGAAGGAGATGTTCGACTTCCTCCAGCGCGCCATCCTCACGCCCGAGCCGGGTGTGTACGGTGACCCGAGCGTCCACACGCCGTCGCGGCCGGGCGCAACGCTCATCTTCGACTGCATCCTGAACGGCGGCAGCTGTGCACGCACCGTCACCGAGCTGCAGCCCACCGACCAGGCGTCCGCCATCGGCACGCTCGGCATCGTGGACGGTCGCTACGTCCAGCTCGACTACGACAACGACCGCGGCGGTAGCTGGGACTACTTCCACTTCCCGCGCTACACCGGCTTCGACGAGGAGAAGGTCCTCGCGATCCGCGAGCTCGTCGACTCCCGCCCGACCCTCTCGACCGTTTCGCGTGAGAACGCGCTCGACGGCCGTGACCCGTACATCAGCTTCCGCACCGACACGCCCTGGGCGATCGACCGCCTCGTCGGCTCCCTGCTCGCCGAGGACTGGGAGACGATCGGACCGTCGCTCAACGCGGATGGCGTGAGCCACACCACGTTCAGCGTCGTTGCGAAGAACGCCGGCGACCTCACCCGTCCGGCCGACACCAAGGGAATCCTCTTCCCGAACATCGGCTACACGAACGAGCTCGGCGCTGGCATCTACACGATGCTCTTCTCGCGCTTCAGCACGGACATGGTGCTGGCGCAGAAGATGCGTATCCACTTCGACGGCGACAACAACCCGATCCCCGCCGATCGTCAGGTCGCATTCCGCGATCCGGTCACGGGCTTCCGGTACATCGCAGCCCGCTTCGGCACCGAGAACATCGGCGGCCGTGCGGTGGAAAAGGGCATCGCGTCCCGCATGCTCCTCCGCGCGAACGAGCTCCTTGCGGATGCTTACTCGGGCGTTGGTGCACCGGACGGCGTCACGGGCGAGCGTGAGACCACGCTCACCAACGGCGAGCCGACCGTGAAGAACGTCGCAGCGGAGAAGAAGCTGCGCCGCTACATCGGCCTGCTCGATGCGATGCGTCAAGTCCGCAACCTTCTCGGTGGCGGTCCGATCGGCTACGGCGACGGCGACTGATCGCTAGCTGAAGCCACGTCGATCGCGGCGACCCGCGGCGTCTTCGGACTCCGCGGGTCGTCGTCTATTTGGCGGTCGAGCTGCCGCGGGCTTCAGCCGGCCGCGCCGGCGCCGTTCTCCTGCTGGTCGAGTGTTGCGTCGTCTTGCGAGGAGGAAGTGGCGAGCGTTCGTGCTGCTCGGTGGCGCGTTGATCGCGCTCGCCTTCTTGCTGGCGATCACGTCCGGTCGTGGCGACGCAACCGGCGTGGCGCTCGCACGCTGGACGCTCGATCTGCCGGACCGAAGCGTCCCGCTGACGTTGCCGGGGCACTTCGACGACGTCTTCCCGCAGGACTCCGACCTCGTCCTCCGCGCTCGCGTCGAGCTACCTCCCGAGCTCCAAGGGCGTGAGCTATCGCTATCGATCCCGTACTACGCGGGGGTCAGCTCCCTCGACGTCGATGGGCAGCCCGCGCCGGACACCGTCGAGGACCTCGTCCGCGGCTATCGCGCGCGCGGGCCTCATTCGTTCCGGATACCGGCAACGGCGACGGGCCAGGACGCCATCACGCTCCGCCTCCACGTGCAGCATCGCTGGACCCAGAGCGCATGGCTCGCCACCGTCCCTCGACTCCATCCGAGCGATCAGCGTGACGAGCGCGTCCTTCGCGTGCGGACCGTCAACGACGTGATGGCTGCGCTCGGCTGGACCGGCCTCGCGCAGATCTCCCTGACCTATCTCGCGGTCTACGCCCTCGGCCGTCGGCAGCGAGCGTTCGTGCTCTTCGCTCTCCAGCTCTTCGCTGCGTCGTACTTCCACCTGTTCGTGCTCGGATTCACGCAGGCTGTCCTCGGGACGTACGACGTGACGGGGCTCGCGACGATGATCACGATCGCGCTCGTCGCGTCGGTTTACGTCACGGCCGCGCAGTTCGGTCTACCGAAGCCGAGCCGGGCCTGGAGCGTCATGGCGGCGGTGTCGATCGCGGCGGCCTGGTCGTCGTCGGGGCCCTACGAATCGACACGCGGCGTGATGCCCACGATCGTGGTGCTCTCGATCGTGGTCGCGTACCAGGTCATCACGCTCGGCCGGCTCACCTGGAGCCACCCGCGACCGCTCGGCGCCGAGACGATGTTCGTTGCCTGGATCCTCCTGGCGATCCCCTCGGTGGCCGATGCGGTAATCCTGCTCGGCCTCGGCGAGCCTCTCGGTGGCGTGCGCCCCGATTCGATCGGACTGCTCGCGTTTGCGCTGGTGTCGTCGTTGCTCCTCGGCCTCGCGTACTTGAGCAGCATGAATCGCAGTGACGAGTTGAACGAGACCCTGGCCAAGCGCGTCGCGGACCTCGAGGCGGGCAAGGTGCAGATCGAAGGACTGAACACGGAGCTACGCCGCCAGATCTCGGACCGATCGCGCCAGCTCTTCGACGCGCTCGGGCTGCTGGCATCGCCGAACCGCGAGCCTCTGCCGACGCTCGCCGCCGGCGCGATCGTGCAGGACCGCTACCGCGTCGTGCGGCCGGTTGGGCAAGGCGGAATGGGAGCCGTGTACGAGGTCTCGCGCATCGCCGACGGCGAGCGTCTCGCGCTCAAGGTGACCCACGAGGTCGACCGAGCGGCGCTCGCGCGTCTCGCGCGTGAGGCGCACGTGGCCTCGCGGATCGCCCATCGCAACGTGGTGGGCATCGTCGATGTCGACATCGGGTCGTCCGGCATGTTGTACATCGTCTTCGAATACGTCGAGGGCGCGACGCTCCGTGATCTGAGGCAGCACTTCGCGGAGGCACCCTGGGCCATTTCCGTGCTCGGTCAGACCGCGTGCGGGCTCGAGGCGCTGCACGAGGCGGGGATCGTCCACCGTGACCTGAAGCCGGCAAACGTGCTCGTTGCGGACGCCGCGTCGTCGCGCCCGCGAGTGAAGCTCGCCGACTTCGGCATCTCGCGCGTCGTGAGCGCACCGCCGGCAGCACCTTCGCAGGCGGCGCGGTCGGCTTCCGAGCGCCCCACGACGCGTCCGCTGCGAGCGGTATCCACGGACGACTCGGCGCCGACCCTCCGGATCGCCAGTACGTCCTTGGCCTCGTTCGCGCCCGCCGCTCTCACGACACGCCCGGCCGCGACGTCGTCGCATTTCGGCGGCGCCTCGGCGACGCTGACGGTCGCTGGGCAGCTCGTGGGCACGCCGATGTACATGGCGCCCGAGCTCGCCCGTGAGCCTGGGCTGATCTCGCCGTCGGCGGACATGTTCAGCTTCGGTGTGATGGCCTACCAGCTGCTCGTCGGAAGCATGCCCTTCGCCGAGTCGCCCGCCTTCGCGGTCCTTTGCGGGCACACGCTTTCGACTCCCGCACCTGTCGGCGCGCTTCGATGCGACATCGATCCCGTGCTCGCGGAGCTCGTCGATCGATGCCTCTCACTCGAGCCCGCCGGTCGTCCGACGGCGAGCGAGGTCATTCGGGCGCTGTCCGGCGTCCTGGAAGACGCCGCATGAGTGCGTCTGCGGCGCAGCTCGTCGTCGAATCGCCGAGGGCCAGGTCGCCCAGGCGCTGATCAGCCGATGACGTGGACGCGGATGGAGTTGGTGCTGCCGCTCACGCCGAGCGGCGCACCGAAGACGATGACGACGCGCTCACCGGGGGAGGCGAGCCCGTTGGCCATCAGGTCCCCGGTGACCCAGTCGACGAGCGCATCGGTATCGGTCAGCTTCGGCAGCTCCCGCGGGATGACGCCCCAGAGAAGCGACATGCGGCGGCGCGTCTGCGGGTTCGGCGAGAACGCGATGATGGGCATCGGCGGGCGCGCAAGGCTCACGTTCGTGGCGCTCGAGCCGCTCTCGGTGAATGCGACGAGGTACTTGGCGCCGATCTCGCGCGCCGTGTTCACGGCGCCGCGCGCGATCGCCTCGGCGACGCTCGTTGCTCGGGTCGCGTACGGCAGCGACTCGAAGAAGGGGCTCTTCTCGGCCTCCTGTGCGATCGCGCTCATCATGCCCGCGGCGAGGTTCGGGTGATCGCCGGTGGCGGTCTCACCCGAGAGCATCAGCGCGTCGGCGCCGGAGAAGACCGCGTTCGCGACGTCGCTCGCCTCGGCGCGGGTCGGGCGTGAGCTCTTCGTCATCGACTGGAGCATCTCGGTCGCGACGATGACAGGCCGGCGGACGCGTCGGGCAACGAGCAGGATCTGACGCTGGATGACCGGCACCTGCTCCGGCGGGAACTCCACGCCGAGGTCTCCGCGTGCGACCATCACGCCGTCGGATGCTGCAACGACGCTCTCGAGGTTCTCGACCGCGTCCGGCGTCTCGATCTTGGCGATGATGGGCGTCGGCTTGCCCCACTCCTGACAGATCTCGCGGACGAGGCGGAGGTCATCGGCGCGGCGGACGAACGAGAGCGCGACGTAGTCGACACCCTGCGAGAGACCGTACGACAGGTCCGTCTTGTCCTTTTCCGTGAGCGGACTGATGCGCATCGTGCGGGTCGGCAGGTGGACGCCGACCTTGCTTCGCATCCCGCCGCCTTGGGTGACCTTCACCCTCACGCGCGCCTTCTCGGTCGAGACGACCTCGAGGACGATCCGGCCGTCGTCGAACATGATGCGGTCGCCGGAGTGGACGTCTTCGCCGAGGCCTTCGTACTGGATGTAGATCTCGCCCTCGTTCCCGACGCCGTCGCCCTCGATGAGGGTGACCTCGGCTCCCGTCGGCAGCTCGAACGGCGCAGCGAAGGTACCGGTGCGGATCTTGGGGCCGCACAGGTCCTGGAGAGCGGCGACGGGCTTGTTCTTCGCGGCGCTGGCCTCGCGGAGCCGCGCCAGGCGAGCGCCGTGCTCCTCGTGAGTGCCATGAGAGAAGTTCAGGCGCGCCACGTCCATGCCGGCGTCGATGAGCGCTTGGAGGCCGAGGGTGGAATCGCACGCGGGGCCCAGCGTGCAGACGAGCTTCGCGCGTCGAATGGGCATGCGCCGGGAGCATCCAACGGCGAGCCGGGCTTGGCAAGCCCCGTCGCCCGTGCGACAAGCACGCAGCGCGAATGAGCGGTCCAAACGCATCTTCTGGCTCCTCTTCTGGCAGTGGCTCGACGGGCATGACGCGACCCACCGCAGGACAGCCCCATGGCCCGGCCGTGACGCGCCATGCGACGGGCGAGCTCGCCCTCGGCGGCGTTCCCCTCGGAGCTCTCTCTCGCAAAGAGGCGGAGACCTCGGGCGACGCGAGCGCACGCGTCGGAACGCCGACGTACGTCTACGACCTCGACGGGATGGCGCGCGAGGCGGGCGAGCTCGAGGCCGCGTTCGAAGGCGCACCGCACCTCGTCGCGTACGCCGTGAAGGCCAACAGCTCCGGCCCCGTCGTTCGCGCGCTCGTCGCCGAAGGATGCGGTGCGGATGTCGTCAGCGGAGCCGAGCTCCTCCTTGCGATGCGGTGCGGAGTCACGCCCGATCGCATCGTCTACAGCGGCGTTGCGAAGCGTGACGACGAGCTCGATCTCGCGATCGGCGTCGGCGACGCGGGCATCCGCGCGATCAATGTCGAGAGCGTCGAAGAGATCCCGCGCATCGCCGCGCGTGCTGCGGCGCAAGGCCGAGTGGCGAGCGTGACGCTGCGGATCAATCCGGGCGTCGACGCTGCGGAGCTCGACACGCACAGCTACATCGCGACCGGCCACGACGAGGCCAAGTTCGGCGTCCCGCTCGCGAGCCTTCCCGACGCAGCCCTCGCGCTCGAGTCGGCGAAGTCGTCCGTCCGACTCATCGGCGTGACCTCGCACGCGGGCTCCCAGCTCACCTCGGTCGACGCGTATCTCGCGTCCGCGCGCGCCGTCTTCGAGACTGCAAAGGGCCTTCGGTCTCGTTTCCCTCTCGAGTTCGTCGACACGGGTGGTGGCTTCGGGATCGACTACGGCGAGGGTTGCCCGGTCCGGCCCGCAGACTTCATCCGAGCCGCCCGCGTCGCTCAGCGTGAGCACGGCCTCGGTGATCTCGCGCTGTACTGCGAGCCAGGCCGCGCGCTCGTCGGTGCATACGGTGTCCTCCTCGCGAAGGTCATCCAGCGCAAGGTCGCGGCTGGCGATCCCGAGCCGCGCCGTTGGCTCATGATCGACGCGGGGATGAACGATCTGATG
>JAFAER010000122.1 GCA_023423895.1 Pseudomonadota bacterium
TGGCAGCGGAGCCCTTGCCGGCGCGGATCGAGCTTCGACTCTCGTAGCGAACCGCCGCATATTCACTGCCCCACGCGCGGAGAGGCGGGATCTGCTGGTGTGAGACGTCGCAATAGGACGTCATGTCTGTACTCGGATAGATCGTGCACGTCGACCCACCGAACGTCCCGATGGGCTTGTTCGACTCGATGGGGCTTCCGACGAGCGCGCGCGGCTGCGTGATCTGCAGGATCTCCCCACGCGCGAGGTTGTAGATCTTCGTTGGTCCGTCCGCGCTCGCCGTCCCTCCGGGCAGCTCGATCAGGTCGTCGTTCGGACGAATACGCACTTCCGTATCGTCGTGCGCGGCGATGATTTGAAGCGACGGGTTCATTCCCGATCTCCCGCGATCGATCGCGTCCCATGCGTCGACGACGAGATAGTTCGTGTCCCATGCGCTGGTCGGCAAGAGGACCGTCGCCGCGGGGATGTAGCTCTTGGCTCCACCATACGGGTAGATCGAGTAGGCACTGACGGGCCTGTCCGTGGTGACGTTGAACGCCGCGCCTTCACCCGAGTAGAGGGGGATCGTGGGCTCGTTCGATTCCATCGCGGCAGGAAACGGGCACCGGATGTGGTCGGGATTCCCAGCTGGAGGGTCGGCGCTCTGATGCAGGAAGACGATCGCAACCTCGCCCGGTGGAAGTGGCCCCTGGAGGAGCTCGTAGTCCACCTCTTTCCCTCGCGTACGCGGGATCGCGACGCTTCGCGACAGATCGAGCTTCTTGCCCTTGAACTCGACCTGGATGTTCACGGGGCTGTTCCAGGTATTCGCGACGAACGCCGCAAGGCAGGAGTTTCGATGATCCTGCAGCAGAGTGGTCGAGGGAGGGCCACCGACCGTTGCGACGGAAGACGTGGTCCAGAAGGAGCACCCGATCGTCCCTTCGTTCTTTTCGGCGCTCGAACAGGCGGCCACGCACGAGCCATTCGCGCATCCCATCTCGGGAGGGCATTCGCTCACCACTGCTCCCGTACACCCGCTCAGGACCGAATGAAGATCCCGAGAGCAGACGAACGTCTCGCAGGCGTCACTGATCGGAGCATCGGCCGCGCCGAACCCACCCGCGTCCGCGTGCTCGAACGACAGACGCTCGGCACCTCCACCACATGCGCTCGTCACGCCGAAGGCGCCCACGATGCCGCTCCAAACGACGGGCACGAGCCGCCCGAAGCGCTTCCACGCCGAGACGGGGCCGGAGGGCGAGCACGCCCGCGTTTCGTCGTGCCCATCTGTCGCCATCGGTGCGCTCTTCATCGCTGCATCCTCGAAACTCCGCTGCTCGTCTCAGAAAACGACGGTCTGCGGGCTGTAGTGCGGAAGGTCGTCCCTGACGCCGATCCCGAGCTGGCCTTCGGCGTTGCTGCCCCAGCACTCGACCGAACCGTCCTCGATCAGCGCGCACGTCGCTCGGTCCATCGCTGCAAGTTGAACAACCCGAGCGCTCGAGCCCTCGACGAGGACCGGCTTGAAGAGGACGTCGGCGTTCCCGGCGCCGAGCTGGCCATTCGTATTGTCGCCCCAGCAATAGGCCCTCCCCGCTCGGGTCCAGGCGCATGTCGTGATGTTGCTCGCGGCCACGTCCGCGATGGCGCCTGCGCCGAGGATGGTGACGAGGAAGGGAGCAAAGACGTCCGACTTGTTGCTGTTCCCAACGGCTCCGGTGGCGTTCTCTCCCCAGCAGTAGACGTCTCCTCGAGAGACGGCGCAGGCGTGCTGCGCGCCGGCGACGACGCTCGTGACCTCGTTCAGCCCGGGGATCTCGAGGGGGTCACCGTCGGGAGAGAACGAGGTCTCTCGCGCCAGCGCATCCTTCAGTCCCCCGTTCCTCCATTCAGCCCCGCCCCAGGACAACAGCGCGCCGTTGTCGCGAATGGCGAAGCCGACACGCATCGTCCCGGTGCCGGAGAGCACGTGACGGTAGCGGAGCCCGACGGGGCCGACGACGCCGCTCTCGATCGGCAGATACCCTCGGCCGAGCTGCAAGGCGGAGTTCTCTCCCCAGCAGTACATGCTTCCGCCTGCGTTCCCGTTCGTTCCCAGCTCGCCGACCGCACATGCGAACGCGCCGCCCACGTCCACGCGACTCGCGAAGGGCAGCCCCTCGACGCGAGTGGCGCTCGGGTGAGGCTGCGTGTCAGTCACGACCTGATCTGCGCTGAGCCCGAGCTGCCCGCGCGTGTTGGCGCCCCAACACATCACGGAGCCGTCCTCGAGGCGGGCACAGCTCGTCCCGACACCCGACACGCTGATCTGGGTGACCTTGTCGACGTTCGCGACGCGCACGGGTCGCGCCGAGTACGGCCCGCTGGCCGCTCCGCCGTCGGCGGCCCCCGCGTCGCCGTCTGCAGGCGTCTCGGCCCCGAGTTGTCCGCTCGCGTTGCTGCCCCAGCAGCGAACCGTCTTGTCCGCGAGGAGCGCGCAGACGTGGCTGCCTCCCTTTGCGGCAAGCGCGGTGACACAAGGCGTGACCTTGCACGTGAGCGGCACGGAGACCTCCGGCGCGTCTGCGTCTGCGTCCGCGCTGGAGCCGTCTCCGTCGCCGGCGTCGACCGTGGGCGCGGGGTCGCTGCCAGCGTCGTCCGCGAACTGTCCGAGCTCTCTGTCACTGCCCGAGCACGCGCCGCAGAGGACACCTGCTCCCAGAAGGAGAGCGACGATACGAGTCGTCGTGGAGATGAGGCGCATCAGCTCAATCCTGGCGGTCGAGATTGCGGTGGAGGGCGATGTTGTCTCCGACGACCCAAACGTCGTCGGGTCCGCTGCCGGATACGGCGTGCAGATTGTTGTGCAGGACGTCCCAGCTCTTGGCCGTCGCCGTGATCGTCAGGGAGGAGCCGTCCCAGTGATGCACGCGTCCACGTGACGAGGCGACCCAGACGTCGTTCACGCCTGAGCCCCAGATGGACGAACGTCGCTTCATGGTTCCAGAGACAGGCACGCTCTCCTCGGACCAGCCGTACGCGCCCCCGTCGCCGGCCGGCGCCGCACGGAGGACGCTTCCCCCGCGGACCCAGAAATTCTGCCGGTCGAAGGCCCATATCTTGAAATAGGAATCGTTTCGGCTGGCGCCAGCGATCGTCGGCTGAGCGATCCAGCTCGCGCCGCTCTCGAGAAAGATGCGTGGACCGCCGTCGAAGAAGTCCGTCTCCCTTCCGGTTACCCACACGTCGAATCCCGAGCACGATACGGAATAGAGCTCGTGGCCGATGCCCGGACTGGATCTCTCCCATGACGGGTTTCCGTCCTCTCCGGACGCTCCGGTCCACCGAAGCACGGTGCCCTCCACGCCCACGATTGCCATGTTTCGCGGGCGCTGCGCGTCGCGCGACGCTTCGCAGATCTCCATGAGGTCGGTCGTCGTTCCGCTCGGGATCGACGTCCAGGTCGTCCCCTCGTGTCCGCGAAAGATCGCTCCCGCGGCGCCGACGAGCCAGATCTCGCCTTCATGGTCGCCCCAGACTCCATAGAGCGGCGTCTGCGCGTCCCAGACCACGTTCCACTGCGCGCCGTTCCAGCGCAGGACGAGGCCCTCCTCACTGACGGCCCAGGCGCTGTTCGGCGCAGGCACCCAGACGTCCATGAGCGTGAGGGTCCCGCCATCGGGGATCGGGAGAGGCGTCTCGCACCAATCCACCGTGCAGTTCGGGACGCCGCCCGCATCGGCGTCGTCCGCCGCATCGCTCGCGTCGGCCTCATCGCGCGCGTCGGCTGTACCCGCGTCGACGAGGTCTACCTGAGCGGCGTCCGTGCTGGCGTCGCCATTCTGGTCGTTCGTGGCGGGAGCCTCACCGGTCGCGCTGGAGCACGCGGCGAAGCCCAGAAGGACGAGGACCGTGCCGATCGCGCTTTGCCTGGGAAAACACTTCATGATCATTTCGTTCCCCCGGCCGGGCCTCGATGAAGGATGACGCGCTCGCCGACGACCCAGACGTCGTCAGGCCCGCTCCCCCAGATGCCGTAGAACGGGGTCGACGGTGGCAGTGACGGGACCTTCGAGCGAGCCCAGCTCACGCCGTCGCCGTGAAGGATCGTGTTCTCGTCGCCGATCGCCCAGACGTTCGTGGAGCTCGTCCCCCAGACCGCGCGCAGGTGCGTCGTGATCGTGGAATCGGAGATGGCCCACCAAAGCTCTCCGCCCTCGTCGTAGGTGTAGTGGCGGATCGTGCCGTTCTCTCCCACGGCCCAGACATCGTCGGAGGCGGTCCCCCAGACGCCGGTGAGGTGCTGGCGCGTGTTGCTATCCGTCTGGGTCCATTCCGCGGCTCGGTTCCAAAAGCCGTCCGAATGGAGGATCCGCCCGGATTCGCCGACGATCCAGATGTCCTTCGGCCCCGTTCCCCAGATCCCCGTGAAGTTCATCCCGGGCTGCCCCAAGGCGTAGTGATCGAGAGCCACCGTCAGCTTAGTCGTGGCGCCGCTCCATCCGTCGGAGTGCCGGCACTTGTTGACGATCCCCGACGAGAACGAGCCCAGCGGGCCGAGAAGGAGCCATACGTCCGTCGCGCTGCTGCCCCAGATGGCCCGAGCCGACGTATCGCTGAAGTCCTGGAGCTTCGGCGTCGCGATGGTCGACCACACGGCTGCGCCGTCGTTCCAGCCGTCAGCATGGAAGATCTCGTTGACGCCGAAGGCCCAGACGTCGTTGGGCCCGCTGCCCCAGATCCCGAAGAGCGGCTTCGGCTGCCCGGCATCGGTCAGGACACGCTGCTGGCTCCACGTGGCGCCGTTCCAGCGGAAGACCGCTCCGCCGGATCCCACCGCCCAGACGTCGTTCGCCGAGCTCCCCCAGATTCCGTAGAGCGCCACCTTGTCGTTGGGCATCTCGACGCGACACCAGCCGTCTTCGCTGCAGCCTTCCGGCGCGCTACCGTCGCTCGCCGCCCCATCCGAGCTCGAAGCGTCCGTCGCTGGAGTGCCAGGGATGGTCTGGCCGCCTCGTTCGTCCGGACCGGCATCCGCGGTCGCGTTTGCGCCACTCGCAGCGCAACCGGCGGCGCGGACTCCGAACAGGATCACACCGGCGAGCCAGAGGACTCTCCGACCGATAAAAGCCATGTGCCCCATCAGTGCGTCACTCCCGGTGGGCAGGGTTCGACTGCGCAGACGCCATCGATGCACGCTTGCCCCGTCGCGCACGCCGTCCCGCACGAACCGCAATTCTGAGGATCTTTCCGCAGGTTGGTCTCGCAACCATCGGAGGACAGGTCACGATTGCAGTCGGCAAATCCGATATTGCAGCTACTTCCGCAGCGGGCGAATCGGCAAGTCGGCGTCGCATTTGCGTACGATGGACATCGGACGCCGCAGGCGCCGCAGTTCATCAGATCGGCTTCGAAGTCCGGGAGACAATCGCAACCGCTCGGGCCCATGTCGCACTGACACGTTCCATTCAAGCAGACTTCGCCCGCGGCGCATTCGACGCCGCAAGCTCCACAATTCTCGCGGTCAGCGGCCACGTGGATTTCGCAGCCGTTGTCCTGCTTCGCATCGCAATCGGCAAAACCATTTTGGCACTTGAGGTTGCCGCAGCCGGCATTCTGACAGCCGTAATACATGTTCGCGGGCGGCGGATCTCTGTCGGGAGGATTGCCGTAACAGAACGTCCCGCACGAACCGCAGTTGTAGTCGTCCGAATCCAGATTTACGCAGTTGCCCCAGCAGGAGGCCTCGCCTGGCTTGCACCCAAGGCAGACGAAGTTTCCACAGATGGTGTCCCCGGGACAGGCGTTGCCACACGTGGCGCAGTTCTCTTTCCTACTCAGCGGAGTCTCGCAGCCGTCTTCGATACGACCGTTGCAGTCCGCCCAAAAGTTCGAGCTGCACGACATCTGGCACGTGCCGCCGACGCAGATCCACTTCGCGTGGAGCTCGGAGCTTCTCCAGTCTTCCGTCGGGCACTTGTTACCGCAGCTGCCGCAGTTCTCCGGGTCGGTGGAGAGATCGACGTCGCAGAGGAACCGAGAAGTCGAGCACGTCGCCCATGGTTCGTTGCACTTGTCGCTCGGGCACATATCGACGAGCGGAGTCTCGGGTACGCTCACCTGGGCATCGCCGCCGTCGGGGCTCCCGGTGAACGAGGGCGGCTGCGCTCCAGCGTCCTCGTCGAACCCACGTCCGAGATAAGTCTGGGTGGTGCACGCCTGCACGAGGATGCTCGCGATAGCGAACACGCACGTGAAGCCAACGGTGCGACGTTGCACGATTCGATCTCCTTGGGATATTCGAGGAACCTGATCGGGTCGCGAGCGAGCGCTCGAGCTCACTCGGGCACGCCACCGTGCATCTTGGCCAGGGTGGCGCTGACACGGCGCGCGAACGGGCCTTCGTGATGCTCGGCGAGGAAGCGGGAGCCGAGGCGGCGGGCTTCGTCCGTGCGCCCAGCTCGGGCGAGGGCTTCGACGCGGAGCACGGACACCTCGACGGAGAACGCGCCGTGAGGAAAGTCCCGGTCGTACGAGTCCAGGAGCCGGAGCGTCTGCGTCGGCTCGTTGCTCCCGAGCGCGGCTCGAGCCGCTTCGATGCGCGCGATCTCGCGACCGAGCGCGTCGCTCGACGCCGAAGCCGCGGCGCCGACAGGGGCCGCTCTCCTCGGAGGAGCGTCGAGAGCGGGGGCGTTCGGCAAGGAATCCGGCGTCGCGACAGGCGCCTTCGCCACGCCGTCGTCGTCGTTCTCGACGTGGTCGGTGCCCGCGCTGGCTGCCGGGACGGCGAGCGCAGCGACGGCGGCCGGAGCGTCCCCGGTCGAAGGGGTGCGGTCGGCGAAGGCGAGAGAGGTCACGCCGATCGCGGCCCCCGCGAGCACGACGAGCCCAACGCCATGGAAGTAGGAAGCGCCCGAGGTCCGGACGAGGCGATCGCTCCAGCGCTCGGAGGACGCAACCACGGGGACGCCGAGTGCCGCGAGTGTCTGCTCGCGCGCACCGGGGCGCGAAGCATCGTCCTTCGCAGACTCGAGCAGACTCCGCTCACGGTCGTTCGCCGCGCCTCGGAGGAGTGGTTCGAAGTCATGGTTCGTCACGGCTTTCCTCCTTGGCCTCGTGCTTGAAGCCGCGTGACGGCGGCCTGAAATTCCTGCCGCGCGCGTCTGAGGCGCGTGGCGACCGTTCCGAACGGAAGACCGAGCAGCTCTGCGATCTCCGTAACGGTGAGCTCTTCGAGCTCGAACAGGACGAACACGGCTCGGCGATCCTCGGGGATGCTCGCGAGGATCTCGTCGAGCGTGGCACGCTCCTGTGCCCGAGCCACAGCGGTCTCTGCGGTCGGCCCATGCGCGATCGACTCGGGCGAATCGCTCTCCGCGACCTCGCGCTCCCGTACGGCCGCGAGATCGCGCCGGACGTTCGCGGCGACGCGCATCACGATGCCGAAGATGAAGCTCCGCTCCTTGTCGGGGTGGATGCTCGAGAGCTTCTGCGCGAGGACGAGGAAGACGCGCTGGGCGGCGTCGTCGGTCTCGGGCGGCCTCACGCCGAGGCGCCGAAGCGAGCGCCACACGAACTCGTAGTACTCGATCGTGAGCTCGCGCAGACGGACCTGGGAAGCCGGGTCCCGCAAGGATCCGACCTCGTCGGCCGTCAGTCTCGCTGTCTGTGAGGCAGCCACGAGCAACCTTCCCACTCGGTGCCATGTCGACGAGGCCGCGATCGTATTTCACAAACGACGCCGGTCTCGCGAGCAGCCGAGCCCAGCCGTTGCTCAGCGGTCGCACGAGCTCGGCCGTAAGGCGCCTCAGGGCAAATGCCCCACGACGGCCCCTCCGAGAAAGGGCACGACCCGTGGGGCCTCATAGACGAGCGTGGCGGGCTCGAACAGGAGCTCGTTCCGGATCAAAGGTGCGCGCACACCGCCGAGCAGCTCGAACGACATGGCCCGGAGCGGTCGCCACGAAATCCGCGCCGTGGCGCCCGCGCTGAGCCACACGGCCGCCCGAGCCCGCGAAGGCAGCGGCTCGATCACGATCGCTTCGAGGACTCCGCCCTCGGCGTTCAAACATGGCCCGACGCGCAACGTGGGCTGCCGGACGAGATCGCCGCAGCCGGTCAGGGCCACCTCGTTCCATTGAAGGCCGACGGTCCCGAATCGAGAGACCCTGTCCTCGCGAAAGCTGCGCCGGACGCCGACCCGGACGAGCGGCGCGAAGCGCCCCGGAAAGCCGACCTGCCCGAAGAGACCCGGCATCACGACGAGCGCACGGTTCGCAGAAACCTCCACGCTCGTGCCGAGGGCGAGGCCGACCCGCGCGCGAGGCTCGGGTGATTCACGAGGCGGAGGTCGTGACAGCGCCGGCCGCGAAGGTCTGCTCGGCTGCGCCGGCGCCTCGAGCATGGGCGACGTCGCCGCCGGCGACTCGGGCAAGGGCGACGTCGCCGCCGGCGACTCGGCAGGCGCGGACGGCACGGGCACGTCACCTCCTTCGAGGCCGATCGCCGCCATGACGACGAGCGCGGCGAGAACACGATCGCACGACGCGGCCGACGCTGTCCGCCGGGCACGCTCGCCGGCCGCGATGAGCGTGATCGTGCCGTGGCTCGTGCCGCCGCGCCGCTCGACGCGCACCGCGACGTCGACCGCCGGTTCGTCCTCCGCGGCCTCGCGAACGTGAGGGAGCCTCGCGCGCAGCCGCTCGAACGTCGTCGGACGTTTCGGGCACGCGTCATGGACGTCTTCGGTGATCCGAACCGCGATCGGGGCCGTCTCCGAGGCGCTCACCGAGCTCGATGCGCTCGTGAACGCCGCGAACACAGTGAGCGCCCACGCCCGGGCGACCTTTGCTTGCGGCGACTTCCCGAAACGCACGGCCACGAGCGGTCGAGAAGAGCACGGAAGTACGTCGCCGGCGAGCGCGAGGCACGCTCCTCCGAGTGCGAGCGCCTGCAGGCCCGCGAGCCGTGGGGCGACGAGGAAAGCCTGCACCTCGATTTCTCGCTGCCTGGCGACCCGGCTCGTCACTGCGCTCCTCCGGCTTCGATTTCCGGCGCCTCTACCCCCGCGCGCAGGTTCGAACTGTGCCGGCTACCGAGGTCTGCATGACCTCGTAAGGACGATGAAGACGTCAGCCGAGACGCGCTCGATGCAGACGTCGAGCGCGCCGCGCGCGAACACGGCGCTGTCGCATGCTGCCGGAGCGTGCACCCCGTGCGCCGCGCTCCGCACGGAGGCCCCTGATCGTAGGAGACCGAAGGTCGCCAGCTTGTTACAAACGAGGGCTTGAGACCGTTCGAGCACGTCGTCTCTCTCGTCTTCGCGACCGCGCTGCTGTCGTGTGAGCCCGCTCCCATCGCAGCTCCGGACTTCGCGGACGACGCGCCCGAGGGCTGGGATCCGAGCCCCGATTGGCCGAAGCTACCGGCCGGCAAGCAGCTCGGACGGGTCCTCGGCGTCGCGGTCGACGGCGGCGGCCGCGTGTGGATCTCGCACACCGGCAAGGAAGGCGGTCCCCCCGAGATCCTTGCGCTGGATCCCGACACGGGAAGCGTCGTCGGAGGCATCGACGCCGGCGGTCTTCGGACGCCGCATGCGCTCGCCTTCGACGACGAAGGACATCTCTGGGTGACCGATGACGGCGCCAATCGAGTCGTGGTCTTCGACACGGCGGGCAACGTGGTGCGCACGCTGGGGAGCGACTGACATGAGCACGACGATCTGGGCCCGTGCCCTCACGTTTGCCTTTGCCCCCGCGCTGCTCGCCTGCGGCTGCAGCGAGCCAGGCGATCGCTTCGATCGCCCGACGGCGGTGGCGTTCAGCCCCGCCGGTGAGGTCTACGTCGCTGACGGGTACAACCACGCGCGCATTGCACGGTTCAACAGGGATGGCCGGTTCGAGGGCGACTGGGGAGCGCGCGGGAGCGGCGACGGCGAGCTCCGCACCCCCCACAGCTTGTGCGTCGACGCGGAAGGGCGTGTCTATGTCGCCGATCGCGAGAACGCCCGCGTGGCGGTCTTCGAGCCCGATGGCAAGCCCGTGATGACGTGGCCGAGCGCGCTCGTCGGTCGTCCCTGGGGGATCGCCTGCGGTCGTGACGGGTTCGTCTACGTCGTCGACGGCGGCGACCAGGACCCTACGCGTCCGCGCGGCGGGCTGACGAAGCTCACGCGGGACGGTCACGTCGTCGCGCGCGGCGGCGCGTCGTGGAACCTCGACGGAGGACACGCCCTCGCGCTCGGGAAGGACGGAGCCGTCTACGTGGCGGAGGCCGACGGGCAGCGCGTACGCAAGCTCGTCCCGCGACGACGACCATGAGACGGCGCGACCATCACGACAATGATGTGACGATGATCACGAGACGGCGCCTCGCTGCGCTCGTGACCGCGCTCGCGAGCGTTCTCATCAGCCCCGCTGCTCGAGCGAGCGGCGTCGGAGACGTACCTCTTCGTCCGGAAGATCGGGCGGGCGTGAGCCTCTCGACGACCGGGACCGGCTCGCCGCAATCGACGGCGGCGAAGACGCTCGCGTTCATCCCGGCGCTCGCAGTCGCCTATCGCGTGACCGATCGCTGGCTCGTCACCGCCGACGTCGCAGCATCGATGACGTCTTACCGCTTCGCGAACCAGGAGCGCGGGGGCGTCCTGCGCCTCGCGAACCCGATGCTGGGCGTACAGCTCGAGGCGTTCGAGTCGGAGCGGCTCAAGCTTCGCGTCGGTCTTGCAGCGGGCGCGCCGCTCGTGACCGTCCCGGGAGGCATCACCGCGAACGCCGCGGCGGAGCACGCCGATCGCGCGGCTACGGCGGCCACGGGCCAGCGGAAATACTGGCTCTGGGCACGCAACGCGATCCCGGTCGTCGCGCTCGCGCGCCTCCAGTACGAGATCGAGGAGCTCGTCGTGCGCGTCGATCTCGAGCCAGGCCTGCTCGTCTCGGTGAACCGGGATCCGTCCTCCGTCGCGCTGCTCGGCGCGTTCGAGGCGGCGATGCGCGTCGGCCCGCTCTCACCCGGGCTCCGGCTTACCTCCCTGTTCACGTCGCGCCCGCGTGACACGAACGACTTCTCCCAAACCACGGCGGCGGCCTTCCTGCGGTGGGACGGCGCTCGCTCCTTCGGCGGCGCCGAGGTGGTCACCGGCATCGACGGGCCGCAAGGGCTCACGCGTTCGGATCAAACGTCGTGGGGCGCCACACTCCAGGCAGGCGCGCGCTTCTGACGCGCAACTTCGTGGCGCGGTTCGCGCATCCGCGCGCGTCGAAGCGCGACGCGGGGGGAGTGGAACCGAAGACCTGTTTGCGCAAAGTCAGGGGCCCAAGTTCACGCGGGTCGGGATGAACCGATTGCGCGCCGTGCCGTCTCCGAGCTGGCCATCGGTGCCGCGCCCCCAACACATCAGATCGCCGTTCGCGAGAGCGGCGCACCAGTGGCACGCGCCTCCAGCCAGCGCAGTGACACCTCCCGCGAGGCCACTGACGGGCGCCGGCGTGGCTCGCGTCGTGGACTGACCGTCGCCCAGGCGTCCCACACTCCCCTTCCCCCAGCACGACAAGACGCCGTCGCGAAGCGCGCATGTGTTGTCGCCATCGTCGGAGGTACCGGCCGCCACGAGCAGGCTGACGCCGCTTCCGTGGCCGATCACGGGAACCGGCGCCGTGCTGTGGGTCATGTTGCCGTTCCCGAGCTCGCCGTCGTTGCCCGTTCCCCAGCAGAACGCCCCGCCAGCGACGACCGCGCAGGCATGCCATGCGCCGATCCCGATGCGCTCGACCTTTCCCGGTAGACCGACGACGGGAATCGCTCGAGCACTCTCCTCGCCTGCACTCGGATTTCCGAGCGCCCCGTTGTCGTCGTGCCCCCAGCAGAAAGCCTCTCCGGCGCTCGACACGCCGCACGCATGATCGGCTTCCGCTGCGACGTGCGCGAAGTCGCTCTTGATCCCGTTGTCGTCGACGACGGCCGACGGCTGGCCATGGCTCACCGTCGTTCCGTCGCCGAGGCGCCCATGCTCGTTGTAGCCCCAGCAGTGAATTCGTCCGTCGCTCGTGAGCGCGCAGGTGAATTGATCGCCGGCACTGACCTCGAGAGCCGGCGCGGGCAGGCCCGTCACCTTCACCGGAAGCGCGCTGTCGGCAGATGCGCCCGGGCCGAGCGTGCCGTTGCCGGCGCTGCCCCAGCACCACACCTCGCCGGCGACGATCGCGCAGGTGTGTCGCTCACCGGCGTCGATCGACGTGACGGGCCCGGGCAGACCCGACACGCGCACCGGCGACGGCGCATTGATCATCGTTCCGTCCCCGAGCTCGCCATTCCGGTTGCGCCCCCAGCAGTACGCCGTGCCGTCGATCGCAGCGCACGTGTGGTCGCCACCGGCAGTCAGGAGGACGTTCCGCGTGCCGCCGTCCGCGACCGCCGTTGGCCCCGCCTCCACGGAAGCGTGGCCGTCGACGGCGCCGCTGTCACCACCATCGCCCGCGACCTCGCCGCCGGCCAGCCCCGCCGTGTCGACCAGGAATGCGCAGCCGCCGAGCGCAGCGGCAGCGAACGCGATCACGACCGGGACGCGATCCATCGTTCCCCCGAGCATAGCGCGAGCTCGCCCTGGTTTCTGCCTATCGCGCGGTCCGGACGCGCGCGCTTCCTTTCAGCTGCGAACGTTCGGTCCGGTCGCTGTCCAGGGCGAAGACGCGCCGCAGCCCGCGACTCGTGACAGGCGGTCGAGCTTCTGGGAGGCTCCACGCCATGGCATCGCACGGCGCGCTCGGTCCGGCGTTCATCGTGCTCGGGAGCTTCGCCGTCGCTACCGGCTGTGCGGGGAGTCCCCCAACGCCGGTAGCATCCGGTCAGGCGTCGCGCATCATCGCGGAAGGCACGCGGCTCGTCGATCTCTCACACGCCTATGACGACGAGACGATCTTCTGGCCGACGGAAGACGGCTTCACGCTCGAGAAGGAGCACGACGGGATCACGCCGGGAGGCTTCTACTACGCCTCGAACAAGCTATCGATGCCCGAGCACGGCGGGACGCACATCGACGCGCCGATTCATTTCGCGAAGGGCAAGGCGACCGTCGATCAAATCCCGCTCGAGCGCTTGATCGGTCCCGCGGTCGTCGTCGACGTGACGGACCGGTGCGCGAAGGACCGCGACTACCGGGTGACCGTTGGTGACCTCGAGGCGTGGGAACACGTGCATGGCGCGATCCCGAACGGCGCGCTCGTGCTGCTCTTCACGGGCTTCTCGCGCTTCTGGCCCGATCGGGAACGGTACCTGGGAACGGCCGAGCGAGGCGAAGAGGGAGTGAAGAAGCTCCACTTTCCAGGCCTCCATCCGGACGCCGCCGCCTGGCTCGTCGACAAGCGTCACGTGCGCGCCGTCGGACTCGACACCGCGAGCATCGATCACGGGCCGACGCGAACGTTCGACACTCATCGGGCTCTCTTCGAACGCGAGGTCCCCGCGTTCGAGAACCTGACCGGCCTAGCCGAGCTCCCGGCGACGGGCGCCACCGTCATCGCGCTTCCGATGAAGATCAAAGGCGGGAGCGGCGGCCCACTACGCATCGTGGCCGTCATCCCGCCCGCGCAGTGAGCGGCGCCGCCACCAGCGTCGATGGGTTCGGGCCGGCAGCGAGCCTCGGTCGAATTCGACTATTCTCGCAATCGTGCTTGCTCAGAAGAGTGCTGTCCCGTGTGCCAATCACGCAAACGCGATGGCGCTCGCCCGCTGTCGCGGCTGCCGTCTCGCGTTCTGCGACGCGTGCTGCGTCATCGAGATCAACGACGACATCTGGTGCGAGGCCTGCGGCAGCGGGATCGAGGAAGACGCGCGACCGCGATATGGGCGCGGTGCGGTCGTCTTCGCGATCGGCTTCGCTGCAGTTTCGACCGTATGGGTCCTGAAGACGCTCTTCGTCCCTGCTCGCATCCCCTACTTCTTCTTCGTGCTCTGTCTCGGGTATGCCGGAAGCATGCTCTGGGCGTGGAACACGGTCAGCCCAGTGTTCGAGACACGCCCCGCAGTCCTCAGACGCAAGAGCGGTTCACCAGTCCCGCGGGGAGCGCAGCGCATCTGATTGCGCGGAGCGTCTAGCCGCAGCGTATCGCGGCAGCTTGCGCGAGTGCGAACAAGAACCGGAAGCGCGAGCGTCAGTTCGTGCGACCGTAAGGCAGCGCATGGGGATACGTTCGTGATGCATGCGAGCCAAGCTGCCTACTCTCCTGTCGCTCTTCTCCGTCCTCGTCGCGGCGTGCGCCGCCTCCTCGGGCGGCGACGCGAAGGCGCCGACAGTCACGGAGTGCGGAGAGCACTCGAGACCCGCCAGGGACAAGGTCGAAGCGGCGATCGCGGCCAACCTCACCTGCAGCTCCGACGACGACTGTCAGCTGCTCCACATCCACACCGCGTGCTTCGACGCGTGCGCGAGACCGGTCGCGAAGGCGGGTCGCGAGGCAGTCGAGCAGGCAATGAGCGCCGCCAGCGACACCGAGTGCAAGGCGTTCGTCGCGTCGGGTTGCAAGGTCATCGCGCCGCCGTGCGCACCGCCGGAGGCTCCCGCATGCCGGGACGGCACGTGCGGCTGACCCCGGGATGCGAGGTCTCTTCATCGGGCAGCTCCGGCCGAGACAGCAGATTCGACGGCCACGCCGCCTTGCTCATGGCCAGCCGATGCCGGCGCCCGACGCGGATTGAGCGGCCAGCGGTGGACACCGATGCTACCCTGCATGCCGCACCCTTTCGCAGCTCATTCGCGCAGGGACGACTCCCGGCAAGTCCTCAGGTCACGGCTCGCAGCGGGCGATTCGATCTTCTTTCGACCGATGGAGCCCCGCGTCGTCAGCTTGCAACACACACACGACGCGTAGCCCCAGCCGTAGGTTGGGGGAGGCGAAGCGCGCGATTCATGTCGAATGCGGCGTCCCTCATGGATGGGTCCTGTTCCAGACGACGCGCGCTCATTTCGGCATACGGCAGCCAATGACCACGTCGACGCGCCCGGACGGCGCGCCGGTCGTCGCCGAGCACGCATTCCCATGGAGGACGACCTTCGTCGGCTTCTCCGGATCGTTGAAGGACCAGCCGTTGGCGTCATCCTTCGGAATCGAGAGCTCGTTGCCGTTTCGGTCGGTGACGGTGACCTTCACGTTTTCTAGATCCGTATATTCCATCACCGTGAAGCTGAACTCACACGACGCACTGAGCGCGCGAATCTTGTCGAATGCTTCGATGAGCGCCTGCTTCGTCGCATCCGCGTTTCCAGGCGTAATCTGGAAATGGCATACAGAGGCGAGGTCGGTCGAGACGGGATCACATCCAGCTGGCGCGGTTCCGCCGGCTTTCGCGACCCGTCCCATGAACGCGGCATCATAGTCACCGTCGCTGTTGGGGAAGACACCAATGCCGACCGCGAAGGTCTCGATCGGGCTCTTTGAGGGCTGCGCCGTGCGCGCATCGGCCACGAGCGATTCACACCTGTCGTAGCCGTCGGTCGGACGACCATCGCTGAAGAGCACGACGTACCGCTTCGTCGCCGCCGTCGCCAGACCTTCATTCGCGGGCGGGACGAACTGCTGGACGGTGCCGAAAGCCGTGTTCAATGCGGCAGCCGTCGGCGTGCTTCCTCCCGCTGCCGGCGCGTAGTTGATCGCTTTGATCAACCGGTCGTAGTGAGCGGCATCGAGGAGCGTTTGCGGCGCGACCTTGTCGTTCTTCGGATAGACATGGAGCCCGACGAACGTTGCAGGTTCGGCGGTCTTTTTCATATCCGCGAAGGTCTCGAGAAGTGCCTGACGCGCGGCCGTCCACTTGCCGTTGTTGTTCATGCTCGTCGATTCGTCGACGAGGAACTCCAGCACGACGGGGACGCGCTCGATCTTCGTCGAGGACGACGAGCAACCTTCTTCCACGCTCGCGCTCGCGTCGGTGGAGGCGTCGGGCTGCACGAAGACTTCATCGGGCGGCTGTTCGAAGTTGTCTCGCCCTGCCCCGCAGGCCGCGTGGAGCAGGCCGGCGCCGAGCGCCAGCGGCGCGAGAACGAGCATGGAGCGATTGTCCTTCACGGCGGAATCCTTCATCGACATCGAGCGCCTCACGGGAAGACGACGGGCACGGGCGCGGGATGGGGGTTCGAATCGGTCATGCCCATTCCGAGCTCACCGCCGGTGTTGCCGCCCCAGCAGACGACCTTGCCACCCTGCACCAGGGCACACGTCGCGAAGTAGCTGGTCGCGATCTGCACGACGTACTCCTCCTGGAGCGTCGAGACGGGGACGAAGGCCAGCGAGTAGGTACCCGCATCTCCGCGACCGAGCTGACCGCGCTCGTCCCATCCGGCGCACTGAACGGTTCCATCCGTCATGCGCACGCATGTTCGGTACGGGGAGGCGGCGACCTGCTGCGGGTACACCCCGGCGTCCGCCGCGAGCGCGGCCGGCGCAGGAGAGGTCTCCGAATCGGAGATGCCGGTGCCGAGCAAGCCCCTGCTGTTCGTGCCCCAGCAGTAGACCTCTCCGGACGCGATCACGCACTGATGCGCCGTCCCCGACGCCAGGCTCGTGACGCCCTCGAGCGAGGGAATCGGGGCCATGATCGTGGTCGGGCTGATCGAAGCCGGTCGGCCCGAGACGGCGCCCCAGCCGACGAGCTCTCCGGACTTCGTGATTCCGAAGACGGATGCGAGCCCCCCCGCAGTGCGCGACAGCTGGAATCCCTGGCCATCGACGAGGCCGGGCCCGCCTACGGAGCCTGCATCTGCACGAGCGAGCTGTTTCTGATCGTTGCCGCCCCAACAGTAGACGTCGACTCCGTCGGAGGCCAATGCGCACACGGCGCGAGCGCCGACGTCGACGCGTTCGACGCCCGCTTCGAGCGGAACCTCGGTAGCGGTTGCATGGTAGCTGCTGTCGCTGACGGGGGGCGAGACTTGCAGGCCGAGCTGGCCCTGCAGGTTCTGTCCCCAGCACTTCACGCGTCCCTCGGACGTGCGCACGCACGTGGTGAGTCCCTGCGCACGGATCTGCGTGACGTTTCCGACGCCAACGACGGTCTGCGGAGCCGCGTAGACGCGTGTGGTGATGCCGGTTCCGAGCGCGCCTCGGTAGTTGTCGCCCCAGCAGGACACGGTGCCGTCGTCGAGCAGCGCGCAGAAGTGGTTGTCACCGGCCGCGAGCTGCTTCACGCACGGGGTTTCGGTGCACACCACCGCTTCGTCGGAGGCATCGTAGTCGGGCCTGCTCGGCGCGCCCGCGTCCGCGTCCGCGTCCGCGTCGACCGGCTGCGACGCGTCCGTGGTCGGCGGCAACGACGGCGGAGGAGACGAGGCCTCGCTTCCGGAGTCCGGATCTCCGATGAAGCCCAGGCGATTGTCGTCCGTTCCACACGCGACGAGCGCGCCGCCGCCGGCGGAGACGGCGCACGAGGCGAGAACGAGCATACGAATACGAATCATGGATCGATGCTCCTCACTTCTTCTGCGGCGGAACCTTGTGAAGCGCGATGCCGTTTCCGACGACCCACACGTCATCCTTGCTCGTGACCCACATTGCGTAGAGCGTGTTGACCACCGGCATCACGTCGTCGAGCGCGGTGCGCGCGACGCGCCAAGCAGCGCCGTCCCAGTGACGAAGTCGGCCATACGCGCCGGCGACCCAGACGTCGTCGTGGCCCGTCCCCCCGACGGCATTCAGCGTGGCGTTGCCACGATTGAATCCGTCGAATCGGCTCCATGCGAATGCGCCGTCGTCGTCGCGGACGCCGGTGTAGAAGCCGGCGAGCGACGTCCCCTGAGGGTCGAACCCGATGACGATCTGCTCGTTCGGCGTGAGAAAGCCCGCTCCGGTGAAGTAGCGGCCCACCGCCGCCGGCGGCGCAAGCGTCCAGACATGGCCGCCGGCTCCGTCGGGCGTTCCCCGGACCACTCGCCCGTCGTTGCTCGTCCCCGTCTGCCCGCCGACCCAGACGTCGTCGTGGCCAACCGTTCCCCAGACCTTGGTGTAACGCGCCGGGAAGGCGGTCGCGACCGGAGCGGGCGTCCAACCCGTGCCCGAATCCGGGTCCGCTCCCGTGCCGGTGTAGTGGAGAACGTATCCGGTGAACGTCGAGGTCGAGCCCGTGTAGCCCGTGGCCCAGATGTCCGATGCACTCCGGCCCCAGATCGAGCGGATGGGCGCGCCTCCGGCGGACACGGCCGTCCACGTCATCGTCGCGGGGGTCGCACCCGTGCCGTGGAAGAACCCGTCGTCGCCGCCGACCCAGAGATCGTTCGGGCCGCTTCCCCAGACCGCATAGAGCGGAGTGCCGGCAGCGTAGCTCTGCTCCCACACGCCGCCGTCGGGGTCCCAGTGGAAGATGTTGCCTTGCGTGCTGACCGTCCACACGACGCCGGTTCCGTCGCCCCAGACGTCACGGAGGGTTTCCGTGCTGGGGATCGGCGTGTGGCACCAGTTTTCGTCGGTGCACGTGGGCGCCGCCGCATCGGCGGCATCGGCGTCGTCGACGGGTGCATCGACCGACGCGTCGACGTCCGGAGTGGAATCGACGCCCGGACCGGAGTCCTCCGTATCGCCGTGCACGTCCGTGCGCGGTGAGGGAGGCTCTCCACCGGGGTTGGCCGCATCACTGCATGCCATCGCGACCAGCACGAGCGAAGCCGCGAGAGCGGTCGATCGAACGTACACCGCGGCCCTCATCGACCCGCTCCCTGCGTGACGGGCTTCGGCCCGGAATAATGAAAGACGGTTCCGCTACCGACCGCGAAGACGTCGTTCGGGCTCGAGCCCCATACTCCGAACAAGCTCGGCTTCTCTCCCGGTGCGAAGTCGGCCGTCGCGGAGGTCCACTTCGTTCCGTCGTAGTGAATGAGCGTGCCATCGTCTCCCACGACCCAGACGTCGGACGGGCCCGAGCCCCAAACTCCGCGAAGCTTCGCCGTCGTGGGGGAATCGATGATGCTCCAGCGCGTGGCGCCCGCGGTGAAGTGGCGGATCGTCCCGTGATCGCCCACGGCCCAGACGTCGCCGGGACCGCTGCCCCAGATCGCGTAGAACACGTCCGTCGACTGGGTGTCGAAAGCCGTCCACACCGGGACGCCGTCAGCACCGACGGCTCCGTTCGAATGTGCTGCGCTCGATCCGCCGGATGCGAGTCCTTTCGAACCCGGCCCAACCACCCAGATGTCCTCGGGGCCGCTTCCCCAGATCGCCGTGACGAGACTGCTCGATATCGGCGTCCAGACAATGCCGCCGTCCGTGACGCCATCGCCGGCGTCGGCGTCGGCGAAGACGGTCCGGAACCCACCCCACGTCGCGCTCGATCCCTTGCGCGCGAAGGGATCGCCGCCGACCCAGACGTCGCGTGGAGACGTTCCCCAGATCGCCCGCGAGAGCTTACCCGCCGACGCGGTGTCGACGCCGGCATCCGCGATCTCCGTCGCTCGAGACCACTCCGCCGAGCCGTTCGCGAACCCGGTCGTGTGGAAGATCGCGCCCGGGGTGCTCACCGCCCAGACGTCATTCGGGCCGCTGCCCCAGACCGCGGACAGCGACTGCGTGGTTCCGACCGACACGGTCGCCCAGGCGCTGCCATCCCAATGGAGCACGGTACCGGCCGCGCCGACGACCCACACGTCGTTCGGGCCGCTGCCCCAAACGGCCGACAATCCGATTCGTTCGTCGAGGATCGTGAACACCGGACACCAGTCGGCATCGCACGAGGGCTCTGGCGCCCCGCAGTCCGCGGAAGCGTCGCTGCATCCGCCGTCGGCCGCGTCCAGCGCATTCATGGCATCGCCGACGGGGATCATGGACCTGCCCGCGTCGACGTCGAGAGGCGCGCGCTCGTCCTCGTTTCCGGCGCACGCCACGGCGGCGACTCCGAGCGTCACTCCGAGCGAGACGAGAGCGAGGGTCGTGCGGCGAGACAGAGACGCATGAATGGCTCTCATTTCGTCGGCTCCACTCCGCCGTCACACTCGACCATGAGGCACTTGCCTTCGATACACGGCTGACCTTCGGACGCATCGCAACGGTTCCCGCAGGCTCCGCAGTTGCCCGTATTGACCATCAAGTTCGTCTCGCAGCCGTTGGATGGATTGCTGTCGCAATCGGCATACCCGGGCTCACACTCGTAAGTACAAAACCCTTGTTCGCACCTCGGAAAACCGTGACTGCTGGGGTTGGTCGAGCCGGGGCACGCATGCCCGCAGGCACCGCAGTTCTTGTTGTCCATCGTGAGGTCGGTACAGACCTGACCGTCATTCGTGCTGACGCACAACGTTTGCCCGCTGGGACATCCGCAGTAAGGCGAGCCGGATTTGGGGACAATGCAGGTCTCGTTGCCCGCGCATTTCACCCCGCACCCACCGCAATTGTTCACGTCGGCGAGGTTCGCCTCGCAACCGTTCGGATCGATGATGCCATCGCAATCCGCAAAACCACTCTTGCACCTCGGCTGCCCACATTGGCCCGATACGCAGCCGTACTCCATACCTGGAAATAGCGCGCCGGCGTCGGCGGGCGCCGTGCACTTGATTCCGCAGCCGCCGCAGTTGTCGTTGTCCGACGAAGGGTCCTTGCAGGCCTTCGCTCCGGAAAGGAGGGGACCGCAATAGATCATTCCGTTCGGACACCCGCATTTACCGTCCACGCAATGATCCGTGCCCGGCGGGCACACGTTTCCGCAGGCTCCACAATTGTCGAGGTCGTTCTTGGCATCGGCCTCGCACCCGTCGTTCACATCGCCATTGCAGTCTCTGTAATCGTAAAATGAGGCCGCCGCAGTGTTGCATTCACGCTTGCACTTGCCGTCGACACATCGTGTCGTCATGTTCAGCAAGCCGAAGGTGGTCGCCCCAGGGCAGACGTTGCCGCACGCCCCGCAGTTGTTCGAGTCGTTGCGGAGGTCGACGCCACAAATGTAGTCGCTACTGCCGGTCGCCGAGGGGCACGTCGCGTACGGATAGGGACACTCGGTGCCCATGCACGCGAGCACCTTCGGGGGCTCGAATGCCTCGCCGGTCGCATCTGCGCCTGAATCGACGTTGACGAACGAGGGCTCCGATGCGGGCATGGCGTCGAGCTCGTCATCCGGCGTTCCGAGGACGACGGACTCGCTGATCGGGCTCGCGCACGCGGCGGACACGAAGACGCCTCCCGAGGCGAGGGCGATCGCACCGACGAGTGCGCGATGGCTACGTAAGCGCGAGACAGCATGCTTCATCGGTGGGAGCCTTTCCGGTCGGTGTCGCTCGAATCTCCCGACTCGCGCGAGGACGGCGACGACAGGCGATCGAGGATCGAGCGAACACGGGCGGCGTACGGGCCCGCCGCATCTCGAGTGAGGAAGCCTTGCGCGGCGGCCCGTGCGGCGTCGATTCGTCCGAGGCTCGCGAGCGCCTCGATGCGCGTGATGGCGGCTTCGGCGAAGAGCGCGCCGGACTGGAAACGGGCGTCGTAGCGGTCGAGCGTATCGAGGGCGGCTTGCCCATCGCCGCGGGAAAGAGCGCTGCGGGCGGATTCGACGAGCTCCAGTTCTTCGTGGAACGTGGAGGCCGTCGGGCCGGCAGAGGGCGGCGTCGTCGAGATCGTGGACGTGATTCGCGAACGCGGGGTCACGGCGACGACGCGCGAGTCACTGCTGCTGGCACCAAGTCTCGTCGGGGAATCGGGGGCGGCGACGTTCGGGAGGTCGCCGACGGTGAGCGTTCGGACCGGCGCACTCGCCGCCTCCGACGGAGGCGCTTCCGTGGGCGCCGTCGCATTCGCTGCGATGACGGGCGCAGCCGCAGGTGCGCTCGAAGGCGCCCGCGTGGAGCGCGCGTCGCGAGCGGCCCATCCGAATCCGCCGAGCGCCAAGGCGCATGCCCCGGCGACGAGCCAAGGAGTCATCGACGAAAGCGCACGCCCCGCACCTGGGGGTGCCGCCGGCACGGGTACCCGCTCCGGCAGCGCGTGGATCTTCGACACGAGGTTCGGATCCGGCCGCTGGCGATCGAGCGCATCGATGAGGCGCGCGATGTTCGGATTCTCGTCACGAAGACGAGGAGGAGGCTGGCTCACGTTCCACCTCGCGGGGTCATGTAGCGCTCGAAGCGCGCCTGGAAGATCTCGCGTGCGCGCCGGAGTCGAGATGCGACCGTCCCGGGAGGAACCTCGGTGAGCTCGGCGATTTTCTGCATCGTAAATCCTTCGATTTCGTAAAGGACGAACACCACGCGAAGGTCCTCCTCGAGCCCTTTGAGAAGCCGGAAGGCGAGGTCGCGAGCTTGCTTGTCGTCGAGCTCTTCTTCGGGCGTCGGAGACGACATATCGAGCGCTGCGTCGACGCTCTCGTCGGGGATCTCGCGACCTGAGCGCCGCCGTAGCGACTGCGCGGTCCGAAAGGCCGTGGTGAAGAGAAACGGTCGCTCGCTGCCGACGCGGATCTCGTCCAGCCGCTGCCAGGCGATCAGAAAGACATCCTGCGCGGCATCGTCGACGCCATGAGCGCCGACCCCGAGGTGCAGGAGAAACCTCCAGACATCGGAGAAGTGGTCGACGACCATCTGCCGAAAGCGCCCTGTGCGAGCCGTCTGAGCGTCGACGGCGGGAGCGTCCGCATCGGTCATCAGCACGGGGTGCGCTGACATCGGCAATGAATGCTTGCCGATCGGGGGTTGATCATAAAAATCGTCCAGCAGGTGGGATGCGGAGAGACCGCCGCCTCCGGTGTGGACAGCAGGGCGCCCCGGGCCATTCAGAATCCCAGGCCGACGATGGCGCTGAACGCGACGCCGACGGCGGGTGCTTGCGATACGGGCGCGCGCGTTGAGAGCTCGAACCGATAGCGGGTCACGGGGGCGACCACCGAAAACACGCCGCCGACGAACCATGCGCGGTGGATCCGCCAGGTGACTTTCGCCGTGCCGCCGACGTCGAGCCAGGGCTTCGTGCTGGAGCGTGAGTCGCGACTGCCGCGCGCCCTGGCGCTGAGGACGCCGGCGTTCGACTCGAAGCAGGGGATCAGCTCCAGGCGATCGGCGAATGCCGACCATCGCAGCGGGCAGAGCTGAAGCGTTCCCGCGGTCCAGAGGAACTGCGACGTCATTCCGGATTGCTCGAGCTCTAGCGGCAAACTCAGGCGGAAGCCGACCGCGACCGCTGGGCTCAGCCAGCGGGGGATCGCCCGGGAGCTCTCACGGACCTCGCGGCGGCGCGCGAATGGCTCGAGCTCGACATTGGCTCCGACGACGGGCAGGACGCCGTCGACGACGGCGGTGGTCAGCCCGATCGTCGCCTCCAGGCGGACACGCGCGGCCGTCGGCGCCTCGGACAACGGCGCTCGTGCGGATTCGCGGGATGCTACGGGCCTCGGCGCGGCGTGCGGCGTCGCCTCGGCGAGCGGTGCGGAGGCACGGCCTGGATCCGCGGCCGACGCTGGGGTCTCGCGATCAGACGCGGGTGGCGAGCGGTCAGGCGCGTCGTTCACCAGGTCATGGGTGGCGCCTCCAGAGAGGTCCGCATGAGGATCGATGACGACCGCCAACGCGATGGCGAGCGCACGCGCCGCCGCTTCGCAATCGGGGCCGACGATCTCTCGTACGGAGACGGCGTTCCCGCGCTCCTCGATCTCGAGGCGACCGGAGATGGCGCCGGGCGCCTTCGGTGCGAGCACGAGGCGGAAGTGTCGGGCGGAAGATCCCTCCGCGAGCCTCCACTTCGTCGTGTAGCGCCGGACGTTGGCGAGGAACTGCTCGTACGTCGGGCACGCCCGATCCGCGACGTCGGCGGTGTACGTGACCTGAATCGGCGCGAGCGTCTCCGGCTCGGCGGCGGCGGAAGAGCGGCCAGCGAGCAAGACGAGCACCGCGGTCGTTCCGCGAAGAGATCGCCTGACGAGGCGGGACACGATCTAACCCGAGCTTCGTGAGGAGCGGCGCATGACGAAGGAACGACGCGAGCGTAAGCGGGTTTGTCGATGATTTGAATCCACACGTCGACGGCGCCGATGCGTTACGCTTGATGTGCTCCCATCGCGAGCTCGCGCTTCGCGCGAAGGTCCGCTCGCGTATCGATCTCGTCGCCGCCCACGCAGCACGGTCCACCGGACCAGTTCGCACTCAGTCGCGAATGTAGATCCGTTCACGTGCGGAAGTGTTCACGCTCTGAACGACCTCGCGTATCCGCTGTCGAAGTGACTTCTTCGCCGTTCGCATGGCGCAAGGTTCCGAAGCCCTTGTCATAGGCAAAGGTCGCTACCGTCCAGTCTGCCAGCATCGCTTCCGGTGCCGGCGGCTCAGCCATGGCCGCGCTGTAGCTGAAGCCGAGCTTGATGCACGAGCCCCAGCAAAAGTCCTCAGGTCACGGATCGCGGCGGCGGCCTCGCTCTTCTTCTGATCGACGACGACCGCGTCGTCAGTTTGCGACATACACACGACGCGTAGCCGACGCGACCTTCGTCGCGCCCGCGTAGGCGTCGAAGCGGATCGAGTACGTCCCGTTCGGGACCCAGCCCGCGGTGGCCCACTGCACCGTGTACGGCGAAGAGGTGGACGCGCCGATGACGTATTCGCTCGAGCCGGTGATCGACGTGAACACGACCTTCGTGACGCCGCTCGAGCCCGTCGCTTGCAGCGTGACGTTCCCGCGCACCGTTGCATCCGCGGCGGGCGAGCTGATCGCCACCCATTGGCTCGCGGGTGCCGTGCTGCCGCTGCTCGAGCCGCTGCCGCCGCTGCCGCCGGGCGTCGGCGCCGTCGTTCCGGTGCCCGGCGTGACGCCGCTCGAGTACACGTAGAGGCCGTTCGTCGACATGGCGGACTTGATGGTCCGCTTGTACTTCGGCGGGTCGTAGTTGTAGCCGGCGTCCGCGATGCCATCGACCCAGGCGTTCACCGCCGCAGTGAGATCGCCGCCGTTCGCGCGCGCCGTGCGATAGCGATCGGTCGCCGCCTTGTAGTTCGCCCAGTCTGCGCGCGTCGCGAGCTTGAAGCCGACGAAGAGGATCGCGTCACGGATGCTCGTGAAGTCGATGTACTTGTTGCCGACGTCCCACGAGGGCTGGCACTCGAGCGTGTAGGAACCTCGCCCTCCCGCGGCCGTCGTGTTGGTGAACTTGTAGCCGAACGTGTTGTTCGCGTAGAGCGCGATGCGCGTGAAGCCGAAGCCGCCCTCGACCGCTGCGATCGCGAGGATGGCAGCAGCCGGGACGCCGTACGTGCGCTCGGCCTCCTGCGCAGCAGGAGCGTGCGTCGCAAAGAAGGCGCTCTTCTCGCTCGGCGTCGGGTGCCCCGGCTCGGGCGCGTAGCAGTCCCAGCGCGGATCATTCGGATCCGTCTGCGCCGAGCCCGAGCTCTCGAGCGCCTCGTCGTCGCCCGGCGCGAAACAGCCAGGGACCGCCGCCGCGGTCACGCCGACGAGAAGGGACAGAGCCCCGATTCGAATTCCCACCTCGAGTTTGCCAACGCTCATTCGCCGCTCCGGAGCCACCATCGCCGGCCGCTCAGCTGCGAGCGACGTGCCGACCGTCCAGAGTGGAAAGTCGGTACGACGGAAAGAAGGATGCTGCCGGAACGCCGCTGGCCCACGCGCCTTCGGTGGATCGCGCTTCGTTCAGCTGGGATGCAAGCGCCACGTTCAGCGACGCGTTTTGCGCAAGTTGCGCAACCGGGCTTCGTGCTCGCCGGCCCGTACGACGCAGTCAGCCGCAGCCGATCGAGAGGAGAAGGCGAAGACGCTCCAATTCCGCCGACGGCGCGCGGCCAGGAGCAATGCGGTCGCGACCAGCACGCCCGGCGCGCCCGCAGAGGCGGTCCCGGTCGCCGTCGACGAACACCCTCCACCCGAAGGCTCGAAGTGAGCCGGAGAGACGGTCGAGCACGTGGGGGGCGACAGCGGTGAGAAGTTCTCGCTTCGTGCGAACGTCAACGACGCGTCCCCACGCGATCCGCGAGCTCCGGATGCTGGAATGCGTTCGGCCATGAGAGCGTTCGACGCGCGCATGAATCCGACCTGGACGCGAAGACAGCTTCTACGTGGCGCGCTCGGCACGCTGGCCGTTGCCTGCACTCCATCGCGGGTCGCCCCCCCAGTGACCGGACCGCGCTCTTTCGGTGACATCGAAGCGCGCGTCGGCGGGCGCGTCGGCGTCTTCGCTCTCGACACGGGCACCGGGCGTCAGCTCGCCCACCGGCCCGACGAGCGGTTCGCGATGTGCTCCACGTTCAAGTGGGTGCTCGCGGCGGCGGTGCTCGCGCGCGTCGACCGCGGGGAGCTGTCGCTCGGCGACCGCGTGCCGTACGGCGCGAACGACCTGCTCGAGCACGCACCGGTCACGCGCGAGCACGTCCGCGGAGGTGCCATGACCGTCGACGCCCTCGCCGCGGCCGCCGTCACGGTGAGCGACAACACCGCGGCGAACCTGCTCCTCGCGAAGATCGACGGCCCGGACGGCCTGACGCGGTTCGCCCGCTCGTTCGGAGACAACGTCACGCGGCTCGATCGTGACGAGCCGGCCCTGAACGACAACGTGCCCGGCGACCCTCGTGACACGACGTCTCCGCGCGCGATGGCGACCTTGATGCGACGGCTGCTCGTCGACGACGGCCTGTCTGCGGCGAGCCGAGAGCGCCTGGTGGGTTGGCTTCGTGCCTGCGAGACGGGCCGGGACCGCCTTCGGGCGGGTCTACCTGCGGACTGGACCGTGGCCGACAAAACCGGCACGGGCCAGCGCGGCTCGGTCAACGACGTCGCCCTTGCCTGGCCGCCTGGCCGCCCGCCCGTCATCATCGCTGCATACCTGAGCGACAGCGAAGCCAAGCTGCCCTCGCTGGCGAGCGCTCACGCCGAAATCGGCAGGGTCGTCGCGCACCAGCTCTGATCCGAGCGCGACGCCTCCACCAAAGCACGGTGCTACGGAACCTCGAGTGGAGCGGAGGCGTTGCACCTCGAGCTCCGCGCGCCCCACACGGAAAGCTCGGCGGCGTGGACGCGGCCATCCTCCGCGACGAAGTAGACCCGGTCGCCGAGCTGATACGCAAAGCGTCGGCCCAGCCACCGCGGCACTTCAGGTACTCGAACGAAGTCCCCATCGAACGTACGCCTCAGCGACTGTGACCGCGAAGCCGAGGTGAGGCGGCATGGAGAACACCCACCTCTAGCCGGAATCTCGACAATTCAACGTTCGCCAGGGCGGTATCAACGTTGCTCCACGGAGCACATGGTCGAAGGACTCGCGACAGCTCATCTCTCGCGAGAGCAGGAGCATCCTCGGCCTGTAGGCTGCCAACTTCTTCCTCGCAGAGGTCGTCCGCGTCGGACTCCCATCCTTCGATCTTCCTGCTGCGCGAACGAGGCTCGCGTTACGACACGATTGGAGTCGGGGCATCGACTGTTGGAACTGACATCGTCCTGTTCCAGACGCCAGCGGCAATGATCGTCGATCGTGTTCGAGCGCGCCGCCCACTCCTCGCGTCAGCGTCTATCGTGCTCGGCTTTTGCTCCGGCCTCATCGGGCGGCTCCTCTTCTTCTGGAAGATGCCGGAGACGAGATGCCCGCGCTGAACATCATCGGCATCGTCGCCATCTTCATCGTCACGCTGACGCTGATTCTCGCGCCGCCACGAGGATGGCACGAGGGCTGGTGGGCCGCGCTCGGTGCGGTCGCGATGATTGCGCTGCGACTAGTGACACCTGCGCAGGCGCTCGAAATGGTGTGGCTATCGCGGAACGTGATGCTGTTTCTCCTTGCACTACTTCTGCTCTCCGCGCTGGTCGAAACGAGCGGGTTCTTCGAGTGGGCTGCCCTCCACGCGAGTCACCGCGCCGGAGGCGACGGCAGGCGACTCTTCCGGAACGTTTACGTGCTCGGTGCGTTCGTGACGACGGTGCTCTCGCTCGACACGACGGCGGTGATGCTGACGCCCATCGTCGTCGCGAAAGAAGGGCGAACGCGTACGTGGCTTCGAGATGATCAAGACGGGCTGGTGGCTCACCCCGCTCGTCCTCCTGCTGGCGTCGCTCACGCTCGCAGCGCTCGACGGCTGAGCGTTCCGCCGGTCGGATGACGCACCGACGCTTCGTTCCAGTCGGAGGTGACCGCGCAGAACGCGGCGAAGCCGTCTTCCGTCGACTGCGGGATGTTCGCGCAGGCATCCAGCTGGACCTGCAGCTCGTCGCATGTGGGCGCAGGCCCGCGGGACGCGTTCTCGTCTTATTCGTGGTCGCTCGCGTCTTCCGCGGCGCCCGCGTCGTCGCTGTCGGGCTTCGACTCCTCGAGCGGAGGTGCTCCGCCGAGCGAGCTCGCCGCCAACGCCGGCGAAGCGGGATTGCCACAGCCACCGTTACCTTCGACGGTCACGATGCTCTTAACCGTGAGCGGAGCATCGAGCGGGGCTCCGCGACGAACGATCACGAAGACGTGATGGCTGGTGCTCTGCCCGGCCCCGCCGCCGAGCTTCAATCGCCCGGCGGCGTCGAGCTTCACGCGTTCCTCGAACGTGCCGAGACCAGGGGCGCTGCAGCTCGACCGCGTGCACTTCGCGAGATCGAGATCGGCCAACCCATCGAGCGACGTCGGACGCTCGGGAGACGTGAAGACGGCGTACTCGCCCGGCGGGGCGGCATCGATGATGAAGGACGCGTACCAGCCCAGGTCCTCGTCGGCGGTGCCTTCGATCACGACAGCGTCGGCGGTGAGCTTTGCGTCGATGCTCGCCTCGGCGGAGGGAGGCGGACAGCCAAAGAGAAGAGCGGTCAACGCGAGGAGTCCGACACACGACGATCGAGCGGAGGGCATGGTCCGAACCTATACAGCAACGCGTATACCGCCAGCGAGTGCGCGCCCTTTTCTCGTGTGAACCGGCGCGACGCGAGCGCCGGAGAGGACGTAGCGAATCGGCATCCATGACTTCCGGATCAGGGGGTTCGAACAGCTGCAAGCGTCTGCCAATGCACTCAGTGGAGTCCTCACGTCGGAGGCGCGCGACGTAAACGTAAACACTTTCGCAATGGAGGCGTCGGCGATGGCGACGCTACGTTCGTCTGCATGGTCACTACCGCACGCATCGCTCGACTCGGTTCGTTCGCCGCCATTGCGCTCGGTCTCGGCCGAGCCGTCCTTGGGTGTGAGGACGATTCGACGACCGCTTTCCAACCGACGCATGACAGCGGCGTTGCTCCGGCTCCGACCTCTTCGTCCCCTCCGGCCGCCGACGGTGGCGCCGTCGACTCGGGCATCGACGCCCCCGCGGCAGTCCATGCCGATCTCGAGGACGACTTCTCCAAGACTTCGAACCCGAACGGCGCGTGGACCTTCGGCTACACGGTTGGCGTTCCCGGCGGTGACGCAGGCCCGTTCATCGCTTTCACCGGCACGCGCGATGTCGCGCCCGACGTCCCCTCCTGGATCGATCCGGAGAACGAGGTCCTCGGCGATCCGTGCGTCTACCGCAACGAGACGGGCGAGGTCTTCGCCGACGGCATCCAGCCCGGCGAGGTCGCGCTGCATCCAGGAAACGCGGGCGAGTACGCGATCGCCCGATGGACCGCGCCCGCCGCGGGCTCATACTCGGTCACCGTGCAATTCAAAGAGGGCGACACGGGCGACACGGACGGTCTGTTCCTTCACAACGGGAAGGTGCTCGTTACGGAAGCCACCACCTCGACGAACACCGTCCACAATCTGGTGGTGGTCGCGGCCGCAGGTGACACCCTCGACGTCGCCGTCGGCCACAAGGGCGACTTCCTCGACGACAGCACCCCGGTCCACTTCACGATCCGCTCCGGAGCGGAGTAGTCGGCCGAGCGCCCGCGCGCCACACCGAAGCTCGGCGGCGTCGACGCGCATTCGCTAGGCCCTGGAATGGACGCTCGGCCCCTCGCTGTCAGGGCTCTTCGAAGCGATAGATCGCCTGACCGGACGCGCCGTACGGGAGGCGGAGCTGGACGAACTTCTTCCCGTTCGCAGTACCCGATCCGAACTGCGCGGACTCCGGCGCTGCCTGTCCTGCCGCGCACGTCGGAGTGCCGAACGTGACGGTCGTCTCGGTGACGACCACATCGGCAGTATGACGATTCACCGCCGTGGCGAGTCCGCCCTTCGTGCGGAATCTGTCGTAGAAGCTCATTGACCCGCTGGCCGCCGACGCAGCCTTCACGACGAGCGAGCCTCCGTGCTCGAACGGCTTGAAGGTGTTGCTGCAGAAGTTCGCATTGCCGAGGACGCGTACCGACTTCAGGTGATACGTACCGGAGACCAACCCCACGCTCGTGAAGGTCACGAGGCGCGAGCTGCACGTCGACTCGACGTAGGGGCCGGGTGGGACCACGAGACACCCCGGAACGATGATGCCGCCATCGGGCCCCACCTCTTCCGTCGAGGCGTCGTCGGGCACGATCTCGGGAAGGTCGCCGTCCTCCGCGACCTCCTCCCCTTCCTCGTTGCTTGGTGTGCCGGAGTCCTCGACCGGACCGGGCGTGACCGGCTGCGCCCCCGAGTCCTCCTGCGTTTGGGCGGCGGGGCCGACGTTGTCCTCGCTCCCGACACATGCCGCAGCTGCGGAGACGACGGCGGCCAGCACCACGCACGAGAACACCTGGGCGAAGCGAACACGCGAACGATTCATGAACGAGCTCCTTGGTCGGGCAAAAGGGGGCGTCTTGCGCCCTCGCCATTGCCAAGTGACCGCCCGCGCCGATCGGATCGCGAAAATCCGACCCGTCACCCGTTCGACGGACGCGGGAGGTCGCGCAGCTGCGCCTCGAGGGGCGGCATGGTGCACCCCCATTCCTGCCCGAGACGCTCGTATTCGACTGCGAGGAGCCGCCGCGCGCGTGAGAGGCGGCCCTTCACCGTCCCCTGCGGGATGTCGAGGATGGCCGCGACCTCGCTCGTCGAGAGCTCCTCCCAGTAGGACAGCTCGAGGAGGATCTGCATGTCGAGCGGGACGCGGCGGAGCGACTCGAGCAGGAGGGCGATCTCGCGGCGCTGCGTGATCATCTGGCTCGGGCTCGGATCGAACGCATGCGCAGAGCTCGCGTTGGCGTCGAGCTCGACCTCCGCGTGACGACGCTTTTCGCGGAAGTACTCGAGCAGCACGTTCCGGGCGACGCCGTAGAGGTAGGCACGGAACGGCGCATCGCCGCGGAACGTCCCGCGGCCCTCGACGCAGCGGAGGAACGTGCGCTGGACGAGCTCCTCGGGGTCGCGACTCACCTTGTTCGCGAAGAACCTTGAGATCGCGCCGTAGTGCCGCCGCACGAGCGCTTCCCCTGCCGAGGAGGCACCGCTCGCCCATGTTTCGAGCAGCTCGGTGTCGGTCGGTTCACCCACCACGTCACGTCCATCATCGCATGGCGGCGAGGAACCATGCGAGGGTACCGAGCACTGGCAACGCGAGGAGCCATGCGCCGAGCCGGCGAGCCCGCCGGGCGAGGAGCCGATCGCCCACGTCCTCGAGCGCGGCAACGAGATCGAGCATCTCGGGATAGCGGTCGTCCGGAGACTCCGTGAGGGCGCGCCGGAGGACCCCGACGAGGTCGTCAGGCACGGGCTCTCCGGATCGGGTCGCAGGCATCGAGGTTCCGCTCACGACGTCCACGAGCGACACGTCAGGCCCCCAGAGGGCGCGCGCGAGCGAGACCGCAAATGCGTATTGGTCGGCGCGTGCATCCACCGGGCGGCCAGCCCACTGCTCGGGAGCGGCATAGCCGGGTGTCCCGATCGCGGTTCCGTCGACCGTGAGCTCGGCTTGGCTGGGTTCGGCGCTGACCGGTGCTTCTCGGCGCTGGGCGCCGGCGCGCGCGACGAGGCCGAAGTCTCCGACGAGGACGCGACCGTCCTTGCCCATGAACAGGTTCGCAGGCTTCACGTCGCGATGGACGAGGCCACGACGATGAACGGCGGCGAGGCCGCGCCCGACCTGGCTGAACAGCTCCAGGATCGACGCAATCGGACGCGGCGTCGCGAGCCAGTCGCCGAGCGTTCCATGCGGCGCGAGCTCGGTCGCGATGTACGTCGTTCCGTCGAACCAGCCGACTTCGTACACGGCGAGCACGTTCGGGTGGGCGATGCCCGAAAGCGCGAGCGCCTCGCGCCAGAGCCTGCGCTTTCCGATGTCGCTCCTCCTTCCGAGGATCTTGATCGCGACCTCGCGTCCCAGATCCGGATCGAAGCCGGCGTAGACGACGCCTAGAGCGCCACCACCGAGACGACGGAGCGCGGTGAATCGACCCACGCGAGCATCGGGTTGGCCGAGCTTCGCAGAAACGGCAGCGGCGATCGTCCCGGCCAGCTGCGGGTCGCCGCTGCGCGGCGCGTGGCGTCCGAGCGCGTCCGCCACGGCGTGCCCTTTCGCGCTGAGCTCTTCGGACCGAACGTCACCGGTCGACATCGAAGGCCCCGAGCTCCTCGACCGTCGTCGCGATCCGTCCTGCTGCCGTCTCGAGCTCCGTTGCGAGGCGCTCTCGCTCGCCTGCGTCCGCGGACTCCGGCTCGCGCAGGAGAGCGGCGATGTCGAGGAGCCGCTCGGCCGGCTCGCGCAGCTCACCGGCGACACCCCCTGCGGCCCTGCCGAGGGCAGCGAGCTGGCTCGCGCCCTTCAAGCGTGCCGCTTGGTCCTCGATCATCGCCTCTCGTCGCTCGCGCTCCGCCTCGAAGAAGCTCGTCATCGCGAGGAGGAGCAAGAGGACGAACGCAGTCGAAGCTCCACGCGCCACGAGGGGCCCCATGGCTTCGTCATCGGCCTGGATGACGGAGAATACGCACAGCGCCGCGAGCTCGACGAGCGCGAGCGCCGTCGCGAGGACGGCTCCGCGCCGCGAAAGGAGCAGCCCCGCGCCGACGGGGACGAGCGTGAACCAGTAGACCATCGATGATTCGATGCCGCCGAGTCCGACGGCCCGCACCGGGAAGATGACGAACACCGGCACGATGAAGAGCACCGCGGCCAACGTGGCCGTCTCGAACCTCCGCACCACCGCCGGGATTGCGAAGTAGTAGACACCGCTCACGAGCGTCACGAGCAGGCTCGCGTCGGCGCCACCTCGTGCGAGCCCGATGAAGAACATGATCGTGACGAGCAGGCCCGCAATTCCGGAGAGGGCGACGACCAGACGTGCCTTGCGGACGAGGTCGAAGCGCCGCTCCGCTTCGTTCCGCCGCCGCCAGGCGATCGGCACGAAGGCGTCCGTCACCGTCTCGTAGTAGCGCCGTATGACCGACATCCCCGACTCCGAGGGTAGGCCACACGGCCGGCGCGGACATCCCCCAAACGTCATCGCCGGGGACCGCTTCGATTTGGTGGCGCCCCGAAGCTAGAACCGCACGCCGACGCTCCCGCCGATCGTTCGCGCCGCCGGCACGCTCTGCTCCGGCGACCACCGCGTCGTCGAACCGTTGTGGTACGTGACCGGGAAGAGCGTCATCACGAGCCCTCCGCCGAGCATCGCGCCGAGGCCACCGAGCGCGTAGTCTCGGCCGGTCGCGCGCTCTTGGTCGTTGCCGTTCTTGGCGAGCCGGACGCCGATCCCGATGAGAACCGCTCCGGCGACGACGGAGATGATGCCGAGTGCCGTGCCGGCATTCGACGTCGACTCGCCGAGCACGTGGTTGACCACCTCCGTCGGCCTCCGGACCCGGATCGTGATCGTGCTCCAGCGCGACGTGTCCTCGACCCCCGAGAACGCGAGACGGTGATCGCCGTACGGTAGCGTCACCGCGCAGGGCGTGGACTCGCAGAGGAGCTCGTCGAGCCGCACGGAGCCGGATCGCCGGAGCGTGCTCATCGAGCCGCTCGTCACGCGCAGGCTCCAGGCTCGGACGCGGGCAGGCACGTCCGTCGAGATGATGACGCGCGCCATACCGTTGTTCGGTTCCGGAGGGACGGCGTCGAGATCGGGCATCGAGGCGGGGGGGCGCGGAGGCGGGTCGACGGCGCGCACGCAGCCCGTGGTCGATCCGCAAATCGCCACGGACACGGCGGCCACGACGAGGCGCGCTCCGCGCCCCGAGATGAGCAAGCGCATTCGGACGCTCCGAGCAGATGGCATGCCACGACGACGATGTTCGATCGTCGACGGATCTCGAACCTGCGAGCCCGACGATGACGAGGGTTCACATCGTGCCGTTGCAGAGCGCACGGGTCGGACGCATGCGGTACGAAAGGGCGCCGGTCGCGCCCTCGGGATCGCGCCGCCAGTCGGTCACGACGTCTCGATGTATCGTCCGCCCCGCGGCAGTCGCCCTCGAAGCGCTCTTGCGAGCTGAAGCAAGAGCCGTCTACCGACGCGAGCGTCGGCGGCGCGTGAGGCCCAGGAAGAGCGCACCCCCGCCGCAAACGAAGAGGCCGCTCGGCGCTGAAGCGCGCGTCGAGCCGACGTTGCAGCCGCCATCATCCGAGGCTGCTGCTGCTGCCGGAGGCTCCGCGCCCGCATCGTTCTCGGGCGCGGTCGGGGTGGGGCCAGGCTCGGGCGTGCACGGCGTCGCGTCCGAGACGAGCTCGATGGACGTCTTGGCAATCCCGGTGAACGCGAGGTCTTGGATGTCCCAGCCCGTCGAGCCCCAGGTCGAATTGCTCCCGAAGCGGAAGCGAAGCTTCACGACCTTGCCCGCATACGAGGTCCCGAAGCGTGCCGTCGTTTGCGTCAGCGCAGGGAAACCGCGATTTACCCCGACGAACGCCGGCCGGCCCTTCAGCGGATTGTCGTCATCGGCCAGGATCGTCCCAGCGTAGCCCGGTGAGAACTGCGCGCCGACGTCGGTCCAGGTCCTGCCGTTGTCCTCGCTCATCTCGACGACCGCGCCATCGTAGAAGAGTCGTTCGTCCGACCGACTCTCGAACTCCCAGCGTGTCTTGAAGGAGAGCGTGAGCTCCTCCGTGGTGGACACACGAATCAGCGGCGAGACGAGCCGATGGTCGGCGACACCCGGGAGGTCGTCGACGTGCCAGTGGCCGCCGCCCTCGGCGATCCACTGAAAGCCGCTTCCGACCGACGCCGGCGCGCTGTCGGTCGTCCATGTGCTTCCCTTCGTGTCGATCGGCTTCGAGCTGTCCGCCTTCACGTCGAAGTTGCCAATCCCGTGGAGCGTGCCCGTGATCGTTCGCGGGACTGCGAGCTCCGGGTCGGTCAGGGAGATCGCGAGCGTGTACGGGGCAATTTGCGCCTGACCCGTCATGGATACGTCGACGCTCGCGGAGGCCGTCTGGAACGGCTTGGCCGCGGGGAACGTGATCTTCCCGCCGTTCGCGAAGGTCAGGCCGGGCACGTCGCTCCTGACGGTCGCGGTCGCGCCAGTGAGGTCGGAGAAGCCGGTGTTCTTGATCGTGACGACGAGCTTGCCGGTCTCCCCATCGTCGAGGATCCCGTCCTGATCGCAGGAGCTGACGTCATCGTGGAGCCGGTAGCCCACGAGGTCGAGGTCGGTGCCCTTTGCAGTGAAGCTCTCGACGACGCCCGGGTTGCCCTGTGCGGTTCGCTCGGGTGCGACGGCACCTGCTCCAGCCCCACGCTTCGCGAAGGCGGCGAGGAAGAGAGCGTAGTCCTCGTCGTCGCTCGCAGCCGCCGCGGCGAGGAAGGCGTCACGAGCCTCGAGATACGTCGGCGTGGGCGGCATCAGCTTCAGGGCCGCGACGAGGTAGCGCTTCATCCGCGTTTGCGCGGCGTCGAAGGTGAGCCGCGCCGAGTCACGGAGCAGCGCGGCGTAGCACTCCCACAACATCACCGCGAAGACCTCGCCGGCGTCGTGGACGGCGGACATCGGCGCAGCGACGAAGCGGACCGGGACGTCCGCAGGCAGCGTCGAGCCGTCTTCGATGTGCTTGAACGTGAGGGGATTCTTCGTGAGGTCCGTGCTGTACGGGTACCGACGCAGGCCGAAGTAGATCCCGTTCGTCTCGCCGCCGCTCTCCACGTAGTTGTTGGCCCCGTAAGTGCCGCTCCAGCTCACGTTGGCGCCGACCGCGGCATCCTCCGCACGCACGGTGAGGAGGAGCGCAATGAAGTCGGCCATCCCCTCGTCGAGCGCATCGGCCTGGGGCCCGTCGAGCCCGGAGGCATCGTGCACGAGGCGGTTCGTCATCGTGTGCCCCCATTCGTGCGCGACGAGCGCCAGGTCGAGCGCAGAGTCGCGATCCGGGCCTCGATACTGCATCTTCATGCGCGCGGTCACCGCGCCGACGCCGAGCGCGGTCTTGATCGCATCGCCCTTCTGCTTGCTGATCCCGAGCGACGGAATGGTGATCGCATCGGCGATCGAGCCATCGTTCGAGAGCACGGGCAGGATGTTCGGCGCCTTTCCCGCAACGAGCACGCCCTTGGCGCCCGCGATCTGCGCGTTGAGCACCTGCCTCTTGGTGCTGCACGCCCCGAGGTCGACGAGCACGATCTTGCCGGCGACGCCGTTCCCGAGTGCTTCACACGCGTCGGTGCTCGACGCCCCAGCTCCGTCGTCCGCGAGGACGAGGGCATCCGTGAAGTCGTGATCATCCGTCGGCCCGAAGCGCGCTCGGCTGACCTCCCCGAGGTCACCGATGCTGGCGGGATCCGTCACCTGCGCCAAGAGCGTGTCCACGCCGTAGAAGACGTACATCTGAATGCGCGCCGGCGCGCCGTCCGCCGGCGTGCGCGCGTTCGCGTTGTTGACCCCCGCATGATCCTGGGTTTGGCCGACGATCGCATCGTTGCCCGCCCCTCCACGCCCGAAGTTGTCGGTCTGATGATTCCCCGCCTTCTCGTCGAAGCCGGCGTCGTAGAACCAGTCGTGGAGGAAGTTCAGCGTGTAGAAGAGCTGCACCGTCGACGCGGATCGCTGCGTGGCGTCGGGGTACGGGTTCTGCCCGCTGTCGTAGGCGAAGTCGAACGTCTTCGAGGAGGTGAGCGCTGGACGGAGATCGCCCGCGCCGAACCCGTCGGGAGCGACGAGGTCCGCATACGCATCGACGTTGTTGCCGGTCGTCACGCTCGCGTTCGCGGGGAGCCACGGGTCGTTCTTGCTGAACGGTGACGACTCGAGCGTGACGAGGTTCTGCCCGACGAACGGAAACTGAACACGGTTCGGCGTACCGGCAGGATGGGGCAACGTGCCGTTGCCGAGAGGACTGTCGTAGGGCTGGTGCTTCCCCGAGCTGTCGGCGAACACGCGGTAGCTGAACGAGTCGGCCGCGACGAGGTTCTTCTCGAAGAGGATGCTGGCGTCGCTCGCATCGACCACGAACGATCGCGCGTCGGTGTCGGGCGCCCCGGCGCGCTCGACCTCGAGCTCGACGTAGTAAGCCGCGTCGAGGCCGTTTGCGCGCGGGAACCACACCTTCTTCACGCGAGCCTTGGCGTTCTCCGCCACGTAGCGGCGGTAGCCCGCGCCGTCCTCGTCGCGCAGAACGAACGCCGGAGCGGAAGCCTCTCTCGTCATCGCGGTAAGGGCCGCTCCGGCGCACTCCGATTCGCTCCTCGCGAACGCCGCGTGCCCGGCTCGCGGCTCGACCGTGGGAGCCAGGTAGCCGGAGATCGCGACAGGCTCTCTGGCGCGGGTCATCGCCACATTCAGCTGCGCACGAAAGACGTCGATGCCCGTGACCTTCTGTTCGAGCCGAGCGACGATCGGTCCGCTGCCATGCGCGTCGATCTCCGTCATCGCCGCGGCGGCGAGCGCGCTCGGTCCGATGCCGAGGGTCTCGCGAGCTCTTCCGACGGCGGCCCACGCGATCTGCTCGGGCGTCGTCCCCGCCGCCACCTCGAACGGGACGCCGGCGGAGCCTCGGAGCCACGTGAACGTCGGCACGCCCAGCTCCCTGTTCCGGTGAACGACGGTAGGCGTGAATCCCGCAATCGCGCGGGCGGCATCGGGCGCCGGCGTGTCCGCTGACGGTGCAGACGAGTCGGTGCCCGTCCCGCACGCAGCAAGTAGAGCGAGCGTCACGGGCGCGACAACGGACGAACGAACGGGGCGCATCGTCGCATACTCGCCGAAGTCGCGATCTGCGTCTCTCCGATTCAACATCCGAACTGAGCGGCACGCGCGAGCTCTCCGGCCCGAAGCCCACCCCACCCCGCTCTGACACCCCAGAGGCGCTGCCTGGCTTCTTCCTCTCCGGGGGCGTCGAGCGCCTGCCGAGCGCCTCCCCGAGCGCGCCGGCGGTCGACCTCGCGATCCATCTCCGCGTGTCCGCAGGTCTCCGTGCGAACGTCGCGTCTTCGCCGGGCAGGTCGGCGCGCTTCACCTCAACGCGGGTCGACGACAGGTGCGCAGGTCGACGAGCCCGCGCCGACGAGCACGGCGCCTGCGTCCGCGATCACGGTCGTCGAGGTCTTCGTCGCCGGCGCGTAGCGGATGACGGAAGATGGCGACGCGCCGAATCCGAAGCTCGCAAAGATCCAGAAGTCGCCGCCCCAGTGGGCGACGGCGTAGGCCGCCGAGCCCAGCGCCGAGGTGCGGTACGTCTCGATGCTGTTGCCAGTCGTCTTGTCGATCTGGGCAACCACGCCGTTGACGTTGCTGTAAGCGAACAGCTTGCCTTCGCCCGTACCGGTCAGCTCCGCGATGCCGGGCAACGCCATCGGTCCGACGCGTCCCACCTCGAGAGTCGAGGTGTCGATCGTGAAGAGTCCGTTGTTGGATATGAACAACGTCTCCCCAGCTCCCGAATCGTTCTTCGCGAAGCCCATACCGAAATATCCAACAGCCGACGGCTTGTTGCGCAACACCACTTCTTCACAGTGCAGGTCGGCGAGGCGGACCTTCATCAGCTGGCCGGTCTGGTAGACGACCCACGCCGTGCCGTAGCGGTCGATGGCCATCGAGGCGACGTTCTTCGCCGGACACTCGAGGTAACCGAGACGCGTCAGCGAGAGGGACTCCGGATCGAAGCGGTAGAGCGCGTCCGGCGCCATCGAGAGCGCGTAGATCTTCGTGGTTTCACTCGCGCACTCCGTCTCGGCGCCGGCGTCCACGTCACCCGCGTCTGGAGTGGTGAGCGGACCGGGCGGCGGCGCAGCGCCGTCGGGAACGTCCTTGAAATCGGCTCGATCGGACGAACATTGCACGGCCGAGGCACCGAACACGAAGAGCGCGACGGGCGCGGCATTCGAGGCACAGCGGCGTAGCCATCGAAGAAACATCGACTTGTCCTCTCTCACTGGGAGAAGCGAACGGCCCCGGGTTTGGGGTCTTCGAGCTGCGGGTCGTCGACGCCCCGGCCGAGCAGGCCGTGCTTGTTCGTGCCCCAGCACTCGACGATGCCGGAGCGAAGGAGGGCGCACGACGTCCTTCCGACGATGGCCACCGCCACCGCGGGCCCGCTCAGTGCTTCCACGCGGAACGGCGTGCCGGTGGTCTCGGCGCCTTTGAACCCCCAGCAGTAGACGCGACCACTCGCCGTGGCCGCGCACGTCCGGCCATCGTCGGCAGCAACGTGGAGTGGAACGTCGCGCCGAGGAGCGCTGCCTGCATCCACGTCGTCGGCATCGGTGACCTCCGCGAGGAGCGTCGGTGCAGGAAGCGCGGAGATCTGGCTGGTCGTGCCGCGCCCGAGCTCGCCGGCCCGGTTCGCTCCCCAACATTGGACGAACCGGCCAGCAATCGCGCACGCGTGCGAGCTCGAGAGCGCAAGCGCGCGGGCACCGCTGATGTCCGGCACCAGCGTCGGGAACGGATCGATGGTCTCCGAGCTGTCGCGACCAAGGCGGTGCATGCACTGCGCGGAGAAACCGACGCACTCGGTCGACCCCCACGAGAAGAGCTCGCCCTGGTTCGTGAGCGCGAAGGAGATCCCGACACCTGTCGCGGCAAGGGCGAGCGGGCGATCCCCGAGCGGGATCTCCGCCGGCGGCACGAACGGCTCGCCGGGCGGCTTCGCGAGCTGCTGGTGCTGATTGTTCCCCCAGCACACCATCTTGCCGGCAGCACTGGTAACGCAAGCGGTCTCGTCGCCGACGGCGACGCGCATTGCGGAAGGCACGAGGTCTTGCCGCGTCGGCAGCATCGGATCGAAGAGCGGCGGCCCTCCGTCGGCATCGACGCCCGCGCCGACGAGAGCCGGGGCGCCCCAGCAGAACACGCCGCCATCAGCGATGGTCACGCACCCGTTCGCGCCGCCGACGTCCACGCTCGTCACGTCGGAGAGCCCCTCGACACGGACCGGGGAGGAGCTCATCGGAAGTCCTCCGCCGCCTGCGTCGAGGTCCACCCCGAGGCGGCGATCCAGGTTGCTTCCCCAGCACTGGACAGTCCCGTCCGCGAGCAGCGCGCAGAACGAGCCGAAGTGGTCGAACGGCGGGCCCATGAAGTTGAACTTGTTGCTACCGGTGATGGCAACCGCGCATGGGGCCGCGTCGCACGCGACGGCAGCATCGGGGATGTCGAATTCGTCCTCGACGGCTGCATCCGTGGCCCCGGCGTCACCAGTCACGTCTGCATCGCCGTCCGGCACATCCGCAGCGTCTTGCCCTGCGTCCTCGTTGGTCTGCGTGCCCATGACGACATTCGTGGAGCAATGAAGCAGCGCTGCTCCGGTCAACATCGCGCCGAAAGAAAAGCGAACCCTCGACGTCATGGTGCCTTCGATTCCGGCGTCTTGCCGTGGTGAAGGAGGATGTTCCGTCCGGCGATCCAGATGTCGTCCTTGCTCGATCCCCAGATCGCGAGCAGGTCCTCGGTGGTGACGCTCCGGAGGGCGCCTTCTGCGTTCTTCCACGAAGTGCCGTCCCAGTGCAGGATCGTGCCGGCGTCTCCGACGACCCACACGTCGTCTGCGGCGAGCCCCCAGAGAGCGCGGATCGACTGGTTCGTCGGGGGCTCGACGGCGAGGTCGACGTAGTCGCCTCCGTCACCTCGCGTGAAGCGGCGCATCAGCCCGCTCTCGCCGGCCGCCCATACGTCACCGTCGGGGCCGCACCATACCGCGTTGAGGTTCCGCGAGGTGTCGGTGTTGATTGCCTTCCAGTCGGCGTGGTCCCCGCGCCAGCCCTCGCTGAACCGGGTCTTCCCGCCGTCGCCGACGACCCAGACCCCGGTCGAGGGCCCGCCGCAGATCGCGTTGTAGGTCGCTGAATCGAAGTACGGCGGCTCAGCGATCGGGATCCCCGAGGCTTGCCACTGCGGCTCACCGTTCCGCCAGCCGTCACAGTGATAGAGCGTCGGCAGGCGCGTCATGAAGTCGAATCCCACGACCGACGCTCCGACGGCCCACACGTCGCTCGCGCTGCTGCCCCACATCGCGGCGATCGGCATCGGATGCCCGAGCGGGTCCATGCCGGTGCCGGAGTCGACCTCGGCGCCGGATGACCGGGACCAACCACCGTCAGGGGCGCCCGCTCCGTCGTTGTGCCAGATCCATTTCGTGCTGCCGAACGCCCAGACGTCGCCGGGTCCACTCCCCCAGACGCTAGCGAGCGGAAGTTGCGTTTCGATCTTGGTCCGCGAGAGCTCCGTCCCGTCCCAGTGAAAGACGACCGCCGGAGAGGCGGCAATCCAGACGTCGTTCGATGCGGATCCCCAGATCCCGTTTATCGATATCCGCTCCGGCGGGAGGGCGACGGGGCACCACTCGCCAGCATTGCAGCCTTCTACCGGCGGAAGGGGCGCGTGCGTGTCGGCGTGGCCCGCATCCTGGATGGGAAGACGGGGCAAGGTCTCGCTCTCTGCACAGCTCGCGATGACGTACGCCGCGCTCATCGCCGCCAGCAGGGTGGCGAGAGACAGTGTCCTGGGGCTTCTGCGTGACATCAGAACGGTACTCCCGCGTCCGGGGCCGGGCACGGCTTCGTCAAGCACTGGCCTCCTGCGCACGGCTGTCCGCCTTCGAGATCGCAGTGCACCCCGCAGCCTCCACAGTTCCGAGGGTCCACCATGATTTCGGTCTCACAGCCGTTGTCGATACGGCCGTCACAATCGGCGCGATCGGGCGGGCAGTAGTACGTGCACTGGCCGAGCACGCAGCGCGGGCTGCCTTCCGCGGCGTTCGCGGCGTAGCCCGGACACCTCCGCCCGCATCCGCCGCAGTTCGCCGGATCGGTCAAGAGATCGACGCAACCGTAGTCGCAAAAGGCGAGCGCGGGATCGCCGCACATGCACCTCCCCGCGACGCACTGCTGATCCGGAGCGCACTCGTTCCCGCACACTCCGCAGTTCTTTCGATCGGACAGGAGCGATGTCTCGCAGCCGTCGTCGCACCAGTTCTGGTTGCAGTCGGCCATACCGCCGTAGCAGCCGAGGCCGCACGCTGAATTGGAGCAGGCAGGGCCGACGTTCGGCGGAATCTTTCCGACCTCACCACACGGCCACGCGGCCGCGCCCGCATCCGGATCGGGAAGGCCGCACGTCGTCCCGCATGCTCCGCAGTTGACCGGATCGTCTTCGATGCGCCTGCAGTCGCCGGCGCACTCCGTGAAACCCGGTGGGCACCCGCAGGCCCCCTGCCAGCAGATCTCCCCCGGCTTGCAGGCGAGACCGCACCCTCCGCAGTTCGCGGGGTCGTCGAGGAGGGACGTCTCGCAGCCGTCCTCGATGTTCGCGTTGCAGTCGCCGAGCGTTCCACGGCAATCGATACGGCAGCTGCCCTCGATGCAGTAGAGGTCCGCCGACGTCGTCACGATCGGGCCGGCATCGGGTGGGAACCCGCACCTGTTCCCGCACGCCCCGCAATTGTCCGGGTCCGACTCAACGTTCGTCGTGCAGAGACCGCGCTTCGACGGACACGTGGTGTAGGGCGACGGGCATTCGTACGAATTGCACATTCCCGCATCGAACACCGGCGCGCCGGCGTCGGGCTGGGCGAACGGCCCTGGCCCCGATGGCGGGTCATAACCGGCGCTGATCGTATCCGCGCAAGCAGAGAGCACCGCGAGACCGAGCAGGACGGACGCGGTCGCGGCGAAAATGAACGTGCGAGGCTTCATCGGGCACACGACGAGGCGAGACGTTGAAGGTGCGACGAACCCGGCGACGATCGCTCGAACGCGGCCTTCGCCGAGCGCGCTGCGGCGACATCCCCACGTGCACACAGGGCCAGAATTTCGAGCGTCGTCCGCTCGTCGCGGAGGACGCCGCGCGGGAAGCGCGATTCATGCGCGGAGACGGCAGCAAGCGTGCGATCGGCATCTCCGCTGCGAAGGGCGGATTGCGCTTCCCGGATCAACGCGAGCTCTTCGGCGAGTGTCTCCGCCGGCGCGCTCGGCGTGGGCGGGACGATCGACGGCGAGACCGATGGCAAGACCGACTCCCGCGCTCGTGAGCCAAGGGCCGGCTGAACGTTTGCTCCGGCGCCCAGCGGCGGTGCATCGGGAAGCGCGTGGATCGAGACGGCCGGCTCGATCGCTGGCGCCGCCGACACCGCGGACGGCGATGCCTCGGTCACGTGCGCGCTCGTCGGCGAGATGGGCGCCGGCTCGCTTCGGAGCGCGACGAAACCGACGGTGCACAGTCCGACGGTGGCGACCGTCGAGCCGAGGAGATGTTGCCAGGTCAACACGCGTCGTTCGGGCGCAACCTCCGCGAGCCACGGCTTTGCGGCGAGGCGGGCCTGGATCGACGCGGGAGAGGGCGGCGCGGCGTGGCTGGGGCCCCACTCGTCGCGAATGCTCTCGACGAACGCGCGGTCTTCGGGACGCAGCTCGCTCACGGCTCACTCCTCTCGTGGCCAGCGTCCTCCCGCAGGCGTCGCAGCTGCTCGCGCGCGAGACGCAGGCGTGAATAGACGGTGTTGACGTTGATCGACAGGAGGTCGGCGACCTCGTGCGCCTTCATCTCCTCGACATCCATCAGGACGAACACGATTCGCTTCTCCTCGTCCATTCGCGTCAGCATTCGTTCGAGGGTCCGGATCGCCTGACTCCGGGCCGCCATCTCGAAGGGGCCTGGCCCGGCATCGGAAATGGAGACGTCCTCGATGGGCTCGTGCCCCCGCGTCGTCCGAAAACGACGTCGCTCGTGGGCCACGACCCAGCTCGCGATCCGGAAGAGCCATGTCCGGATGCCGTGGCGGCCATCGAAATCCGGCAGGCGTCGATGCACGACGACGAAGACGTCCTGGACGGCGTCGTCGACAGCGGCGGCCGGCAGACCGCGCGCGCGTAGCACGCGCCAGACGAAGCGGTAGTGCTGAGCGTAGACCTGTTCGAACGCCAGCTTCGGCGGGGCGTCAGACGACGCCTGTGCGGGGGTTCGCACGGACGGATCGCCTGCCAGGCGAAGCTCCGCGGTCGCGTCCCAGGTGGGGTCCGGCGAGTGCACCCGGGCTTAATGCCGGCACGCCGCGAAAATCATCACGTCGTTTGCGAAAATTGGCGGACGTGGACTCCCACGTGACCGTTCCACCCGCGGCGCCCCCCTGACCGCGGCGCGCGCTGACCGCGGCGCGCGCTGACCGCGGAGCGCGCTGACCGCGGAGCGCTCCGCGCTTCGATGGGCGCATGCTCGATGCTGCTCGGTGTAGCTGGACCCATCGGCGCGGACGACCATCGCGGACGTGCCGCCCGCTGGCACTTCCTCCATCCGGGGCGGGGGCGCACTCCTCCGCGGGGCAGTTGCCGCGCTAACTTTCCTCGGCAACTACCGCGAGCAGGTCCGCCCTGACGCCGCTCCCGCTGACCGCTGACCGCTGACCGGTCGGCGGGGGGAGCTTGCCTCGTCAACATCTCGGCTCTACCGCGATGAGCTCGATGGATGCGTGCACGCGCGCCAGACGGGCTCGCGTGCGTGCACGAACGAACGGCGAGCGCGCACGCGGCTTCCGCCGACAAGTACGCGGACTTTGGTCGTCCAGCGCGGCACACGCGCTGCACTGGACGGGGCACGGGCACCACTCTCGGGCCCGAAAGGAAAGATCGTCGTCCCATGTCCCGTCCGCACACGCTCGCTTCTCTGTTCGCCCTCGCCTCGCTCGCGGTCCTTGCCAGCCCGAATGCCCAGGCGGCAAACGTGGCTTCGCAGGCTCCGGCCGAGGCTCGCAAGCCGGTCTCGGGCGTGCGGAGCATGAACCGCGCGGCCTTCGAGGCGCTCGGCGACGACGCTCTCGTCGAGGTGAACGGCAAGTCGATGAGCAAGCGCGCGGTCGTGAGCCAGGTCGAGTCGCTGCGAGCGAACCGCGCAGCCATGCGCACGAGCGACGACGTCGACGGGGTGCGCGAGTCGTTTGCCAAGCGAGAGAAGGCCGCTCGCGACGCCGCCAACGCGCCGGTGCTCCGCAAGCTGGCGGAGATGAAGAGCGACACGACCACGGCCACCGTCGCGCCCGCGGTGATCTCGGGCGGGGTCGTGCTGAAACCCATCACGCCATCCGCCCCGGCCCCGGCGCCCGCGTCCCCGGCGACGACCTCACCGCAGCTCACCGGGATGCTCGGTCAGGTCAAGCCGGGCAACGCCGTCATCCTCTTCGGCTCCGGCTTCGGCAACGGTGAAGGCGAAGTCCGCATGTACGGCTCGTTCCCGAACGGGTTCGTGAAGCTCGCGATCGACACCTGGGGCCCCAAGGGAATCGGCATCTTCATTCCCCAGGTCACGGGCGTGCTCGATCAGCAGATCACGCTGAAGGTCGTGACCAAGGACGGGAAGTACTCGAACAACCGCACCGCGTCCTTCACGGCGACGCGGGAGATCCGGAAGCTCAAGATGAGCGACTTCACGAAGCAGGAGTGCCGCGACGCGGCGTTCTCCACGGACAAGTGCACGACGGTGGGGACGACCGGCTGCTCGTCGAGTGTCTGCGGCGAGCACTGGGTGCCCGTGTTCGGCACCGTCGCAAAGTCCACCGACCGTTTCGCGGTCACGCTGAAGAACTCGTGGTCGTACGAGAGCCACGCCTTCGAGGGGCTGTCCGCGTTCGAGCCCCCGCCGTACGAGTGGGTCAATCCGGTCCTCCTTCTCGAGCAGTACCTGCTCGGGAACGAGAAGCCGACGCTCAAGCTCGTGTCGGGCGGCGCTGCGCCGAGCTTCGAGATCCCGTGGGAGACGGTTGCGTTCTGGGCCGACCGGTACAACCTCTCCGTCTACGTCACGGGCCCGGCGGGCACGACGCACATCTAACGTGCCGTGTCGGGCCCGAGGCTGACGCCGCGGGAGGGCGGCCCACCGCGAGGGATCAGCGCGCCGCGGTCGATGCTCGCGTCGGGGGGGAGACGACACCGCGCGGTGGCGAGCGGGACTGGCTCGAGCGGTTCACCACGCCGGAAGCGCTCCTCGGGCCGCCCCGAAGCATGGGGTGAAACAACAAGGTCACGCGTCGGCTCGCATGGGCGAAGCCCCGGCGTCCCGAGTCCCCTCCGCGATGAAGAGCATCGCTGCTCCGACCTCCAGCCATCCGTGGAACGACGCCGCCGCGAGATAGAAGTTTCGTGCGCGCGCGACATCGTGGAGCGCCAGCCCGGCGAAGAACAGCGCGGCGCCGAACGCTACGACGAGCACGATCGGGCCCAGCTCGGAGACGAGAGCACGAGCTCCCTGACGGATCGACGGCGGCGTGTTGCGAGCGCGCGCCTCCGCGGGCACGAGGGCGAGCCACACGACGTAGTGGACCGACTGCGCGAAAGTGAACAAGAGCACGAGGCGAAGGGCGGCGGTCGGATCCAGGCCGGGGGCGAGTGCGTCCTCGGCGAGCTCGAGGTCGAAGCTGCCGAGTCGAGTGAGCGTGACGAGCCCGTCGCCTCCGCCGGCGACGATGAACAGCGCGCCGGCGACGAAGGCCGCGACCGGAAGCAGGTAGAGCCGCGACGAGCGCCTCCTCCAGGCACAGAAGAACGCGAGCGCGATGACGTTGTGCAGATGAGCGAAGGCGACGTCCGCCACGTAGCCGAACGCGCCCGCAAGACCGAACAGGCCCCCGAGTGCAGCGACGAGCGAGACCTTCCTTCCGACCGTCGCTCGCGACAGGAGCACGGCGAGGGCGGCCCCGCCGATCGCGCCGCGCACGCCGATGACGAACGAGAGCGCGATCCCGAGAGCGAGGCTCGCAAGGATCAGCGGCCGGCGATGCATCCCCGGACGCACGACGAGGTAACGCACGTCGGCGAGCACGTGTGGCACGCCCCAGACGAGAGGCCCGAGCGCGAGCATCCACCCTGGCGCGACGATGGCGCTGAGCAGCGCCGTCACGACCAGCAACGCGCCGCCGATCCCGACGCGAGCATCTCGCGACACGACGAGCCGAGGCGCCGCTCGCGCCACGGGAACCAGCATCCAGCGACGGAGCCCGTCGGCGGCGGCGAAGACGCGATCGAGGGCTAGGGTCGGCATCGTGCGGTTCGCGGTCAGACGAGAACGAACCTGGAGGAGCGGGCCAGGAACGGTCGCATGCGGGACAACTCCTTTCGTAACCCTTGTCGCCCGTGGCGGTCCAGGCCTCGGTCGCAGATCGCTCGCCCGACGATCGAGCCGGGAACGTCCTCGAGCGCGACTTAGAGCCGGGTCCACCAAAGCGGGTGAGGATCACCCACCGCTTCACCCGTGCGCCCGCCCCCCACGCGCCTCAAAGCGCGATCACGACGACCCGCCCGTGCCCCTGGCGGGAGCTCGCCTCGTTCTGCTGCTCGCCGCCGGCGTTGTAGGAACCGCCGCCGCCGCCGTACTGGTTGTTGCCGTTCGAGACCGTCGACGAGCCGCCACCCGAGTAGCCGCCGCCTCCGCCCGACATCGCGTGGAACATGAGGATCGCGCTGCCGCCGCCACCAAAGCCGCCTGACGCGCCCGCGAGCAGCGTCCCGAGCCCGCCATCCTGGAAGGCGCGCGAAGACTGTCCGCCCTCGCCGGCGAAGAAGCCGGCCGCCGCGTCCGAGGTGGTATGGCCGGCGCTCACGAAGCCGCCCTTCGAGCCGTTCGTTCCTCCAGCGACGCCGCCCTCGCCCATGTGGCCCGACGTGGAGGTCGACGCCGCGTCGCGCTCCGGCCCGTGGTCGCGGAAGTCGAAGTAGTCGACGTAGCCTCCTCCTCCGCCGCCGCCCGAGACGATGAGCGGAGAGCTCGTCGCGAGCGCCGCTCCGCGCGCCACGAAGGTGCCGCCGCCGCCGCCCGCATACCCGTAGGCCCCCGGCGTACCCTCGCCCTGCTGACCGACGAGGATCCAGAGCACGTCGCCCATCGTCAGGTCGAACGTGCCGCGCATCGCTGCGCCCTTCGACTGGTACGTCCGCTCGCCCACCGCGCCTTGCGCGCCGTACGTCTCGATGCGGTAGCTGCCCGTCGACGGGACCACCCACCTCTGGATGCCCGTCGACGTCGCCGTCACCTGCGACGCGAGCGACGTGCCCGCGTACGCGCCGTCGATCGCCGACTGCGTGGGACCCTGACGCCCCGTCGCTCCGGCGTTCGTGAACTCGTACACGGACTGCGTCGTCGCCTGGACGTTGCTCGCGTACCGGGTCACGTTGCCCGCCGCGTCACGAACGAAGAGCGCGAAGTGATGCGTCGTGCTGCTCGCCAGGCGCTCGACCGTGAAGCGCGGCGTGGCGAGCGTCGACCACTCGAGCGCGGCCTGGCCGGCGTCGAGTCCCGCAGCGCTCGAGGCTCGGAGAATGCGGTACTGCAGCGGGCTCGCGGAGTTGTCGCTCGCCGCGTCCCACTCGAGCGTCACGCTCGTCCCCGTACGCGCGCTCGAGAGGAAGGACGCGCCGGGCACGGGAGCCTGGACGTCACGCGCGGCCGTCGCGATCGAGCGCACCTCGACTGTGCCCAGATCGTTGTTCGCGCAATCGACGGCGGCCGGGTTGCGCCCCGCGTTGTAAGAGCCGCCGCCGCCGCTCGCGCGCGCGTAGTCGTACGAGACGCTGGCCGAGCCGCCGCCCGAGAAGCCGCCGCCGCCGCCGGACACGGCGAACCCCGTGAAGAAGGAGCTCGTGAGCGTCGCCGCGCCGCCACCGAAGCCACCGTCCGGACCGCGCGCCGCCTTCACACCGAGCCCGCCGTCCTGGAACGACGAGGCGTCGGGGAGCGCGCTGCGACCGATGCTGTAGAAGCCGCCCGCGCGACCGAGGCCGGTGCCGGCGCTGCCCGGACCGCCGCTGACGCCGCCAGGGATGGAGGGCGCGCCGACGTTGCCGGAGGTCGTGAGGCTCCCGCACGTCATCTTCGGCGAGAGGCTCGCCTGGCTCGAGTTCGCGCCGCCGCCGCCGCCGGCGACCACGAGCGGCGTCGTCGCCGCGAGCGCCTTGCCCATCGCGACGAACGAGCCGCCGCCGCCGGGAGCGTCGTAGTAGAGCGTCCCCTGGACGGCCTTCTGGCTGTTCTGTCCGACGAGGATGAAGAGGGTGTCGCCTTCGACGAGATCGAAGTCCCCTTCCACGCGCGCGCCCCAGCCCTGGTACGAGGTGTGCCCGGCGGCGCCGTTCGCGATCACGCGCCAGGTGCCGGTGGTCGGCACCGTCCACCTCTGGATGCCGGTCTCGGTGACGGTCACCTTGCCCGCGAGCGACGTGCCGTCGTAGGCCGTGTTGACGGCCGACTGCGTGGGCCCCGTGCGTCCGCGCGTACCGGCGGTGGTGAAGCGGTAGAGCGCGTTGCAGGTGTTCGAGCAGCCGTCGGTGTCGACGGTGTTGCCGTCGTCGCAGAACTCGCTGGCCTGAACGATGCCGTCGCCGCAGCGCGCGGCGACGCACGTATTCCGGCACGCGTCGGTGTCGACGGTGTTGCCGTCGTCGCACTCCTCGCCGTCCTGCACGATGCCGTCGCCGCAACGCGCAGCGATGCAGTTGCTCCGGCACGCGTCGGTGTCGACGGTGTTGCCGTCATCGCACTGTTCGCCGGGCTGCACGATGCCGTCTCCGCAGGTGGCGGCGACGCACGTGTTCCGGCACGCGTCGGTGTCGACGGTGTTGCCGTCGTCGCACGCCTCGCCGTCCTGCACGATGCCGTCTCCGCAGCGGGCGGCGACGCAGCTGTTCCGGCACGCGTCGGTGTCGACGGTGTTGCCGTCGTCACATTCCTCGCCATCCTGCACGATGCCGTCGCCGCAGCGGGCGGCGACGCAGCTGTTTCGGCACGCGTCGGTGTCGACGGTGTTGCCGTCGTCACATTCCTCGCCATCCTGCACGATGCCGTCTCCACACCGTGGCTCTGGCCCGCGCTCGACGGTGCAGGTGCTCGAGCAGCCGTCGCCGTCGACGGCGTTGCCGTCGTCGCACTCTTCGCCAGACTCGACCGCCCCGTTTCCACACGACGGTCCGGAGCCCGCCGCCGGGCTCTCGACGGCGCACGCGGCGGAGCAGCCGTCGCCGTCGACGGCGTTGCCGTCGTCGCAGCCCTCCCCGGCTTCGACCTGGCCGTTACCGCAAACGGCGCCGGGCGGCGTGGGATCGGAGTCAGGCGTGGCATCGGGTGTCGCGCTCGAGCTGCACGCGACGAGCGCCAGGAAGCACACGGGAAGGAAGGAGCGTTGCACGACGGGGGCCTTTCGGAGGATCGCTCTGGGAGAAATGCGAGCCCCCGCACCACGCTCGATCGACGGCCCGGGCGAACCCTCCGGGCGCTACGCGGCACGCCCACGCATCCCGCGTGGCGAACAGCGAGGCCCGAGTATGGCACGACGGGCGGCAATCTCGACCGAGAGATCCTCCGTCCAAACGAATGACAACGGATGAGCGGAGCCGAGCTCATCCCGTGAGAGCTGGCTCAGCCGGTGTACGCTTCGAGCGCCGTAGACAGCTGGATGGGGAGTGAAGGGCCGGAGGTCGGTGCGCAAGAGCGTTCTGCTCGACGCCGCGCCGCCTTCGCGCAGACGCCAGAGTGGTACGCTCCACCAATGCTCGAGGTCTACGGATTCTCCCGAGTGAACGAGTTCGCGCGCGGCAACACGCGGGACCTTCGCGTGCTGTGGGCCCTGGAAGAGATGGGGCTGCCCTACGAGATCGTCGGGATGGACCATCCGAACCACGACCTCGATCGCGACGAGTTCCGCGCAAAGAACCCGTTCGGGCAGATCCCGGTGATCGACGACGACGGCGTCGTGGTCACGGAGTCGGGAGCCATCCTGCTCTACCTCGCGCGGAAGAGCGGCAAGCTGATGCCGCACGACCTCGCGGGGGAAGCGCAGGTCCTCCGCTGGAGCATCGCGGCGCTGAGCTCGGTCGAGGTCCCCATCTTGGCGGCGTGGTTCGTCGGCATCACCGGCGGCAAAGGGACGAAGCCGCACGATGCTTTGCAGGGATGGTCGGACATGCGCCTGAAGCAGCTCGATGGGTGGCTCGCGAACCGCACGTTCATCGCGACCGACGAGTTCACGGTCGCCGACATCCTGATGACACACGTGCTGAGCGCGGCCAGCACCGACAAGGCGCTGTTGAAGCCGTACACGCACGTTCGCGAGTACCTGACGCGCTGTATGGATCGCCCCGCGTGGACGCGGACGCTCGACGCCTACTGCAAACGGGTCGAACCCGCTTGATGCGAGGCTTTGCGCTGAGCTCGCCGACGAAGTCTCGCCGGCACTCGGTCAGCGAATCAGCGGATCCTGCGCGTCGTTGACCGGCCGCGAGCCCATACCGCCCGGGTAGCCGTAGCTCGCGTGGTAGGCGATGCCCCAGACGGTGACCGAGAACGGACCATTGCTCGATGCTTCATGGCGGCCGTAGCCGCAGGTCCCGCTGCCGAACGTCTGCGGGACGGAGCCCGCCGTGAGGACGACCCAGGCGAACTCGTATTCGCCTGCCGTGCCGAGCGGCTGCCAGCCGGTGACCTCACCGGCACAACCGAGCGTCACCGGTTCGAATCCCTTGGCGGTCTTCTTCCGTACGAGGGTGAGCGATGTGTCCGGGAACGTGTAGTCCGCAAAGAAGATGTAGCGGTCCAGAAACTGGTCCGTCGGGACGACGCCGACGAAGTCCGGGTCGCCGTACGTGATGCCGCCCGACGGCCAGCCGCCGCCGTTGCCGCCACCGGTCATGTACATCGAGACGTGAAACGGATGCTTCGTGTCTTGGCTCCTCACCGTGACGAGAGCATCGGTCTCGAACGTCACGACCTCTCCCGCCGCGAGAGTGTCCGGCGCGCCGGACGGCTTGACGGGGTCGTACGTGAGCACCGTACCGTCGGCACCACCGGTGAAGGTCCAGGGAACGATCTCGTGCGTGAGGGCGGAAACCGAGAGGATCCGAGGCCGATACGGCACGAGCGCGTACGACGTCCCCCACTGGGAGAAGGGCGTGATCTGCTGCTGCATCATGTCCGCGAACCCGACCGCGGCCGGGACGTTGGTCATCGGTGAGCCACCGAACAAGGCGATCGGTTTGCTCGCAACGACGGGACTACCCGCGATCGAATCGAACTGCGTGATCTGCAGGACCTCTCCCTTCGAGATCGTCCACTCTGCGAGCTCGCCGCCCACGCCCGGCGTCACATCGACGCCCGGCTTGACATCAGCGGTCGGCCGCATCGTGATCTTCGTGTCGTCCTCGTTGCCTACGATCTGGATCGTCCGGTGGACGAACTCGGGGGGATCGAACTTGCCAGGTCTGCCAATCACCGCCGGAGACATCGCGACATAGGTCGTGTCCCAGGACGAGACGGGCAAGAGGACGGTCGCGGTCGGGACGAGGCTCGACGCTCCGCCGTAGGGAAAGATCGAATAGGCAGCGACTGGCGCATCGGTCTGCAGATGGAACGCCTTCGTCCTCGTCGTGCCGTGCCGGATCGGGTCCGCCTTCAGCGCGGGGATGACACCGTCCGGGCAATAGACCCGGAACTCGGGAAAGCCCGCCGGCACTTCGGCTTGTGCGAGGAAGATGATGGCGACCTCCCCCGGCGGAAGCGGCCCGTTCACCGGCGTATAGACCGGATCGGCGGTCGGATCGGGTCTCGTCGCAGTGTAAATCGATTTGGATATGTCGAGGACTTCGGCACCATACTCGGCTGTGATGTGGACCGGCACATCCCACGTATTGGCGACCATCGCCGCGAAGCACGCGCCCTTGTTCTCGACCTCGTCCGGCGGAAGCGTCCAGAACGAGCAGCCCGCAGAGCCCTTCGACATCGTCGCGCTCGCGCAGGCCTCGACGCACGTATCGACACCGCAGCCCTTCCCTTCGGGACACTCCTCTACGACCTTCTCCTCGTCGGCTCCGCAGCTGAAGAGCACCTTCTTCAGATCGCGCGAGCAGCGGTATCCGCACTGAGGAGCGTCCTCACCACCATCGACCTCGGCGAATGGATCCTGCTGGTCGTCCTGGAAGTCGTCGCGGTCCGAGCCGCACGCACCCAACGCAAAGACCCCAAGCGCAAAGGTGACGAAGATCGAAGCAAACAGGCGAGACATGAATCGACCTCTCTAGAAAACGGTCTTCCGAGTCACTCTGCGCGCTTCGCGTCCGCAGCCTTGGCCGGGTCGTATCGAAGCGCCATGCCCTTCCCCACGACCCAGACCTCGTCGGCTCCGTGGCTCCAGACGCCGTAGAACGGTGTGACGATCGGGAACATCGTCGTCGTGATCGGAGTCGGCGCCCACTTCGTTCCGTTCCAATGCCGAACGCGACCTCCCTCGCCAACGGCCCAGAGTGCGTCGGTGGCATTCCCGGTGATGGCCGTGAAAACGGGGTCTCCGGCGTATCCGTCTCGCTGATAGGTCCACGTGAACGAAGCACCGCCGTTCGTGCTCGTCCCCTTCCAGAGGCCAGGAGTGCCAGGGAAGTCGGTCCGCCCGAACATCCACGCCGTGGTGTCGGTGACGACACCGCCAGCGAGCGAGTGGAGGTGCGCGTTCGGCCAGGCAGCGTTCGGATCGTCCGGCAGCGTGTCGACCGTGAAGGTCGTCTGCCCTCCGCGCTTCCGGAGAAGCACGACCTCCGGAAGCCAGGCCATCCCGGGCTCCGGACGCACTCCCGCGATCCAGAGCCCGCCACCGGGGCCACCCCACACGTGCGTGAAGGCGTCGAAGCCGCCGCCCGATATGGGGTCGAGCGTCCAGACGAGCCCCGCGCCGCCCGGGGAAGCATGAAAAGCACGCGCGTGCGTCGTGAATCCGTCGTCGTCCAACGTGAAGCCCACGGCCCAGAGGTCGGTGGCGGAGAAGCCCCAGATCGCGGACACCGTCACGCCATCCTCCGGCAACGCGTGTGGCGTGAACACGACCGAATCGGAGCTCGCGCCCGTTCCGTGCTCGATCCCTCGCTCACCGGCGATCCAGATGTCCGTCGGCGAGCTGCCCCAGATGACGCTCAGCGCCCCGAGGTCGGAGGCGTGCACGTACCACGCCGTCCCGTTCCAGCGAAGCACACTTCCTTCGAGGGTCACGGCCCAGACGACGCCCGCACCGTCACCCCAGACGCCCTTCAGCGTGTGCTCGCCGGGCGGGAGTGCCGTCGGGCAGAAGCCGAAGGTCGAACACTCGCGTGGACCGGCCTCGACCAGCTCGGCTCCGTCGGGCCCCGCGTCCGCGTCATCGTCGCCCGAGCTCGGCGGAAGTGTTGCGTCGCCCGCATCGAGCAGCGGTGCCGACGGATTCTCCGTCTCCGAGCTCGCACACCCGATCCCGAGGGCCGCGCACATCGAGAGCGTGACAACCCCGATGGCCACGAAGGGGATGCACTTCACTTCGCACCTCTGCTCGAATGCAGCGCGATGCCGTCTCCGACGATCCACACGTCGTCCGGCCCGCTGCCCCACACACCGTAGAGATCCGGGCTCCGCTTGTTCGCGGGGAAGGCCGCCATCGACGGCCTCCAGGAGCTACCGTCCCAGTGAAGAATCGTCCCTGAGTCGCCCACCGCCCACGCGTCGTTCGGAGCGGCCGCCCACACCCCGTGGAGCGTCTTCGTCGTCGGCGCGTCGACGATGTCCCATTCCGTCTGGCTTTCGCCGAAGTGCCGAATCGTCCCGCGGTCGCCGACGATCCAAACATCGTTCGCCGAGGTGCCCCAGATCCCGCGGAAGACCGTGTTCGCGCGGCTGTCGACGCTGGTCCACGTGAAGTCCTCGCCGCTACGCCGGCCGTGAAGCGCAAGCCCGAACTGCGAATTGTCGACGACCCACTGCCCGAGGTGCCAATCCCAGTAGATGCTGTTGTCCGCGATGAGCCACAGGTCGTCGGGCGACGATCCCCATATCCCGTGGATCGCCGCAGTACCCTCGAGGCGTGTCCACTCGATGCCCGCGTCCGAGGCCTTCTTCACGACCTGATTGCTATTCAGATATTGCCCAGGCGGCTCGAAGTTGGTCGGCGCCCCCACGAAACGAACATCGTGAGGACTGGTCACCCAGGCGGCGTAGAACGGTCCGGGCGGCACAGAGTCTTCGGCGGTGTTCGGGGCGCGTACCCAGGTCGCCCCTCCGTCCTTGAATCCGTCGCAGTGGAAGACGAGATTCGTCGCGCTCGCGACCCAGACGTCGTTCGGGCCGCTACCTCGTAGCGCGTGGAACGTGTTCTTGAGCGGCGCTTCCGTCTCCGAGGGCACCGGCGTCGGCTTCCACGCGACCCCGTCCCAGTGAATGATGGTCCCACCCGACCCGGCTGCCCACACGTCCGTCTTGCTCGAGCCCCACACCGTCGTGAGCGCGTACGAGGTCGTCACGTTCGTCGGCACGGGGCAAAACTCGGCATCTTCGCAGCGGACCAGCGGCACGCAGCTCGGGTCCGAAACATCGCAGGCGCCCTCGTCGGCGTCGGCACCGGCGTCGACCGCACCTGTCTCGAGCAGCGTAGACGCGTCCACCGGACGCTCTGCGTCGACGTCCGTCGCCGCGCAGCTCGCGACCACCCACGGGGTCGCGGCCGCCAGCACGAGCCCGAGCCCGAGCCCGAGCCCGTTAGCAACTGCCGTCCGCGCGCCCTTCACTTCGGACCTCCCGCGTCGCACTCGGTCATCAGGCATTTGCCCCCGATGCAGGGCTGGCCCGCCGCCACGTCGCACCCGTTCCCGCATGCGCCACAGTTTCCGGGGTCGCTGTTCAGGTTCGTCTCGCATCCGTCGCTCGGATCGGCGTTGCAATCGTCGAAGCCGGGATCGCACTGGAGATTGCACACGCCCTTCTCACACGTTGCGGTCACGTTCGCGGCGCGTCCGCCGGGGTCGAGCGGGTCGACACGCAGGCAAACCGTGCCGCACGACCCGCAGTTCTTCGCGTCGCTCATCAGATCGACGCAGGCGGAGTCGCACATCACCTTGCCATACCGCTCGCACGGCACGGCGCACTCGTAGCCGTTGCCCTCGTTGATGCACTGCTCGTGCGGCTTGCACTTGATGTTGCAGCCTCCGCAGTTGTCCGTCGTGGTGAGCCCTTCGACCTCGCAGCCGTCGCTATCCGGCTCGAAGAAGTCGCCGTTGCAGTCGGCGAAGTTGTTCTTGCACTTGTTGGCGCATACGCCGCCTACGCAGCCGTAGTAGCCATTCGGTGGAGGCGCTCCCCCTGCGTCCGACCAAGGATCGCAGAAGTTGTCGCACGCCCCGCAATTCCAATCATCGGTGCGCGGGTCGATGCATGTTCCTCGGCATGCGACCTTACCCGCCGAGCAGCCGCAGGTGCCCTCGCGGCAAGGGACGCCCGCAGGACATTTGTTTCCGCATGCGCCGCAGTTGTTCGGATCGCTGTTGATCTCGACCTCGCAGCCGTCGTCGACGAGGCCGTTGCAGTCGAGCCAGTTGTCGATCCCGTCATGGCTGCTGTAGCACTCGAGCCGGCACGTGCCGGACACGCAGCGCGACGTCATATGGACGATCTCGAAGGTCTCTTCCGTCGGGCACTTGTTCCCGCACGCTCCGCAGTTGTCGTTGTCCCGCGCGAGGTTGATCCCACATTTGTAGGTCTCTCCGCCGTCGGGCTGGTCGCACGTCGTCCACGGCACGGGGCACTCGGTCCCGACACACTGCAGCAGCGCCTCCGCGTCGGGAAGCGACGCATCCAGACGGGGATCCGTGAACGACTCCACCGATCCGTCCTGGCGATCGTTTCCCAGGCTGATTGGCGTGTTCTGCGAGACGCTGCACGCGGCAGCAAGCGCTGCAAACAGGGCTACGGGCCCGACGACGACGCGAAGGACGCGTGTTCGAGCGCGCGGCGCGGCGCGATGAAGGCGATCTCCATCCATGATGCTTGGCGAACCTCGTTCAGGATGCGTTGCGATTACGATTTGCCGTGCCGACGCTCAGGGACGCTCGAGGAGCGATCGCACCTGGCTCGCATACGGACTTGCCCCATGGGCCGAGAGAAAGCGCCGAGCCCGAGCCTCTCCGCGCGTGCGCTCGCCCGACTCGAACAGCGCCGTGATCCGAATGACCTCGAGCTCCTGGCTCAATACGCCCGAGCGAAAGCGCTCGTCGTAGCGGTCGGCCGTGCGAAGGCAGGACGCGAAGTCGTTCGCCTCCAGAGCCGAGCGCGCCGCGGAGACGAGCGCGAGCTCTTCGGCGATGCTCGCCCGTCCCGCCGAGGAGGCCGACGACGGAGCGACCTCACGTGGACCGCGAGGTTCTCGCGGCGGCGGCGCAGCTTCCGCGATGCGAGCTGACGTAGACGAAGCACCGCTCGCGTTCGGCGCTTCTCGTGACGGGGCTGGCGACGAAGGGCTGGTGGGGGGAGCTTCCATGAGAGCCTCCACCGGCAGCGTGGGCATCTGCGCCTCGCGCTCGTCCGCGGTCGGCGCCACGCTCGGCATCGTGCCGGGAGGGCTCCCCGCGACGAAGCCCGCTGGAGACGGGGCCCGCCACATCGTGGCGACGCCATAGGCGACGGTGCCCAGGAGCGCCATGCCCACGACGAAGTGGGTCGTCGACCACCGGGCCGAGCTTCGGCTTCCGCGCGCGGCCGCCCGGGTCACGAGCGAGAGCGTCTCGTCGAAGCCCTCGCTCGACGGCTCGTGATGACGGCTGGCCTCCACGAGCCGGGCAAAGTCCGGGTCCTCGTGCACGAGGCGTCTCGGCGACTCGCTCATGTGCCCTCCTCACGCTGCGTTCGCAAGCGATGGCGTGCGAGTCGTGCGCGGAAATCCTCGCGCGCGCTTCGGAGGCGAGAATTCGCCGTGCCTACCGGGATCTCGAGCGCTGCGGCGATCTCTGCCATGGTCAATTCCTCGAGCTCGTACATGACGAAGACGATCCGGAAGCGCTCGTCGAGCTCCGACAGCAAGCGGTAGAGGACCTCGCGGGCTCGCTCTTCGTCGAGCCGCTCGTCGAGCGTCGCGGCCGCCGTCTCGACGAGCTCCGACGTGGTCTCCAGCGGGTCGACGGGCACCTCGCGGGCGAGCCGCCGTTTCAACCCCGTCGCGATGCGAAGGGCGGTCGAATACAGGAAGGCTCGCTCGCTCTCGGGCCGAACCCCGTCGATGCGCCGGACCGCGACGAGAAAGAGCTCCTGCGCGGCGTCGTCGGCGACATCCCCCTCGAAGCCGAGACGCCGGAGAAACCGCCAGATGTTCGAATAGTGGGCGCGGACGAGGGATCGGAGATGCTCGGTACGCTCGAGCTCACTCCTGAACGTGCGGGCCTCCAACGCCTTTTGCGTGCCTTCCCCCGGCGCGCAATCGTCCCGGCTCCCGGGAGCCATGTCTGCAATGGCCGCGGAGGTGGCCGGCGGTGTCAGCACGCGGCTAAGTGCGGGTCCGCCCCAGCTTCGATCGGAAAATCGTCCCCGAGCCCTCAGAAGTCCCACATCTTGGCGCCGACCCCTACCCCGCCGAGGACGCCGTGAGGCGGGACGCTCGCCACGCCCATTCCGCTGTCGGTGACGAACGGCTGTCGATCGAGGGGCATCGTGACGAGCACGGTCGAGCTGAGGAAGACCGTCTTCGACAAGGCAACCGAGACCCAGAGGGATCCCCCCACGTCGAGCCAGGGCGTCGACACGGAGCGTGCATCCGCGAGACCGGACGCCGACGCGCGAAGAACTCCAAGGTTCGTCTCGGCGCACGGCGAGACCTCGATCGCCCTCCAGAGCGAAAAGCCGAGGGGACAGAGGCGGAGCCCCGCGGCGGTCCACAGAAACTCGAAGTCGCCTCGCGCCAGGGCCCGCTCCTTCGGGAGGCTCTGGCGGATGCCGATCCCGATGCTCGGTTTCAACGCTCGGAGCCAGGGTGGTCCGTCCGAGCTCGACGTCGACAATACGACGGATGCACCCAGACCGGGCAGCGCTCCTCGCACGACCGCGGACGTCGTCTCGAAGCGGGCGTCGAGCGCGACGCTGATGGTCTTGCGCGCTCGAGGAGGCGGTTCGGGCTCGTCCTTGGTCACGGGCGGCGTCGCCGCGGGGCGTGTGGGTTCCTTCGGCGGCGGGGACGGTCCCGCATCGGCGTGCACCTCGGGCGCCGGCGGCGGTTCCTCGTCCGTCTTCGCGCCGCTCATTCCAGCGCGCGGATCGATCAGAACGGCGACCATGACGGCCAGCGCCTGGGACACCTCGGCACAGTCCGCCCCCGCGATGTCTCGCCGGGAGACGGCGCCGCCTGCGTTCTTCACGGCGAGGCTGCCCCGGCTCTCGTTGGGCCGCGACGTCATCTCGACGTCGATCGTCAGGTCGGCCGAAGCCCCTTCCGCGGCGAGCGACCAGCGCTGCGTGAACCCGCGGACCATGGCCACGAACTCGGACTCCGACGGGCACGCTGCACCCGCGGCGTAGTGGAGCGAGAGCCGCTTGTTCTCGGCGAACGCCGAACCGGGCACGAAGAGCGCAGCGAGCGTCGCGACGACGAGAAGCGCGCGAACCGCCGCCGTTCTCGAAACGCTACACGTCCGCCACGCCATGACGAGCGCCACGACGTTAGCTCACCGCGCCGAGCGTCCGGGCGGATTCGCCCCAGTCTCGGAACTTCGCGAGACTTGCGTCCTCTCGATCGACTCCCCCCGACTTCGCAGTCGATACGAAAGTCAGCATGAGCCGCTTGACCGCCTCCCCACGCGACACATCATGGATGAGGTACCGCGAAAGTGAGCGCGACGGTCGGCACGGTGCCGGCTACCTCTCGCCTCACCGAGAGAGGGTACGTGATGCCGCTTCGCAAGATCGCGCCTCGTGTTCATGCCAGTGCGTTCGCGCTGCTCCCCTCTTCACGGCCGCCGTCGCGAACGCCACGCCCGGCACCACTCCGATGATCCGGGTCGGGAGCGCCGTGAAGGAGCGTGACAACAATCTCACACCCCCGCAACGCATCCGCGAAGCCATGCAGAATGCTGCAGCGGAGGGAAGAGCCTCCGAGATCACGACCGCTCCAGGCTGGAGTGGAACTCAAGGAAGGTGACGTCTGCGGGTTGGTCGCCGTCGAGATTGGCAATCAGAGCTTCCTCACGAAGGCGAAGCTGTCGATCGTGGAGCGTGGCAAGGTCAAGGTCGAACTGTCCGCGGACCTGATCTTCATCATCTCAGACAGGGTCGTCGGGCCACGCGCGACCTTCGAGGAGTCGAAGGATGTCTTGTTGGTCGGTGCCGGAATGGCACTGCAGCTAGACCGCCAGTGGAAGATCACGGCACAGGCATTGTCCAACATGGGCGATGGTCGGCTTCAGGGTAATATCATCCTGGAGTTCACATTCTAGCCGCCCGTTGATGACACGGGCTGCAGCGCTACCCGAGCGCTTCGGCACTGGCACGAGCCCCCCGGTGAACGGGAGCGCCCATGGCAGCGAAGCGGATCGCAACGGGAATCACCCATCGACCTGGTCGGCCCCCTATCCGTCCCCCCGCTAGGCGTCGATCCCCCGCGGCACCGCCTCTTCAACAGGCTGCTAATCTTCGGCCATGAGCCTCTGGCCCGACGTACCCTCCTCGATCTTCGGTCCCGATCGTCGCTTCCCGTTCTCTGACGCCCACGTCGGGTACGTCCTTCGACAGCGCGAAGACGTTTACGCCTATCGTGAAGGTTACAAGCAAGGCGCGATCGCACTCGCCGAGCTCGTTCACGCGCGCAACGGTTCACCAGCTCTCCTCGTCTGGCCGATCGCTTGGCTCTGGCGTCACTGGCTAGAACTCGCGCTCAAGGAGACGATCGCGACCGGCATTCAGCTAGACGTCGGAGATGACGGCTGGCGCTGGCCGACGAGGCTGGGGCATCGGCTTGGAGACCTGTGGCAGGCAGCGCGCCCGCACATTGAACCTCACGGAGATCCGATGGCGCCGGAGCTATCGAACGTCACCGCCATCGTCTCCGAACTCGACAGTCTGGATCCGGAAGGAACCGGGTTCCGCTACCCGCACGCTCGCGACGGCAGCTCGAGTCTTCCCTCGGCTCCCGAGCACCTGAACGTCGGACGCTTCGATGAAACCATGCAGCGCGTCGCCGCCTTTCTTGATGCTGTCCGTGAGTGCCAGCGCTCGGTTCTCGAGAGTCTGCGCGAACAAGCTCGCGAAGCGTATGAGCAATCGCAGTGGTGACCAGGCAAACACGTGTTTAATCGGCTACCGCGGTGTCGAATCCATCGTTCGTCGCTCGCGGCGGTATGGTGGTGCTCCGGAAGTCATACTCACGTCCCAGGCGCCCGACACGTGGCAAGACAACTCGCGCCGAGACTCGCGTGCCACGGTGCAATACGCGCAACCCCCATGGGCCAGGCGGCTCAAAGATTCGCCCGAAGCGGCTGCGCGTCGGCAGCTTCGTGCACTACAATTCATGAACCATGCTCCTGACCCTATTCGACCCGGTGGCGGATCGGCCAACGCTCGATCCGCGCTTCGACCTCCTCCGCAAACATCCAGCAAACCACTCCGCGCGACAGATGATGCTCGAAGTTCTCACAGACTACTGCGATGAGGACGGGAACTTTGTCGAGCAGTTCCAAACGACGGGATTCGACGCAAGGATCTGGGAACTTTACCTCTTCGCCGCCTTCACAAGGTCTGGCTTCATGGTCAATCAACGCCAAATTCGCCCAGACTTCATAGTCAGCCGCGAAGGGCTGGAAGTTGCCATGGAGGCTGTAACAGCAAATGCCTCGGCAGGCACCGACCGCAACACTTCTATTGCTGTTCCGCGAGAGCTGACAGCTGACGAGATCACCGATCGTCAGCGTCACTTCGCCCCGCTGCGAACGGGGAGTGCGCTCTACTCGAAGCTTCAAAAGAAATACTGGGATCTCCCCGCAGTCATTGGCAAGCCATTTGTCATCGCGATCGAGTCGTTCTACGACGCGCACGCACTGCAGCTGTCCAGTAGTAGCCTGGCCCAGTACCTATACGCGCGAACCGACGTTGCAGACCCTACCATGCCACGCGGCATCCGAGCGGTTGCCATCGCAACCCATACACACAAGAAGACGATCCCCTCGGGATTCTTTATGCTGCCCGAGGCGGCTCACGTAAGCGCCGTAATCTTCTCGAACAGTGGCACTCAGGCAAAGTTCAGCCGCATGGGACATCAGGGCTCCTTCCGGATGAACAACGTCCTGATGGTGCGCGAAGGCCAATGTTACAATCACATTCCGGACGCGCTCACGCACCAGGATTTTATATACATAGTAGGCGAAGATCACGTCGAAACCTGGACGGAAGGGATGGACGTCTTCCACAATCCGCATGCGCGCACTCCGCTTCCATCGCAGTTCCTACGGGGATTTGCCGCACAGCATTGGCTTTGGAACGACGGCCTTCTTCACTCGGAGATCCCGTTGTTCCACCCCTATCGCTCGACCACGTGCAAAATCATCGTGCCAGACTCTGCAGCGCTGCGCGACTGCCCATGAGTTCATCTCATCAGGCAGATGCAGCTCCCGCTCGCCCCGGTCTTGACGGCCGAATCTGTCGCGGGTGCCGCGGCCTCCGCGGAGAAGCGTTGCCGGCGTTCTCCGATTAGCACGAGCCGAGCGATGCGCCGAGCAGGCTCCCGATGTGGGGCGCCGAGTGAACGCTCGCCGTTCTTCCGATCGTAGACCGAGGGCTCGGCACCGCCGTCGCGTGACCTCGCTCGAGTTCCTTCCCAACATCCTCGGCCGGATCGACAGGACTGCCGACGTCGACTACGCCGAGCTGGTCCCAGATCGCTCGAAACGGCCGCCCAAGCCGGCAGCCCCGAACGAACCGTCACTCTCCGACGCGTGACCTCGGTGCTGCAGCTGAGATCTGCTGTAGAGACCAGCCCGCGATCGGCTGCGACTACGCAATTGCGGGCTAGCTCGTTGGCGGTGCGGCGGGGGGCGGCGTGCCTCCGCCCGTTGGCGGCTTCAGCGGCAGCTTTTTCGCCCGCGCGTCGGGCGGCAGGTCGAGGCCGAAGAAGAGCCGGAGCCACGCCTCGAGGTCGACGACGTCGACGGCGCGCCCGGACGCGATCAGGAACGAGCGGATGTTCGCTGAGAAGCCCTCGCCGCCGAACACGACGATGCCCGGGATCGGCCACGCTGCGATGTCCTGGATGACCGCCGGGATCTTCTCCTCGGCGCTGCCGGGCACGCGCTGGAACTTGCACTCGACGCCGAGTCGACGCCGGCTCGTAGGCTCGGTGAGCACGACGTCGATGAAGCGCTCCGCGCCCCAGATGCGTCGCCCGCACTTGAACTGCTCGCGTGCCGTCAGTCCGAGACCGACGCCGAGCGCGACGACTTCCTTCACGAGCCCGTCGCCGCTCGTGACGGCCGCTGCCTTCCCCGCCATCGCAGCCTCCTCTACCGGATCAGCAGTTCCTTCACTGCGCCGCGCCGATCAGCGCGGCAGTTCACGGCGCGCGATGCATAGACCTCGATCGCCTCAAAGCCGCCAGAGTACAGCTCGCGCACGAACGGCGCCGACGAATTCGAGAGGAGCACGCGAACGCCGCGCTTTTTGAGCTTCACCGCCGTCGCGCGTAGCCGGCGCTGGTCGTCCGCATCGAACCCGTCGGCCGCGTAGGACGTAAAGCATGACGTCGCGGACAGCGGCACGTACGGCGGATCGAAATAGGCGAAGTCGCCGCGCCGCGCGTCAGCCACCGCATCCGCGAAGTCGCCTACGACGAGCTCAACGCCGCGGAGCGCCTCCGAACAGGCGCGAAGGTTCGCCGGATCGCAGATCGTCGGGTTCGAATAGCGGCCGAATGAGACGTTGAACTGGTTGTCGCGGTTCACGCGATAGAGCCCGTTGAAACCGGCCCGGTTCAAGTAGATGAGCCAAGCAGCGACCTCTGCGTCCGAACGACGGTCGATCGCGACGTCTCGCGTCCGATAGTAGAAGTCGGGGTCGTACGGGTACCCGCGGAGGAGGTCGATCACTGACTCGACTTCGTCACGGACACCACGGTACGTGCGGACGAGTCGCTCGTTCGCGTCGGCGAGAACAGCCTCGCGCGGCCGTAGGTGGAAGAAGAGCGCGCCGCCACCGACGAACGGCTCGAAGTAGCGCCCGAACGATTTCGGCGCGTGCGCCACGATCTCGGGCAGAAGCTGCCGCTTGCCACCGACCCACTTCAGGAACGGCCGACAGGGCGTCGAGGGAGCTTCGAGCTTCCGTGCATACACGTGAGAAATGAGAGCCCGCGCGCGCCACGTGGGCCAACTTCGAGAGAGTGCTCGCCCCGCGAGGTCTGCTCCCGTGTGCTGCTCCGCCCCATTGTCTCACGCTGTTTGAAATGCTTGCCCTCCTGGCGTGAAGCGCCGACGATCCGGCGTGGGGGGACCGCGTGCCGTACACTGTCCAAGCGCCGCACCGGCTTGAAGCCGAGCTCCTGCTTCGGAAGATGAGCGCAGGCCGTAACGGCGCAGTGCTCGTACTCGCGCGGGGCGAGGACGGGAGTGCAGTCGAAGTCGTCACCAAACTCGCGAAGGCGATGGCACCGGAACAACGTGCGCTACTGCCGATCGCGTACCTCTGCGAGTGGCTCGCGGCCGAGATCGGCCGCGTGCTCGGCGTACGCGTGCCGCCGTCCTATGAGCTGGTCGTCACGTCCGACTATGCCGACGCGCTGGCTGACGCCGAACAGCAAGCGATTGCGCGCGGCTCTCTCGGTTCGGCGTTCGCCTGCGAGCACGTCTGGAAGGGGGTAACCCAGTACACGCACGAACTACCCGACCCATGCCTGCGCAATCCCGCGGCAGAGCTACTCGCGTTCGACGTGCTCATCCACAACCCCGACCGTCGGAAGACCAACCCAAACCTGCTTGTCGGCAGAGGGGAGGTGATCGCCTTCGACCACGGCGACGCGTTCTCGTTCCTCCTCCCCGTCCTGTTTGCACCGGATCCGGCGCTTGACGCGCTCGACCGAATCGTCGACCAGCACGCCTGCCGCGAGTGGCTGCGGCATCGGCAGTTCTCCCTGGACCGATTTCGGGAGGCGCTAGCGGCACTCACGGACGAGGTCCTGGGGCAGATCGCAACGGCGACGCCGAGCGCTTGGCAGAGCGGCACCGCGGCGGGAAAATTGGGGTATATCCTCGACGTCATGAAAAGGCGCCGCGACGCGGCTCCCGAGTGGCTAGCGAAGGTGGAAGCATGGCTGAACAAGTAAAGGTCCCCTGCCAAGCCGTCGCGGTCCGGTTCGTCGCGGACCCGCGCACCGACGAGTTCCTGAACGTCGGCGTCGTGCTGTTCTGTCCGGCGCGTCGGTACGCCGCCGCGAAGTTCCTGTCCTCCTGGACTCGCGTCTCGAACGCGTTCCCGGAGGCGGACCTGGTGCACCTCCGTCGCGTCAAGCGCCTCTTCGAGAAGGCGTGCGAGACATGGTCGGCGTCGACGCAGCAGCCCGAGCTCTTCGAGTCCGTATCCACCCTCGACGCGCTCCTCGCGAAGGTGGTCGCCGTCGACGACGCGAGCATCCAGTTTTCGCGCGTCGTCTCGGGCATCACCGCGCAGCCGGAAGAGACGCTCGCGCACCTCTTCCGCCTCTACGTGAGCAAGGCTCCTGACGAGGGCGCGGTGGAGGGGCGCGACGACGAGGCCGTCTGGCGGTCCGTCGTGAAGCTGGCGACGCCAGAGATCGTGCGCGCGCTCACGCGTCACTCGCTTCGGTCCGCTCACTACGAGCAAGTGTTCGAGCGGTCCTGGAAGAACGGCGCCTGGAACGTCGCCCAGCCGCTCTCGTTCGACATGCTGGACCCGCAGCGGATCCGCGACAAGGCGCTCCTCTGGTCATCTCGCGTGCGAGAGCTCCAGCCCGCCGAGAACGACACGACGGTGCACTTCCTCGTCGGCATGCCCGACGACGCTCGGTCGACAGAGGTGAAGAAGGCCGCGCGCGACGCGTTCGAGATCCTCGGCGACACGATCGCGAAGGACGACGCTCGGATCGTCCCCGAGTCTCGGGCCGAGGACCTCATCAGGAAAATCGAAGAGGACCTCGCGCATCAACGCGTCCCCTCTGCGGAGTAGTTTCGGCGCCCCACGCGCTCGAACGCACATCGAGCTCGGGCCGAGTCCTTCAGCGCGGCGCGCGCGTTGGCGCATCCACGGCGCACCGACGCAGACGGCCGGGCGACGCTTGTCACTCTCCCGCGGCCGTGTCTATCCTCCGCGCCGGGGGGGCGGACGTGCGTGCATCTACGCCCTCATTCTTTTTCGAAAGGAAGGGACGTATGGCATTCGACGCTTCGCTCTACGAAACGATTCCGCAGACCAACGTTGCGGGGACCATCGCGCTCACTCGCGCCGTACTGACGGCGGGCAAGGGGATCGAGCTGCCGGCGGCGAAGAAGGCGCTCCGGCGCGTTCGCGAGACCGGCGAGCATCTGCGCACGCTGCATCAGGCCGCTCCGCCGGCGAAGATCGAGAGCCTGACGCGCGCCGCGGACGCAGCGGTCGACCGGATGTGGAGCGCGTTCGGGCAGCGCCTCGCAGCGAACATCGAGCTCGGCGGGACGGACGGCGCCGAGGCCGAGCGCGTCTACGGGCTGCTCTTCGCAAATGGGCTCACCTTCCTGACGCTTCGATACCCGGAGCAGTGGGCGGAGGGCGAGGCCATCCTCGCTCGCATCGAGTCGGAGAAGCTCGAGGGCACGCTCGATCGTCTCGTCGGCGCGCCGTTCCTTCGCGAGCTCCGCGCCCGGCAGGCAGCCTACGGCGAGGCCCTCGGCATCACGAAGGCAAAGGCGGCGACGCCGGAGACGGCGAACCTCGTCGAGCCGCTCCGCGAGGCGCGCGCGGCGCTCTCGACGTACGCACGCGTGCTCATCGCGGCGGTCGAGAACGGCGAGTTGGCGGAGACGTCTGCCATCCCCATGCTGGCTCCGCTCGCGTCGCTCCGGGCCTCGCTTCGCGGAAAGAAGAAGCCGAACGAGCCGGCCGAGCCGTCACCGGTGTCGCCTGAGCCGCTTCCGCCCGTGGAGTGACCGTCCGAGAGCGACACTGCGTCGCGCGCGATGCGTGCCGCAGCGGCGATCGCCGTGACGGCGTGCCCGGAGGTATCGAGAATCCGGTCCCGACCGAACCTCGGAATACCAACCGGTATCGAAAAGCCGGTCGTGACCGACCCTCGGAATACCAACCGGTATCGAAAAGCCGGTCGCGACCGACCCTCGGAATACCAACCGGTATCGAAGAGCCGGTCGTGACCGACCCTCGGGGTGCCGGGCGGCATCCACAACGCGGTTGCGACCGGCATCTTCATCAAAACCGATGCTCGATGAGCCGCCGTGATGAGGCTCTGGCGACGGCCGTGGCGTGAGGCGTGCCACGGCCGCCGCTACGACGAGGGACGCGCGGTTCAACCGATCAGGCGCTGCCTGAAGAACGCGAGGATCTCGTCGCGCGCTGCGACGGTCGGCTGGCCTGCCTCATCGATGAGGTGCGCGGTGACCACGCTGTGCGGACACGCAACCACGCGCTCGAAGAACGGCGCCGTCTCGCGGTTCGCCGCGCTGTCGGGGAGCACGCGCGCGACGAAACGATCGCCGAGCGCCTCGGCATAGGCCGCGAAGCGCTGCGCGGTGCAGAACCTGTCTCCCTCGAAGCGGTAGCCCATGACGGTGAGGTCCTCGCGCCGGAGTCGGTCGCGGATCGACGCGAGCTCCTCGGGTGCGGTGCCCACACCGGCAGGATCGTCGAACGGAATCGACGGCTGGCACATCACCGGCGCCAGCATCGCGGGCTCGAGCATCATCGTGAGCGCGAAGTTGCCCGTGAAGCACATGCCGATCGCGCCCACGCCGAGGCCACCGCGCTCCACGTGCGCAAGCGTCGCCAGAGCGCGGAGCCACCGCGTGACGGGGCTCGACTCGTTCGCGCCGAACGCTCGGAACTCGGCGCTCACGCACGCGCGCTGAAGGACGGCCTTGCCCTCCTCGGCCTGCGGGACCGCGCCGTCGCGCCCGAACAGTGACGGCATGTACACCGTGAAGCCCGCATCGCGGACCCAGCGCGCGAACCGGGCCACGTGCGGGCTGATGCCTGGCATCTCCGTCATCACGATCACCGCTGGCCCCGTCCCGGCGACGTAGACCACCTTGGTGATGTCCTGGAGCGTGATCGAGCGACGCTCGAAGTCCTCGAGCGGATCGTCCACGGTGAGATCGCGCGTGGAAACCGTCAGGGCTCGCTTCATGCGCGTCATCCTGGGCTGCTCGCACGCGATCGGCCAGTGACAGGAACGACGATGATCGGTCTATTCTTGCCAAGTGGCGCGTAGCATCACCCAGCTCGTGTTCGACGGCGTCGCCGATGGCCCGGTCGCCGTCGCGCTCGACATCATCGGCGCGGCCGAGCGCGTGGCGGCGGCAGGGCTCGTCCAGCTCCCGAAGCACCAGCTCCCGCGGCGCGTGCGGCTCGTCTCGATCGACGGCAAGTCGGTACGCACCGCGGCCGGGCGAGAGCTCGCCGTGGACGGCGCGTTTGCTCTTCGCGGGCTCGGCGCCGCCGACATCCTCGTATTGCCCGGCCTGTGGATGACGACGCCGCGCGAGATCACCGGTGCGCTCGAGCGTCCGGACATCGCTCGCGGGATCGAGCTGCTCGCGCGCGCGGCCGAGCGAGGCGTACTCGTCGCCGGCTCGTGTGCTGCAACGTTCCTGCTGGCTGCGTCGGGTGTGCTCGACGGACGTGAGGCGACGACGACCTGGTGGCTCGGACCGACGTTCGCGCAGCGCTTCCCGCGCGTCACGCTCCGCACCGACCGCATGGTGGTCGCGTCCGAGCGCGTGCTCACGGCGGGCTCCGCCTTCGCGCACGCGGATCTGATGCTGGCCATCCTCGCGCAGACGGTGAGCCCGTCGCTCGCGCATCTCGTCGCGAGGTACCTCGTGCTCGACGAGCGCGCATCGCAGGCGCGCTACATGGTCATCGACCATCTGCGAAGCGCCGATCCGGTCCTGCAGAAGCTCGAGCGCTTCATCAACGCCAACATCCACCGGCAGCTGACGCTCGTGCAGATGGCACGCGCCACGGCGACGTCACCGCGCACGCTCGCTCGGCGAACGGAGCAGGCGCTCGGCACCACACCGATGCGTTTCGCCCAACGTCTGCGCGTCGCCCAGGCGGTGCACCTGCTCGAGACGACGCGTCGCTCGGTCGACGAGATCGCAGCGCGGGTCGGCTATGCCGATGCCGCCGCCTTCCGGCGCATCTTCCGGCGTGAGACCGGCGAGGCGCCCCGGGCCCGTCGAGCGCGGCAGTGAACCAAGCTGCCAACGGGCTGCGGTTCAACGGATGAGCCCCTGAGACCTGAGTAGCGCTGGGAGCGGGCTACCGAGGCGCGCGCGTTGCGCGGCGGCGTTTTAGTGTCAGTAACTGACGCTACGTGATACCGTCAGTTACTGACGCTACGGCGTCGGTTCCGCAAAGGAGGTTCCCATACGCGTATTCATCACCGGAGGCTCCGGCCAGACTGGTCCCGCCATCGTCACCGAGCTCGTCCGTGCCGGGCACTCGGTCCTCGGCCTCGCCCGCTCCGACGCCGCTGCGGCACGCCTCGAGAAGCTCGGAGCAACGGCTCATCGTGGGTCGCTCGACGATCTGGAGAGCCTCCGCGCCGGCGCGGCGCAGGCCGACGGCGTCATCCACATGGCGTTCGGCGGTGACTTCTCCGATCCGGACAGCATGATGCGGCGCGACCGGGCGGCCATCGAGACGCTCGGGCAGGTGCTCGTCGGCACCGAGAAGCCCTTCGTGAGCACCTCGGGCACGCTCGTCATGCGGGCCGGTCACGAGGCGCACGAGGAAGAAGCGCCCGACCCGCAGTCGATCGCAGCCTTTCGTATTCCCGGCGAGCAGGCCTGCCTCGGCTTCGCGAAGCAGGGAGTCCGATCCAGCAACGTGCGACTCGCGCCCACCGTGCATGGCCCTGCCGATCACGGGTTCGTCCCGATGCTGGTGGCGACCGCGCGGAAGACCGGCGTGTCGGCGTACATCGGCGACGGGAGCAATCGTTGGCCGGCGGTCCACCGGTTCGACGCCGCCGTGCTCTACCGGCTGGCGCTCGAGAAGGCGCCGCCGGGCAGCATGTTGCACGGTACGAGCGAGAACGTCACCCTGCGGAGCATCGCCGAGAAGATCGGCGACAAGCTCGGCCTGCCGACACGCTCGCTGACACCGGCCGAGGCCGCGACGCACTTCGGCAACCCGTTCATGGCGCTCGTGTTCGCGACCGACTCGCCAGCATCGAGCTCTCGCACGCAGGCGCTCCTCGGCTGGAGTCCGACACACCCGTCGCTGCTCGACGACCTCGAGACCGGCGACTACTTCGAGCAGCGCTAACGGCGCTTCGCGAGCTCGCGGAGATCGTCGAAGGCCTGGACGACGAGCGCGTCCAGCCCCGGCTTGGGATTCTCGAGCCACGACTGCGTCGCCTGTCCGAAGGCCGCCATCGCGATCTGCGCTGCGAGCGTGGCCCGGCGCGTTTCGACGCCGCGTGCCTCGAGGGCCGCGGCGACGGCCTCGTTCATCGCGGCGTGCTTCGCGAGCTCGCGCTCGCGCAGCGCGGGATGCGCAGCGATGACCTTCGCGCGCGGCTCGGAGACCGAGCGATTCGCCTCGAGCATCGGCACGACCGCACGGAAGGCCCGCAAGAGGACCTCGAGCGGCGCAGGCTTGCCGGGCACCTCGTTCACCGCCTGCGTGAGCGCCTCGCGCACGACGGCCTCGCCGCCGAAGAGCACCTCGCGCTTGTCGGCGAAGTGTCGGAAAAACGTGCGCTCCGTCGTGCGAGCACGGGCCGCGATCTCCGCGGTGGTCGTCTGGTCGAAGCCCTTCTTGCGGTAGAGATCGAGCGCCGCCTGCTGGAGGCGGAGACGTACTTCTTCACCGCTGCGCGGCATGTTTCGAGACACTACCGCGGAGACGCTGCGGAGAGAATCGCCACGCGTGTCTCCGAGATCGATTCCCTCGCGGCGCCGCGATCGTTGCCTTGCTCCGGCGTGCCTGTCAGCATCCGCGCCGTGACGAGGACGGCGGCTCCGGACGTACCGCGGTCGACGCATCTGGCGAGCCCGCATCGGGGGCACCGGGCGCCACGATCGGCACGTCGAGCGTAGCCGAGGCGTTTCCCGCGGCGTCGATCACCACGAACCGGAGCGCAGCCCGCTCACCGGGAGACAGCGTCCCGGCCACGAGACGCACCCCGAAAGGGCTCGACGGAGGAAAGGTGCCGATCGACGAGCGACCGCGGGTGACGTAAGCGCTCACCGGCGCGACGACGGCGCCGGCCGCACGGACGAGGCTCACCTTCGCATGCACGAGCGACTCATCGTCGACCTCGATGGTGCCCGTGACGAGATCGGCTGGAGTCGACGGCGGGCACACCGGTCCGGGGACCGCGAGCGCGACTCGCTCGACCTTGGCGTTCGCAAGCGTCGGCGCGCGCGTGTCGGGTGTCGGACCGACCTGATAGGTCGCCGTGCGGATCCCATCCACCAGGACGACCACGCTGGCGCGCGGCGGAAGTGGCGCCTTCGGAGTGATCTCGATCTGCTCGTCCGACACGTCGCGCCGGAACGCGGCCGCGGCGCCGTTCACGAGGAGCTGCACGGGCACGGACTCGACGGGGCCTACGACGGACGACACCCGCAAGCGTGCATTCGTCGGAACGAGCGTAGGCATCCTCGGAGTGTCGAACGCGGCCTGCTGCTCGCGCGGCGGCTTCGGGATGCCGATCGTCGCGACAGGCGCCGGCGGACAGCTACCGGTCCCCTCCTGAGCCACGGACGAGAGCGAGATGCCGAGCGGCGTGAGGAAGACAGCAAGCGCGAAGAGGCGGCGCATTCCCACGTGTACGTTCGAGCACGCGAGGCGATCTAGCGGCGTCCTGGTCTCCGCACCGACCTCCGATGGCACCTCCGCAACGATTCGAGTGGCCGCTCCGCCGCGCCGCGCTCGCGTTACTTGCAACGTGCGGGGTCGCTCGGCGTGCAAACCCCATCGATGCACTCGGCGCTGTAGTCGCACGGCGGCCCGCCTTCGCCCTTCGAGCAGGCCGCTCCGTCGGGAAGGGGATCGACACACCTTCCGGGAACGATCCTGATTTCTCCTGGTCTCGAGCCAGCTGGGTAGGTCAGACCCTCGCAAGCGCCGCGCTCGCAGCGACGGACGCGATCGCACGGTTCACCGGCCTTCACCGTGATGATGCGCGCGCACTTGCTGTCGACGCTGCAGGCGAGCCCCTTGCCACACTCGGACGAATGACAAGCTGCGCCCTCGCCCAGCGCCGGACCACACTTCCCGCCGACACACGTGAGATCGCCCTCGCAGTCGTTGCTCGAGAGGCACGCCGCTCCGGCACCTCCGGGGGCAGTGCAAACGCTCTCGCCCCCCGCGAACAAGCACAGGAGGCCGGTCTCGCACCGGACACTCTCGGCCGGGCTCGGTCCGCACTTCTCACCCGCCCCCGCCATCCTCACCGGGACGCACGTTCCGCGGTGGTTCTGGTCGTTGACGCAGTCGGCGCCGTCGACGCATAGAAGGGGCCGAGAGCAGGCGCCGCCGATGGGAACGCGCGGTGCACACGTCCCGCATGTTGCGCCAGGCTCCTGCTTGCAAGCTCCACTCTTGCACTGGTACCCCTGGCCACACGGAGTGTCGTCGTCGAGCGTTCCGCCCGTGAGGTCGCACGCGAGCTCGTTCAGGTTCTTGCAGGACGCGGCCGAAATCTGGTGAGCACACGCCGAGAGCTGCACGGCCAGGTTCGTCACTCCTGGCGCGGCGGCGGAGCGTGCACAAGCCGCCTCCAGGCGGGGGCGCAAGTGGGGCTGCGAGCTCATGGGGTGGGTGTCACAACGTTCGGCGTACGCCATGAGCGCGTTCACGTATTCGGTGCATGGGCCGCCCCCACCACCTCCTTCGACTTCACCACCACAAGCGGCGAGGACGAGGAGGACGAACGAAAGGACACCACAGGAGCTGAGGAGACGGGCCCTACGCGTCATGGGGGACCGACGCCGAATGCAAGGCACGTGCGCATGCTCCGAGCGGGAAGCCCGCCCACTTCTCGTCGCGACTACTCGCGGTCCATCGTCCCCCGTGAATCTTGAGCTACGTCGGGCCCGCAGCTTTTCGCGACGCCTCCGATCCAGGTTCCTCCATGCTGTCGAGGCGCGGGCGATCCGTGGCACGCGCTCCGGTCAGGAACACGCAGCTCGCTCGACGCGGATCGGCGTCCGGTCGACACATGACGGATCCGGCCGCGCGACCAATACGCCGGTCGCTTACCAGCCGACCGTGCCGTTGGCGTCGAGGAACGCGCCGCTCGGTCCGTCCGCTGGGAGGGTGGCGGCGCGCACGACGACCTTCGCGCCCTCGGACGGATGAAGGTTGCCCGCATGGTGATTCAGGTCCGTGTCGTTGTAGCCCGGGCACAACGTGTTGACCTTGATCGGGGTGCCCGCGAGCTCGACCGCGAGCCACCCGGTCAACGCGTTGAGGGCCGTCTTCGACGCGGCGTACGCGAACGTCGGAAACTGCGGAAGGAGCGGGGCCAGCACGCTGTTCGGATCCATGAGCGCCGTGAGCGATCCCATCGTGCTGCTCACGTTGACGATGCGTCCGTCCTTTGCGCTCTTCACCAGCGGCAGGAACTCCTGCGTGACGCGCAGGGGCCCGTAGAAGTTCACGTCGAACGTGCGCTGGACGACCTCGAGAGGCAGGGTGCCCGGAAGGGCGTCGCCATCGAGCAGGACGCCCGCGTTGTTCACGAGGACGTCGAGCGCGCTGGTCTCCTTGCGGATCCGGGCCGCGGCTGCGCGGACGCTCGCGTCGTCCGTGACGTCGAGCTGCACGAAGCGAACGTCGCCCGCGTTCGCGAGCTCTTTCGCTGCCGCGACACCACGGACCTCGTCCCGGCATCCCAACCATACGGTGAAGCCTCGTTCCGCGAGCTGGCGCGCGACCTCGAGTCCAATTCCCTTGTTCGCGCCCGTGACGAGCGCTGTCGGCTTCGTGTTCGTGTCACTCATGCCCCTGTTGATAAGAGGCCGAGCGCGCACGAACCATCATGGATCCGCCGCAAGACTTTACGCATCGTCCAGCCAGCCATGAACAGCTCTCCGTCCTCCAATCCGAGCGATTCGAGCGATCCGATCACCGACATCATCGGTCTCCTCCGGCCGCGCGCGATCGGACGCTGTCTGAACGCCGCCGGCCCGTGGGCGGTCCGGTTCGACCCGTTCCCACACGTGCGGTTCGGGATCGTCGTCCGCGGCGAGTGTTGGCTCGAGCTGGATGGTCCCGACGGGAAGAATGCGGTGCAGCTTCGTGAGGGCGACTTCTTCTTGCTCGGCAACCCTCCTCGGTACGTGATGGCGAGCGCGCTCGACGTCCGACCGCGATCCGCGAAGTCGCTCCTCGCCACGTCGCCGGACGGTGCCTTGCGGATACCGTCCGACCGCGACGAGGACACAGCCGTCTGCGGCGGCCACTTCGTGTTCGACGATGCGAATGCGTCGCTCCTGCTCGATTTCCTGCCGACGCTCGTTCACGTCCGCGCGGACGATCCTCGCGGCAAGCTCTTCACGCACCTGAGCGATCTGCTCGTCCACGAGATCAAGTCGCGCGCCGTCGGTGGGTCGCTCGTCATCGATCGTCTCGCGCAGGTACTCCTCGTTCACATGTTGCGGGCCCACGCCGATCAGCCGGTGCGCCCCACAGGCTGGCTCGGTGCGCTCCGCGACGACCACATCGGGGCCGCGGTCCGCGCCATGCACGGCGACATCGCCCATCGCTGGACGCTCGACGAGCTTGCGCGGATTGCGCGCATGTCGCGCTCGTCGTTCGCGGCTTCGTTCAAGAGCCAGGTGGGGATGGCGCCACTCGAATACCTCATCGAATGGCGAATGGCGGTCGCGCGGGACGCCCTGCGTCGCAACGCGCGATCGATCTCCGAGCTCGCATTCGCCACGGGCTACGAGTCCGAGAGCGCATTCAGCACGGCGTTCCGGCGCGTCGTCGGCTCCTCCCCCAAACACTTCCGCGACGACGCTCAGCGCGCGGGTTCGTGACGGTGAGGTCGACCGATCGCACGCGTCAGGCGTTCCCGTGACACGGATGGAACGCCGCGAGCATCAACGAAGGTCATGGCGCTCTCCTTCGGTCCCTTCGTGCTCGGTGGCAACGTCTTCGGCTGGACCGTACAGCGTGACAGCGCGTTTCGACTGCTCGATGGATTCGTCGAGCGTGGCGGGAAGGCCATCGATACGGCAGACGTCTACTCGAGCTGGGCGCCGGGCGCGCAGGGTGGCGAGTCGGAGCAGCTCATCGGTGAATGGCTCACCGCGCGGAAGAACCGCAACCAGGTCCTCATCGCGACGAAGGTCGCCAAGTGGAAAGCGCAGCCGGGGCTTTCCACCAAGAACATTCGTGCCGCGATCGAGGGCTCGCTCCGTCGGCTCGGGACCGACCACGTCGACCTCTACTACGCGCACGAGGACGACCTGAACGTTCCGCAGCTCGAGTACCTCACGACGTTCGACGCTCTCGTGAAGGAGGGAAAGGTTCGCGCCCTCGGTGCGTCGAACTTCACGCCGGACCGCCTCGCGTCGGCGCTCGGGATCGCACGCGAGAATGGCCTCCGCACCTTCGAGGTCTCGCAAGACCACTGGAACCTGGTCGAGCGCCGCATCGAACGAAGCCTCGTGCCGCTCCTCGAAAAGGAGGGACTGAAGGAGCTGCCCTACTGGTCGCTCGCATCCGGCTTTCTCACGGGCAAGTACCGCCCGGGCGGTCACGTCGAGTCCGCACGGGCAGGCGGCGCATCGAAGTACCTGGACGATCCGAAGAACGTGGCGCTGCTCGGTGTGATGGACGAGCTCGCTGCGTCGCACGGCGTCTCCGTCACCGCGATCGCGCTCGCGTGGCTGAAGGCCCATCCCGTCGTCGCCGCGCCGATCGCGAGCGCGCGGACCGTCGAGCAGCTCGACGCGCTCTTCGAATGCGCCAAGGTCACGCTCTCACCCGGCGAGGTCGCGAAGCTCTCGGCCGTGACGGCTCCCTCTGTGTAGTCACGTACTGAGCGCCTTCACGATCTTCTCGTGGTTCGGGCTTCGCTTCATCATGGCGGAGATACGACGACTTCGAACGTACGCGCGAGCAAGGTGGCGCACGGAAAGCCATGGCGCGTGACGGCATCATCGCGACACGCGAGCGATCGCGTGTGAGCCCGTAGGTTGGGCTCCGACAGTAACGCCCCAATGTCATGGAGCAGCGCGAGTCGGCGCTGCATTCGGTGCAGACCTCACGTACGCATAGTCGAATGCGCCGACGCTTCGCTCTCACGCTCCCCGCTCTCGTCATCGGTACGGTCATTGGTTGTGGAGGGGGCGCCGGGAGTGCAGCCGCGCCGGACGTGGAGCCGGCCGGCGAATGCACGACGGCGTCGGACTGCACCGCAGGCAGCTCGTGCACGGACGGAGCATGCGTCGCACCGCCTGCCGCGCCCACGATCACGAGCTTTGAAGTCGACAAGGTGAAGGTCACTACCGGGAAGTCGGCGACGCTCACTGCCGTATTCTCGGGCGGAACTGGCACGATCGATCAAGGCGTCGGCAGCGTCACGAGCGGCGTGGCGGTCGCCACGGGGAACATCACCGCTGCCACGAAGTACACGCTCACCGTGACGAACGCCGCGGGAGAGACCGCGACACGTACCGTCGACGTCGCGACCATCCCCGCGCCCGCGATTACGAGCTTCCAGGCGGCCGCCGGGCTCGTCTCGAAGTATACGAGCACGACGCTAACGGCCGTGTTCGCGGGGGGCGCCGCGTCGATCGATGGCGGAGTCGGCGCCGTAACGAGCGGCGTCGAGGCCGCGACGACCGCGCTGTCGGCGCCCAAGACCTACACGTTGACCGTCACGAACGAGCTCGGCGACAGCGTGACGGCGACGGCGAGTGTCGACGTCAAGAAGGAGCTGTTCGTGTCGAGCTACACGGACGCAAGCATCGCCGTCTTCGATGTCGACGCAGCGGGCGACGTCACGCCCAAGCGGCGCATCGCCGGCGCGAATACCACGCTCGACGAGACTCGCGGCCTCTTCGTGGTCGGCGACGAGCTCGTCTCCGTGAACCAGATTGGCGCGATCGCGACGTTCAACGTCACCGACGACGGAGACCTCGCGCCGAAGCGGCGTATCGCCGGCAGCGCGACGACGCTCACGGCGGCGTCGGGAATCTACGTCTCGGGCGGTGAGATCTTTCTCGGAGATCAGACCTCGCAGATGAAGGTCTTCAACCTCCTCGACACGGGAGACGTGGCACCGAAGCGCGTCATCGCGGGCGAGTCGACCGGTCTCTCTGCGACGCATTACACCTGGGTCGACGGCGGAGAGGTCTACGTGAGCAATTTTTCGGGGGACACCGTGACCGTCCATCCAGTGAGCGCTTCGGGCGACGTTGCACCCACCCGGACGATCGCGATTCCGGGCGGCGAACCTCTCGGGCTCTACATCAACGGCAACGACCTCATCGTCGCCCAAGGCTCGAACGCCATCCGGACCTTCGACAAGACGACGGGAGCACTTCTACGGACCATCGCCGGCGAGTCGACGCAGCTGGGGTTTCCCGATCAGTGTGCCCTTCACGGCGGCGAGCTCTATTGCGCCGACTACGACTCGTCGGCGCTTCTGGTGTTTCCCGTGGCGGCAGACGGCAACGTCGCGCCGACGCGCGTGGTCAGCGGCGCAAACACGAAGCTCGCCGGCGCGCTCGGCGTGTTCATATACTGAGCGGGCCTAGCGGGGTGACCTGCCCACCGCAGCGCCTTGAATCTGCCTGCCGCCGGGACCGTGAGCACGCTCGATACCTGCCGGCGCGCAGGCGGTCGGGCAAGGACATCCGCGCCGCTGCCGCGTGCCGGCCCCGCTCAGGTGGCACGCCCAAGCCTAGTTGCTGCGCGCACGGAACGCGGGGCCGAGGGCTTCGAGCTCGGCGGCCGCTTCGTCCGGGCTGGCGTCCGGCGCGAGCACGATGCGAACGCGAGGCCCCAGGTCGTTCGCCACGCGGTCACGGAGATCGTCCGGCGCCCCTCCGTGACGAAGTGCGAGAAGACGTAGCGCACCGAGTCGGGCTTGCGCTGGCGCCACGTCGCTCTCGACGATCTGACGGAGCTCCTCTGGGGTGGGAGCGTCGCTTCGGTACGCGTCCGTCGATCGGGCGACCGTGTCGACACGCTCCAGCCAAGCGCGGGTCGTCTCTTTTCCCTGATCGAGCAAGCGGACGTGCGCGCCGGCAGTGGCTTCGGATGGATCGGATGGATCGCCGCTCGGCGCGGAGGTCTGGTGCAGCCGCAGGTGGTCTTTCATCGCATTGTGCCCTTCGACCGGGCGCTGCTCGCCCAGCCGGACGACGCTGCGCATGAAGGGCTGTCCGACGAAGAGGATGCTCGCGACGATGCCCGCGACGAGCGCTGGGAGCCCGAAGAAGACGTGGAGGTCGGCGGCATCGAGGCCGCCGATCGCGATCGCATAGGAGAGCGCGCTCACGATGCCGAACGAGCCCACGAGCTCCTGGATGGATCGCGAGAGGTCTCCCCGCAACGCGAACGTGCACACGGGCGTTCCTGGCCATGTCACGCCGAGCTGCTCGAAGAGTCGACGAGCTTCGACCTCACGCTCGACCTCGAGGAACTGTCCCCCGCGCCGGCGCTCTCCGATCGCCACGCTGAACCCATGCGCGCCACGGGCGACCTTGACGCCGAGCATGTGCCCGAACCGGATCTTCCGCCGGCCTAGGTGCAGCGTGTTCCCGCGGACGGTCGCGCTCGTCACCCACGGACGACGACGCCACTGCAGCAGCGTTCCTGCCGCCCACAACGCGGCCGCGAAGCCGAAGGACCAGACCTGAGAGACGCCGAACGCATCATGAGGGCTCCACAGGTGGAGCATGATGGCCACCGTCCCAAGCCCGGCGACGAGGGAGACGAGCCATCCGAGCCACCGGCGCTCGCCGACGTCGACCACCCGCACGAGGATCCGCTCGCTCGTGTTCTCGACCTCGGGCGACGCCAGGGCGCGAGCGAGACCAGCGGGTCGCAAGTCTTGTCTGCTGAGCCTGTCTCTCATGTGCTCAGACCCAATCGTCGCCGTGGAGAGCAATCGTCCTCGTCGGTCGAGCCCGCACCGAGCGCAAGCACGGTCGATGTGGCGAGCTCCCTTCTCCGTTACCACCGTCGTGCGTCGCCATCCTGCGCCTCATCGGTTGAGGCGCGTTCGCGTAGTTCCGCCAGACGCCCTACCTCGACGGGAACTGCCGCGCGACGCCTCTCATGACGGATTGGCTCCTCACGCGCGGGGTGCCCCCGCCGTTCATCGCGCGTCGATGTCTCGACACTCGACGCCGTAAACAGAGGTCGTGACTACCGCAGCAACGATCGTCGCTTGCGTCCGAGCGCTCCGAGCGCCGCCAGTGCGACGATGAACACGGAGCTCGAACCGCCACCACGTGGAGACGTCGCGCAGCCTCCCTCGCTGTCGCCAGCGCCCTTGGGGCTCACGCCTTGGTCGGAGGAGGGGCCGCCCTCGGAAGACCGTCCCGGCGCGCTCGGATCGGGCGCCATCGGCACGTAGCAGCCGAGCGCAGCCCCGCCGTCCGCACACGTGAATTGCTTGCATGTGCCTGTCGACGCGCCGCCGTCCGCATCGGTCATCCCGAGCGAACACGTGTCCCCGGTCTCCTTGTCCGCGCATGGGTTCGTGAGAAACGCGTTGCCGCAGACGGGATTCTTGATCTCGCAGATCTTCGCCGGGGCTTCGGAGCAGCCAGTCTGCACGCAGCGACCGTACCCGTACGGGGTCACGCACGGGTCACCTGGCAGCAGCTCACTGCAATACATGTCGCCGCCGACGCAAGCATGGGCGGTCGACGGAACGAAGAGCGGCGCGAGCATCGCCGCAACGAGGAAACTGCGAAGAGACGGCATGGGCGGCCGAGCCCCAGAGCATGGCCCGTGCCCGAGC
>JAFAER010000141.1 GCA_023423895.1 Pseudomonadota bacterium
TTCCCAGTTCCCAGTTCCCAGTTCCCAGTTCCCAGTTCCCAGTTCCCTATTCCCTATTCCCTATTCCCTATTCCAAAACGTGCACTCTGCACATTCCGCGTCCCCGTCGCCGCCACCCAGCCCGCACGCCCTACGTGATCTCAGCCACAGTCCCACGGCTCGCCCTGCTTCCCCGTCTTGACGCGCCCACCGCACGCCCCCTACGAGCATCCAACGAGGTCGGCGGTTCCGTCCTCGCTGAACTTCGTGGATCGGGTGATAAGTCCACTCGGACGCTGCCCGGTCTTCCAGGTTCGATCGGCTTTGGAGTTCCTTCTCGCCCCGGCGCGGCATCCTCGGTGGTCGGACCGGCCGGTGTCGCCGGTGGGCGCGCTTCGGGCTCGAGGTGGTTGGCCCTTAGGACCGGGGCCTCGGTCCCGATGACCAGGCTCGCCGCCTCACGGACGCACTGAAAGAGCTCGCGGACGTTGCCGCGCCACGCGCGCAGCATGCACGCCTCGAGGAGGGTCGCCGACCGCTCGAACCTCGCCCGGGAGGCGAAGCAGCTCTTCGTCGACGAGATGCGGGATCTCCTCGCGCTCGGTTGGCATAGAACGCGAAGGCCTTTTTGGCCTCCAGCTCCGTCTCGGCGGTCACCTTGCTCGAGGCGGGCCTTCTCGCCACGGCCCTCGATGAGGCCGAACCGGATCACGCGCGGGCCAACCGCAGTATCGACGTCGAGGGCGCGACGGTGCCCCACCATGTTCCGTCGCCGTTCATCCACACGTGGGTCGGTGTGAGATCGAGCCCCGTGATCGAGTACGAGACGATGTGCTTCTCTTCGGTGCCGTCGCGATTGCGTACCGTCGCGTCGCCGGTCCGCTCGAGCTGCGCGTTGCCTTCCGGGAGGAGAGGCAGCGAAGCCGTCGTGCCCGTGCCCATCGCCTTCACGAGCGCTTGCGCCAGGAGGCCGAGCGCATCGGGGGATCGTGGCCACCGGCACGAAGAAGGCGGCCTTGCCCTCGAGCTTGCGCTCGCCCTGTTCTTCGTGGCTGTTCAAGCGTGCCGTATCGCCGTCGAGCTCGAAGCTCTCGGCGACCAGCCGGAAAGCGCGCGCAACACGACCGCAAGCTTGTGAGCGGAGAGCCAGGTTTGGCAGAGTGTCTCGAATGTCACACCTTTCGCTTTGGCGCGGGATTCTAAGCACATCCGCAATCTGCTCACTCCTGATCGCCGGCGCGGCGTGCAGCTCGGACGACGACGCGAAGGACGCACCGGCACCGCACGCGGACGCGGGCGCGCCCCCCTCGGACTCGGATGCCTCCGAGCCGCTGCCGACGTTCACGGTCAGCGCCTCGGTGACGGGCCTGACCGGCTCGGGCCTCGTCCTCCAGCTCAACGCGGGCGACGAGCTGCCCGTGTCCTCCGATGGGACGGTGACGTTCCCGACCGCGTTGCCAGCGTCGACCGCCTTCGCCGTCACGGTGAAGACCCAGCCCTCGTCGCCGACGCAGCTCTGCACGGTCACCAACGGCGCCGGCACCATCCAGAACGCCAACGTCACCGCGCAGGTCGCGTGCATCGACACCAGCGCGATTTCCGGGCACGTGTCCGGCATGAAGGGCTCCGGCCTCGTGCTGAACGTCAACGGAGCGGCGCTCCCGGCGATCGACCACAACGGGGCGTTCGAGGTCGGCAGGTTCGAGGTCGGCACGGCGTACGAGGTGACGATCGCCTCGCAGCCGACGACCCCGAGCGCGACGTGCCGCGTGACGAACGGACGCGGGACGACGACGGCGGACGGCTTCGCGAGCGTCTACGTCGAGTGTGGTGGCCTCCTGATCGTGCACGCCGCAGAGTTTTTCGTGTCGGACGTCGTGACGAAGCTCACGGCGGCGAGTGCGTTCGCGACCGTCGACGCCCACGACGGGAACGCGAGCACCCCGACGGCCGCGCAGCTCGGCGAATACAGCGCGGTGCTGGCGTTCGCGGACGACTCGTTCGCAAACGGGACGGCGCTCGGAGACGCGCTCGCGAGCTACGTTGACGCCGGCGGACGCGTCGTCGTGGCGCCGTTCGCGAACGTGAACGGCGAAGTGAGCGGTCGGTGGTACTCGGAGGGATACAACCTCTTCGAGATGGCCGACCAAAGAGACGACTCGATCGAAGCCCCGCTCCAGATCGAGGAGCCCTCGAGTCCGCTGATGATCGGCGTCTCGACGCTCACCGCATCGAGCGCGTTCCGAACCGAGGCCACGACCGCGAACGGCGCGGTCGTGGTCGCTCGTTGGGGCGACGGCGTTCCGCTCGTCGTCCGAGGCGAGAAGAACGGGAAGAAGCGTGCAGAACTCAACTTCTACCCGCCGTCATCCGACGCGCGCAACGACTTCTGGCAGGGCGACGGCGTCGCACTGATGATCAACGCGCTGCTCTACCAATGAGCGCGTGAAGCCTCCCGCGAAGGGAGGACGTTGCGAGGGAGAGCTGGCCGCCCGACGGGACGAAAGCTCTCCTCCGCTTCGGCGCAGCTCAGTCCCGGACGGAGCGCACCGAGAGAATGAGAACATCACGCCGAGCGCGCCGCTCTTCTACCCGAGTGAGGACAACGGCGTCGCGTGCAACGAATTGGGTACTCCGCGGGCCCCGGTCGATCGCTTGCGCCCTCGAACGTCGCTGCGAGCGCGAGATGCCGAAGCGCAGCCCGCGGCCCGAGGAGGCGTCCCGTGGCGGTTCAGCCTTTCAGTACCGCGATGCGCTGGAGAACTGCCTTGCCCGATGATCAGCCTACGGGCCTAACGGCCTAAAGGTCTACGACGCGGTAGACGACGTCTTCCTCCAGGTTCTCGATCCGAAGCTCGCCATCGCGCACGAACACATCGGCGTCGGTCTCGAGCTCGAAGCGTCCCA
>JAFAER010000156.1 GCA_023423895.1 Pseudomonadota bacterium
CTTCTTGTCGGTCGCGGGGGTGCCCGTCGTCGCCTCCGCCTTTGCGGCGTCGGTCGGCGTCTTGTCGAGCTCCCAGAGCTTGAACTCGACGCGGCGGTTCTGCTCCTTGTTGGCGGGGGTGTCGTTCTTCACGACCGGGTGCTCCTCGCCCCAGCCCTTGCCCTCGAGACGGCTCTTGTCGACGCCGTTCTTGGCGAGCCACTCGATGATCGCCTCCGCGCGGGCCTGCGAGAGCTTGTGGTTGTGCTCGCTGGTGCCGCTGTCGTCGGTGTGGCCGTCGATGCGGAGCTTCGTGATCTGCGGGTTCTCCTTCAGGACGTCGGCGACGGTCTGGAGGATCTCCTTGGTCTCGGCGTCCTCCTTGATCGTGGCCTTGTTCGTCTCGAAGTGAACCTTGCCCGGGATCTTGATCTCGTTGTTCTCGATCTTGGCCTTGCCGATCGCCTTGATCTGAGCCGGCGGCGGCGGCTCGGGCTTGGGCTCCTCCTTCGGCGGCTCCGGTGCGGGCGGCGGGGGCGGCGTGGCAGCCTTGGCCTCCGCGTTGCCGATCTTGGCCTCGGCGCGGCACCCGAGCGAGCCCGCCGCAACACCCAAACTGAACACCGCGATGAGCGGGAAGAGAACCTTCTTGGACATGACTCGATGCCTCCTCGATACCGACTCGACTGCGCAGGCGCGCTTGCGAGCCCCTCCGCGGGTCACCGGCGACGGCCGATGGCCCGTGTTTCTTTGAGGGGCCGAACGTACAGGGAAAGATGCCCGCTTGGGAAGACCTAGTGGTACCGTCTGCTGCGGTGCGGCAAGACGTGGATGGTCAACCGAAGCCTCCCTTGGACGAAGCGCCCGGACCGCGATTCACTCCCGGCGTGGATCTCGCTCGCGAAGTCCGTCGTCACTGGGAAGAGCTCGATGCCGAGCTGATCACTCCGTCGACCACGGGTCGTCGAGAAGCCGCCGCGAAGGATGCGGCAAGCCGCGACGGGATCGGCCTCGGGCGCCGTCGCGCCGCGTACCTCGATGCCCTGTTGGCCCACGTCTTCGCACAGGCCATGCGCACGACCGGAGGAGGCGCGCCCGAGATCGCGCTCGCCGCCGTCGGGTCCTACGGACGCGGCGCCGTCGCGTTGCGGTCGGACGTCGACGTCCGTCTCATCATCCGCCCGGGACAGAAAAATCACGATGCTGCGGCCCAGCTCGCGGACGCGCTCCTCTATCCCCTGTGGGACGCGGGGCTGTCCGTCGGTCATCAGGTCACGTCCGCGACGGAGGCCCTCGAGCTCGCGCAGACCGACCTCGCCACCGCGACGTCGCTCCTCGACCTCCGCGTGCTCGCGGGAGATCGCTCGCTCGTCGACGAGCTCGTCGACCGCGCGTACCTCGGGCTCTTCAGCGATGGCGAGCTCGGCAGGTTCGTCGAGCGCCTCGAGCAGGAGGCCGCTTCGCGTCACGCGCGCTTCGGCGAGTCGCTGTACTTGCTCGAGCCCGAGGTGAAGGCCGGGGCAGGGGGCCTGCGCGATGTCGACATTGCACGCTGGGCGGCGCGCGCGCGTTACCGGGTCGGATGCGACGACCCGTGGACGGAGCTGGTCCGCGTCGGAGTGATCGTCCCGCGCGAAGCGGTCGAGATGGCGCGCGCCGAGGACTTCCTCTGGCGGGTTCGCAACCGGCTCCACGCACACGCCGGGCGCAAGAGCGATCGGCTCACGTTCGATCAGCAGGAGGTCATCGCCATCGAGCTAGGCTTCGCCCGCCGTGACTCGAAGGTGCTGCGTTCCACTGCCGGCGCCGATGCAGATGCACCCGAGCCCGCTTCCGAGGCCGCGCCGCCGGATCTCGAGGCGCGCGCCGAGGCGGCCGAGCGCTTCATGCAGGACTATTTCGGTCATGCACGCGTCGTTTCGCGCGCGCGCGAGGCGCTGCTCCTCCGCGCGAAGCCGCCGAAGCGACGCGGCAAGCCGGTGGAGCTCGATCTCGGGCAGGGCGTTCGCTTGTTCGACGGTCAGGTCACGCTCGACCCGCAGGCCCTCGCCGAAGATCCCGCGCTCGCGCTGCGTGTGTATGATGCATGCATCAAGAAGAAGGCGCCGGTGTTGCCTTTCGCGCGCGACGTCATCGCGCGTGCGGCCGCCGATCCGGCGTGGGCCGCGAACCTTCGGGCGAACCCGGAGGCATCACGGCTGTTCCTCGAGCTTTTGTGCACGGTCCCGGAGGCACCGCTCCGGCGCGGCTCCGTCGTCGGCGAGCTGCACGAGGTCGGGCTGCTGCTCGCGATGATCCCGGAGTTCATGCCGGTGACGGGGCGCGTGCACCACGACGTCTACCACGTGTACACGGTCGACGTTCACAGCGTCGCCGCGGTCGACTGCCTGCGGGCGATCTGCCGAGGAGACCTCGCACACGAGCGTCCGCTCGCGAGCCGCCTCGCCGCCGAGATCGCGCGGCCCGTGCCGATCTTCCTGGCGACGCTGCTGCACGACGTCGGCAAGGGTTACCCCGATGCGAGCGGGTCGCGGCGGAACCACTCGGTCACCGGCGCCGAGCTCTGCGACGTGATCCTTCCGCGACTCGGCATCGTGGGCGATGACGCCGCCGACGTGCGCGCGCTCGTCCTGAACCACCTGGCGATGTACCACGTCGCGACGCGGCGCGATCTCGACGATCCCGCGACGGCGGCCGACTTCTCCGCTCACGTTCACGGCCGCGAGGGCCTACGCGACCTGTACCTGCTGACGGTCGCCGACATCACGACGACGTCGCCGACCGCCATGACGACGTGGAAGGCGAGGATGCTCGACGAGCTCTACTTCGCCGCCGACGCACATCTCGCCGGCAGGTCGGATGCCTTCGATGCGGCACGCACCGACCGCATCCGCTCGGCGGCGCTCGCGAGCTGGACGGGTAAGAAGGCCGAGCTCGGCGCGTTCCTCCACACGATGCCGGACCGATACCTCCTCGCGAACGCCCCGGACGCGATCTGCGCTCACGCGCGCGTCGCGCTCGATCGGGCCGCGAAACACACGCCCGTGCACGCCGCGCTCGTCCCGTCGCGTCATCCCGAGATCAGCGAGATCTGCGTCGTCGCAGAGGACGCCCCGGGTCTGCTCGCGCGCATCGCCGCGGCGATCACGGCGGCTCGTCTCGAGGTCCTCGGAGCGCAGGTCTATTCGCGAACGATGAGGCCAGCGGGCCGTGCACACGAGATGACCGAGGCTGTGGACCTGTTCTGGGTCCGCGACGCCCGGACGGGCGCCGAAGGTGTCGCCGCTGCGATGCCGCGCCTGCTCCGCGATCTCGAGCGCGTCTGCTCTGGCGAGCTCGATGCCGACGAGCTCCTTCGGGAGCGTGTCGGCGGCGGCTCACCGTGGCGCGAGCGCCCGAGCCCCGCCGTCCTCTCGGAGGTGGTCGTCGACGACCGAGCGTCACCACGCCACACCGTCGTGGAGGTCTTCGCGAAGGACCGGCCCGGCCTGCTGTATAGTCTCGCGCGGGCGCTCCACGGGCTCGGCCTGTCAATCGCCCTCTCGAAGATCAATACCGAAGGGACGAAGGTCGCAGACGTCTTCTATGTCAACGAGCTCGACGGCTCCAAGGTCGCTCCAGGTCCGCGGTTCAAAGCGATCCGCGAGGCCCTGCTCGAAGCGGCGCGAGGCGGACGAGACACGCGAGAAAGCGTTCGGACGACGGTCGGCCCTGCAGCGCCCTGACGTGGGCGTAGAGCAAGAACAGCAAGGAGACGAGCGGATGAAGCGCCACGAGCTGTGCAAACTCACCTCGGGACTCGGCTTCGGTATCATCGGTGTCGTGCTCGTCGCTTCCGGTTGTGGAGGCGGCGGGGGCGAGAACAAGCCCCCGCAGTCGCCCGAGCAGCCCGCGGCGACGGCCGCCGCCTCGACGACGCCGACGGAGAGCTCGTCGAGCGACTCAGGCCGGAAGATCGAGGGACCGGTCGCCCCGGCGAGCGGCGACGACGTCAAGAAAGGCATCGCCGCGCTCAAGGCCGGCGACATCAACGGCGCGAAGGCCGCCTTCGAGGTCGCCGTTCAGAAGAACCCGAAGCAGGCCGACGGCTGGCACTATCTCGGCCTCGTTCACGACCAGACGGGCAACAAGGTCGAGGCGGAGAAGAGCTACCGCAAGGCCCTCGAGCTGCAGCCCGATCTCGAGGAGTCGACCGTGAACCTCGCGGCCATCCTGGTCGAGACGGGCAAATACGACGACGCCGCGTCGTTGATGAAGAGGGCGATCGCAAAGAACCCGAAGAGCGCCGCTCTCCAGGTGAACCTCGGGATGGCGCTCTCCGGCAAGGGGGACGTCGACGGCGCCAGCAAGGCGTTCGAGGAGGCGATCAAGCTCGAGCCGAACAACGGCATCCACCTCGTGACGTACGCCGGCCATCTCGCGCGCAACAACAAGAAGGACGACGCGATCACGAAGCTGAAGCAGGCCGAGAAGATCTCGGCGAACGACGCCGGCGTCCTCGCGTCCGTGGCCCTCGAGTACAAGGGGCTCAAGGACTTCAAGAGCTGCATCGCCGTCCTCGACAAGGCCGTCCACGTGAAGGACGTCGCCGAGCTTCGGATCTATCGCGGCACCTGCAAGCTCGGACTCAAGGACCTGCCCGGCGCGACGACGGAGTTCAAGGACGCCGTCGCGAAGGAGCCTAACAACGCGCTCGCGCACTACTCGCTCGGCAACGCCCTCGCTGACGGCGGCAACCTCACCGAGGCGATCACCGAGTGGGAGACGTACCTGAAGCTCGCGCCCGACGGCCCGCAGGCGAAGGCCGCCGAGAAGAAGATCTCGATCGCGAAGGCGAAGGCCGGCGCCACGAAGAAGTAGCCGCTCGCACGCTCGGCTCGGCCGCGCGTCACGTCATGTGCGCGCGGGAGCCGGGAAGCCGCGCAGGACGCGGCCAGCGCCGTCGGGACCGCATTCGCCGATGGCGACGAGGCGCGACGAGCCGTCGAGCCAAGCCGAGGGCCCCGGATGCGGATCCGTCATCTGCTCCGGGGCTACCCGCTGGCCGTACGAGACGGCTCGGACGCCCGCGTCGTCGAGCATGGTCACCGGCAGCGCGCGGCCGGCGGCGATGGAGATGTCGAGCAGCGCGTCCCGCGTGAGGCCCTCGAGCGGGACGGCGTCGGCGAGCGTGAACGCGCCGGACCGGATGCGCCGGAGCGCCGTCAGGTGGCCGACGGTACCGAGCGCTCGCGCGAGGTCGCGCGCGAGCGAGCGCACGAAGTAGCCCTTTGCCGACTCCACTCGGACGTCGAGCTCGACGACGTCGTCGACGGCGCGCCCGCCGAGCGCTTCCAGGGCGCGCACCTCGACGGGGCGCGGCGGCAGCTCGGACGCGAGTCGCCCCGCGCGAGCGAGCTCGTGGGCGCGCTGGCCGGCGATGCGGATGGCGGAGAACGCGGGCGGCACCTGCTCGGTGCGCGCGCGCTCTGCCGCGAGCGCTTGCTCGAGCAGCGCAGAAGGCTGCCCTTCGCGGATCGCGCGGACGAGCTCCTCCGGCACGGTGGCGCGACCGACCTCCGTCCCCTCGGCGTCGAGCGTGTCGGTGTCGATCCCGAGCCGAACGGTCGCCTCGTAGGTCTTGTCGTCGGCCGTCAGCCAGGGAACGAGCTTCGTGCCTTCGCCCACCGCGACCACGAGCACGCCGGTCGCCATCGGATCGAGCGTGCCCGCATGCCCGACGTGACGGGTCGCGAGCGCGCGACGCACACGCGCGACGACGTCGTGGCTCGTCGGGCCACGCGGCTTGTCGACGACGAGAACTCCGCTCGGCGGTTCCTGCTTCGGCTTCATCGGGGGTCCGGACGTCATCGTCATCCGAAGAACACGCTCTTTCGCGCGCCGACGGCGCGATCGAGCATCCCCTGGATGGTGGCGCGGACGCGATCGGCGAGCTTGCCGACGAGCAGCTCGTCGTCGGCGGCATCGCGGCCGTAGCCGCTGAAGTCGATGGGCTCGCCGAAATGGATCTGCCACTTCGTCGGCGCAGGAAGAAGGCCGATGGGACCGAGCGCAGGGAACGTCGGCGTGACCGGCACGTAGGGCAGGCCGAGGGCCTTCGCCAGATATTCGACCTTGAAGAGCAACGGGTTGGTCTCCTCGGCGCCCACCACCGCGACGGGGACGATCGGCGTGCCCGTCCGGAGACAGAGCTTGATGAAGCCGCCGCGTCCGAAGCGCTGCAGCCGGTAGCGTTCCCCGAACAGCTTTCCGATGCCCTTCACACCCTCCGGGAAGACCGCGCAGAGCTGCTCCTTGTCGAGCAGGCGCTCGGCGTTCTCCTGGCATGCGCGCACGGCGCCGAGCCGGTTCATGACGGAGCCCAGGAACGGCATGTGATAGATGAAGTCTTCCGTCAGCCACCGCAGATCACGCGCCGCGGAGTGTTCGAGCTTCACCGCGGTCTTGATCATCACGCCGTCGAGCGGAAGCGTGCCGGAGTGATTGGCGACGAGCAGGCAGCGGCCGCGCGTCGGGATCCGTTCGATGCCGCTCGTCTCCACGCGGAAGTAGCGTGTGTAGAGGAACTCGAGGACGGTGCGCGCCTTCTGGTCGTAGATCGGATCGAACCCGAAGTCGTCGACCTCCTCGGACCGACCACGCATCGCGAGCCGGCCCCACTTGCGGAGGTAGAAGTCGCTCGAGAGCAGCTCGCGCGCCGAGTCGAATACCGTCGCCTCGTTCGGAAGCGACGAGCCCGAGAGCCGATCCGGCGCGCTCGGCCTCGGCGCTGGCGCCGGCGCTGGATGGCTCGGGCGCGGCCCCGGCACGGGAGGAGAAGGCTGGATCTCGATCTCCTGGGTCACCGTCGTGCCGTCGGGATCGTCCTCCGAAGCATGGCGGTTCTCTGGCGACGCATCACGCGCGGTGGCGAGAACGGACGTGTCGTCTTCGTCGTCCGGTGCCGCCAGCGCGGAGACGTCACGTCGAGACGCCTCGTCGATGAGGCGGTCGAGTTGCGCTTCGAGCTCGCGGATCTGGGCAACCACCGCGTCGGGCGTGCGGTCGGGAAGCGCGCCGTCGACGAGCAACGGCGAGGAACGCGGCCCACGCGGACGGGGGGCTGCAGCGGCCGCTTCTCGCTCCGACGACTCCTCCGACGAGGCGACCGGCCGCTGCTGGTGCGGCGGAGAGCCTTCGCCTGGCAAGAACGTCGTCGTCGGCGCGTTGTCGAGATCTCTGGCTTCGGCCGCCTGGGATGTCTCCGGCTCGTGCGGCATCTGCGCCTGCGGTCTGGCGGCGGGGCGCTCGTTGGCCGGTCGTGCGCCCGCCAGCATGCTCGATCCCAGCTCGCGCCTCGGCTTCGGCCGGGACCTCGCGTCTTTCGGGGCTGCGGTCTTCGGCGGCGCGCCTTTTCTCGGCGGTCGGGGTCGTTTGGTCTTCATCCTACGGCCTCTTGGAGGAGCTTCACGTCCCGCAGCCGCTGGGCGCTCGTGAAGTCGAGCACGGCTTCGCGCGTCGTATATGCAGGCCGGAAGCCGAGCTTGTCACGCGCCTTGGCCCCGTCGGCGACGCAGAGGAAGCGCAGGTAGTGGATGAACGTCGCAGGCGCTTCGACGATCTGCGCGAGCCACAGGGCTGCGCCCATCGTGCGCGCGAGGGGGTGAGGGATCGGCACGGCCAGGCGGCCTGCCAGCTTGATCACCGTCGAGAGCGGGAGGACGCCGTCGCCGACGATGTTGTAGGCACCCGGGTGATCGCGATCGATCGCGAGCTTGAACGCCGCGATGGCGTCCACCTCGTGGAGGAACTGCACCAGCGGATCGAACCCCATCGCCGTGGGCACCATCCGGCGCGCCAGGTAGCGCGTGAGGAAGTTGTGCACCGTCGGGCCGAGGATCGGCGCCGTACGGAGCACCGTCACGACCGCCTTCGGGTTCTGCTCCGCGAAGCGAGCGATTTCGTTCTCGGCCTCGATCTTGTCGGCGAACCAGGGCTCGGTCGCCGGCGCCCGCAGCGGGTGCTTCTCCGTGAGGTAGTTCGGGTTCGTCGGGCGCGCGCCGTAGAGCAGCGTCTGCGACCACATCACGACCTTGCGCACGTCCGCATGGCGGGCCGCGACGAGCACGTGGCGCGTCCCGACGCTCTCGAGCTCGTGGGCATGCGCCGTCGCGTGCGTGGGCGACGACGTGAACGCGAGGTGCACGACCGTGTCCGCGTGCTCGGCGCTCATGATCTCCGCGAGACGGGCCTCGGCGGAGACGCCGGTGAAGTCGACCTCGTAGAAGCGCGTCTTCCGCTGAGCCGTTCCGGGAGGCTTCACGTCCACCGCGACGATCCGGCCGACCTTCGGGTCCTCCTCGAGCAGGCCGACGAGGTTCGCTCCCAGGAAAGATGCAGCACCGGTGACCACCACGACCTTGGCGGTGGCCTTCTTGCCGATGAGCGAACCGCCGGAGCCGCCGGAAGGGCCGAGCCCGACCGTCGAGCCGCCTTCGGACGGGACCTTGGCCCCCAGGCGGCTGGCAGAGGAGGCAGAGGAGGCGGAGGAGGCGCAGGAGGCGCAGGAGACAAGCGTCGCCGAGGACGGCGGTGACTCCTTACGCATCGGCAGGACCATGGGGTACGCTTCTACCGCCGATGAGCGCGTCGATCCATCCGGCCCCGCTCATGCTCGGCCCCTATGAGCTGATTCAGCGAATCGCCACAGGGGGGATGGCGGAGGTGTACCTCTCGCGCCGTGCGGGGCCGCACGGCTTCCAGAAGGTCGTCGCCGTCAAGCGCATCCTGCCCCAGCTGGCGCAGGACGCGGACTTCGTCGCGATGTTCATCGACGAGGCCCGCGTCTGCGCACGTCTGGCTCACCCGAACATCGTCCAGGTGTTCGACTTCGGCGAGCACGACGGCGAGCTGTACATGGCGATGGAGTACGTGGACGGGACGACCGCCGCGCGCCTGGTTCGTGCCGCGGCGGCGAGGGGAGAGGAGGTCCCTCTCGAAGCGGCCCTCTACATCGCGCTCAGCGTCCTCCGTGGCCTCGACTACGCCCACAACGCGCGCGACGACGAGGGCAACCCGCTGGATCTCGTGCATCGCGACGTCTCTCCGGGCAACGTCCTCATCGACCGCTCCGGCGCGGTGAAGCTCACCGACTTCGGTATCGCACGCGCTGCGGAGATCGAGCGGCGCACGGACGCCGGGCAGCTCAAGGGCAAGCTCGGATACATGTCCCCGGAGCAGGTCGTCGGCAAGGAGCTCGACGCGCGGAGCGACCTGTTCACGACGGCGATCGTGCTCGCCGAGCTTGTGATGCTCCGTCCGCTGTTCTCGGGCCCGAGCGAGATCGACGTCCTCATGCGCATCCGCGACGCCGATCTCCAGGTGATCGACCGTGCGGGCTCACGCGTCCCGGACGACGTGAAGGCGATCCTGATCCGCGCGATGGCGCGCGATCGCGGGCTCCGCTATCCCAGCGCCGCGGCCTTTGCCGAGGCCATCGAAGAGGTCCTCCGGCGGCGGCGCCTTCACGTCGGCCCCGGCAAGCTCGCCGCGTGGATCGAGCGGCTCGGGCTCGCGCCGTCGACGCGCGGCGAGGCGGACGACTCGCACGGAGAGCCCCCCACGCGACAAACCGCGAACCTCTCCGCGCCGCCGGTCGGCAGCAGGCCGACGACGCCTCCGTCGCGTCCGCCGAAGTCCTCCGGCGCCCCGCCGATCGGGGGCGAGACGCGCGACGTCTCTCCGGCGATCTACCGGGCCAAGATGCCGGGCGGACCGACGTTCGGACCTCTGAGCTACCCGCGCCTGGTCGAGCTGTTCGTCACGGGCGGCATCGATCACCGGGCGCTCATCTCGCGCGAGACATCGCCCTTCCGTGACGCCGCGAGCTACAACGAGCTCGCGCGCTTCGTGAACAGCCCGGCGCTCCGCTGGGACGACGGGGTGTTCACGGCGCAGAACGCCGTCTCGCTCATCGACCGCGTGCTGCTGCCGACGCGCCTCTTCCAGCTCGCCTTGCGCCGGGAGACCGGCGCGCTCTACTTCCGCGACGGGACGCGCAAGAAGAAGATCTATCTCGTCGAGGGCGTCCCGGAGTTCGTCGTCTCGACGGACAAGCGCGAGCTATTCGGCGAGCACCTCGTCGGCCGCGGTCAGGTCCTCCGCATGGAGGTCGAGATGGCGCTCGCGATGCTCCCGCGGTTCAACGGCCGTCTCGGCGACGCGCTCGTGGGGCTCGGCGTGCTCCGGCCGATCGAGCTGTTCCGCGCGATCCAGCAGCAGATGCAGGAGCGCTATCTCGAGGTCTTCCACTGGCGAAAGGGAGAGGTCGCCTTCGTGCGCGGCGCGCGCTCGCACGAAGAGACGTTCCCGTTCGGCTTCGACCCGTTCGAGCTCGTCCTGCGCGGCGTTCGCGACGCCTACAAGCAAGAGGAGCTCGAGGAGATCCTCTCTCCGCTCGAGGAGGACTTCATCGAGCCGGTCGTGCCGTTGCCGGTCCGTATCGAGGCATTCCGCTTCGCCGACGCCGAAGAACACGTCATCAAGAACATCAAGGAGCGCTCGTCGATCGTCGACATCGCGCGCTCGTCGCGGCGCTTCGCGACCCGCGAGGAGACCTATCGCGCGCTCTTCTGCGCCCTCTCCTGCGATCTCGTCCGGTCGAACCGCTGGGCCGCGTTCACGGCCGTGCCGCCGCTCGGGACCTGACGCTCAGGCGCTCTGCAGAACGGCGGTGAGGCGCTGCTTCATCGCTCCCTCGGAGCGCGAAAGTCGGGCCCGGAGCGCCCGGACCGCTTCGGTCCGATCGAGCGTCAGCAGCGCACGCCCCATGGCTTCCATCACGACGACGCTCTCGTCGTTGTTGTCGCTCCCACGGAGCATGGCCACGAGCCCGCGCTTGCCTTCGACCGCCTTCGAGAGAAGCTGCACGGCGCGGGCCCTCAGCGGCGCCGCCACGTCGGCGAGCGCGGCGGCCGCACAGGCGCGCAGCTCTTCTCCTGCGCTGCCGCGCATCGTCAGCAGGCGTTCGATGACGGAGACGACGTATTCGTCGATCGCGCGGAGCCGGCGAAGCTGATCGAGCGCGACGATGCGGGTCGGCTCCTCGGCGTATTCGAGCGCGTCGACGAGCGGCTTCCGCGCGCGTTCACCCCAGAGTGGGACGATGGCTGCCAGCGCCGTGGGCCGGAGCAAGGGATGTGCGAGAAACTTCGCGATCGCGTCCCCGAGAACCGGGTCGGCGCGGTCGGGCGCGGCACGGAGTAGGTCTTCGACGAGCGCGAGCTCGGCGTCGTCACGGACCTCCATCTGCGGAAGCACCTGCGAGAGCAACATCCAGCCCGCCGGCCCCGTATCACGCAGGACCTTCACGAACATCGGCCGCGCGGCCGGATCGATCGTCGCTTCGCGCGCGGCATACAGCGCAGACGCGCCGACCGAGCCAGCGATGACGATGAGCTGTCTCGCTGCCTCGCGCTGGTGCGCCGGACCGATGAGCAGCGTCGTTGCGATCGGCAAGAGCCGCTGCTTGTCGATCATCGACTTCATCGTCCGAAGCGCCGCGTTCTCTCTCGGTCCGGCCTTACCAGCGCCCTTCGCATGCCTCGCGAGCGCGCTCATCACGGCGAGCAGCGCGACGGCCTCCGCGCGGCGCGCGAGTGTCGCCATCGCCGCCTCGAGGGTCGCGAGCTCGTGGGCGTACGTGTCCGGGTCGCCGATCGAGTCGAGCGTCAGCAGGAACTGCATCGGCTCGCGAACGAGGGCGTCCGCCAGCGCCTGCGCGCGGATGGACTCTTTCAGATCCCGAGGGATCTCCTCCTCGGTGAGGATCTTCCGGCGATGGAGCTCCGCGACGGCCGCGTCGGACTTCGCAGAGCGTTCGTTGACGAGCCGCTGGGCGATGAGCCGGAGGAAGGTGCTGATCTTCTCCGGGTCACCGTCCCCCGCGTCGTGGTCGCTCAGCAGAATCGCGGCGGTCTCGGCGCACGATTCGTGGAGGACGCGCTCGATGATGAGCGGCGCGGCGCGGAACGAGGAGAACCCGCGGAGATTCGCAACGGCCTCGTCGACGAGGTCGGCGTTGAAGATGAACTGCTTCACTTCCTCGCCGCGCGTGAGCAGGCGGGCGACACCGCCGACGAGCTCGTCGCGCGTCTCGCGCATCTTCTTGAGGCTGATCCCGCGGACGTTGCAGAGAGCCCGGAGATCGCGTGCGAGCCGCGACGCGCCGAGCCCGACCTTCCACGAGAGCTTCCGATTCCGGCCGATGACGTCACTCACGAAGAGGACGGACACGTAACGCAGCGGCTTCGACAATAGCTCTTTGCGGAGGTCTTCGCCGACGAACGGCCCGAGCAGCATCTCGATGACGTATTGCAGCTCCGTATCGGCGATCCCTTCGCGAAGCGTGAGCGACGCGATGCCCTTGTTGACGAGCTCCTGTACGAAGGGCTCGCCGAAGCTGCCGTAGATCTGCGAACCGAGGAGGCGCCGGAGGTCGACGATCTCCGCGGTGCCCGTCATCACGACGAAGCTGATCGTCTTGTTGTTGATGTCGTCGCGCCGACCGAACGTGAGCTCGCTCCTTCCGCGCAGCGCAATCCGGAGCGACTTCTGCAGCTCCTTCATCGCCTGCGCCGCTTCGTCGTGGCCACGCTCGAAGCGGCCGAAGCGCAAGATCGCGCTCGAGAACGCGATGAAGAAGCCGGGGAAGCCCGACGCCGGATCGTCGAGCACGGGGACGTTTTCGACGATCGAGCGCTCGTCCTCGTCGTCGTCGGGGTAGCCGTCGCCCGGGTCGATGAGCTCCTTCAGCTCGACGCGCATCTCGCGCGCCGACTGGTGCCGCTTCTCCGGATCTTTCTGGGTCGCCCGGAGGATCACCTCTTCGAGGAGCGGGTCGAGGCCTTTGATGATCTGCGACGGCGGCTTCGGCGTCTCCTCGAGCTGTTTGACGAGGATCTCCGCCGGGTGGTCTCCGAGGAACGGCGGACGCCCCGTCACGAGCTCGTAGAGACAGATCCCGCAGGCGTACACGTCGGAGCGCGCATCGACCTCGATACCGCGTGCCTGCTCCGGAGACATGTACTCGGGCGTTCCAGCGATCACGTGCTCGGTCGCGGCGAGCTCGGCGTCTTCGGCGCGCGGGTTCTGCAGCGCCGCGATGCCGAAGTCACACACCTTCACGAGCTCGAACGTCGTGCCTTCGTCGTTGCGGCTCGGCACGAGCATGATGTTGTCCGGCTTGATGTCGCGATGAATGATGCCGTGGTCGTGCGCGACGCTCAGCGCGGCGCAGACCTGGATCATGATCTCGACGGCGCGTTCGGCAGGGAGCCGGCGTTCCTCGTCGAGGAGGCTCTGGAGCGTCCGCCCCGACAGATACTCCATTACGATGTAGATCAGCCCGTCCGGCTCCTGGTCGAAGTCGAGGACGCGCATCACGTTCGGATGATCGAGCTGGCTGGCGGCGAGCGCCTCGCCGCGGAAGCTCGTCATGAACTGCGGGTCCTGCTGGTAGTGCGGGTGGAGGATCTTGATCGCGACCGTCCGCCGGAGCTCTCGGTGCGTTGCGCGATAGACCGCGCCCGCCGCCCCGCTGCCGATGAGTGACTCGATGATGTACTTGCCGTCCGCGATGCGCCGGCCGATCGCCGGATCGTTCTCGTGGCGCGATCGGCTGCTCGGCGGTTCTTGTTCGTCCGGCGGCGGTGGCGGCTTTGCGACGGGGGCCTTGAGAAGGGCGGCGGTGTCCGCATCGTCATCGACGATCGCCCGGCGCGTGGCGTGCCGGGGAGCGTCGCCGAGCTCCTTCGCCTTCTGGCGTGTGGTCTTCTTCTTCCGGCTGGAGCCGGTCGTCGACTTGGATCGCCGCGCGGCGATCGTCGTCTGCTCCGTCGGAGTGAGCTCCTCGCGTGCGCGTGCTTCCGGACGGACGATGCGTTCTGGAGCCGGGCTCGCAGCGCGCATCTGTTGTGACGGACCCGCCGGGAGCCGTACGAGCGTTGCGTCTTCCTCGTCGTCTTCCTCGTGGTCTTCCTCGTGGTCTTCCTCGTGGTCTTCGAGAGGCGGCAGCGGCACCGGGACGAAGCCCTCTTCGTCCATGTCGTCCGGACTGCTGTCGACGAGCTCGACCTCGTCCACGGGCACGTCGACGAACGAGTCGGAGGACGGGCGCGCACTCTCCGTCGTGGTTGCGCCGTTCGTCTCGGTGTTCGCCTCGTCCGGGAAGATCGCCGCGGGGAAGTTCGCGAGTGCGTCGTCGAAGAAGCTTTCGGGCGCCCCGTCTGCGAGCGACTGCGGTTCGTCGGGACGGCTCGTGCTCGCTGCGTCGTCCAGCGTCGTTGGTACGTCGCTCGCAGGCAGCGCGGTGTGTGCGCTCGGTGCCGCGTCGATCCGCGTCGACGACGGGCTCGCGTCGCGTCCGAGCGGCGAGGGAACTCCGGCGAGCAGCCCAGGCGGCAGCGCGTCGGGCTCGAAGACGACGCTGACGCTCAGGCTCGGCTCGTCCGAGCTCGCGGCGTCGTCGTCGTCCGCTGGCGGCGGCATCGACGACGCCGGATCGGTGGGGCTCGTCTCGGTGGGTGATGCCACCACCGGCGCTGCGCGATCGGCGGCGAGCGCGCTGGCCGTCATCGCTTGCACTGCCGCCGGCATGTCGTCGGGCTCGAAGACGACACTCACGCTGAGCGAGGCGTCGTCGGCGAATGCCCCGTCTTCGTCGCGCTCCAGAGCGTCACCGTCGATGATGACGGAGGGAAGGTTCTCCACCTTCGGGGAGCCTTTCGGCTTCGGAGGCCCGGCCGCGGTGCCCACGCTCCACGACGCGCTCGGGGCCGTCCGCCGAGGATCGTCCGGACGCGCCGAGCTCTCGCTCCACGATGCACTCGGGGCCGCTCGTCGCGGGTCGACGTCCTGCGCTTCGGCCGTGATCTGCGAGGTCACGGCGTGGGCCGCCGGTCGCACCGAGACCGGTGGCGGCGCAGCTCCGGACATCGCCCGGGTCAGAGGCGACACGTCGACCGCCGAGGGCTGCCGCTGCCGGACGGGTGGCGCGGCCATGCGGTCGGGCCCGACCGAGAGCGTGTGGCCGAAACCGATCGTGTCCGGGGCGGGCGTCTCGGGCGTCGGCGTCTGGACGGGGAACGTGTCCGGCGGTCCGTCGATCGAGACGTTTTCGGCCTCGAGCAACGCGTAGAGCTGAGCCGCCTGCGCGCGGTAGAGCGGCTTCAGCCGCAAGGGAAAGGGGCCGTTCTGCGGGGCGCCCGCGGGCTCTGCAAGGAGTGCGAGCGGCGCCTGACCGGCGACGTGAAGATCGAGCGTGTGCGGTTCCGCCTTCTGCGGTCCGTGCGCCAGCTCGACATGCGCAATCTCGTGACGAAGCGCGGCTCGCACGAGACGCGTCAGCGTTCGCCGGTCCGGCAGCCTCGAGACGAGCACGGGCAGACTCGAATCCACCGTGGCAGAGTCTACAGGAGCGTGCGCGCGACAGAAACAACAGTGAGGCCGCGGCCTTCAGGGAGCAGGCCGCATGAGGATGAGCCGCACCGCCCTCAGCGCAGGAGCCTTCAGCGCAGGAGCCTTCAGCCCAGGAGCCCTCAGCGCCCTCAGCGCAGGAGCCTTCAGCCCAGGACCTTGCCGTAGACGGGGTAGGGCGTCGCGTCGACCTTCGCCTCGAACCCGGCTTCCACGAAAACCCGCTCGGGGCCCTGCCAGGCCTCTTCGGCGTGGAGCGGCTCGGTCGACCGCCTCGGATAGGCCTCGACCGTCCGAGCGCCCCACTGCCGTGCGAAATGCTCCGCCGCGTCGACCAGCGCACGCGCGACGCCGCGTCCGCGGGCGTCGGGATGGACCAGGAAGCAGCCGATGCTGTACGTCGTCGACTCGTCCCCGAGGTCGAGGCTGCGATAGACGGGCAGGGCGCGCAGCTTGGGGACCGCGCTCCTTGGCGTCAGCTTCATCCACCCGACGGCGTGGCCGTCGTCGTCGATGGCAACGAGCCCGCGCGCGGCGGGGTCACCGGCGCGGACCGCCGCTTCGAGCTCCGCCGCGTTCTCCTCGGGGCGGTTCGCACAACGATCGAGCCAGTCGTTCTTCGTCCCGCCGAAGTGCCAGTACCTGCAGAAGCAGGTGTTGTGCGACGCCTCGAAGAGCGCACGGAGCTGAGGGAGGTTGTCCTCGGAGAGCGCCTCGACGCGCATCAACGTCGCTTTGCTTCGGACGCGGCGGCGATCGACAGGACGGTGGTCTCGTCGAGTGGCCGCCCGATGATCTGGAGGCCGACCGGCAGGCCTGACGTCGTGGGCGCGCACGGCACGCTGATCGCGGGTAGCCCGGCGAGGCTCGCCGGCAGCGTGTAGACATCCGAGAGGTACATCGAGAGCGGGTCGCTCGTCTTCTCGCCGAGCTTGAACGCCGGCGTCGGCGCCGTCGGGCAAACGATGGCATCGACGTTCGCGAACGCAGCATCGAAGTCACGGCGGATGAGCGTGCGGACCTTCTGCGCCTTCAGGTAGTACGCGTCGTAGTACCCCGCGGAGAGGACGAACGTGCCGAGGAGGATGCGCCGCTTCACCTCCGGCCCGAAGCCCGCGTCGCGCGTGGCGCCGTACATCGCCCGAAGCGCGGAGCCTTGTGACTTGCCGCTCGGCGTCTTGGGTTCGACACGGAGCCCGTAGCGGACGCCGTCGAACCGCGCGAGGTTGCTCGACGCCTCTGCGGTCGCAACGACGTAGTAGGTCGCGACCGCGTGGCGCGTGTGCGGGAGCTTCACCGGGTGGACGGTGCAGCCGTCCGCGCGAAGCTCGTCGATCGCCGCGCGGATGCTCCGTTCGACGTCGGGATCGAGGCCCTCCGCGAAGTACTCCTCGGGAACGCCGAGCCGAAGGCCTCGCACGCTCTTTCCGCAGGCGGCTTCGTAGTCGGCGAGCGGCGCCGTGAGCGACGTCATGTCCTTCGGATCGTGACCGGCGATGACGGAGAGCACGCGCGCTGCGCCGCGGACGTCGTTCGCGAAGGGGCCGATCTGATCGAGGCTCGAGGCGAAGGCGATGAGGCCGAAGCGCGAGACGCGCCCGTAGGTCGGCTTCAGCCCGATGCAGCCGGTGAACGCAGCGGGCTGACGGATGGAACCGCCCGTGTCGCTGCCGAGCGACGCCGGCGACATCCCGGCAGCGACGGCGACGGCGCTCCCGCCGGAGGAGCCACCAGGCGCCCGCGTGTCGTCGACGGGGTTCTTGGTGATGCCGTACGCGGAGGTCTCGGTCGACGAGCCCATCGCGAACTCGTCCTGGTTGGTCTTGCCGGGGATGAGCGCGTCGGCAGCGCGGAGCCGCGCGACGGCGGTGGCGTCGTACGGCGGCTTCCACCCCTCGAGGATCTTCGAGCCCGACGTCGTGAGGACCCCGCGCGTGCAGAGCGCGTCTTTCAGCGCGATCGGCACACCTGCAAGCGGTCCGAGCGTCTCACCGCGTGCGCGCTTCTCGTCGACGGCGCGCGCCTGCGCGAGCAGCTCGTCCTTCGTGACGGCGACGAACGCATGGAGCGAGCGATCACGCTCCTCGATGCGGGCCAGCGCGGCTTCTGCGACCTCGACGGCGCGTCGCTCGCCCTTCTTGACGCTCTCGGCGAGAGAAAGAACGGTCTCCATGGCTTTCACTCCACGAACGTCGGGACTTCGAAGCCGCCGTGCCCCGCACGCGGCGCACCTGCGAGCGCTTCCTCGTGGCTCAGCCCGGGCTGCGGCACGTCCTCGCGCAGGGTGCCCATCGGCTCATCGGGACGCGACGGATCCGGCGCCGCCTCCGCCATCACGTGCGCCGTCGGTGGCACGTCGTTGGTGTCGATCGCGTCGAGCTCGCGGACGTACGCGACGATTCGACCGATCTCGGCCGCGAGCCGCTCCTCTTCGTCGTCGGTGAGCTCGAGCTCGGCGAGCTCGGCGACATGGCGGATCTGCGCACGGTCCATGGGTCGCGCGAAGTTAGCACTTCCGCGAGCCGCCCGGGGGCCGAGCGTGGAGCGATCGACGGAGAGTGCGTGGTGCGCAGGATGAACGCCGCAGCGTCACGGATGCCGTGCGGCGGAGCCCTTCATCAGCTCGGCATCGAGGCTGTCTTCGCTTCTCGCGGCACCTAAACTGCTCGATCATGCAGCTTGTGTGCGACCCCTGAACCGCTCACGTGGACGGTACGCCACCGTCTGCGGGAGATTCGCCGGGTTCGCCAGGAGGAGCCGGAGGCGCTTCGGGCGGCGCTGCGGCGGCGTCGTTCAGCCACGACGGCGGCGGCGGATCTTCGTACTCGGGTGGCGGCCCGCTCGGCATCTTCGGCCCCGGACAGGCGGCGAGGAAGGCGAGCGCGCCGAGCGCAAACGCCATCGTCCCCCGCGTGGAGACCTTTCGCATCCCGAGCGTGTACTTTCCGGTCTTCACGGTCCCCTGACTATCACTCAGGACGACGGCGTAAATGTCCGTCGCACCGACCGGGGCGCGCGGGGCGCGCAAGGGCGAGGTCGAGCGTCCTGCCAGGCTTTGCTTGACGGCTCAGCGGCCGTGGGTAGGATGCGCGGCCCCGGTCACTCTGGCCGGGGATTTCTCGCAACAATCCACACGCTCCCCACGCGCAAAGCCGCTGGCCCGGTGCGACGCTTTTCGAAGACGTCGCTGGTCACGGAGGGGAGCGGAGGCCCAACCGAAAGGCAAGCGCACCATGGCTCAGACCGAAGTTCCGCAGCTCAAGAACGATTTCCCGTTGCCCCTCCGCTCGCTCCTCGACGCGGGCGTCCACTTCGGACACCAGACGAAGCGCTGGAACCCGAAGATGAGGCCGTTCATCTACGGCGCGCGCAACGGCATCC
>JAFAER010000025.1 GCA_023423895.1 Pseudomonadota bacterium
GAGCGCCGAGGCGGCCAAGCGATCGAAGAAGCCGGCGGTGGAGGGGACGGAGGCGCCTGCTGCCGCGGCGCTTGCGCTCGATCTCGATCGGAGTCGTCCCGGGATCGTCCACCGGCTCGACAAGGGAACGAGCGGGCTCATGGTCGTAGCCCGGCATCCGCGTGCGCGAGAGCACCTGAAGACGCAGTTCGCAGCGCACTCGATCGAGCGCGAATACGTCGCGATCTGCGTCGGAGAGGTGCAGGCGAAGACCTTCGACACGCTCCACGGCCGCCACCCGACCGACCGCATCCGGTTCTCCTCGAAGGTGAAGACGGGCAAACGCGCCGTCACGTACGTCCGGCCGCTCGAGCGCTTCGGTCGGCACGCGACCTACGTCGCATGCCGCCTCGAGACCGGGCGCACGCATCAGATCCGCGTGCACCTCGCGGACGATCGCACGCCGATCCTCGGCGATCCGCTCTACGGAAAACTGCCGAAGCACGAGGTCCTCCGAGAGGCGGCCGTCGCGCTAGGACGCCAGGCGCTCCATGCGCGCGTGCTGGGCTTCGTCCACCCGATCACGGGCGAGAAGATGCACTTCGAGGTCGACCCGCCCGCCGACTTCCAGCTCGCGCTGACGACGCTCCGCGCGATGCCCTGAGCGCGATGCCCTGAGGGGGCGCGAACGCCCGCTCAGGCCGCTTCGCCGGTCTTCGCTGCCGCGGCGTCCTTGGCGTCCTTCGCGAGGAGGCCCGGGAAGCGGCGCTTCATGAGGGACAGCGCGACGAAGCCGACGAGGACCGCGAACCAGAGGGTCGCGAAGCGGACCAGGATCATCGCTGCCGTCGCGGTGCTGCCCTCGACGTGGCCCATCGTGGTCATCTGCCCCATCAGCGCGCTCTCGGTGACGCCGAGGCCGCCCGGAACGGGGACGATCGCGCCGACGAGCGTGCTCGTCGAATAGAAGAACGTCGAGAGCGACACGCTGGTCGTCTCGCCGAAGCCGGCGAGGATCACCCAGAGCGCGAGGCACTCGAGCATCCACGCCGCCGCGCTGAGGACGCTCGGGAGGAACAGGTTCGAGGGCTTCAGCATCGTCGCGAGGCTCTCGTAGGCGGCCTCGAGCTTCGGCGCGATCTGGCCGAGCTTGCCGGGCAGGCGAGACACGAGCCCGATCAGCCAGAGCGACAGACCCCGATGCCCGACGACGAGCAGGAGGACGAGCACGAGACCGGCGCCGATGCCCGCCCAGAGGAGACCTCCCGAGAAGCCGAGGGACGCGCTGGCGATGATGAGAACGACGATGCCGACCACGTCGGTCGCGCGCTCGGCGACGACGATGGGAGCCGTCTTCGTCATCGCGACGCCGTACGTCTCGAAGAGGATGAGCGACTTGAAGACCTCGCCGACCTTTCCAGGCGTCACTGTGAGGACGAACCCGGAGAGGAACGTGAGGAAGCTATCCATCTTCTTCACGCCGCGGATCTCGAGGCGCGCGAGATAGAACTCCCACTTGAGGTAGCGAAGCACGTAGTTGCCGAACGCCAGGATGCACGCCAAGACGAAGGCGCTCACCTTGAAGTGCTCGAGGGAGCGGCCGATCTCGCCGACTCCTCTGTAGACGACGAAGGCGCCGTACACGCAGACGCCAAGGAGCATCGCAACGAGGATGCGTCGGAGATTGTTCTTCACGGGCGTCGCATTCTAGAGGACGCGGGCGATCCAGCGCCTGCGTCGGTCTTGTTGGGCTTGCCGAACCGGAGGATGCCGAGGCGATGCAGCAGGTACGCCGCAGCACCGAGGACGACGATGGCCAGCATGACCCAGAACACCCACGCGGGTGCCTCCCACTTGCCGCGCGCGAAGCCGGGGTCCGGGCGCGTGACGATCTCGGTCCCGGTCGGGGCAGGAGCCCCTTCGGCAGGCCCGGGTGTCGGGGCCGGCGCCGGAGGCTCTCCGGAAGTAGGGCTGGGCTGTCGCATCCCTGGCCAGGCGTCTACACGCATGGGCCGCGGCGAGCAACTCCGGCCGCGGGCGGGCCGCCCGTCCGCGACGGCCGGCCTCGTTCATCAGGAGAGAACACCGCCTTTGACAGGTCGGCCGCCGTCGTGCGAACAGCTTGGGCGTGAGCAACGCCTCGGATCCGGTGGGCCACTCCAGTCTCGCGACGAGCTCGCCGAGCGAGGCGCCGGGTGCGCCCGGCGCTACCAGCGACATCGAGCTCCTCTCGCGTGCGGCAGCCGCGAGCAAGGCCCTCCACGAGGCCATCGGTCGCAAGGTCGTAGGGCAGGAAGAGGTCGTCGACCTCATGCTGATCGCGCTCCTCGCGCGCGGTCACGCCCTCCTCGTCGGCGTGCCGGGGCTCGCGAAGACGCTGCTGGTCGCGTCGCTCGCCGAGGCGCTCGATCTGTCCTTCGGTCGCGTTCAGTTCACGCCTGACCTCCTGCCCGCGGACATCACGGGCACCGACGTGCTCCAGGAGGACGAGGACAACCAGGGCGTGGTCCACCGGCGCGTCCGCTTCCTCGCCGGGCCGATCTTCCACAACCTGATCCTGGCGGACGAGATCAACCGCACGCCGCCGAAGACGCAGGCGGCCCTGCTCCAGGCGATGCAGGAGCGGCGCGTCACGGTCGGCACGCGGACGCACGAGCTCCCGGACCCGTTCCAGGTGTTCGCGACGCGGAATCCGATCGAGCAAGAGGGGACCTATCCGCTGCCCGAGGCGCAGCTCGATCGATTCCTTCTCGAGATCCACGTCGACTACCCGTCGGAGACCGAGGAACGCGAGATCGCGCGCCGGACGACGAGCGCGGACGCAGGCACGATCCCGCGCGTCCTCTCGGCGAACGACGTCCGCGCGCTGCAGGCGCTCGTCCCGCGGATCCCGGTGACCGATGCGGCCATCGAGCTCGCGGTCGCGCTCGGCCGAGCGACGCGCCCGAAGGACGGCGGCGGTGCGCAGTCGACGTCCGCTCCTCGCGAGGTCACCGAATACGTCCGCTTCGGCGCCGGACCGCGTGGATCGCAGGCGCTCGTCTTCGCGGCCAAGGCCCGCGCAGCGCTTCGTGGTGAGGCCGCTGCCGACGTCGAGGACGTGCGCGCGCTCGTCGTCCCCGTGCTCCGCCACCGCCTCGTGATGAGCTACCGTGCAGAGGCCGAGGGGGTGCGTGACACCGACGTCCTCCGCAAGGTCGTCGAGAGCATAACCTGACCGTCAGGCGTTCTGGACATCGTAGGCGACCGGCTCGCCCACGCGGATGGTGATCGACGCGTCCGGCGCGACATCCGGGATCGCGTTCATCGCGAAGTAGACCTTGTTCGCGTTGCGCTGGGATCGGTACGACGCCAGGGTCCGGAGCGGCTCCTTGCCCGTTGCTCCCGTTCGTTGATCGACGGTGACGACCTGGCAGCGCGCGCACTTCTTCGGCGTGCGGAGGCGAAGCGATCCTACACGCAACGCCGGTGCGCGTTCTTCCTCGTAAGGCTTGCCACCAGCGACCACGATGTTCGGCCGGAACCGATCCATCCCGACGGGCGCGTGGCCGTCCGCGACGAGACGTCGGTTCAGATCATCGAGCGACGCCTCCGCCGCGACGAGGACCGGGTACGCGTCGGCGAACCCAACGCGGTCGCCTGGGCGCGAATACGGCTGCTCGACCGGGCGCACCGTGTCGGGCGGCATGTAGACGAGCGAGCAGCTCGTCCGGAGATGCTCACTGAGGAGGGCCGCGCCCTCGCCGCCGATGTCGATCGCGTCGACGTCGTCGTCCCAGATCCGGACGCGCCTTCGCGCCGTGCTCGTCGGGAAGAGCGGGATCTGCGCGCGACCGACGCCCTCGATCGCGATCGCGAGATGCCCGCCGTCGGGCAGGTCATCCTCGTTCACGGCGACCTCGACGCGCGCCATCTCGGGATGCTCACGCTGCGTGACGAACCGACCGGCGCTGTCGACCAGCAAGAAGCGACGGTCGTGCCGCAGTCCTCCGATGAGGACGTCTGCCCGGTCGACGTCGATGCTCCGCGCTCCTTTGAGCGGGTAGACGTGGAGAGATCGGATGCAGAGATCGGTCATGAGCTCAGGCGCCAATCTAGTCCGAGTCGCCGCTCGGACGCGTGATCCTCGTGCGGAGCGGCACCTGGCACTGGCACATGTCACCTGGCCTGGTCCGCCGCGTCGCGCGTGATCGGCTGGCGTTGGTGCGCGGGCGCCGACGGCTGCGCTCGGCGACACGGCGGTACACTGATACGCCGATACCCGCGCTCGAGCGCTGCGACGACGTCGAGCTCCACCGGATGAGGGTGGTCGACGGGTGAAGACGGTCCCGAAGTCGCAGGCCGGGAGCAATTTGCTGGAAGTTGCACCCTTTGCAGTGCAAAAATGCGGACAGAATGGCCGATCGCGCGTCCTCGGGGGAGAGCGAACGCCGCAAGGGCAAGGACGAGGAAGACTCGTCCAAGCCCAAGGCAGATGCCCGAGCCGAGGCCAAGGAGCCGAAGGAACCGAAGGATGCGCGCGAGGCGAAGGATGCGCGCGAGGCGAAGGATGCGCGCGAGCCCAAAGCCCAGAACGGCAACGGCAATGGTCGTGCGAGCGGGATGTTGCCTCCCGCCCCGCCGTCCTCGAGCCGGGCCGTCAGCGACATCGACGTGAAGAAGTCGAAGTCGGGCAGCATCCCGCCTGCGCGCCCGTCGCGCCCGCCGCCGCCGCCACCACCATCGGAACCGCCGCCGAGCGACGACGAACCTGGGCATCCCTCGATTCCTCCGCTGCCTGCGGCAGGCCCCTGGCGGAGCTACAAGGAAATCGTCGCCGGCCTTGCCCAGCGCATCGTCGACGCGCAGCGCGAGATCCGCGTCCTCCAGGCGATCCGCTGGGACAACGACGTCGAAGAGCAATTCAAGAAGTCGCGCTATCGCGAGCTGCCGAAGGTGGACGCGGAGTACTACGAGCGTAACCCGCTCGGCTTCGACCCGAACACGAAGGCGGCGGTCTACGAGGAGATCGCACGCGACGTCGATCGCGAGCTCGGAGAGACCGACGCCATCGGCGCCATCCTCGCCCGGACGGCGCTCGAGTATCGCGACGTCGTTCGGATGCTCGCCGCCCGGAGCACGCCGGTCTTCTACGCCTACTCGCGCAAGCTGTACGGCTCGCCGAAGGACAAGTTCCCCGACGGTATCGCGACGCTGCGCGATCTCGGGCACCTGCTCTACGAGATCCTGACGAACATCGACGAGTCTCTGCTCGGCATCCAGTACGAACGCAACATCCCGGCAGCCGATGCGGCCACGGAGCTGAACCAGCGGCTCACGAGCTACTTCGGCGATGCGTCCGTTCGCATCGAGATCGACGACACGATCTTGAGCGATGCCGCTGCCGGCAGCGACTACGTGAAGGTCCGCTCTGGCGCGATGTTCTCGCAGCGCGACATCGACATCCTCGAGGTGCACGAAGGGTGGGTCCACGTGGCGACCTCGCTCAACGGGCAGGCGCAGACGGTCGCCCGCTGGCTCGCGAAAGGACCGCCCCGGACGACGACGGTTCAGGAAGGCCTCGCCGCGCTCTGCGAGATCTTCACCTTCCGCACGTATCCGCGCCGCGCGCGGCGGCTCAACGACCGCGTTCTCGCCGTCGACAAGGCGGAGGACGGGGCGAGCTTCCTCGACGTCTTCGAGTGGTTCCGGACCGAGGGCTACGACGAGGAGGAGTGTTTCCACAACACGCGTCGCATCTTCCGCGGCGGTGTCATCGACGGTGGAGCGCCGTTCACGAAGGACGCCTGCTACTGCAAGGGCATCGTCCTCAACTACGCGTTCATCCGCAGCGCCATCCAGCACAATCGGGTCGATCTCTTGCCGTATCTGTTCGTCGGCAAGGTCGCGCACGAGGACGTCCCCGTGCTCGCCCGGCGTGTCAACGACGGCGTCGTCAAGCCGCCCCGCTACCTGCCCCCGATGTTCCGCGACCTCAACGGCCTCGCGATCTGGATGGCGTATTCGACCTTCTTCACGCGGCTCGGCGGGGATGCGATCAGCGACTATTACGCGAAGCTCTTCGCGCGCGCTGGATGACTGCATGAGGTGACGCGTTCAGGAGCTGGCCTCTGGTCGAGGCTGACGAGGCTGGACGGGCCTCGCGCTGAGCCCGCCCTTCGAGCGCCGCCACGCTAGAGGTGCTTCGTCCGACCGGCGCGACGGGCCCTGAACCTTCTGCTAGACCTGCCCGATGGTCGACTCGATCCGAGGCACCCTTCCGCCCGTATACGGGCACCTGCTCAGCGAGTTCTTCGACAAGCCGAAGGTCGTCGAGACTCGCGCCACGTGCGATCGCTGCTCGATGTGCGATCACGGCGACCCGTCGCCCGTCGCGATGGAGTACTTCAACGCCGACACGAAGTGCTGCACGTTCACGCCGGTCATCCCGAACTATCTCGTCGGGGCCATCCTCGCCGACGACAGCCCGGAGATGGCCGAGGGGAAGCGCCGGATCAAAGCGGCGATCGCGAAGCGGATCGCCGTCACTCCGACGCATCTGTCGCGCCCGCGCAAGGTGACGCTCCTGATGACCGGTTACGGCGACGTCTTCGGACGTACGAAGAGCCTCCTCTGTCCGTACTACGACGGCGACAACCCGGCCGGGTCCTGCACCATCTGGCGCCATCGCGAGGTGGTCTGCATGACCTACTACTGCAAGTACTCGGGCGGCATGCGGGGCTACGAGTTCTGGACGGCCCTCCACCGCTATCTGTCATTCGTGCAGCGTGTCCTCGCGCAGAGCGCGATGCGAATGGTCGACCCGAGCGTCGTGGAGCCACGCTTCAAGCGCAACATGCTCACGCTCGAGGACATGGAGGACCTGCCCCCGAAGGAGTCCGACTACAAAGCCTGGTGGGGCCAGTGGGTCGGGCGCGAAGAAGAGTTCTACCTGAAGTGCCACGAATGGCTGAAGAGGGTAAGCCCGGCCGAGTTCGCGAAGCACATCGATGAGTCGAAGGAGGGCAAAGAGCTCTACGAGCGGCTCATCGCGAAGTACGAGGTCAATCAGAGCAAGCTGCTCCCGAGGAGCCTCGTCCGGAACGCGCGGATGCAAGAGAACCACGTCGGGGACAAGGTCGTGGTGACCACGTATCACCGGTACGACTCGTTCGCGCTCGACAAGGAGCTGTTCGAGGTCTGCGGGATGTTCCGGGCCGATCAAACGGTCGAGGAGAACCTCGCGCGCCTCGAGCAGGAAGAGGGCATCCAGCTCACCCCGGACCTCATCGAATACCTCGTCGGCGCGGGGGTGCTCGTCGAGCCGAAGAAGCAAACGACTCAGACGCCCGCGGACAACGCCGGCGAGCTCAACGGACGGCGCTCCGCGCTGAACGCGATCCTCGAGGCGCGCGGGCTGAGCGCGGGCGACGAAGATCGAGCCAAGATCGCCACGGCGGACGCCCCGCGTCTCGACCTGTGGATCAAGAAGGCCGCGATCGCGCGGTCGCTCGCCGAGGTCCTCGAAGACTGAGGGGCCGGACCGCGCGCGCTCGTCGGGCGTCGTCAGCGGCCGCGGAAGTGCGGCTTGCGCTTCTCGCCGTACGCTGCGAGGCCTTCCTTTGCGTCGTTCGAGGCGAACAGCTCGGCCTGTAGCTCGCGCTCGAACGCGAGCCCTTGTTCGAGGCTCATCTCGAGACCGCTCTGGACAGCGCGCTTGATGCGGCCGACGGCCATCGCCGCGCCGCTCGGCGGGCAGAAGCCATGCGCGTAGTCGATCACCATGCGGACGAATTCGTCGCTCGACTCGGCCTGCCACACCTTGTTGACGACGCCGAGGTCGACCGCGCGCTGCGCGCTCATCTTTGCGCCTTCGATCATCATCTCGATCGAGCGGCTCTTGCCGACGAGACGCGAGAGCCGCTGCGTACCGCCGGTGCCGGGAAGAACGCCGAGCGCGACCTCGGGTAGGCCGAGCTGGAAGTCGCCAGCGCGCGCGATCCGCATGTCGCATGCGAGCGCGATCTCGAGACCGCCGCCGACGCAGTGGCCGTTGATGGCGGCGATGCAGAGCTTCGGCGTTTGCTCGAGACGGGTGACGGTCTCGTTCGCGTGCAGGCAGAAGTAGTATTTGAACGTCGTATCCGCCTCGCGAAGCATGTTGATGTTCGCGCCGGCGCTGAAGAACTTCTCGCCGTGTCCGGTGATGACGATGACGTGGACGTCGTTGTCGAAGCGCGCCTCGAGAATGCACGCGTCGAGCTCCTTGAGCATCTCGTAGCTGTACGCGTTGACCGGTGGGTCGTTCAGCGTGAGGACTGCGACACCTTTCTCGGTCATGTAATTGACGAGCGCACCCATCGTTCTTCTCCGTGAAAGAGCAGGCCGGGCTGGCCGGGCGAATCTGCCGCACCTTACTACAGGCGAGCCCGGAGACTCATGCGGATCGAGCCCGTTGCCCCACGTGCTCGACCGGTCCCAGGGCCACGATGTCGCGGTGCGGCCGCGTTTCCGCGAGTTGGCGGCAGCGCTCGCACGTGGTACTCGAACGCCGTCCCGCGCATGCCAACATCCGCCCTCACAAGCGAAATCAAAGCGCTGCTGGTCTCCGAGCTGAACCTCTCCGGAAAGGACCCCCAAGCGATCGCCGACGACGCCCCCCTCTTCGGAGAAGGTGGCCTCGGCCTGGACTCGCTCGACGCCCTCCAGATCGCGATGCTCGTCGAGGAGCGTTTCGGCGTCCGTGTTCCGGAAGGGGACGAAGCGCGACCCATCTTCCGTTCGGTGAGCACGCTCGCGGAGTTCATCGAGCAGTCCAAGCGCACGTGACCGTCGTCGTCACCGGCGTCGGTGCCGTCACGGCGCTGGGAACTACCGCTCGCGAGACGTTCGAGGCGATCCTCCGCGGCGAGCGAGGTCTCCGTGAGCTGACGCTGTTCGATCCCGGCGAGGTGCGTTCGAGGATCGTCGCCGAGGTGACCGATGTCCCGCCGCCGAACGTGCCGTCACGTTCGCGCACCGGCGAGCTCGCGCTTCGTGCCGCGCGCGAAGCGCTCGCCGAGGCCGGCGTCGATCCGAGGACGCGGCGAGTCGGGCTCGTGCTCGGCGGTACCACGGCCGGGATGTTCGAGACCGAATCGCTCCTTGCGACGCTGCTCTCGACGGAGGGGAGCGAGCGCGCCAGCCGCGACACGCGCGACGACGCGCTGTCGCGGATGCTCAGCCATCCGCTGAGCGCGCCGACCGACCATCTCGTGAACGAGCTCGGGCCGTTCGCGCGAGCGCGCTCGATCTCGAGCGCATGTTCGAGCGGCGCGAACGCGCTCGCCGTGGCGGCCACTTGGCTCGAGCTCGACCTCGTCGACGCGGTCCTCTGCGGTGCCGCCGACTCGCTCTGCAGGGTCATCGTCAGTGGCTTCAGCGCGCTCGGTGCCCTCGATCCGGCGGGCGCTCGTCCATTCGATGCGCGTCGTCGCGGGCTCACGCTCGGCGAAGGCGCTGGCATGCTCGTGCTCGAGCGCGCGAACGAAACGTCGCGGGCGCGGGCGATCTGCACGCTTCTCGGCTGGGCCTCGCGCTCGGAGGCGCACCACATCACGAACCCCGAGGCCAGCGGTGAGGCGCCCGTGGCGGCCATGCTCGCCGCTCTCGGCCGCGCTGGATTGGGACCGCGCGACGTCGACTACGTCAACGCTCACGGCACCGGTACCCCGCTGAACGATCCGATGGAGACCCGTGCGCTCGCACGCCTTTTCGGCGATGACCTGAAGCGCGTACCGGTGTCGAGCCAGAAGGGCATGATCGGACACACGCTCGCAGCCGCCGGCGCGATCGAAGCGGTGATCACGGCGCTCGCGATCGACCGCGGTGTGGTCCCTCCGACGGGAGGGCTGGAGGAGCCCGATCCGGAGTGCGCTGCGTTGCTCCACGTGACGACCGCCTCGGAGCGCCCGATCCGCGCCGCGATCTCGAGCTCGTTCGGATTCGGCGGGATGGACACCGCGCTCGTCCTCGGCGCGCGCGACCACGCGGCGCCGGACACGCGGAAGCGTCGGTCCGTCGTCGTGACCGGCATTGCGGCAGTGACGCCTGCCGGCATCTTCACCGGGACCGACGTCGCGAGCTTGCCCGAGCGTGTGGAAGCGTCCGGAAGCGGCACCAGCGTCACGATCCCGGACGACGCCCTCGATGCGGAGAAGGCCCGTCGCCTCGATCGGACCTCGCGCCTCGGCGCGATCGCGTGCGGCGAGGCGCTCGCCGGGGCAGCCTCGACACCGGGCGCCGACCGCACGGGCGTCGTGCTCGGGATCGCGTTCGGAGCGGTCGACGCGACCGCCGAGTTCATGCGCCGTCTCCACGAGAAGGGCGCGCGGCTGGTTCGCCCGGCGGACTTCCCGAGCCTCGTGCCGAGCTCGCCCGCGGGCTACGTGTCGATTTACCTCGGCCTGAAGGGACCGGCCCTCGTCGCCGCTGACCTCGCGGCGTCGGGAGAATGCGCGTTCGCACAAGCCGTCGAGCTGATCGCCGCGGGCGACGTCGACCGGATGTGCGCCGGTGCCGTCGAGGAGCGAAGCGCGATCGTCGAAGGTGTCCTCTCACTGGTGTTCGGAGGCGTCAGCGCAGGGAGCACGCGGCGCGAAGGTGGCGCTGCGCTCGCGCTCGCGAGCGAGGACGCCGAAGGGCCTGCGCTCGCGCGCATCGGAGATGTGATCTCGTTCGCAGAGGCGGACAGCGCCACGGCGCTGGCATCGCTTCCGGCCGCGCCGGAAGGCGCCGTCGTGGTGCTCGGGTCCGCCCGTTCGGGAGAGCTCGCTCTTCCGTCGAGCTGGAACGCGTGCCAGAGGATCGTCGCGCAGGAGCTTTGTGGTGCCCACGAAGCTGCTGGCAGCGTGGCGATCGCCGTCGCCGCGGCGAAGGTCGCGCGCGGCGATGCGCGCGCGGCGCTCTTCGTGGGAAGCGCACGAGGGTGGGGCTACGCTGGAACGGTGTGGCCCACCCGTCGGGACAGGACGACGTGATCGAGCGCGTGCTCCGGCCCGCTGCCGTCCTCGCGTTGCTGGTCGCGGGCTCTGGATGCCGCCCGGCTCCTCCGCCACGCAGCGCGTACACGATCATCAACGGCGATCCGCGCCGGCATGTCTCGGTGCCGGACGTGAGCCAGGTCGAATGGACGCTGTCGCGCGAGCGCCTCGCGCGCATGCGGAGCGAGCTGCCGCGGCGCCCGTACGTCGAGCGCATCCAGATCGGCCTCGTCGACCCTCGGACCGGCAAGCTCTATCGCGCTCGCGGCGCCGTCGCGGTCAGCCCCGATCGCGCGGCGCGACTCGTGCTCCTCGGCCCCGGAGGAACGACGGCGATCGATCTCTGGGTGACGCCCGATCGGTTCCGCGTTGCCATCCCGTCGCTGAAGCTGGAGAAGCGTGGCGGCACGGATCCCTCGGAGGCGCATGGCCTTCCGATCGGCTTCCTGCGCTGGTGGTTCCTGTCGCCGCTCGATGGTCAGCTCGTGCTCGCGCGCTCGAGCAGACAGGAAGCCGCCTTCTTGCTCCGCGACGGTCCGGCCACGGTCACGATGCGGACGGACGGCGAGCGTTTCTTCGCGATCCGCCGGGAGAGCGGTCGCCTCGAAGGGCTCGAGTGGTCGAGCCAAGGCCTCGCGCCGCGTGCTGGAGCGCGCGGCCGCTACATCGACGGCGAGTGGGGCGTCCGCGTGCACGTCGTCGTCGAAGAGGTCTTGCCCGACGAGCCCGACCCCGCGGCGTTTTTCGATCCGGACGAACAGGGGACGACGTTATGACCGCCCTGGCCGTTGCCGTCGTCGGTCGAGGCGTCTCCTCTCCGCTCGGTGAGGGCGACGCCGCGTTTGGCGCTCTGCGTCCCGGCGAGCCCGCCGTCTCACGTGTCGCGCGCGACGAGGAGCTCGTGAACGGGGGGCTCTCGAAGCCGTTTGCTGCCCGTGTCCGTCTGCCGGTGCCGTCCGGCGTCGATCGGGCTCGCGCCTTGCTCGATCACGCGCTCGCGAGCTGCGCGCGGGAGCTCGACGAGACCCTGCCGGGGTGGCGTACGCTCCGCGTCGGGGCGGCCATCGGCACGTCGAGCGGCGGAATGCGCTCGTTCGAGCGCGTGCTCGACGAAGGCGGACAGCCGTCGCCGGAGGACGCTCTCGACGCAACGTACTTCGGCCCGCTCGCTCGTGCGGTGCGTCCGGTGACGTTCGAGCCGGCGTCGCTCGTCCTCGGCGCGTGCGCCTCGAGCACGCTCGCGATCGGGCTCGCACGTGCGTGGCTCGTCGAGGACCGCTGCGATGTCGCGCTCTGCGGCGGCTTCGATGCGGTGAGCGTGTTCGTCGCTGCCGGGTTCGAGAGCTTGCGTGCCACGTGCGGTCCTGGCGGGCCACGCCCGTTCCGCGAAGGCCGCGATGGGCTCGCGCTCGGGGAGGCCGCCGCCGTCCTGGCGCTCGTTCGCGAACCCGAAGCTCGTCGCGCCGCGCGTGTTTTCGGTTGGATCTCTGGCTTCGGCGCATCGTGCGACGCAACCCACCTCACGGCACCCGATGCCGCCGGCGCTGGTCTCGCTCGAGCCGCGAGCCACGCGATCGCCGAGGCCGGCGCTCCGGCGATCGACCTCGTCAGCGCGCACGGGACGGCTACCGCGCAGAACGACCGATCCGAAGCCGGCGCAATCCTTCGTGCGCTCGGTGACCGCGCGCGCGACGTGCCCGTGTATTCGCTGAAGGGCGCCGTCGGCCACACGCTCGGAGCAGCCGGAGCGCTCGAGGTCCTCTCGGCCGTCAGCGCCCTCGAGAAGCGCGTCGCGCCGGCGTCGTTCGGACAGGGGGCGGCCGAAGCCGGGCTTCGCGTGCTCGATCGCGCCGAGCGATGCGATGCGCGGAGCGTGCTCAAGCTCTCGTCGGCCTTCGGTGGTGCCAACGCGGCGCTCGTCATGACCGCAGATCCGCCGGTGAACGCCGCGCCCGACGAACGGCGCGTCCGAGACGTGTTCCTCTCGCAGGCCGTCGCCGTGTCGTCGTCGGACGCGGACCCCGTCGCCCTCGGAGAGAGGACGGGATACCCGGCCGACCGCCTCACGCGCGCAGACGAGCTCGTTCGGCTCGCGATCGCGGCCACGGCGTCCCTCGAGCGGGCGCACGGCGGGGCAGGCTCCCTCCGCGGAGCCGGCATCGTCGTCGGCCTGGGGCTTGCGACGGTGGAGACCAACGCGCGGTTCTGGAGCCGCATTCGCGCAGCCGGGGCATCACGCGCGGAGCCGCGGCGGTTCCCGTACACGACCCCGAATGCCGCGGCCGGAGAGTGTGCCGTCGCCTTCGGGCTCACTGGTCCCGCCTTCGCCGTAGGCGGCGGCCCTCACGGAGGCCTCGAGGCGATCGGCGTTGCAGCGGACCTCGTGAGGGCAGGCGTGGCCGATCGGATCGTCGTGGTCGCGGCGGACGAGGTCGGCGAAGCGAGCCGGACGCTCTCGCCAGCGGCCGGCGTGAGCGGGGCCGTGGCGCTCCTCGTCTCGAGCGCTCGCGATCCGCGTAGCCCGAGCGCGCGCCTCGTCTCGTCCACGGTCCGGCTCGACGCGTCGCCGCGCGTCCCGACGCCGCCGCTCGTCCCGACGCCGCCGCTCGAGGCGCATTCGGCGCTCCTGCCGCTGGTATCCGGACGCCCGGACGATCTCCGAGTCGACATCCCCTGCGGAGGATTTGCTAGGGTCAGGATTCTCTGGCTCTAATCTCCGGGAATGTGGCTGAGGTCGGCCTGTTATATGAGGAGTCATCGATGCTTTCCGTGATGAAGCCCAAGCTGAGTCTCCTCTTTTGTGCAGCCTCGCTCGCCGCCGCCGCCGGCTGCTCGAAGTCGTACATTCCGAACACGGACGTCGAGGACACGAGCGCGAACCGCAAGGTCATCGCGTTCTGCGAGGACTACCGCCACGCGGTCGAGGACAAGGACGTTCCCAAGCTCGTCAACATGGCGAGCCCGCGCTACTTCGAGGACGGGGGCAACACGAACCCCGAGGACGACGTCGATTTCGACGGCCTCAAGGACTATCTGACGTCCACATTCGTCAAGACGCAGACGATTCGCTACGAGATCCGGTACCGCAAGGTCAGCGTCAACGAGAACAAGCGCGTCTTCGTCGAGTACACGTACTCGGCGAGCTACCGGATCCCCGGGCTCAAGGGTGAGGAGTGGAAGCACACGGTCGCGGACAACCGACTCGAGCTCGTGCCCGAGGGCGAGGGCTTCAAGATCCTCGCGGGTATGTGAGCCGCACGGGGGAACGACGCGGCGCTCCAGCAAGCGCGCCGACCGCACCTGCACGACGGAGCTCGTCACGCGCCTCGCGACCGCGAGCACACCTCGCCTCGGCGCACACGCGCGCGCGACGACTGGCCGTGCGCGAGAGCGGAAGGTAGACGACGACCGTGGGCCTCGTCCTCGCGCACGTCTCGGATCTGCACGTCTCCGACTTCGGTGACACGTTCCACGACCGCCTGCGCGTCGTGAAGCGAAGCGCGAACGTCGCTGCCGTCGACGCCGGGAAGTACGATGTCGTCTGGGAGGAGGCCGGCTGGCGCGTCATCCACGAGCGCGGGAAACGACGCGCCAAGGTCGGCCTCGTCGATCCGCAGGGCTACCTCCATCCGATCCCGAGCGTGAAGGAGTCGGGGGGCGTGCTCGACCCGACGGAGCGAGCCGCCGCGAAGGCGTGTCGCCTCGAAGCGCGCCGCGCGTCCGTGCTCGCAAAACACGTTCCGAGCGCAGGAGCCCTGCGTCACCTGCTCGATGCCACGCCCCGGAACTCGAACCTGCGCCTGCTGCGCGCCGCCGCCGCCCTCGAAGAATCGGACGCCGACGCCGTCGTGATCACGGGTGACCTGACCGACGACGGCGCCGGCTTCGAGCTGGTGGAGGCAGCCTTCGCTCGCTGGAAGGACAAGGGAATGCTCTTCGCCATTCCCGGCAATCACGATCTTTATCTGTTTCCGATGCGCGGAAGCAGCCGGCCGAAGCCGACACACGCGACCAAGCGCGCCGCCTGGAACGCGTTTGCCGAACGTCTCGGCCTCGAGCTCCATCCGACCGGAGGGTGGTGGAAGCTACTGCCGCAGGGCGACACGGTGCTCATCGGCCTCGATTCGTGCGCACGCCCGCAGCGTCGCTTCTTCCGTCACAACGGCGGGGTCGGGAAGGAGCAGCTCGAGTGGCTGCGCGAGATCGGCAAGCGACCCGAGTTCAAGCAGGCTCGCCATCGGATCGCGCTGCTCCACCACCACGTCGTCCCGCTGCCGCATGGCGTGGGGAAGCGTGCTCCGAGCGAGATCGGCATGCGCCTCGACGATGCTCGGTCGGCCGCCGAGGTCTTCGACGAGGTCGGCATCACGGCCGTCATGCATGGACACCGGCACGTCAGCGAGCAGCGCCAGCCGGCCGGCTCGAACTTCACGATCCTGGCCTCGCCGTCGTTGACGCTCGGCTGTCGTAGCGGTGACGACCCGTCGTTCTGGCGGGTCGAGCTCGGCGAGCGCATGCACGCTTCGCGGGTGCGCGTCCCCGTGGAGGCGATGGAGCAGGACGACGATCCGTCCGAGAGCCCGATCGAGGCGCTCGTCGAGGGGGCGCTCGAGATCACGACCGAAGTGTCGATCGACGACTGAGGCGGGGGCGAACGACGCCGGGCGCGCGCGCGGAAGCTGGGAGCCCGCGACGTCGCCACCAGGCTTCGGATGAGTGCTCCCATGGCGGAAGCTCGGAATGCGGAGAGCCCATAGGGTCGCCCGTCGCCCGCGCGCGTGTGCACGGAATCTTGTCGTCTCTGCGGAACGCCGGGCACAGGCAGGGCCATCGGCAGGGAACGGGCCCACCACAGCGACTTACGGGCACCCTCGCACGGCTTGTTCCGCGACCCGCGGGCGGCTACACAAAACTCATGCGTTTGCGCGCTGGCCTCCTCGTCGTCGGTGGCGTGGCCGTCGTGGCTTGTGGGCTCGACGTCGTCGGGATCTCCCTGCCGGGCGACGCGGTCACCGCCACCACCGAGGGCGACGACGCAGGCGCGCCGGAGCCCGAGCGCATCGGCGACGGGAGTGAACGCGACGACGCCGATGCTGCGCCGCCCGAGGAGACGACGATCGACGCCGGCCCCGTCGAGGCGGGGGCTTGCGGCGCGTCCGTTCTCGTCGACAACTTCGCGATGGGGCTCGGCAACTGGACGCACTACGGAGGCGTCGAGCAGCGCATCGCGCAGAACAACAACGCCTACGCGCGGCTGATCGCCGAGGGCGCCTCCAGTCGTGCGGCGGGGATGTTCTGGTTGCCCACGGTGAAGGCGAAGGCGTTCAAGGCGACGTTCGCCTACTTCGTCTCGACGCCTTTCCGCTACTGGTACATGGGCGACGGCTTCACGTTCACGTGGCTCACGTCGACGGGAGGAGCGGCGCTGGGCACGGGGGCGCTGAACGGACAGGCGCTCGGCATGCAGCCCGGGGTCGCCGGGTACGCGTTCGCGCTCGACGGATGGAAGAACACGTCCACCGGCGACCGGGACGCTCCATCGCTCGCCTTCCTCGCGATCGATCCGTCGCGCGGCAACCCGGGCTCATACGACTGGCACGTCGCGAAGAACGGCCCGTACTACCGGGAGGACCTGTACGACGCGTGGCGGACGATCGAGATCACCGTGATGGGCGGAAAGGCGTCGGCGAGGTTCCGCTTCTCGCCGACCGGCCCGCTTCACAGGTTGTTCGACGACGTTCCCGTCGACAGCTCCACCTCGGGCACCTCGGACATCGTGGCGATGGGATTCACGGCGTCGACGGGTGGCTCCGACGCGATGGGCTTCGCGATCGACACGGTCTCCTTCGAGCTGATCGACGCGACCTGCCCGTAACCTTCCGTCCGGGGCTCAGCCGCCTTCGTCGGCGGCGTCGGTGGTCGACTCATCCGCCGCGTCCGTCACCGGGGCAGGCGCGGGAGGCGCAGGCGGGACGAGGAAGCTGCACGCCTCGTTCGTCTCGGGCGCGCGCACGACCGAGCAGTCTCCCGTGATGATCGCATCGACGCAGGCGTCGACCGACTGCGGGCTCGGCTCTTTGGTCGTCACGAGCCCGTGCAGGCACTGGTCGTCGTAGTAGCGGATGCACGCGGCCACGTTGCTCTCGGGGCTGTCACCCGAGTGCAGCGGGCGCCCGAGGTCGATCCCGCACGCCTGCGCGCTCTCGCAGCGGACGCGTTCGATCTTCCGGCAGGCTTCGACACCGACGGGCTCCGTCCCGCAGGCTGCCGCGCTCGCGAGGATGCCGAGGGCGATCGCGACGACGGCGACGACGGCCACGCGCTGGCCGCTCGGCACGACGCGCGGCGAGGGGGTCCGGGAGCCACGCATGTTCGCCATCTACTATCTCCGGCCGCTGCCGGGCAAAAAAGCCGAGCCGCAGCTGCCGACGAGCTCAACCAACTGTCGCGTTAACTGTCTAGTTGACAGTGAAGATGGCGAGAGTCATGGTGAAGGCGTGAGCGACGTCACGTACAAGCTCGAGGAGCTGGCGCGCGCGGCGGGCATCTCCGCGCGGACGGTTCGGTACTACGTGCAGCGTGGTCTCGTGCCCGCCCCGGCTTTCCGCGGGAAGGACACCGCATATGGGCACGAGCACCTCGTGCGCCTGCGCGCGATCCGGCGGTTGCAGGAGGCGTTCTTTCCGCTCGACGCGATAGCGGTCGAGCTCGGCCGGCGGACCATTGCCGAGATCGAACGCCTCGCGAGCGGGGCCGAGATGCCGGGGCTTGCGAGCGTCGCCAGCGTCCCGAACGTCACGTCCGAAGAGCTTTTACCGCCGGCACCGCTGACGCCCGGCTGTTCGATGCAGCCCGCGTCCGGTGGCGCGACGAGGCTACCGCCACGGACCTTTCGGCGATTCGAGATCGCTCCGGGCGTGGAGCTCAGCATCGCAGACGACGCGCCGCCCGAGTCGAGGGCGGCGGCAGAGAAGATCCTCGCAGGCCTGCAGCGCGAAGAAGGAGCATGACGATGATTCGTTCCGGGTTGTTCGGTGGTGGTGGTCAGGCCGTGCCGCTGCTCGGCGTCGATGTTCGCGCCGAGGTCGTCGCGGGCCATGCGCGCGCCGTCGTGCGTCAGCGTTACAAGAACGACGAGAAGAAGCCCATCGAGGCCGTCTACACGTTCCCGCTTCCGACCAACGCGGCGCTCACGGGCTTCTCGATGACCGTCGACGGTCGCCGGCTCGAGGGAGAAGTGCACGAACGCGAAGAAGCGTTCCGACGCTACGACGACGCGGTCACCGCCGGGCACGGTGGTGCGCTCCTCGAGCAGGAGCGACCGAACGTCTTCACGGCGAACGTCGGCAACCTGCTGCCGGGCGAGGAGACCGTGATCGAGATCGAATACGTCGAGCCGGTGCTCGCGGACGAAGGCGCGGTGCGCTGGTCGATCCCGACGCTCGTTGCGCCGCGGTACATCCCCGGGGGCCCGATGGGCGACCGCACGGCGCATGGCACCGCGGATCCGACGAGCCGGGTCCCGGATGCCGACCGGATCTCTCCGCCGATCGGCGACGTCTCTTACGGGCTCGCGCTCGACCTCACGTTCGATCTCGGGACGGCGGTGGAGGTCGAGAGCCCCTCGCATGCGGTCGTCGTCACGTACGAAGGCGAAAAGACGCGTGTGACGTTCTCGCAGAAGGAGGTCCCGCTCGATCGCGACGTCGTCGTCACGGCCCACGCGAAGGACGCCGGCGCGAGCGCTGCGCCGATCGCGAGCGTCATCACGCACCGCAGCGGCGGCGGAACGGGGGTCCTCGGCCTGACGCTGGTGCCCGATCTCGGCGCGGGCCAGTCGCGGCGGCAGGCCGCGAGCGACGTGGTCTTCCTCCTCGATCGCTCCGGATCGATGGCCGGCAGCTCCATGCCCGAGGCGCGGACGGCGCTGAGGCTCTGCCTCCGTCAGCTTCGCGAAGGCGACCGCTTCAACATTCTCGCATTCGACGATGCGATTGAGCCATTTGCGTCCGCGATGGTGCCGTTCACGCAGGCGACGCTACAGCGCGCCGACGCATGGCTCACGAGCGTCGACGCACGCGGAGGCACGGAGCTTCTCGCGCCGATGCTCGAAGCGGCGAAGCTCGCGCCGGACGGAGTGATCGTCGTGCTCACCGATGGGGAGGTCGGCAACGAGGACGAGATCCTCGCTGCGTTCGCGTCGGCGCGGAAGTCGGCTCGGGTGTATTCGTTCGGCATCGGTACCAACGTGTCGGATGCGCTCCTGCAGGGGCTCGCGGAAACGACCGGCGGCGCGGTGGAGATGATTCACCCGGGAGAGCGCATCGACGAGAAGGTCGTCGCGCAGTTCGCGCGCGCGACGGCGCCCCGCGTGACGGACCTGTCGATCAAGACGCGTGGCATCTCCATCGGTGAGATCGCCCCTGCCGATCAGGTCGCGCTGGTGGACTCCGAGCCCTTCAACCTGTTCGCCACGTACGACGAGCCGGGCAGGGGAGCGATCGAGCTCCGAGGTAAGCTAGACGGCGAGGCCTTCTACCTCGAGGTGCCGGTCGAGCTCGCCGACGAGAGCGATCGTCCGATCGTCGCGAAGCTCTGGGCGCGTGCACGGATCCGCGATCTCGAGCGAGCCGTCGTCACCGGCAGACGAGCGGACTCGATGAAGGATCGCATCGTCAAGCTCGCGACGGAGCACGGCCTCTCGTCGAAGTACACGTCGTTCGTCGTCGTCGAGAAGCGCACCGGCGATCGGCGCTCGACCGGTTTGCCGGAGACGCGTGTCGTCGCCGTGAACGCACCCGCTGGGTGGGATCTCTTCCAGGCGGCGCCGCCCAAGGGCGCTCGAAGGATGTACGCGATGTCGTTGCCGGCCATGCCACCTCCGATGCCCGCGCCCGCCGCGCCGATGCCGGCTCGTGCGGCGATCGGGAGTTCTCGGGGAGCGGCAGCGCCCAAAAGCGCCTCGCGCGCGTTCGCCACGGGAGGGCCGCCTGCTCACGCGCCGATGCGCACCAACGCGCGCGCGACGGAAGGCGCTTCCGGCGACGACGCGAGCGCGGAGTCGTTCGCGGAAGAGGCGAGCGCGCTTTCCGCACCGCTCCTCCTGGACAACAGCATGGATGGCGGGATGATGCCGATGGATGTCGGCGGGACGCGGAAGGAATCCGATTCCGTCCTCGCCCTGCTCTCGCGTCAGGCGGCGTCCGGGTTGTGGGAAGAGGCAGGGCGCGACCCGGTCGAGGCCACGGCGCTCGCGCTGCTCGCGCTCCTGCGTCTCGGCCTCTCGACGTCGCATCCGGTCCACGGCGCTCAGGTCAAGAAGGCCGTCGACGCGCTCCTCGACCACCTCGCGACCACGACCGCGCCGCCGCGCGTTCGTGAGCTCGCGCTCGGCGTCGCCTGGCTGCTCGCGAGCGGGCGGCGCACGCGCCGCGCCGTCGAGGACGCTGCGCGCGGGAGCGGTAGCGATCTCGCCGCGCTCACGGCGACGTTTGGAAGCGAGCCAGCCGTTCGCGCGCGCGTGGATCTTCTTTCTCCGCCAGTCTGATAGAAGAGCCGCATGCGCGCGGCGATGATCCTGTGTGCCGGACTCGGGACGCGGCTGCGTCCTCTGACCGAGTGGGCCGCCAAGCCGATGGTTCCGATCGGCGACGCACCCGCCGTAGGCCACATCGCTGCGCAGCTCCGCAGGGCCGGTGTCGAGCGCCTCGTCGTCAACGTTCACCACCGGCCCGCGGAGCTCCGCGCGTGGGCGGAGCGTGAAGGGGTGCTCGTCTCCGAGGAGCCCGATCTCCTCGGGACGGCCGGCGGCGTCACCCATGCAGAAGCGCTCCTCGGCCTGGGCGATGTCCTCGTGTGGAACGGGGACATCCTTGCCGACCTCGACGTGCGTGCGCTCTTCGACGCGCACCCGAGCGCGCGCGGGATCGAAAGAAACGCTGCGACGCTCGCCGTCGTTCCGCGCGCAAGTGGAGAGGGGAACGTCGGCCTCTCCGCCGACGGGCGCATCGTCCGACTCCGTCGCGAGAGCTTCGGCATCGAGACGTCGAGCGCGGACTTCATCGGCGTCCACGTCCTCGGCGCCGAGCTGAGATCCAACCTGCCTCGGCGTGGGTGTCTCGTCGGCGACGTCTACATCCCGGCGCTTCGGAGTGGTGCTCGTCTTGCGGCTCACGTCGTCGGCGGATCGTTCGTCGACGTCGGCAGCATCGCGCAATACGTCGAGGCCAACCGCGCATGGCTCGCCGCACGCGGGGAGGGTGCGTGGATCGCTCCGGGAGCGGTCGTTGCTGGGCGCGTCGACGGGTCCGTGATCGGCGCGGGGGCTCACGTGGAGGCCGACGCGATCCGATGCGTCGTCTGGCCCGGCACACGTGTCTCGGACCGTGTCGAAGATGCGGTCGTCACGCCCCACGGTGTCGTGCGCGTCGCGCCGGCGATCGTCGGCGCGTGATCCGGCATCGGCGGAGAACGCGCACGAAGCCGCGTGTTTCGTCGGCGCGGCATTCCAGCTCGAGCATCAACAGGCGCGAGGTCAGCCGTCTGGCATCCAGCATGCACGACGCGATGGCATGCTCGCGGCTCGGGTGCTCGTGTTCCTTCTCGGCGTGACGTTCGTGGCCGCGTGCTCGGGATCGGCGGCGCAGGACATCCCGAGCGCCGTCTCGGACACGTCGAGCGCGGAGCCGGAAGAGGAAGACATGACGTCTTCGATCCCGAGCCGCGCGCCGAGCGGGTCGGCCACGTCAGCGCCGTCGGCCTCCGACGAGCCGCCGGCCCCTGCGCCTCCTCCTCCTCCTCCTCCGTGCACCGAAGAGGCGGAGCCGAACGACTCGATCGCGCGCGCGACCGCCTTCACCGCATGCATCAGCGGCACGCTAGCGACCTCGCGCGACAAGGACTTCCTCAGCGTCGTCGCGCCCGCGGGCGCGCGGACGATGATCGTCGAGCACGAGGAGGCCGGCGGGACGGTGCTGTATCGGGTCGGCCGAAAGGCCGGCAGCTCGGTCGACTACGACGCGACGTTCACCGGCGACGCCCCGGCCATTGCGGTCGAGCCTGGCGCAACGTACGTCTTTCGTCTCACGTTCGCTCCGAATGGGAGCAAGGCCGAGAGGCCGTACGAGCTCGCCGTCACCTTCGAGTGACGTGCGACCGGAGCCGCGAGATCACTCGAGATCACTCGAGGTACTGCTCGATCCCGACTCCGCCGCCGACGACGGTGAGCGCGCCGACCGGGTTCCGGACGAGCCGAGCGCCTCGACGCGGATTTCGGAGCGGCACCTCGCGAAGGCCCGCAGCCGACGCACGGTAGGCGTGCGTCGCCCCCTCCGCGTCGTCCCCGAGCACGAAGGCAGCGTCGGCCGCGAGCGGCTGCATCTCGGCGCGGACGACGGGGACCGCGTCCGGCCACGCTGCCGGTGTGCACGCCGTCGTACACGCGAGATCGAGGACCCGCACGGGCCCTCCACTGCCGACGACCGCGACGTGCGCGTTGTCGAGCGTTGCGGCGCCGCATCCCTTGATCGCGTCCGGGGGGAAGGGGAGCGGCGTCGCGAGCGTGGCGCCTCGAGCGAGCAGCTCTGCGCCTGCAGCGGCTCCGTCACCGCCGACGACGACGAGGCCACGTCCTTCGACGTACGTCGCGCACGCCCCTTCGCGCGGCACGGTCAGCGCCGCGAAGGAAGCCTTGCCCTCCGTGTCGAGGACGAGCACGCGCGCGGTCGGACCACCGGTCATGCGCGTTGCGCCGACGATGTACTGCGTGCCGTCCGGCGCCATGATCTGAGCGCCACCGGCGACCTCGGCGAACGTCCCTCCGGTCGGCGGCTCCGTCGTGTACGTGGAGCCGTCCGACAGATCGTAGGTGGTGGCGCCGGCCTCGTCGATGACGAGGGCCGCGGTACCGACGGTCGCGATCGAACGTGCAGGACGCGGAAGCACGGTTCCGGTCGAGAGAGGGCGCAGCGCCAAGAGGTCGTACGTCATCGTCGCCGTTCCGTTCGCGGCAAGGATGTAGCGGCCGACGACGGTGGTCGCGACGAGCGCGTCGAATGCGGCGGGACCGCGAGGCATCCGCGCGAGCTCGCCGGTGCGCTGCACGAAGACCTCGAGCGCGGTGTTCTCGAGCGCGCCCCACTGCACGAAGAGCGTTTCGCCCCGGACGAGCGCCTTGCCGGTCGCGTCGAGCCCGGAGACGGCGAGCGCGCCGATCTCCGTGCGGGGCTGCTCGCCGAGACGCACCGAATCGACCGGGAGCTGCGCGCGCGAGATCTCGGTCCTCTTCCCGTCCGTTCCGACCTTCTCGGTCACGAGCGTGACCGCCGCCGGCGCGCGCGAGAAGACGTCCACCTCGTCACCGGTGACGATCGCGACCGTCCCCTCCGGTGTGCCGCCGCACGAGAACAGCACCCCCGTGAGCAGCGCCGTCAAGGAGCTCATCCAGCCGAGTCGCATCGGGGCCCTGGTTAGCACGCCCGCGACCGCGGCGGACCGGGCCGAGCGGCCGCCCGGACGGCCCCGTCGGAACCGGCCGTAAAGTTGGCCCCCCTCGCTCGCGCGGGATAGCCGAGAGAAGAGCCGCATGAGCCTCGTAGACCGCGTCCGGACGTCGACTTCAGGCGTCCTCGATCCTCTCGCGAAAGCGAAAGAGGGTGCGCTCGGGCAGGACGCTGTCCGTGCGCTCGACGAGACGCGGTCGACGTGGACGGTCGATCGTCCGAAGCGGCGCGAGCCCCAACGAGCGGGAGCGTGAAGACGATGATGAGGGAGCAAGGCAGCACCGTGAGGAACCTCGAGCAGATTCAGGAGACGGATGCGGGCGGTGGGGCGCCTCGCGGCGTGACGATCTTGCTCGTCGCGCTCGGCGCCGGTTGCATCGTCTTCGCGGCGCTCGCGCTGGGCGGAAAGCGAGGAGCGGGGGCGGTGGCGAAGTCCGACCCGCTCGGAGATCTCGTCACGCAACAGGCGAAAGCCGGACAGCCGGGTGTGAAGGCGACGGACTTGTCGTCGCGCGATGTGACCTTCCCGGGCATCCTGAGTGACGAGAACGCTCCGACGACGGCGCTCGCTGCGGTGAAGGGCGGCCCGAAGTCGACGTCGAAGACCGCACAAGCTGCACCGGCGGCCGCCGAGGATCCGAGCGCGGCCATCGTGCTGTCGAAGCCGATGCCGGGCAGCGCCGAAGCGTCGCCACCTCCGCCCACAGACCGCCTCCCGGTCGTCCCGTTGCCTGCGCAGAACGTGCTCGAAGCGTCGCCCGTCGTGACGCGTCCGCGCGATTCGCTGACGCGTGCCGCCAACGATGCGGCGCAGATCGCGTCGGCGGCCCAGCCTGCGGCTCCGCCGGGCAAAGAGGGCGGCTATCAGCTCCAGGTGAGCTCGTTCCGAACGCAGTCCGAAGCGGATCAGTTTGCGGCTCAGCTTCGAGCACGTGGGCACAAGGCCTACGTTACGGAGGCCCGCGTCCCGAACCGCGGCACCTGGTATCGCGTTCGCATCGGACCGTTCCCGAGCCAGCATGCAGCGGCGAGCTACCGGATCGGCTTCGAGGGACGCGAACACGTCGTCCCGTTCATCGTCCAACCCCAAGCCAAGTGAGAAGTCTGGCTTTCGATACCGATGACGGTGTCGTGACGGTTGGAGGACGTGCATCGACGATTGCCATGTGCCAAGTTAAGGAGTGACCGATGCGCGGCGCGATGCCTCTTCCGCTTTGGGCTGTCGCGCTCGTGTTTGCCGCGCTCGCGCCTTTCGTGGCGAAAGTGCTGGCCTCGACGTTCGAGCGTCGCTCACGGGAGCGCACACGGCGGCTCCTTGCGCGCCGACGGTCCTGACCCCAGAACGTCGATGAAGCGACAAGATCGAGAGGACGGAAGAAAGCGGGACGACGGGACGTCACGACGGATCATGGGAGCTGACGCGCGCTCTTCCATCGATGACAGAAGCCGATTAACTTCCAATCACCTGTTCGTCGGCTGCAGGGCTCCGCGCTGAGGAGATCGAAGGATGGCACGTCTGTTCGGGTTGATCGGAAATCGCGCAGATCTCGCTGGTCGAGTGCTCGGCTCGGAGAAGGACGCGCTCGCCGTGCAATCGCACGGTGGGCAGCTCGGATGGGGCATCGGATTTTATCAGGGCGGGGAGGTGCTCATGCGTCGCCGCCCGATCGATGATCACGCGACGCTCGACATGGCGAAAGCGGCGAGCGACGTCCGCGCCGACCTCCTGCTCGGCCATGTTCGCAACGCGACCGTCGGGACGCTCCGGACCGAGAACACCCATCCCTTCCGCTACCGGCAGTGGCTGTTCGCCATGACGGGCACGCTGCCGTCGTTCGACTCGATCCGCGAACGTCTGATCGCGAGCGTCCCGGAGTTCCTTCGCTCCTCGATCCGTGGCGAGACGGATGCCGAGATCCTCTTCTACGTGTTCTTGTCGTTCCTCCACGACGCGGGGCGCCTGAACGATCCCGTCACGGCCCCGGCGCATGTGCGCGACGCGCTGCGCTCCTCGGTCGCCGTCGTCGACGGAATGGCGGCCGAGGTCGGCGGCGACGCGGCGAAGGTCAACGTCATGGTCGCGGACGGAGAGCACCTGTTTGCGCTTCATCGCGGTGCGCCGATGAGCTGGCGGGTGTTCGCGGGCAAGGCCGAGGCCGAGGCGCTCATCGGCGACGATCTCGGGCTGCGGCGTAAGACCCCCGAGCTGGCGCAGATGCACTTCACGCTTCTCGCGACGGACTTCGACGAAGAGTTCTCGACCGCGGCGTCTTCGCCTGCCGCACAGTCGCGCTGGAACGTGATCCCAGAACGTGCCATCGTCACGGCTCTTCGTGGGGAACAGCCGCACATCGAAGCGCTCTAGCATCGTCGGCATCGTCGGCTCTCCGTTGGTTCTCGCCCTCGTCGCCGCTTGCGGAGGCGGCGGCTGGGAGACCGCGACGGAGATGCCGAAGACGCCGAGAAGACCTGACGGTGTCGCGCTCGAACCGCCGCCGGCGATGCCGGAGGTGACCGATCGTGCGGAGGCGCGCGGCGTCGTCGCGCTGCGCGAGCCGCTCGCCGACAAGGACGTGGAGGACATCGTGCGCGCGTACATCCGCGCGTTCGAGCGCGAGGACGAGCAGGCGCTCGTCCAGCTCCTCGCCTCGGATGCCGTCAGCCTTGGACGGCAGGGCAGCACACGTCAGCAGCTCATCGACACCTGGCGGACGAAGCTGAAGAGCTTCGAATACCAGCGGCTCGCCGGACTCGAGGTCGCGCGCATCTCGCAGCTCGAACGGCACACGTTCGAGACGCTCGGCGGGCCCGGAGCGCCGCCGCGCCCACCGGAGATGCATCCCGGCGATCTGTACATCCGCGTTCCGATCGCGACGCCGCGGGTGGGCTCGGAGCAGCTCTTCGGCGACACGCTCGTCCTCCTCCTTCGCCGCGAAGACGGGCGTCTGAGAATCGCCGGCCAGGCGGACGAGACGGGGAACTGATCGCGCGCAAGCGACCAGCGCCGCGCGATCAGCGGTAGGCGCTCAGATCGATGTTGTACCGCTTGAGCCAGCGGTGGACCTGCATGCGTTCTTTGCCGAGCTCCCGGCCGACGGCGGCGATGTTGCCGCGATGACGTTGGAGCAACGCGCGGAGCTCCTCTTCCGTGGGCGCGCCCCGGCGTCCGTTTGCCGGTGGGATGGAGCTCGGGATGAACGAGCTGCGCATGCCGCCCGGATCGACGCCGTGGTCGTCGAAGCTGGGGGAGGGCGCGGGCCCTGGCAAGCCGGGCTGGAGCGACGCGCGCGGACGTTCGCCGTAGCCCTTCATGTGCTCGCTGATCGCGTCGGGCAGATGGACGGTGTCGAGCTGCGCGCCGTCCGTCAGCGCGACGCCGCGCTTGATGCAGCTCTCGAGCTCGCGGACGTTGAACGGCCAGTCGTAGTGCAGGAGCGCGACGATGAACGAGAACGTGAACGTGAGATCGGGCCGACCGTAGCGAGCGCCGAAGCTGCGTGCGAGCAGCAAGATGTCTTCTTTGCGTTCGCGCAGCGGCGGCAGACGGACGACGTGCTCGTTCAGGCGCGCGAGCAGGTCGCCGCGGAACTTTCCTTCCTTCACGTATTGATAGAGATCGCGATGGGTCGCGCAGACGACGCGGATGTCGACCCGCTCCGGCGTCGTTGCGCCCAGGGGAAAGACCTCGCGAGACTGCAGCACGCGGAGCAGCTTCGCCTGCGCGTCGAGCGGCATGTCGCCGATCTCGTCCAGGAAGAGCGTGCCTTGATCGGCGAGCTTGATGAGGCCGGGCTTGTCGCGATCGGCGCCGGAGAAGGCGCCGCGTCGGTAGCCGAACAGCTCGCTCTCCAGAAGGTTGTGTGGGATCGCAGCGCAGTTGATCGCCTGGAGCGAACCTCTCCTGCCGGAGAGGCGGTGGATGCCGCGTGCGATGACCTCCTTGCCGGTCCCCGTCTCGCCGAGGATGACGGCCGAGAGCTCCTTCGGAGCGATGCGCTCGATGTCGGCCGCGATGTGATCGATCTGCGCGCCTCCAACGAGGTCGGTGAAGAGCTTCGCCTTGCGATCGCCGGCGACCCGTCCGTCGATCCGGTACGCAACGCACTTCTCGACGCCGGCCTCGACGAACTTGAAGATCGCGTCGCCGACGCGAATCTCGTGGTTGGGCTCGAGCTCGACCTCGCTGCCGACGTAGGAGCCGTCCACCATCGTGCCGTTCCGGCTTCCGAGGTCCTGCAGGATCCAGGACTCGCGGCTCGTCGACGGATCGACGCGCGCGTAGATGCGCGCATGCTGCCGACTGACGGCCTGTTCCGGTACGCAGATGAGATTCGACGCGTCGCGGCCGATCGTCAGCTCCGGCGAGACGAACACGTATGCCGGCGAGAGCTGCTCGAAGTTCGGCGCGTAGAGCAGCACGAGGCCGGAGCGCTCTTTCGGCGCGGGCATCGAGTCGCGCGCATCGTCCCCGTAGCTGGAGGAGACGCCGGTGCGGTACCTGCTCATCCCATCCCCAGCTTACTTCATCGGTGGGCGCTTCACGATGGTGCTCGGCCAGCGGCCGCCGCGCGTGCCTTCGCAGGCTCTGCCGTCGACGCGGCTCGTTTCGAGCGTCACTCGTAGATATCCGGGTCGACACCCAATCGCGCGCAGAGCTCGGCGAGCACGTCGTCCGTGCGGCGCTGTAGCTCAGCGAGCGTACCGGTGTTCTCGATCACGAAGTCGGCCGCGGCGATCTTCTCGGCGAGCGGCATCTGCGCTCGGATGCGCGCGCGCGCTTCCTCCGGGGTCGACCCGTCGCGCGCGGTCGCGCGAGCGACCTGGACGTCTTCCGGCGCGGAGACGACGACGAGCGGTCGGAAGGCGTCGGCGACGCCGTTCTCGACGATCAACGCGGCCTCGTAACACGCGAGCGGCTCGCCCTCGTCGCGTAGGCGTGACGCCTCCTTGAACGTGAGCGTCGTCACCTGCGGATGAACGATCGCGTTCAGCGCTTTGCGCTTTTCTTCATCGCCGAAGACGGTGGCGGCGAGCTTCTTCCGATCGAGCTCGCCATCCGGCAAAAGAACGTCCTTGCCGAATCGGTCGACGATCGCGGCAAGGCCAGGCGTTCCAGGCGCGACCGCCTCGCGTGCGAGCTGGTCGGCGTCGATGATCGGGACGCCACGCTCGCGAAGGCGCGCGGCGACGGCGCTCTTTCCGGAGGCAATGCCGCCCGTGAGTCCGAAGAGGTGCACGCCGCCATCTTATGGCCGATCGCGCGCCGCGGACGATCTCCGTCGTCGCGAGGGGACGGGATGTCCGCCGGGATCAGGCTGGGGCAGCTGGAGCGGCGCGGTCGATCCAGGTGCCACGCACGGACCGCGCTTTCTTCGCGAATTTGGCTGTAGGCGCGTGTGGCATGCAGGCTGCTCGCGCTCTGGACATGAAGCTCTCGCTCGGTCCTGTCGCGTCGCGCTCGTGGCTGCTGCTGTCGCCCGTGGCTCTCGATCGGGTGAGCGTCCGCCGCCGCTGAGAGCGCCTCCGAGACGTTCGCGGTGCTCGAAAAGCAACGCGCCGGCCGCTCCGCAGAGCGTCCGGCGCGTCTTGGCAGCTCGCTCTAGGCGCGCTCGCGATCAGCCGCCGTCGCCGGCGTCATCGCCACCATTGCCAGCATCGGAGCCGGCGTCTTCGTCCGGCGGCGGGTTCGTCGGGTTGCACGGGTCGTCCTGCGGGATCTCCGGCTGGACCGTCTTCGTCGGATTGCCGACCTGCTTCGCCGTGAAGCCGAGGCCGACCGAGATGCCGTCGCAGCTGCGGCTCGGGTCCTGCGTGCCGTCGGAGAGCATGTCGCTCGCCGAACGGATGGAGCCTTTGATGCCCTCGACCGTCGCGCCTGCGCAGAGCTCGGTGCTGAAGCGGCCCGCGACGCTGGCGATGCCGTTGACGAACTCCTCGGTGTTGATGACACCCGCGATGGTGCCCTCGTCCAGCGCCTTGCCCGCGGGGTTGTGCTTGAACGAGATGATCGCCTTGTTGATGGTGAGGGCGAGCGACTGGCCGCTGATCGACAGGCTCAGCTTCACCTGTGCGCCACCCTTGCCGTTCACGAAGACGCCTTTGTTGATGTAGGCGCCCGAGATCGGCACCTGCGGGTCCTGGATGTACGGCCAGTCGTCGGCGGTCGTGAACGACGGCTGCTTCGAGTCGTCTTCGCTGAAGGCGCCGCCGACGAGCAGCTTGCCCGAGAGAGCGGTGTTCGTCTGCTGCGGATCATCGGTGAGCCCAATGACCTGGAGCATGATCGTGAAGTCACCCGCTGCGATCGCCTCGTTGAGCGACTTCGACGGCGTCGACGTGAAGGGCTCGAGGAGCTTGAGGATCTCCTTGCCGAACGCGTTGTCGGTTCCCTGGTCGCCGTCCTGGTGAACGCTGGCGGCAACGCCGGCGGCGCGCTTGCAGACGCGCTGGAGGTCCGGTGACGTCGAGCTCGTGACGTTCGTGATGCGGCCGTCGAGGTTGTAGCCGTACGACTTCCACGCGTCGCCGCTCTTCACGCCCGCGCGATCTGCCTCGCCGAGCGAGATCGTGTTCACCGCGAACGTCCGCACCTCGGTCGACGTCGTCGGCGAGCCCTCCTCGGGCGGCACGGTCTTGCCGGTCTCGTCCGTCTCACCGCCGTTGTCCGAGTCGCCGCCGCATCCCTGCGTGACGGCGAACGTCGCGACCCCCAGGCCGAGACCAATCAGGGTTAGCGCTGCACCAAGCTTCATAGGCAATGCTCCTCTCCACCTCAAAATGCGCGGACCCTCGCGTTCCACGCGACGCCCCACCGCTCACGAGCGGCGGCGAATGCTAACGAGAACGGTAGAGCTCACGCAAGCAAACACGAGCATTGGTGATGATGGCAGAAAACGCGCACCCCCTCCGGATCGTCGGCCGATCTCGACTCGATCGAGACGACCCGCGTTGCGCTTCATGACGCACCTCGACGCGGCGTGCCGAGGGCGGGCTCCACGTCCGTCCGATGCGGGGGAGCGCAGGCGTTCCGGCGTGTATTTCGCTGCGGTCGGGCGCGAGCTCGAGGAGGAGCGCCAGCCGGCCGCGGCGCCTCTTTCATCACGCGCCGAACCGCGGTAACTCCACCAACCCGGCGGGATCTGCGCGATGACCGAGTTCGTCCACCTTCACGTCCATTCCCAGTACTCGATGCTGGACGGCGCGCTGAAGGTGAAGAACCTCGTCAAGCTCGTGCAGAAGCAGGGGATGAACGCCGTGGCGTTGACCGACCACGGCAACATGTTCGGCGCGATCTCCTTCTACAAGGCGGCCAAGGACGTCGGCGTGAAGGCGATCCTCGGGGCCGAGCTCGAGGTCGTCACGAACGGCCACGGGCACCACCTGCCGCTGATCGCAACGACGGAGGACGGGTACAAGAACCTCGTCGCCCTCGTCTCGCGCGGGTACGTCGATCCGGATCCTGCTGGCACGCCCGGCGTCCCCTGCGTGCCGCTCTCCGCGCTCGACGGAAAGACGAAGGGGCTCGTCGCCCTCTCGGGCTGCATGGGCGGCGTCCTCTCGCAGAGCATCCTCGAGCAGGGGCCGGAGGCCGGAGCAAAGACGCTCTCGACGCTGAAGGACCTGTTCGAGCCGGGCGCCCTCTACGTCGAGCTGCAGGATCACGGCCTGCCCGAGCAGCCGATCCTCAAGGGGATCCTCAAGGACCTCGCCAAACGCTTCGACCTTCCGCTCGTCGCGACGAACGACGTCCACTACGGGACGAAAGACGACGCCGAGGCGGCGCTCTATCTGTCGTGCATCAAGAACGGCCGCTCGTACGAGGAGGCGAAGAACCGCCACCACGGCTCGTTCGAGATGTACCTCAAGACCGCCGAGGAGATGGCGGCGACGTTCGCCGACACGCCCGAGGCGCTGAAGGCGACCCTCGAGATCAACGAGAAGTGCCAGCTGAAGCTGAAGCTCGGCAACCCGATGCTTCCGAGCTTCGGCGTCCCCGACGGGATGGACGAGGCGACCTACTTCCGACAGGTCGCGAAGGACGGGCTCGAGTCGCGCTTCCTGGAGCTGGAGGCCACGGGCAAGAAGATCGATCGCGAGGCGTACAGGAAGCGCCTCGAGATGGAGATGGACGTCATCTGCAAGATGAAGTTCCCCGGCTACTTCCTGATCGTCTGGGACTTCATCCGGTACGGGAAAGAGAACGGCGTTCCCGTCGGGCCGGGCCGCGGATCGGGTGCAGGGTCGCTCGTCGCGTATTCGATGCGGATCACGGATCTCGATCCGATCCCGTTCAACCTGCTCTTCGAGCGCTTCCTCAATCCGGAGCGCGTGAGCATGCCCGACTTCGACGTCGACTTCTGCATGGACAAGCGCGAACGCGTCATCCAGTACGTGCAGAAGAAGTACGGCGAGACCAGCGTCGGTCAGATCGCCACCTTCGCCGAGCTCAAGGCCAAGAGCGTCATCAAGGACGTCGCGCGCGCGCTCGCGATGCCGCCGTTCGAGGCGCAGCAGATCGCGAGCCTCATCCCGAACAAGACGCCGGCCGAGACGTACACGATCTCGGAGAGCCTCACGATCGAGCCGAAGCTCAAGGCGCGTTACGACACCGAGCCGCGCGTGAAGGAGCTCCTCACGCAGGCGATGAAGCTCGAAGGCCTCACGCGCCACGCGGGCAAACACGCCGCCGGCATCGTCATCAGCGAGGGGCCGCTCTGGGATCACGTCCCGGTCTTCAAGGACGGCAAGTCCGACGGCTACATCACGCAGTACTACAAGGACGACGTCGAGCAGGCGGGCCTCGTCAAGTTCGACTTCCTCGGCCTCAAGACGCTCACCGTCGTCGACATCGCGCAGCACCTGATCCACGGGCGGCCCGATCAGAAGGACAAGGGGCCGAACGAGCGCTTCGACATCGCGAAGATCCCGCTCGACGACAAGCCGAGCTACCAGCTCATGGCGACGGGCGAGACGAAGGGCGTCTTCCAGCTCGAGTCGTCCGGCATGCAGCAGCTCTTCAAGGACCTGCAGCCCACCAACTTCGAGGACATCGTCGCGGCCGTCGCTCTCTATCGTCCGGGCCCGCTCGGCACCGGCATGGTGAAGGACTTCGTCGACTGCAAGCACGGTCGCAAGCCCATCGCCAAGATGCACGACAACGTCGATCACATCCTGGCTCCCACGTACGGCGTCATCGTCTACCAGGAGCAGGTCATGCAGATCGCGCAGGCGCTCGCGGGCTACTCGC